>NZ_CP009292.1:0-600000 GCF_000767465.1 Novosphingobium pentaromativorans US6-1
ATGGCGACCCATCCCAGTCTTGAAATTCAGCCTGACGAATTGACCAATGACGGCCTTGGCCTGCTGCACAGGAAGGCCCTGACCATCCTGAAACGGATCAGGGACGGTGCACTCGATCCGGAAACCGGTCACAAGGTCGGGCCCTCCTTCCCCATTTCAAAAGCAGCCTCGCTCGTCGGTCGAACAGCTTCTGCCATTCGCGAGGCCGAGCGCGACGGGAGGCTGCCGCCGCGAGACCGGACCGCCTCGGGTCACCGCGTGCAATATACTCTCCAGGAACTCGATCACATGCGCGAGGTCTTCGGGACGCGGCCGTGGCGCGAGCCGACCGATACGCCGGCGATCATTTCGGTGTCGAACTTCAAGGGCGGCGTCGGCAAGTCCACGATCGCCCTGCACCTTGCCCAACATTTCGCCATCCGCGGCTACCGCGTGCTGTTCATCGACTGCGACAGCCAGGCCAGCTCGACGATGATGTTCGGCTATCGGCCCGACGTCGACCTTGGCGAGGATGACACTCTCTATGGGCACTTCCATAATCCCGAACTGCTCGGCGTGCGTTCGATCATCCGCAAGACGCATTTCTTCGGGCTCGATCTGATTCCGGCGAACCTCAAGCTCTACAATCTGGAGTACGAGATCGCGGGCTACCTCGCGCAGCACCAGAGCTTCGATATCATCGATCTCATTGCCCAGGCCATCGACAGTGTCGTGGACGATTATGACATCGTCATCATGGACCCGCCGCCGGCGCTGGGCATGGTGTCCATGGCCGTGCTTCAGGCGGCCAACGCGATGGTCATTCCGATGCCGCCGAGCGTCATCGACTTTGCCTCGACAGTCTCGTTCATCGACATGGCTCGCACGACGATGCACCAGCTCGAGAAGCTGGGTGGCAGGGTCAAGCCGGCCTATAATTTCATTCGCCTGGTTGGCAGCCGTGTCGACGAGAGCAAGTCGATGCACCGGGAAATTCTCTCGATGATGCGGCAGGTGTTTGGAGGCTCGATGATCAACTCGGTGCTAAAGACCAGTGCCGAGATCGACAATGCCAGCTCACGCATGAAGACGGTTTTCGAGCTCGACAGACCGGTGACTTCCCATGAGGTGCACAACCGCTGCGTCAAGTTTCTCGGCGATGTCTGCCATGACATCGAGCAGGATGTTCTGCGCTCGTGGGCGAGCCGCGCGGAGCATATGACGTGACCGGTTGCCACGTGGCAACTCGAGGGCAGGGTGCCCCCAAGGCGGCTCATGCGCGGGGTATGAACTTCGCCATGAGTGGTTCGAACGAGAGCATTGGCGAAGGTGAAGGTGGGCTTGTTGCCACGTGGCAACTCGACCATGAATATGGCGGCAAAAGGCAGGAAATGGATCATGGCTAAAGGCAATCGGGGCTTCGGCAGCAGCCTCACGGAAGGCTTGGACGATAGCGAACTCGACGTCTCGGCGCCGGCTGAAAGCATCATGGCCAGTCGCAGCCAGACACTTGCCCGTCTCGCTTCGGGCAAAGTGGTCACCGACCGCACCGAGTGGGTCGACCCGGCTCGCTGCAGGCCCTGGCGACTGCACAATCGCGATGTCGATCACCTCAACGAGGAGACCTGCCGCGACCTAATTGATGCGTTTCTATCCGCCAAGAAGCAGCGCATCCCGGCCATCGTCCGCAAGCTCCATGACGACCCGGAATTCGACTACGAGATCATCGCCGGCGTGCGCAGGTGGTGGACCGTGCAATGGCTGCGCGAGCACCACCATCCCGAGTACGAGTATCTTGTCACCATCCAGCACGTGTCCGACGAGGAGGCGTTTCGCGTCTCCGATATCGAGAACCGGTCGCGCAAGGACATCTCGGATTGGGAGAGGGCGAATGAATATCTGCGCGCCCTGGATGAATTCTACGACGGCTCACAGAGCGAGATGGCAGAGCACCTCAAGATCTCTCGCTCGTGGCTCACCCGCTTGCTGGACGTTGCGCGCTTGCCGAGCGAGATCGTGAACGTCTTTGCCGATACGCATGACATCACCGTGCGTGTCGCCCGCGACCTCAAGCCTCTGACCGGCGATCAGCGGGCCCTCGCGTTTATGGCTGCCGAAGGTCGTGCCATCATTGCCGAGCGTAACGATCTGGGCGTCCGGTTGACCGGACCGGAAGTTGCCAAGCGCCTGGTCAAGGCAACCGTCGCAACATCGAAGAAGAGCGCGAAGGAAGAACTGCTCAAGACGCGCAAGGGCAAGCCGATGCTGCGCTATTCGCGTCCGGCCCGGGGAGGGCTCAATCTCAAGATACTTCCGCGCTCGGGTGCGACGAGCGATGAGATGCTCGAAGCCATTCGCGGCCTGCTCGAGGAGTGACTGGAAAGAAGGAAGCGCGCTGCAGGCGCGGCACATCTGCTGGCAACGCATCCCGATAAGATTGGAATGAGCCGAGGGGCCGGTTTGCACTGCAAACCGGCCCCTGCTTGTTTCCGGGAACCGAGCGGGGCTTCAAATACCCTGACGGCTGGCGTTCGGCGGTGTTGGTGCGGAAAAATCGCAGCACGGGGCCGCAGGAGCGCAGGGCTTCGTTATATGGTGAAAAGGTCATGAAGTTGTCGATTTTGCGCTCTGCGGCCTTCTGGCGCGCCTAAAAAATAGGCAGAGCTCCCGGGTCAGGCAGATCAGCAGCCTGTCCCGGCAGCCATCGGTTAGTCTTCATCGTCCAACGCTTCAGGTGAAATGCGCCGCAGCAAATCGTCTATGGCGCCCATGGAGGATTCAAAGTCGTCGATCGCTTCGGGCGAAAAGGCAAACTCGCGCTTGTCGGGAACAAGGCCGGCCTGATCGGCCTCGAGCGGGGCGAACCTGTACATGGTGGCTGCATTGCGCGACGTCTCGCCTCTGACCACCCCGGACTGCGAGAGCGTCGCCATGATCGTGCGCACGCCCAGGCGCGACGCGCCGATGATCCTTTCGATCTGGGCGCCGCGCAACTTACCGAAGCCAGCAAGGTAATAAGCAACATCACCGGCGCGGCCGTTCGAACGCCGGCCCTGAAGCCCTTCCCGAATGAGCTCAGCGTCCGCCCTCGCTTCGATGAGTCGGCGGTCGAGAGACCAAAGCGCATCGCGAAGCGCCGCGAAGGCATCCCGGTCCAGGAGGGAAGGGTGATGGGAAAAGGTAAGGTCGTCATCGAAGGGATCGGACGTAGCCTCCTTGAACGTGAGGAGGCCAGGCAGCGGGGCGGCGAGAGGCAGGCCGCGCAGCGGCGAAAGGTAAGTGCCCGCCAGAATGTCCAGTGCCCAGCGCGAGTGGGCATGCTCACTGGTCTCTACCGCAATGCTCGATCGCGGCCCCCTGATCAGTTCGATCCCGCGTTCCTGCCTCGAGAAGCGCGGCGACTGACGGGCTGCAGTGAAAAGCGCGGCCAGCGGGCCAAAAGGCAAGTCGGTATCAGGCACGGCGATCTCGGCGATCTCGGCGATCAGGGCGCGGGCCTCGGCAATCAATGCATGCGCATCTTCGTGACCTTCGTTCGCATTGAGATCGACCGGGGCAAGGAAAGCGTCTGCCAGCTTTTGTGAAGCCTCAGCCAGCTGCCTCCAGGGATTGTGCTGGAATTCGGTGAGGATGGCCTGGCACAAGGAACGAGGTGCGCGCAGCTTGTGTGCAGAGACATCCGAAAGCGTGCTCAGACCGGCAAACCAGTCGAAAAAACGCTCGTCGGTGAAGGAATGTCCTTCCTGGCGCAGCGCGGTCACGAGGCATTCGCGGATCAGTCGACCGGCAAGGACGCGCAATGTGCCGTCGCTGGCCTGGGACAAGGACGCCTGGACCCTGCCAAGGTACAGTGCGCCAAGCACCGCGGGATCGATTTCCGGGGAATTGCCTTCAAACTCGCCCATAAAAACCTTTTACTTCATTGGGATGGGAAAAATTGTATAGCTAACTTCCAATAGCTATACACCCTCTTTGACTCAATGTCATTGAGAGCCCGTCCCTGCGCCTGTGCTGCCCTGGCCTGACCGTTCAGGCAAGCTCATGGGTGCGATGTAGCTGGGCTTCGATGGCGGCGATGAGATCTCCGGGACCGGCAAGCAGATGCTCGGCGTGGTGGCCCGCCATCCAGCCGACCGTCCGCCGATCCGAAAAACCGGACAGGCGCGGCTTCGCAACGCCTTGGTGGACATAGCTCTCGGGCATGACCGTGATGCCAAGCCCGGCGGCTACCATCTCCAGAACCCGTTCATCATTGGTGGAGCGCAGTGAGAAATGCGGCCTGACGCCCCGTTCGGTGAAATGCCGGCTGACGTCCGATAGGGCTTCGCAATGACGGCGCACGATCATGACTTCACCGACAAGCTGTTCTCCATCGATCGCTTCCATGCCGGCCAGGGCATGTTTCCGCGGCATGGCCAATACGTAGCCTTCGTTCAGGATCCGGCGTTCGAGAAAGCGCTCGGCGCCCCTGTCGACGAGTGTTAGGGCCAGGTCGATACGTCCCTTTGCGAGCTGGCTGGCCAGTTCCCGTTCGCTTCCGAACACGAGTTCGAACCGATAGGTCTCCTGCGGTCGCACCCCCGCGATGGCGGCGGCGATGGGGCCCGCCGGGATGCTGGACAGTGCGCCGAGCCGCAGCGAGGGCAGGGCGCTCGCCGGTTCCATTGCCTGCTGCGCCAGGTTGAATTCCCGCTCGATCCTGCGGGCGTGGGCAAGAAGCCGCGATCCGGCATCGGTCAGTTCCACCCGCTGGTTCGATCTCACGAACAGCGCGTGGCCGAGAAGGCGCTCGAGTTTTGCGACGCCCACGGACAGGGTCGGCTGAGAAACATTGCAATGTACTGCCGCACGGGAGAAGTTGCCTTGGTCGACAACGGCGAGAAAATAGCGAAGCAGATAACGATCAAGCACGGGCAGGCTCCGGCGGCGGACTGGCCGTATATAGATAGTGCTAATGATGTTGTTGGGGTAGGTTCAATTTTTCCTATGCACCGATCCGCGCTATCAGGCAGGGCAAGGAGAGAAGCGATGACCGATTTCGATTTTGCCCTGGGCGAAACCGCCGATATGATCCGCGAGACCACTCGGCGCTTTGCTGCTGACCGGATCGCGCCACTGGCCGCCGAGATCGACGAGAAGGACTGGTTCCCGCGCGAGCTGTGGCCGCAGATGGGCGAACTCGGCCTGCATGGCATCACGGTTGAAGAACAGTGGGGCGGCCTCGGCCTGGGCTATCTCGAACATGTCGTGGCGCAGGAGGAAGTCGCCCGGGCCTCCGCCTCGATCGGCCTGTCCTACGGCGCGCATTCGAACCTGTGCGTCAACCAGATCCGGCGCTGGGGAAACGAGGAGCAGAAGGCGCGCTACCTGCCCAAGCTGATCTCGGGCGAACATGTCGGTAGCCTGGCAATGTCAGAGGCGGGCGCAGGCTCCGACGTCGTTTCGATGAAGTTGAAGGCCGAGAAGAAGGGCGACCGCTATGTCCTGAACGGCACCAAGTTCTGGATCACCAATGCACCTTACGCCGATACCCTGGTGGTCTATACCAAGACCGGCGAAGGCTCGCGCGGGATCACGACGTTCCTGATCGAGAAGGACTTCAAGGGCTTCTCGATCGGTCAGAAGATCGACAAGGTCGGCATGCGGGGATCTCCCACGGCCGAATTGGTTTTCGACGATTGCGAGGTGCCGGAAGAGAACGTGATGGGGCCGGTCGGCGGCGGCGTCGGCGTGCTGATGTCGGGACTGGATTACGAGCGCACGGTGCTTTCGGGCATCCAGCTTGGCATCATGCAGGCCTGCCTCGACGTGGTGCTGCCCTACGTGCGTGAGCGCAAGCAGTTCGGCAAGCCGATCGGGGCATTCCAGCTGATGCAGGCGAAGATTGCGGACATGTACGTCGCCCTCAACAGTGCGCGGGCCTATGTCTATGCGGTGGCGCGCGCCTGCGATGCGGGCAAGACGACGCGCTTCGATGCTGCCGGGGCGATTCTGCTGGCTTCGGAGAATGCCATGAAGACCGCGCTTGAGGCCGTTCAGGCGCTGGGCGGGGCAGGCTATACCAAGGACTGGCCGGTCGAACGCTTGATGCGCGATGCAAAACTGCTCGACATCGGTGCGGGAACCAATGAAATCAGGCGCATGCTGATCGGGCGGGAATTGATCGGCGCCTGAGCGCAGGTGCAACCAGACTGGCCGAGACCATGCGGAGAATGCGATGAAACTGCGTTCCTTGTTGTTCGTGCCGGCCGATCGGCCCGAGCGCTTTGCCAAGGCGGCCGCAAGCGGTGCGGATGCGCTGATCCTTGACCTTGAGGATTCGGTCGCCCCGGAGAAAAAGCAGGCCGGGCGCGAGGCGATCGCGGCGTGGCTGGCGGGTGAACGAAAGGCCCCCACGTTCGTGCGTGTCAATCCGCTCGACGGCGATGTGACGACCGATGATCTCGGTGCCGTTTTGCCCGGAAAGCCGGATGGGATCGTCCTACCCAAGGCCGAAGGGGCGGCGAGTGTGCGCCGGCTTGCCGCGATGATGGCGCAGGTATCGACAGGGCAGGGGGCTTTGCCGCCGGTCCTGCCGATCGCCACGGAAACGCCCGCTGCCGTGTTTCAGTTGGGCACTTACGGCGAAGTCGGCTCTCAGCTCGCGGGCCTAACCTGGGGCGCCGAGGATCTGCCGGCTGCAATCGGCGCGGCAACCTCGCGCGAGGAAGACGGCAGTTATACCGCTCCGTACGAAATGGTTCGCAGCCTGTGCCTGTTTGGCGCCCATGCCGCACAAGTCCCGGCGATTGAGACCGTCTTTCCGCGCATCGATGCCATCGATGAACTCACCGCCTATGTCGCGCGGGCAAGGCGCGACGGGTTTACAGGGATGATGGCGATCCATCCTTCTCAAGTGGAAACGATCAATCGCGGTTTCACGCCAAGCGAGGCGGAACTGGCCGATGCCCGCGCCATCGTCGAGGCCTTCGCCGCCAATCCGGGCGTAGGGGCCCTGAAGCTGGATGGAAAGATGATCGACCGGCCGCATCAGGTGCAGGCGCGGCGCATTCTCGACTTGTCTTGATCCGAACGCGCGGGCGGGAGCCGCGAAAATCTAGGGTTCCCGGCGGGGCAGGAGCATCGTGGAAAGCATCGCCTCCTCAAGCAGGACGGGAAAGTCCTCGCTTTCGATCAGGAATGGTCCGGGACGATTGATGATCGCATTGTTGAGCACCCCGTACATGACCTGGAAGGCGAAACGAACACGGTCGGGATTGACCCGATCCTGGTCGAACTCCGGCTGTGAGCGCAAGCGTTCCAGGAATGCCTCGGCGAGCCGGTTGGCATTGCGCCGGAACGGTTCCCAGGCCTCGGGCGAATCGAGGCTGACCTTGAAGGCGGAGCGGAAGAAGGTCTCCTGCAGCTGGTATCGTTCGACCTGACGGGCCATCAGCTTCGTCAGGATCTGGTCGAAAGGTGCAAAGCGCACGATGTCCTGCAACAAGGGGCCCGACTCGGCAGCGGCGAAGACCATGACGGCCTTGAACAGCGTGATCTTGTCGGGAAAGCGGGAGTAGAATGCGCCGGTCGAACAATCGGCCGCTGCGCAGATTTCATTGATGCTGACATCGTCGAACGGAACCTGGCGCGCGATGGCCAGGGCTTCCTGGATCAGGCGATCGCGCAAGGTCCGACTGCGTGCCTGAAGTGCTGGAATTACCCCGACTTTCGCCAGACTTTCCTCGATATCGAAATTTGCCGCCCCGTCGCCCATGCCTTTGGGATCGCCGATCAGGCCTGCCTTGTCCAGCCATTAGAAAACCGAACAAGACTCGCATTCGTATTGACGACGGCTCGCACTCGATGATAGATCACTGGCAACCGGCTCAATGCCGCACCCCATTGTGGAGGAGAGGAATTCGATGTTTTCCGAATCGCACCTGCCCATGCTCAACCGGCGCAACATGCTGCGCGCAGCGATGGCCCTGACTGCCGGCGGAATGATCGCTGCACCGGCCATGTCGCTGGCCGCACCGGCCGTCGGACCGCAGGCCGGGACCGCCAAGGGCGCAAAGCTCGTCCTGCTGGGAACCAAGGGTGGCCCGCGTGTCGGCGGCAAACGCTCGAATCCGGCCAATGCACTCGTTGTCGACGACAATGTCTATGTCATCGACACCGGCATGGGGGTAACCTCGCAGTTCGTGAAGGCGGGGCTCAACCTGTCCGATATTCGCGCGATCTTCATTTCGCACATGCATTCCGATCACGAACTCGAATTCGGCAATCTCGTTTACAACATGTGGGCGGCCGGCGTGCTGCGACGACCGATCGACGCCTATGGTCCGGCGGGCATGGAGGCCCTTGCCGCGGACTACTGGCACCTCAACCGCGAGGACATCCGCATCCGCATGGCCGACGAGGGCAAGCCGCACCCCGGCACTTTCGTGCGCGCGCACGACTTCCGCCAATCGCAGGGCACGGTCATGGCCGCAGATGGCGTGACGGTTACCGCCTTCACGACGCCGCACCCGCCGATGGAGAACCTCGCCTACCGGTTCGAGACGCCTTACGGCTCGGTCGTCTATTCGGGCGACACCGCCTACAATCCGGCGCTGGCCGATTTCGCCAGGGGCGCCGATGTGCTCGTGCACGAAGTGCTCTACGTCCCGGGTGTCGATGCGCTGGTGAAGCGCGCCAACGGGACACCGGCATTCCGCAACCACATCCTTGAAAGCCATACCGCAGCCGAGCAGGTCGGCATGATCGCCAAGCGCGCGGGTGTGAAGAAACTGGTGCTCAGCCACTTCGTGCCGGGAGACATGGATTGGATCACCGACGACATGTGGCGCGACGAAGTCGCCAAGCACTACAAGGGCGAGATAGTGGTCGGACGCGACCTGATGGAAATTCCGCTCGGATAAGAAAAGCCTGGAACATGACGAAGCGTAACCGGACACACCCGCTACGCGATCGAAGCCTGTCCGCAGTTCTGATGTTCGGTCTCACGGTACCGGGCTGCGCTTTCGCAGCTACGGCCGGAGGCGAGCAGGAAGCGGCTGCGCAGCCGATCGCCGAAGCGACTCCCCTGAATGCCAAGGCCGCAGCCGCGTCGTCGGCGCGCGACCCGCTGAAATCGCCTTACCCTGCGCAAGCCGATGGGCAGGGGCCGCGCACTGGCCCCAACTATACGATGCTGCGCGGTGCGGAGGACTGGCGGTTCCTGGCCAGTCCCAAGGCGAAGCGCGACTGGGCATCGCCGCTCAAGTATATCCCGCTTGATGGCGATGGCGACATTTCCCTGTCGCTGAACGGCGACCAGCGCACCAGCGTCAGTGTTTCGACGCGGCCGCTGCTAAGCGATTCCACGGATCGCATCGAAGTGCTCTCGCGCACCACCCTGGGGGCTGACCTGAGGATAGGTCCGGCGGTGCGGGTCTATGGCGAACTCGCATCGGGTCATATCTTCGGCAAGAACGAGACCCGTCACCTTGCCAACTTCGAGAACGACCTGGTCGTGCAGCAACTCTTCGCCGAGGTGCGCGCTCCGGTCGCTTCGGGCGTGGCGCGTGTCACGGTCGGCCGGCAGGAATTCTTCGACGGACCGCGTTTCATCATCAGCCCGCGCGACAATCCCAACATTCGCGTCTCGATGAACGGCGCGCGGCTGTCGATGGACTGGAAGCGCTTTCGCTTCAGTGCGTTCTATTTCGAGCCGACCGATCCGGGCAACGGCTTCCTCGATGACGGGATCGGCAATGGCGAGACGCTGACCGGCGCTTACGGCAGCTTCCTGCTTGCCGGCGAGGGCGATGCCGGGAAGGGACGGATCTTCTTCGATCCGTTCTATTACCATTTCGAGGACACCGAGCGGAAGCTTGGCCCGATCAGCGGCAAGGACCGGCGCGAGACATATGGTGCGCGGCTGTGGGGCTCGCGCGGCAACCTGTCCTTCGACTGGACGGCGATCAAGCAGGACGGCCGCTTTGCCGGTCGGCGTGTCGATGCCTGGGCGGTGAGCACCAACCAGTCAGTCGCCCTGGGCAGCGGCAAGAGCGCCCCACGGCTTGGCTTCCATGCCGACTACGCTTCGGGCGGGGGAACCTATGATGCCGCAGGCAAGGTGGGTTCGTTCAATTTCCTCTACAATGCCACGGTGATTTTCAGCGACGACAACTTCGTCGGCGCGATCAACACCATGGGCATCGCGCCCACGATCAGCTTCTCGCCCACGCGCAAACTGCAGGTGGGCGCGGAGTGGGGATCCTACTGGCGCCCGAACGAGAACGATGCGGCCTATCGCGGCAATGCGCAGGCCTATGCGGGCACGCAGAACGTCGCCGGTAGGCACGTGGCGAACATCGCGCGCCTCAAGGCCAACTGGTCTCTCAACCCCCACGTCGCCCTGGCCGGCATGGTCAACTATGCCGATGCCGGAAAGGTCTTACGCCGCGCAGGTTATGGCGATAACCTGTTCGTGAAGACCATGTTGACCTTGCGGTTCTGACGCCGTGGCCGGTCCGGTATTCCTGCTTGCCATGTCGGCCGGAGTGCTGGACCGTCGCCTGTCGCCAGGATCGGCGGCAGGATCGGCGGCGGGAGCGCAGTACCGGGTGTTTCAAGGTAGATTCCATGGTCTCCAGCTCATCCTGGGCTGCGCCATGGCCCTCTTTGCAGGCGGTTTCGCATTCCAGACATTGAGCTTCTCGATGCCCGGTCTCGTGCGTGACTGGAATATTGCCGAGGGCCTGATCGGCCCGCTGCTCAGCGCGGCCATTCTCGGCCTTTTGCTGGGCTACCTGTTCGTTGCACCTCTTGCCGATCGGCTGGGCGCGCGCCCGGTGGTCTGCGGCGCCATGACGGTGCTTGCCGGAGCGACCGGGATCTGCCTCGTCGCGCCGAACATTGAATTCCTGATCCTCGGGCGCGTCCTGCTTGGCATTGCCATCGGTGCGGCTTTCCCCAGCGCTGTCTCGGCCGCCAGCCAGCATGGGAGCCAGCGCTGGCGGGGGGCGCAGGTCGTCGGAATCTATGTGGCCTACTCCCTCGGGTTTCTCGCAGCTGGACTGGCGAGCGCCTGGCTGGTGCCCCTGCACGGCTGGCGCGCGGCGTGGGGCCTGACTGTGCCCGCGGCCCTGATCGCGGCGGCACTCTTGTGGAACGCGCTTCCCGCACGGCGGCCCCATGCTCCGCAATCGCGGCCCGTGGTTTCCCTCTTCGCGCCGCACTTGCGTGCGGGCACACTGCTGTTCTGGCTCATGTGCTCGATCGGCTTGGGCCTTTTCTATGCGGTTCAGGGATGGCTGCCGCTGCTTTCCGCCCGCGAGGGGGTGACTTACTCCAGCGCGGTAACCTCCGCGAACCTGTTCACGGTGGGCAATGCCCTCGGCGCAGTCCCGATGATCTGGTGGGCGGACCGCATGGGGCCTTTTCGGGCTCTTGTTTGCGTAAGCGCAATCGGCCTGGCTGGCATCGTGCTGCTGGGTATGCACACGGGGGAGGGAGGCACGATGTTCCTGATCGCTGCAGTGCTGGCCGGTATCGGCATCGGCGGCGGACAGAAAGGCATGATTGCGGCAGCATCCCAGTTCTATCCCCTGCCTTTGCGTGCAACGGGTATCGGCTGGGCTCTTGGCCTGGGCCGGTTCGGTGCGCTTTGCGGGCCGCTGCTGATCGGTTTCGTAACCATGCACGACGTTGCCGGTGGCACGGCCCTGCTCAGCCTTGCGCTTCCGGTGCCGGTAATCATGCTCGCCGCATTATGGCTCGACAGGGCATATGGCCGCATCGACCGCACCACAGACCATCAACCGCCCCAGCCGGCGCTGCCCAGAGATCGAACGAAACGATGACCAGAGATCCCCAGTCCATCCTGTCGCACGGCGCGATGCGGCCGCTGCAGATCGCGGCCGTAGTCCTGTGTATCCTGCTTAATGCGCTCGACGGTTTCGACGTGCTGGCGATCAGCTTTGCCTCCCCGGGCATCGCCAGCGAGTGGGGTATCGACCGTGCCGCCCTCGGGTTCGTCCTGTCGATGGAACTCATCGGCATGGCGGTAGGTTCGCTGGTGCTGGGCAACTTAGCCGATCGGATCGGCCGCCGCCCGACAGTCCTGGGATGTCTCGTCGTCATGGCTGGCGGCATGGGCCTGGCGAGCCTTGCCAATTCGGTCATCGAGCTTTCGCTGATCCGGCTCGCCACCGGGCTCGGCATCGGCGGGATGCTGGCTTGCACCAATGCGCTGGTTGCCGAATTCTCGAATGACCGTCATCGCAACCTGGCCGTCGCGATCATGGCTGCGGGCTATCCGATGGGCGCGATCAT
This sequence comes from Novosphingobium pentaromativorans US6-1, assembly GCF_000767465.1. Classification (NCBI taxonomy): domain Bacteria; kingdom Pseudomonadati; phylum Pseudomonadota; class Alphaproteobacteria; order Sphingomonadales; family Sphingomonadaceae; genus Novosphingobium; species Novosphingobium pentaromativorans. The sequence goes on from NZ_CP009292.1 coordinate 12,283, forward strand.
CGGCGGTTCGATTGCCACCGGCCTGCTTGCCGACGGGCATTGGCGCGATGTGTTCGTCTTCGGCGCGATCATCACGGGCGTGTTCCTGCCGATCGCCTGGGTTCTGCTTCCGGAATCGATCGGCTACCTTGCGCAGAAGCGCGGTCCCAATGCGCTTGAGCGGATCAACGCGACCCTGCGCCGCTTCGGTCATGAGATCGCACAGGCGCTTCCTCCTGCGCCCGAGAAGGCGCACAGCGTTTCCATCGCCCAACTTTTCGCGCCCGGGCTTGCGCGCGTCACTATCGTTCTGACGCTGGCATACTTCTGCCACATCATGACCTTTTACTATATCCTCAAGTGGATACCGAAAATCGTCGTCGACATGGGCTATGTCGCATCAAGGGCCGGCGATGTGCTGGTCTGGGCCAATGTCGGCGGCTTGCTGGGCGCGGCACTGCTAAGCGTGATGACCTATCGCTTCGGCGTTCGTGCGCTGGTCATCACGGCCATGCTGGCATCGACAGTTCTGGTTTCCCTGTTCGGCCAGGGGCAGGCGACGCTCGGCGGCCTGGCGCTGGTGGCCGCGGCGGCAGGTTTCTGCACGAACGCGGCGGTGGTTGGCCTCTACGCGCTTTTCGCCAGGGGCTTCCCGACTTCGGTACGGGCCGGCGGAACCGGCTTTGCCATCGGCATCGGCCGCGGCGGCGCTGCGCTCGGCCCGATCGTTGCCGGGCTGCTGTTCAATGCAGGGCTGGGCCTGGGCTATGTGTCACTACTCATGGCAATGGGCTCCCTGATTGCCGCCGGAGCGCTGCTGTTTCTCAAGGAGCAGGGCGACTAGGTTTTCTGGCGGGCAGTCGAGCCTGCCCGTCACAAGGCGGTCGTGAATGTCGATGTGCATGTGCTTCTCGAAGGCTGCAGCAGCGCGGGTATGATCCCTTTCTCGCGCGCACCGGGCATCAGGCTCATCGCCATGCCTTCCAGGAGCGATTGCGAAAGCGCCATGGCCTGCGCGTATTGTTCTGGGACCAGCTGCCACTCGGGCTAGAGGACAATCGCCTCGACATTGAAGCGTTCGCGACATTCGACCTGCCGCTGCGGGCAAACAGTGCTCAGTTCGGTTCTGGTCTCATCTGCCGGGAGACCAAGATTCCCCGGGCTGTGCAGAATCAGGTTGACATGTAGCGCTACATCACGCAGTAGCTCGCGCCGAGAGCCGTGCGGAAGGCGGCATTCGGGCTGCGGTATGTAGCGCTAAATTACGGTGCGCTCCTAAAGAGGGGCGCTTGAGCAGGGAGAGTTTTATGAACACGGCTTACTCGCCAGCTAATCGCATTTCTGTTTCCATGGGCGCGCTTGTTGTCGCGCTGGCGCTTGGCGCGCCGGCAGCCGCGCAGGATGTCGCCGCCAGCAGCGGCGATGACGGCACGCAGGCCGTTCCTTCCGAGATTATCGTTACCGCCGGTCTGCGCGAGCAGACGTTGCAGGACGTTCCGATCGCCGTCTCGGTGGTTTCGGGCGGACAGCTCGACGCAGTCGGTGCCGATGGCGTCGCTTCGATTACCAGTGTCGCCCCCTCGCTGACATTCACCAAGGGCAGCAATTCGTCGAACAGCTCGCTTTCGATCCGCGGCATCGGCACGACCGTCTTTTCGGCCGCGACCGAACCGGCTGTTTCGGTCGTCATCGACGATGTGCCGCTGGCGCGTTCGGGGCAGGGTTTCCAGGATCTCGTCGACGTCCAGCGCGTCGAAGTCCTGCGCGGCCCGCAGTCGACGCTCTTCGGCAAGAATTCCTCTGCCGGCCTGATTTCGGTAACGACCGAGGCTCCCAGTTCCACGCTCACCGGCCACTTCGACGGCAGCTATGCCGAAGGCGGCGAGTGGCAGGCGCGCGGCTCCATTTCGGGTCCGATCGGCGATAACGCCGGTTATCGCGTCAGCGGTTTCTACAAGGACTATGACGGCTTTGTCCGCAATGTCTCCGGCATCGGTGACCGCTGGCTGAGCGGCTATCGCAACTGGGGCGGGCGCGCCAAGCTCCGTTTCGAACCTAGCTCGGACCTGACGATCACCCTGATCGGCGATTACAGCAACGGCCGTGACGACACGGTGCCGACGCTGCGTTCGGTCAACACGCAAGCTTATGCCGACGCGATTGCGCCGCTGGTCCCTTCGGCCGACCTGCGCGAAGTGAACCTCAATGCAAACAACACCAACACCAGCAAGCAGTGGGGCGTTTCGGGCAAGGTCGAATATCAGCTCAACGACGATCTGCAGCTCGTCTCGATCTCGGCCTTCCGCAAGTGGAACTTCCACGGCCGTGGCGACACGGACTATACCCCGCTGACGACGCCGGTACCGGGCGTGACTCTCTGGGACGTCAACACCGGTACGACCGAGCTCAAGCAGTACTCCCAGGAACTTCGCCTCGTGTCGGGCGACCTGGGCGGCTTCGACATTCTGCTGGGCGCGTTTGCGTTCAAGCTCGACGCCGATACCAGCTTCATGCGCCGGACGGAGGCCACTTCCGCTTCGCGCAGCGGCCAGTTCACCGGCGGTACAACCAATTCGAACATTGCTGCCTTTGCCAGCACGAACATCGACCTGACCGACAAGATGCAGCTGTTCGGCGGCGTGCGCCTGCTTCACGAGAAGCTTGACTGGACCGTCAACCGCGATCCCGCCAATGTCCTAGTTCCGGGCGACCTTGCCTTGGGCGGTGCAGCGGGCACGGCGGCGGACTTCAGCGGTTCGACCAGCGACACCCGTGTCGTCGGCAAGATCGGCGTGCGCCACGACGTCGCCGGACTGGGCAACGTCTATGCAAGCTATGCCCGCGGCTACAAGGGCAAGGGCTTTAACCTGATCTTTGCCGCCCAGGATACCTACAAGCCGGTCAACCCCGAGACTTCGAACGCCTTCGAGGTGGGCATGAAGATCGAGAGTGCCGACCGCAAGGTCTCGGTCAACGGCGCGCTGTTCTACACCAAGTACAACAACTACCAGGCGCAGGCGCAATTGCCGGGCGACATCTCGTTCTACCTGCTGAACGCCGGTTCGATCTCCACCAAGGGCATCGAGCTGGAATTGAACCTGCGTCCCACCAGCCTCACCACGATCTCGCTGGGCGGCACGTTCATGGACGCGCGCATCGACAGCTACACCGATGGCCCGTGCTACTTCGGACAGACCGCCGGTGAGGGCTGCGTCAACAATGCGCAGGATCTCTCCGGTGGAGACCTGCCCAACGCGCCGGACTTCCGCATGACCGCATTCGTCAAGCAGTACGTGCCGATGGGCGACAGTCTGCCCTTCGACACTTACGTTCAGTCGAACATGACTTATCAGACACGGGTCCAGTACCAGCTCGACCAGAATCCCGACACCATCCAGGATGGATATGCCGTCGTGAATGCCGAACTTGGCATCGAGGACAAGGACGGTCGGTATTCGCTCGCATTCTTCGTCCGGAACCTGTTCGACAAGAACTTCACCGGGAATGTCTTTGCCTCCAGCTTCAACGGCGGGCGCGTTTACCAGCAGGTGCTGCGCGAAGCCGACCGTTACTGGGGCGTGCGCGGTTCCTTCAGCTTCTGATGAAGCCCGAAACCGCCTGCGTGAATGGTTCCAACCCCGCAGCCGGGGGCAGCGACGACCCGCTCGCGCTGTCTCCGGCTGATCGGGCCTGGGTCGACGCTCGCCTCGGTGAGCTGTCGACCGAGGACAAGGTCGGCCAACTCTTCGTCCTTAGCTCGATCAACGACGATATCGATGAAATCGAGCGGCATTGTGCCCTTGGGGTCGGTGGCATCCACCGCTTTCCCGGGCACGACCTCGAGAAGGCCTGGGCCGCCACGCATGCTGCCTTCGAACGCTCGGCGGTGCCGCCGCTGATCAGCGGTGACATCGAAGGGGGATCGCTCAGCCACTTCTATGCCTGCCCGGTTCCCAACCAGCTGGGACTGGCTGCAGCCGATGACCTCGAATTGTCGCGCAGGATTGCCCGCATCATCGCGATTGAAAGCCGGGCGATGGGGTTCAACTGGACCTTTTCTCCCGTCGTCGACGTCAACGTCAATTTTCGCAATCCCGTCGTGGGCACGCGTTCCTACGGTTCGAATGTCGACGCGATCATTGCGCAGGCGAAAGTCCTGGTCGAGGAACTGCAGGCGCAAGGTATCGCGGCAACCGCCAAGCATTGGCCCGGCGACGGCATCGACGATCGCGATCAGCATCTCGTGCCGACGGTCAATACACTCGCAATGGACGAATGGGACGCCAGTTACGGGCGGATCTACCGGGCCATGATCGATGCAGGCGTAATGGCGGTCATGAGTGCCCATATCGCCTTGCCCGAATATATCCGGGCGCGTGATGGCAATCCCGGCCGCGATGCGTTCAAGCCGGCTTCGCTGTCGAAAACGCTGAACCTCGACTTCCTGCGCGGGGAACTGGGCTTTCGCGGTCTGATCGTCTCCGATGCCACAGCCATGGGCGGCCTTAATGCGTGGTGCGAGCGCGCCGAAGTGGTGCCGGCCGTGATCGAGAACGGATGCGATGTCTTCCTGTTCAGCCGCGATGCGGCAGCCGACAAGCAGCTGATGCTGGACGGTTTGCGGCATGGGCTGCTCAGCGAGGAGCGGCTGGAAGCCGCGGTCGACAAGGTGCTCTCACTCAAGGCCCGGCTCGGTCTGCATCGCCGCGAACCTGCTGAACTTCTGCCGCCGCTCGATGCGGCCCGCGCGGTCCTGCGCAAGCCCGGGAACATGGCGGTGGTCGATCAGGCCAGCGCCCGGGCCATTACGCTCGTCAAGGATACCCAGGCCCTGCTGCCGATTGATCCGGCACGCCACAAGCGCGTGACGATCGTGGTCGAGGAGGGATGGAACTTCGTTTCGGGCGCAATGCCGCGCAGCAGCAGCGCTTTCATTGAAGCCTTGCGCGAACGCGGTTTCGAGGTGCGCACATTCGACAGCGAGGCACCGCCCACGCGCGACGATACCGATCTCCTCATCTATCTTATCGGCCAGGAAGCGACGCCCGCCATTGCGCAGATCCATATCGACTGGATCAAGCTGCACGGGGGTGCGCGCAAGGCGATGCTGCGCTTCAATACCGAAATCCCGACACTCATGGTGTCTCTGGGGCAGCCGTACTACCTTTACGATGCTCCCGAGATTGCAACTTATGTGAACGGTTACAGCGGTCTCGACAGTGTCCAGAAGGGGGTGGTGGAGCGCCTTGTCGGCGAAGCTGCCTTCACCGGCGTCTCACCCGTCGACGCATTCTGCGGTCTTGAACAGGCCCGATACTGACCACCCAGGGCCCGTGTAATCTTCTCCTCCACACGGGTCCCATTGAGCGGCGGCGGACGCGATCCGTCGCCGCTCTTTTTCGCATCACTCAGGGGCAACGTCGGCGACTGAGGCGCGTTCGACCAGCTTGTAATCGACGAAACGCGGCACTGCTCCCTGAGCGGACGGCCCCTGAGCGGACGGATTGCGCAGCATGGCAATGAGCAATTCCGTAGCCTGCTCCGCGATTTCAGCCAGCGGCTGCCGGACGGTCGTCAAGGTCGGCCAGATCTTTATCGCGATCGGCGTGTCATCGAACCCGGTGATGGAAAGATCTTCGGGAATGCGCTTGCCCAAACGCAGTGCTACGTTGACGAAGGCAGCGGCCATGTCGTCGTTGCCGGCCATGATCGCGGTGAAGGGGCCTTGCGCCACCGGCTTTTCAGCGGTTCCCAGTTTCCGTTCGGCCAGGACAAGGCCTTCGGAAAAGGTCGGGCGTGCTTGCCAGATGAGATCCGGGTCCTCAGGAATGCCGGCCTCCCGCAGGGCGCGGCGATAGCCTTCCAGACGTGCCTTGCCGACATGTGTGCCGGGCAGCAGGACAAAGGCGATCCGGCGATGGCCGTGGACAATGAGGCTGGAGGTAAGCGCGAAAGCCGCCGCCTCGTCGTCGATCCGCACGCAGGCGATATCGGGCAGGGATGTACCCGGCGCCATAGCCACGACGGGGATATTGATTCGCGCACTCAGGCCGCTGTCGCTGAACTGTTCGCAAAGAGGGGGCGGAAGCAGCAGGCCGTCGAGGCCGGATTCGGCAAATTCCAGGATGTCTTCGAGCGCGGTATCCGGGTTGTACGGCTGGATGATCAACTGCACGCCGATCCGCGAGGCGGCCTTGAGCGAGCCTACCAGCATCGCGCTGAGCAGTGCGCTGTCCTGGTCCCGGTGCAGCAATCCGATCCGCAGCGTGCTGGCACTGGCCAGCGCCCGCGCCGCGGCATTGGGCCGATAATCGAGCTCTGCTATGGCCTTGAGCACGGCTTCGCGCGTTCCGGGCTGAACGCTGACCTTGTTGTTAATGACGTTGGACACCGTCATTGCGGATACCCCGGCCCGCCGCGCTACGGCAGCCATTGTCGCGCCCTTGGTCGCGCGTTTCCGGGTACGGCCCACCGGGGGGTCTGATGTCTCTGTTGTCATGCATGCCGACCATAAGTTGGCCTTTCGATGATTGACAAGCCCTCGCAGCGCGGATAGCGATTTAGCGCTACACAAATTGGCGCGGGCCATTTGGGCTTTTGCCTTGCGCGCGCTGGAATTTAGGCCGAATCGACCGGCCCGTAACGAACAGGCATGGGTCCGCGAGGATGGATCCGGCGATGGAGAGATCTTGATGGACGCCACTTCCCACCCAACCGGCCAGCAGGCCCAGGACACGGAAAGCTGGCCCCCGGCACGGCAGGCGTGGACGGCGGCGTTCCTGCTGATGGCGGCCTACACGCTTGCGTTCGTAGATCGTCAGGCCCTGGCGCTTCTGGTCCAGCCGATCAAGGAAGACCTGGGAGCATCGGACACGGCCATGAGCCTGCTCTACGGGCTCAGCTTTACCATTTTCTATGTCATTGTCGGGGTGCCGGTGGCCTGGTTGGCCGACCGCTCGAACCGGCGCAACATCATTGCCGTCTCGATCTTCGTCTGGAGTCTGGCGACTGCAGCCTGCGGACTCGTGCGCAGCTATTCGGGTCTGTTCATGGCGCGCGTTGCAGTGGGTACGGGCGAGGGTGGGCTCAGTCCCGCGGCCTATTCCATGCTGGCCGACTGCTTCCCCAAGGAACGGCTCGCGGTCGCCATGGGCATCTATAACATGGGCGTCTATTTCGGCGGCGCGGGCGCCCTGATCCTGGGCGGCCTGATTGCGGCCCAGGTCCCTCCGGGCAGCGAAATCGTGGTGCCGATCCTGGGAACGATGAAGGGCTGGCACATCATCTTCCTGCTGCTCGGCCTGCCGGGCGCGCTGTTGTCTTTCGCGATGTTGCTTGTACGCGAACCGCGACGCCGCGGGACTGGCGCCGGCATGCCGGTCACCCATGCCCGCCTTGGAGAGATCTTCGCGCAACTCGGGCGCCATGCGCGCGCTTACTTCGGCATCATCATCGGCTTCTCGCTGATGATTCTTGTCGGCAACGGAACCGGCGCCTGGATTCCCGCCTTCCTTGAGCGCAGTTATGGCATGTCGATTTCCGAGATCGGCGCATCCTACGGCTGGATGGTGTTCTTCTGCGGGACCACGGGCGCTCTGAGCGGAGGTTTCTGCGCCAGCTGGCTGCAGCGGCGCGGGTTTGTCAACGGCAACCTGCTGGCAGCGGTAATCGGCTTTTCCGTGCTCATCCCCCTGACGGTCGGATTCCCGCTGATGCCCACCGCGGGCCTCGCTCTCGCTGGCATAGGCGGCATGAACTTCTTCGCCGGATTCAATTTCGGCGGTGGTCTTGCCGCCCTGCAGGAGCTGACCCCTAACGGGATGCGCGCGCAGGTCTCGGTCATCTACATGCTCTCGATCAACCTGATCGGTTCGACTCTCGGGCCTACGGCCGTGGCCATGGTGACCGATTTCGTATTCGCCGATCCCAGCCGACTGGGCGAATCGATTTCACTTGTCTGCGCCGTTGCATCGCCCCTGGCGCTTGTCCTGCTGCTGATCGGCATGTCGGGACTGCGCGCGGCACGCGCCGAGCGCGCGGGGGGCGAACTGGCCTGACTGCATCGCGGACCCCCGGTCCGGCACCAGAATACACGTTATTTCGGAGATGAATTGCATGCGCGCATTGAAGATTGGCCTGGCAGCCTTGCTTGCAGGCACGACGCTGAGTCCATCCTTGACCATGGCCGCGCCGCCGCAGCCGAAAGCGGCTCCTGCTGAAAGGCAGTCCGAAGCGCGGCCGAACGTGGTTGTCATCCTTGTCGACGATCTTGCCTGGACGGACGTTTCGGCCAACGGCGCGAGCACGATCCAGACCCCCAATATCGACGCAATCGGTGCCGCCGGCGCAACTTTCTCCTCTGGCTACGTGACGGCTTCGGTCTGCTCGGTCAGCCGCGCCGGTCTGCTCAGCGGGCGCAACCCGACGACTTTCGGCTTTATGTACAACATCACCGAACGCGGCGCGGTCGACAAGGGCGCGGGCCTGCCGGTTGACGTGCCCACGCTGGCCGAGCGGCTCAAGCCGCTGGGATACGATACCGCGGTTTTCGGCAAGTGGCACCAGGGCAGCACTCCGGAATTCTATCCGACCCGTCGCGGCTTCGATGAGTTCTTCGGCTTTCTGGCGGGCGAGAGCATTTATGCCACGCCCGATACGCCGGGCATCGTCACGACGCCCACCTCCTTCGACAAGTATCAGCCCAAGGAGCGCGAGGGCGCGCAGCGACTTTTCCAGGGCCCGGATATGGAGCCGGTTGCGCAGCCTCACAAATATCTGACCGAGGAAATTACCGAGCACGCCGTCGATTTCATCGACCGCAAGGCTGACGGGAAGGATCCTTTCTTCCTCTACGTGGCCTACAACGCGCCTCACTGGCCCTTGCAGGTGCCCCGGACCTATTACGACCGCCATTCCGAAATCGCCGATCCGGCCCGGCGCACTTACGTGGCGATGATCGACGCCCTCGATGCAGGGGTCGGCCAAATTCTCAAGGCACTCGACGACAAGGGCCTGCGCGAGGACACGCTGGTCGTATTCCTCAGCGATAACGGTTGTCCCGTCCAATTCGGCTATTGCACGCAGACCCACCCCTGGGGCGGCGGGAAGTTCACATATCTCGAAGGCGGGATGCGCGTCCCGTTCATGGCGTCCTGGCCCGGCCATATCGCGGCGGGCCAGCGTATCGCCACTCCGGTCAGCTCGCTAGACATCGTCCCGACGGTGCTCGAGGCTGTCTCGCCCGGCAAGACGCTGCCCGAGGAACTCGATGGGGTCGATCTGCTGGATACCCTTGCCGGCACGGCTCCCAAGGAGCGCTCGTTCATCTGGGACCAAAGGCCTGTTCAGGCGCTTCGCCATGGACGCTACAAGCTGTGGCGTTCGCTCGACTGGAAGCAGACCAGGCTCTACGATATCGAAGCCGATCCCTGGGAGCGCACCGATCTGTCCGCCAAGTTGCCCAAGGTGACGGCAAAGCTGGTACGCGAGTTGGACAAGTTCGATGCCGCCTTGCCGGAACCCATGTGGCCTGTGCATTCGACGCGGGAGATCGATGTTATCGGTCGCAAGACCGAATTCGTCTACTGATCGGATGAAGCGATTCCGGCATGGCGCGCCGTGCCATGCCGGACGCTTTGGAATGTCTGCATTCGGGCGACGACGCGGGGAGCGGCTTCAGGATGTTCCGGTCGCAGTTACGGCAATCGGCGGTGAGGCGCTGAAGGCCCTGCACATATCCGGCAGATCCGCTCTGCTTTTGTTCATCAGACGCTTTCGGTCGCATGCTCAGGATAGGGCGGTAGCTTGGTCAGCATGAAACTGCAGGCAAGCGTGACCGGGATCAGGCCCAGCAACAGCAGATGATAGCTTCCTGTCAGATCGAAGATATACCCTGCCAGAACCGGTCCGATGCCGATGCAGGCGGCGACGATGCTGGTGAACGTGCCGTAGATCTTGCCAAGATGGCGCAGGCCGACATAGCGCGTCGTCAGATAGGTCAATGCCTGCAGTTCCGCGCCCGACGCCAGCGCTACAAGCGACACCGCAACCAATGCCAGCGGTATCGTCAACGGTTGCAGAAGGACGAGTGCCGCAAGGGCGGGAACGATCAGGATGATCGGGGCGATGATCCGGCCATGGAACCGGTCCAGCAGCCAGCCCGATCCCAGTTTTCCGAATGTTCCGGCAAATCCGTATATGCCCAGAGCGGCCGCCGCATGCGTCGGCGTCAGGCCCTGGCTGATGAGGATCGGATTTATATGGACGGCAAGGCCGGCCATGATGATGTTGAGGAACAGAGTGCTGGCCAGGATCATCCGGAACGATCCTGTTCGCAGCGCCTCTCGCAAGGTTAGCCCCCCGGGCGAAGTCGCGCTGGCCCGCGAACCGTCGATGCTGCGCCGCTTGCGGTCGCCCGCGTCAAAGAAAAACAGATAGAGGATCAGAAGGACCGCCGCGCTCCAGCCCAGCCCGATCATCGCATAGGCGCTGCGCCAACCGAAATTGTCGATCGCCAACCGTGAAAGGATCGGCGCGCCGGATGAAGCGAGGCCGAGGCCGGACAGCGTGAACGCAAGGGCAAGGCCTCGCCCACGGGTGAACACGCTTGACACTGCCGTCGTCCAGACGGTTGTCTTGATGAACAGCGCCGCCAGCCCGACAAGCGCCCAAAGCGCGAACCACAACGGCAGCATTCCGTTGTTGAGCGAAAGTAATGCGAACGCCAGGCCGAGCATGATCGCGCCCGGCAGGGCAAGCGCGCGCGAACCGCGCTTGTCAATCTGGCCACCCATGAAAGGGCCGAAGGGAACTACGAGCATGGCAAAGAGCGTCAGCGCCGCCGAGGTAGAGGCGCGCGACCAATCGAATTCTTCTGCCACGGGCAGCATGAAAACGCCGAAGGAATAAACTGGCAGGTTCTGCAGCGACGAACCGAAAAAAGCGGCCATGACCAGCGTCCAGCCGCTCGACCATTCCGGATTGCGGGATTGCCCCTTCAAGAATTCCCCCCCCAAGAAACACGGCCAAGACCTCAACGTGCCGGCAATGACATGGCAACGCATCCATTACGCCAATCGATTTCTGCAAGGTCTATTACGTCTTCATAGGGACCGGAAGGACATCCCGGCTCGTTCCAAACGCCTGCAGTACAATCGAAATATACTCCGATATATAATGAGATAACTGATTTGGAAAGCGGGAACGCTTGCCGCTCCGGAATTATCCAGGAAGTTCTGTCGTATCACCGAGAGGGCGCACAGCTACCCACACCCCTACCAAGAAGCTTCGGTGCAAATCGTCTCCATGAGCGTTGCCTCATCGTTGATCAGGGCGGCGAATTCGTTCTCGCGGGCGCGCTTTGAGAAGGTGCCGCCGATCTGCTTCAGAAAGCGGAAGAGGAGGTCGATCATGCGCGCTGACGAAACCGCCTTCTCCGCGAAACCCGAACGGGACGAAGCGGTCATCGCCGATGACCTTGCGCTGGAGCGCAGCAGTCCGTCTGTGGCGCCTACATCGTCTCGGCCTTCGCCCGGTAATGGTGAAGTCGTCTTGCCTGAAGCGCAGTAGCAATTCGGTCCCCCGCACGCGCGTCGCTCCTTCGATGTTGACGAGAGGGACGCTGTCAGGTGCGGTTTGTTGCAGCCGGGTCGCCTTCCGGATATTTGCGCCGCACACTGTCGCATCGCCCAGGCCCAAAAATTGAGCGTTCCGAGATCGGCCAGGGCCGTCTGCACGACCAGTCCGGCGTCGAAGCGCTCTGTTTCCTGCGTTTGCGTGAATTCCATTCCGTCGGGCGCCGCCCGGCCCGGCAGCACCCAGCCCGTCCCGGCCACCAGCATGGCGATGTTCCCGGGGCGCATCATTGCCTTTTCCTCGATCTCCTCGCCCACAATCACCTCGACGCGGTCTGGCTCGTCCTGAACCCGCCGCCCGAACCGGGTCCCCTGAACGATAATGACGTCTTCCCCTTCCGCTTCCTGGCGATCGACATCGGCCTGCTGTGCGGTGGTAGGAGCGGCAAGGAAAGCGAATGGGACAGCGCCAAGGACTAGGGCTGTGCGGATACGCGGAGTCACGGGGCTGCTTCTGTTGAGAAATGCGTCGGACTGCTGCCCGAAATGAATCAGGTCTTTCGATATGGGCGGGTCCAGCCCCTGGCCAGATCGCGGCGTGCGTGGCTGAAGATGTCCGCGCTGCCCCAGAGCGCAAACCCGGCCATGCCTGCCCCCTTTCCGAACACGCCCAGCGCATCGGCGAGAAAGTCGAGAGCAAGGGTCGTTTTTCAGCGCGTCGCTGCTGCCGAGCAGGCCGATCAGGTTACCCTCGCCGTTGAGCTTAGACCCCGCCTCCATGAGAAGTTGGTTCGCAGTTTTCGCCGCAGCCGATGCTTCTTTCGCAATCTCGTTGACGAAAATGTGCTGCGTCTGAAAGCTGAACAAGATGAGTTAATCTTCGTTCATCGCCCGCCCTTCACGATGGAGCAGGGTGTCAGGCGTCAGTCCTTATCCAGTTTTGCCGAAATCAGAGCCTGGGCAAGTGCATCGGACATGAATGTGTCGTCCTCCCGCACTTCTTCGAGCCAGGGGTCGGGTCCGTCCAGCCCCGCCGGTGAAAGCGCCACCTGCCCCTCGACCCAATCCCGCACTTTCCAAATCTGCTGGCCCGTCCTGGAATGGACTGCAAATTTCGCAGCATTCGGGCTGACCTAGGGCACCAGCGTATTCTTCCGCGCCCCGAAATTTGAACAGGAAGAACCCGCCCCGATAGGGCGTCTCGAGATCGGCTTTGCAGGCAGGAAACGGCTCCAGGCCGCCCTCGCCAGGGTCGTACCGCGAAAGGATTTCGGCGAGCTTGCCGCTGACGACATAAATGCCACTTGCGGCAAGAAGATCGCCGACCTTGCTGAAGTATTTCCCATTCCATACCGCCGCTACCTCAGGCATCTCCTCGCGGGGCAGGGGCAGGGGCAGGGGCAGGGGCAGGCCGTGGCCGAATCGATACAAGCCAGCTTGTCGCGCCGCCCAGCACCACGAGCACCATCAGCGCGGACGATCCGGAGCACGGGCATGTCGAGGCCACGGCGTACATCCGGCTTCAAGATGACGTGGTCATAAGGATCACTTCCATCGACGATGGCCCTCAGTCGCGCGTCGATATGCGTTCGCTCAGCCGGATCGGTGTTGGCGACATTGGTCCGAACGCCCGCCGGATTCGCGAGTTGCTCGCGGACCTCGCCAAAGCGTGAGTGAGTAGTTTCGGTCGCTTAAGCGGGGACGCGTGTCCTCTCAGCACGGCCTGCCGTGTGGGCGAACTGCTCTATCTGCGGGCACCCGCTGGCGCCAAGATAGCGCGGGTTCATTCCCTTTTCTTCGTAAATCCCAGCCGAAGGTGCGGCGGTAGGCTGTTTCGATGGCCGGCTCACTTCGCCGGGCGGTGTTCTGCTGCTGGCGAAGTCCGTCTGCGAGCGAAAGACGAGCGCATAGCACATTTGCAATAATGGCTTGCAGCCGGACTACGGGAAACTCCTAGTCTGCGATCAAGATCAAATAATTAAAGCCTTTCTAGGGGATGCAGCGCGATTGAAGTGAAAGAGAGAGTGCCCAATAATGAGAAATACCTATCTGCTGTGTACGGTCGCTTCGCTTGTACTCAGCACGCCTGCTTTTGCTGCGACGCAGGTTCTGGACGACGATGGCGCTAATGCTGCCGAACAAACCCAGCCTACGGCGCGTCCGGCACGAAAGCCAGCATTCAATACCGGTGTCGCGCGCGCCCGCGATCCGCTCGATACGGCTATCTCGACCAGCACCATCGTGGAAACCGAGATCACCAAGATTTCCCCGCGATCACTGGCAGAACTGGCCCGGCTGATCCCGGGCATCCGGGCCGAAGCTGGTAATGGCGAGGGCGGCAACAGCTATACTGTTCGCGGCCTGCCGCTCGTTTCGGACGGGGCAAAATACATCCAGTTGCAGGAAAACGGACTGCCGGTGCTGGAATACGGCGACGTGTTCAACCTCGGTTCGGATCGCCTGCTGCGCCTCGACCTCAACCTCGCCGCCGTACAGGCGATTCGCGGCGGGTCGGCTTCGACCTTCGCGTCCAGCGCGCCGGGCGGCATCATCAATCTGATCGACAAGACCGGCGACGTGGAAGGTGGCTCCATCCAGGCAACTGCCGGGCTCGACTATCAGAGCTACCGCCTCGACATGGACTATGGCGCGCATATCAACGACACGCTGCGCTTTCACATCGGCGGGTTCTATCGCTCTGGCGAAGGGCCGCGTGCCACGGGATACAACGCCTATCATGGCGGCCAGGTCAAGTTCAACATGACCAAGGATTTCGCCGGCGGTTATTTCCGAGTGTACTTCAAACTGCTCGACGATCATGTGCCGAATTACTACACGGCGCCGCTTGGCGTGTCGGGGACCAACGCAAAACCGACCTATTCCGCGTTACCCGGCTTTGACGCCCAGAAAAACACCATGTCGTCCCGCTACTTCTCCACGCTGCCGTTTCTCGACAGTGACAACAAGCTATTCACCGCCGACGTTCACGAGGGCGTTCACCTCAAGAACACGGCGCTGGGCTTTTCGACCAAGATCGACCTGGGCGAGTGGACGGTCACTGACAACTTCCGGTATTCCGACGTGAGCGGAAACGAGCCCACCTTCTCTCCAATCGTCACGCTGCCCGCAGCCTTTACCGCGGCGGCTTTCGGCGGCAACGGCGTACGCTACGTGAACGGTCCCAATGCCGGCAAGACCACGATCGGTGGCAACGGGCTGTTGGCCGCCAACATCTATGTCATCGCCCACGTCAACGACATGTCCAACGTGACCAACGACCTGCGCGCCAGCCGGGTGTGGGATCTTGGCGGCGGCAAGCTGACCATGACCGGCGGCTTCTATCATGCTGACCAGAAGCTCGATTTCGACATGAACGGCACGACGTATATCAGCGACGTTGTGGGCGGTGGCAAGAGCGCGCTTGTCGACATCACGTTGAACGGCACTCCCATCACCCAGAATGGCGTCCTTGCCCTTGGTGTTCCCGGATATATCGGGATCAAGCGCGCCTATGACGTGAGCTACAACGTCAACGCCCCCTATGGTTCGCTCAATTTCCACAAGGGCCGGCTCGCGCTGGGCGGCAGCCTGCGATATGACTACGGTGCGGTGCGCGGCTCCACCCTGGCGGACACTCCGGAAAGTGCCGGCGCCTACGACTTGAACCGCGACGGGGTGCCAGAAACACTCGCAAACTTCCTGCCGACGACGCCCGCCGATCCGGTTCATTACAACTATCACTACCTGTCCTATTCGGTCAGCGCCAATTTCCGCCTCGCGGAAGAATTCTCGCTGTTCGCGCGCTACAGCCGGGGCGCGCGCGCCGCCGCCGACCGCATCCTGTTCACCCCGGCGATTAGTTCGATAGACGGCGGCCTGACCAGCAAGAAGGCGGCCTATGACCCGGTCCGGCAGCTTGAGGGGGGCTTCAAGTATCGCAGCGGCGACGTGACTGCCAACCTCACCGGGTTCCTCGCCAACGTTGACGAGACCAACACGCAGATCAACACCAACACAAACGGTGACGTCCAGCTCGAGCTGATTTCGCGCTCGTACCGTGCCTATGGGGCCGAGTTCGAGGCCAGCTGGCGCCGCGGCCGGTTCTCGATCAACGGCGGGGCGACCTTGACCCATGCGGAAATCACTGCCGACCCCGCTCATCCCGAATTCGTCGGAAATACCCCGCGCCATCAGGCCAAGCTGATCTACCAGCTGGTCCCGCAGTATGACCAGGGACAGTTCGCGGTGGGTGCCAGCATCGTTGGCACCACCGCAAGTTATGCGCAGGACGAAAACCAGCTGCGCTTGCCGGCCTTTACCACGGTTGGCGCGTTTGCGCTGTTCCGTCCGGCCAGCAACGTCGTTCTGTCGGTCAATGCGACCAACCTCTTCGACAAGCTGGCCGTCGTCAACGTCACGCAAGGCGCTCTGCCGGCCTCGGGCGTGGTTGCCGCGCAGACGCTTAACGGTCGCCAAGTTTCCGCATCGCTGCGGTTCAACTTCTGATCAACGGTCGGGGGGCGCCGGCGCGGCGCACCGAGGCGGCGGCCCCCACCCACACAAAACGAGAAATGGCGCGAGACATGTTCCAGTCCATGACGATACCGAAGAAACTTGGTTTTTCCTTCCTGGCAATCAACCTGTGCGCAGCCCTTGTCATGGCCGTGTTCTTCGTGAGCATCATGATGATCCGCTCGTCCACTGCCAGCAACAACCTCAGCCAGTCGATCCTGGCCAAGGAACTTTTGCTGGAAACCTCGATCCTACGTCAGAACAGCCAGCTTCGAGGTTTTTTGGTTACCGGCGACGATAGCTACCTGAAATCCTACCATGAAGGTCGCGAAGACTATGACAGGACTTCGGCTGAGCTTGAGGGCCTGCTGAAGAGCCCCGAGACGCTCGCTCTCCTTAAAAAATCTCGTGCGGAAACGCTTGCCTGGCGCAAGAACTGGGGTGACCGCCTGATCGACGTGGTACACGCTCAGGGCCGCCAGGCGGCATCCGATGAAGTTCGCCAGGCGGGCAAGGCCGTACTGGTCAGCGCCGCCGTCCTGCCGCTGCGCGACCTGCGCGCGGTAGAAGACAAGCTTATCCAGAGTAACGCCGAGCAACAGGACGAGGCAATAGTCACGGCGCTAGTCGTGCTGGGCTTGGGAACGGCGCTGCTCATCGGCCTTGCCGTATTCCTCGCCCGGACGCTCAGCCGCAGCATCGCCGCTCCGCTGACCGCCATGACTTGCACGATGAGCGACCTGGTGGCCGGCCGCAACGATATCGACGTCCCCGAAACGTCGCGACCCGACGAACTGGGCGACATGGCCCGCGCGCTGCTCGTCTTTCGCGACGCAGCCAAGGACAAGGCCAGAGCCGATGCGGATCAGGCCCATGTTGTCAAAACGCTGGGCGAAGGGCTGAAAGTCCTGGCGTCGGGTGACATGACCTACGTGATCGAACAGCCTTTTGCTGGCCATTACGATCTGCTCCGCCAGAGCTTCAATCAGATGGCCGGGCACATGGAGGAAAGCCTTCGTCAGGTCTCCGAATCGGCGCAAAGCGTGCGCACCGGCTCCAGCGAAATCCGAGCCGCCTCCGAGGATTTGGCCCACCGTACGGAAATCCAGGCGATCTCAATCGAGAAGACGGCTGGATCGACCCGGCAAGTGACCAATATGGTCGCCGAAACCGCACAGGGTGCCCACACCATGCGCGGAGCCATCGATTCCGTTCATCAGGAAGCTGCCAAGGGCGGCGATGTCGTCAAGCAAGCGATTTGCGCGATGGATGCGATCGAAAAGAGCAGCGAGGAAATCCATCAGATCATCAATGTGATCGATGGCATTGCCTTCCAGACCAACCTGCTGGCCTTGAACGCCGGCGTCGAGGCGGCACGGGCAGGCCATGCCGGCAAGGGCTTTGCCGTGGTCGCCAACGAGGTCCGGGCGCTCGCCCAGCGTTCCGCTGACGCGGCCCAGGACATCAAGCATCTCATCACGACCTGCAGCAATCAGGTCGGCGAGGGTGTGACCCTTGTCGGCGAGACCGGTCAGATGCTGACACGCATAATCCAGGGCATCAGCGAGATAACGACCTTGGTCAGCGACATGGCTGGGACCACCCAGACCCAGTCGACTAATCTGCGCGAGGTTAACGGGTCCATCGCTGAAATGGACCAGATGACCCAGCAGAACGCCGCAATGGTCGAAGAGACGATGGCCTGCGCGCGCAGTCTTGCCAACGAAGCCGACCAGCTAGCCACGCTAGTCACGCGCTTCCAGTTGCGCGACAGCGGTCGCAAGCCCCAGCGCCCGCTTGTCGGTGAGACATCGCCCGCGCTCAGCCAGAACTTCGTCGCACCCGCTCGGCCAGCACTGACTGTGATGGGCAATCTCGCGGTCAGGTCGGAAGCCGACGAAGACTGGGCGGAGTTCTGATGCCCAGACGGGCCTGTGAGGCCATTCCTCTTGAAATTGCCGCGCCGCCCATCCCGGCTGCTGGCCGGTCAGCGACAACGGAGAAGCCGTTGCCTGCCGCGAATTGCGTGCAAGCGGCCGGGGAGCACCTCGAGGGTATCACACCAGCAAGGCGCGGCAGCCCGTTGGTCATGCCAAACGACGGCGATTGGCGATTAACTCTGCCCACGCATCGGCTGCCGGTTCGTGTTGCGGCGCATCTGGGATGCCGCAGCGAACTGGGGCGGCAGGCGCTTTTCGCCCGGTCGATCGGCTCGCCATTCGTGGCGGCAGTGCTCGAGGCGGGACAGCGCCAACTCGATCAGGCGCCGCTTACGGCGGACCTGATCGACAATTGGCAGGGCGATCCGGCATCGTCGGCGATGGCGATGCGCTTCAACGCGGCCATCCACGCTCTTGCCCGAAGCGAAGAAATTCCAGCACTTTCGGCCTTGTACCGATGCGAGCATGACGATTTCGACGGAGCGATCGCGCAGGCGCTTCGCCAGGGCGATGGGCGTATACTGGCAGCCATGGCGCACCCCACGCAGACCAACGAAGTCGGACGGGCGGCTGCGCTGCTGTGCGCGCTCATGGTGGTGCAACTCCAGACAGGCATGGCTTTCGACCTGCTGGAACTCGGCGCAAGTTGCGGGCTCAATCTCAACCTCGACCATTACGACTACGCCCTTGCCGGCCGGCAGGTGGGACGGGCTGGCTCGCCCGTGCGGGTGGCACCCGAATGGCGCGGCGCGCCGCCGCCGCACGCCCCGGTAGAAATTCGCTCCGCGCGCGGCGTCGATCTAAACCCGCCCGACCTTGACGATCCCGCAACGGCCGATCGCATGCTGTCCTATGTGTGGGCCGATCAGGGCGCGCGGCTGGAGCGGCTGGCACTGGCGCTGGACTTGGCGCGCACGCACAGGCCCCTGGTTGATCGCATGGATGCCGGCTCATGGCTGGGACAACGGCTGGCAGAACCCCAGAGTGAAGGCGCCTGCCGGGTCGTGCTCCATTCGATGATGATCCAGTATCTGGCCACCGAAGAGCGAGCGGTGGTGGAAGGCGCCATTCGCCAAGCAGGCGAGTGCGCCGACGCCCGGCATCCCCTCGCCTGGATCAGCTTCGAGTGGACGCAAGATCGCAGCGAGGTGCGCCTCCTGCTGACGCTTTGGCCCGATGGCAGCACCCGTCACCTGGCGACCTGCCACCCCTACGGCGCCTGGATCGACTGGCTGGCCGACTAAGTCCGGCCAGCCAGTCCGTCTGGGCCGGCTACGGCAATCAGGTCTCTGCGATGACCGCCGGACGCTGAACGAGCAAGCAAGGGTCAGCTAAGGATCGCGCTTGGATTTGCTGGAGCGATGCCTCGGCGGCGCCCTTGCCACCCCAACATCGGGCATGAGAGCCCGATGGCATACACTCACACGTATCTCTAGGCCGCGCGCCTCTCCTTGCTGATCTCCGACGATAGAGAGCAGCAGATCGCCTATCAGGGCATGCCGCGAGGGCGCCTGCGGATCAGTCCGGTGCTGTCGGACGGACGGCTATTTGTCTGCCGTTGCTCGGACGCTTGGCTCAGGCCTAACCCATGACACTTCTCCTTGTGTCACCCGAACTGACAAACTGACCCCCGCATTGCCTCAAGCAGAATGTTACCGGTAGGACTGCGGGCCCGAGGGGGATGGAGGCTGTTCTGTAACCCTGGATCGGGGATGTCGGATGGGCAGGCGGATCAGCATGGCGACACGATCGGAGTTGGTGGGGGCGATTATCGAGCGGTATCGATCATGCTCTCGGGCGAGCAAGCAGCAGATCCTGGACGAGTTTGTTGCGGTCACCGGTTATCATCGCAAGCACGCGATCCGCGTGCTTGGACGCCGCGAGACGAAGCCGCCGCGCGACCGGCGTCAGGCGATCCGTTACGGCGGCGATGTCCGCGAGGCGCTGGTGGTGTTGTGGGAGGCGTCGGATCGCCTCTGCTCAAAGCGCCTGAAGCCGTTGATCCCGGTTCTGCTACCGGCGCTCGAGCGGCACGACCGGCTCGACGTCAGTGCCGAGCTGCGCGACAAGCTGCTCACGGTGAGCGCGGCGACGATGGACCGGCTGCTGTCGGAGGTGCGTATTGTCGCGCGCGGCGGGCGGCGGCGTCGGACCGGCATGAGCTCCGCAGTGCGCCGGTCGGTTCCGGTCCGCACCTTCGGGGACTGGAACGATCCTGTGCCCGGTTATGTTGAGGTCGACTTCGTGGCGCATTCCGGCACCTCTTCCTCCGGCAGTTTCGTGCAAACGATGGTGCTGACCGACATCGCCACGGGGTGGACCGAATGCGTGCCGGTCCGCAGTCGCGACAGCAGCCTGGTGGTTGCGGCGATCCAGCAAGCGCAGCGGTTCTTTCCGTTCCCACTCCTGGGCGTAGACTTCGACAATGACAGCGCCTTCATGAATGAACTCGTGGTCTGCTGGTGCCGAAGCCAGGGTCTGGAGGTGACGCGCTCCCGGGCCTATCGCAAGAATGATCAGGCGTGGGTCGAGCAGAAGAACGGCGCCATCGTCCGGCGCCTGGTGGGCTACGGCAGGTTCGTGGGAGCGGAGGCGACAGCGGCGCTCAGCCGCTTGTACGATGTGGTGCGGCTGCACGGTAATCTGTTCCAACCCTCGTTCAAACTGCGGGAGAAGACCCGGATCGGTGCGCGCATCATCAAACGCTATCATCCGCCCACGCCGCCGGCCGCGCGCGTGCTGGCTCATCCCGATGTAGCCGCGCCCGATAAAGAGCGGCTGAGCCGGATGCTGGAAATGGCCGATCCCGTGATGCTGTTCGCAGGCATCCGGGCAGCACAAGACGATCTGGGGAAACGCGTCGATCGCCGCGGGCTGAATGCCAAGCCTGAGGAGCCGGTCGTTGTCGACCTGCAGCGCTTTGCCGTCAATCTGGAGACAGCCTGGCAGGCGGGCGAGACGCGGCCCACGCATCGGCGTCCCTATCGGCGAACCAAGCCCTATCCCAAAAGGCCGAGCATGCTCGATCCGTTCGAGGCGCAAATCCGCGCGTGGATCGCGGCGGACCCGACGCTCTCGGCAGCCGCAGTGTTGCAGCGGCTTATGAGCGCCGATCCGTCACGCTTCACGAAGAAGAGCGAGCGAACGGTGCAATTAGCCGTGAAGGCGTGGCGCGCGGAAATCACCGGGCAGATCATCCTCAATGGTGACTGGATGAAGGGCTTCGCCCTATCTGCACCCGCCGCGGCGGGTGGAGATAGGGCGCACCTCGCAACCGCTCAGCCCGGTAACAATCTTCGGTGAGGCAACACGTGGGGTCAAATCTGCAGTTCGTTTGACACCTTGGCCTGGAATGGCCGGGGAGAGAACGAGCGGAGGCAGGCCTGCGGAACCTTGTCACACGTTCTGACCTGCATTCCGAGGGCGCCGTTCATGCACGGCGGGGTCGATGTCTGAACGTCCCATGATGCTTCTCCCGTGGCCGGAATAGCCGATCAGAGGATATCGGACGCCGATGCCGAGCGTCGCCCTGTTTGCAGATGGCAGCTAGCGCTCAAAGCCTTGCCAAATCGACGCGCTTGAACAGGCCTATACCTTCATTGGGGCAACACAAGCCGCCGGGTCTCCACGGTGCTCCCATGAGCTCAACTTGCCCGGGCTGAGGACCATACGACTCAAGGAATTTCCGTGGCTCGCATTCTGCCTTGAGTTCGACACACATGTGGATGTCTGGCGTGTGCTTCATGCCAAGCGGAATATGCCGACTTGGCTGTCCGATGCAGGTGATTAGTTGAGCTGCCGTTCGCGGCCCCAGACCGGCTCGTCGGAACCTGCCATGCATTCAGCCTGGCTCGTCTGCCAATCCAGCTTTCAGCCGCGGTGCTGCAAAGTCCAGGAAGGCGCGCAGCTTGAGCGGCAAGATGGCCTGCGGATTATGGACCAGTTGCACGGGCTGCGGCTCGGTTTCAAAGGCTTGGAGGACCTTGGTCAGGCGCCCCTCAACAATCGCCTGCGCCGCTTGGTAGGAAAGCACGCGAATGATGCCCGCCCCGGCAAGGGCAGCATCCATCGCGCCGTTAGCCGTGTTGACCGAGAAGCGTGGACTGATGGCAATGGCTGTGGCCCGGTCCTGAACAGAGAACAGCCAAGTGCTATCGGAGCGGACGCGCTCGAACCCGACACAATCATGGTCCACGAGGTCCTGCGGCGTGGCCGGGGAGCCGCGACGGGCGAGATAGCCCGGGCTGGCGCAGGTGATCCACCGAACGGCACCCAATCGCCGGACAACCAAGCCACTGTCTGGCAGCTCGCCGATCCGCACGGCCAGGTCGACACGGTTCTCGACGATATCGATTATCGCGTCTGAGAGCGTCAAGCGGACGGTAATATCCAGATAGGCCGCGAGGAAATCCAGCACGACCGGTTGGATATGGAGCCGCCCGAACATTACCGGCGCGGTGATCAAGAGTTCACCGCGGGGCGTGCGATACTCACCGCTGGCCAGCCGTTCGGCATCGTCCAACTCTTCAATGATCTGGCGGCAAGCGGCCACGTAGGCCCGGCCGGCGTCGGTGAGCAGCAGCCGGCGGCTCGTGCGCACGACCAGCTGGGTGCGAAGGTGCGCCTCCAGGTCGGATACCCGCCGACTTACGGTCGGCAGCGGCACACCGAGCCGGCGCGACGCAGCGGAGAGACTACCTCCGTCGACGGCGGTGATGAGTGTCCGTATGGCTTCGAACCTGTCCATGTACCTTCCATAATCCGGAAGAATGGCTTTCGAAAGTAATGGATGCTCAGAATTATCGAAAGGTTCTAATTCTTGTCCACCGGCCAATCCCAGGCCGCCCGTCAGACAAGGACCAAGCCCATGCCCCGCATTCCCCAACCTGCCACCATTGCCGATGCGCCCGAAGCCTCGCGTCCCCTGCTCGAAGCTGTCATCAAGCAACTCGGTTCAGCCCCCAACCTTTTCCGCCTGATCGCCACCAGCCCGCAGGCGCTGGAGGGCTATCTCGCTCTGTCGGGTGCGCTCGGCAAGGGTGCGCTGCCGGCCGCGACCCGCGAACGGATCGCGCTTGCGGTTGCTGAGATCAACGGCTGCGGCTACTGCCTGTCTGCCCACGCCTACCTGGGCCAGAAATTCGCCCGGCTCGACGAAGCCGAAATTGCGGCCAACCGCAGCGGTGCCTCGAACGATCCCAAGGCCGATGCCGCGGTACGCTTTGCCGTCCGGGTCGCGGCGACGCGCGGCCATATCGGCGACGCCGAGTTCTCGGCAGTGAAACTGGCCGGCTACACCGACGCGCAGATCATCGAGATCGTGCAGCATGTCGCGCTGAACACCTGGACCAACAGCTTCAATAATGTGTTCCAGACCGAGATCGACTTTCCGGTCTTGACCGCGCGCCAGGCGGCCTGACCGGACGGGCGGCGGGCGCTCCGACCATCCGGCGACCGTCGCCTCCCGCTATTTGTGGAGGAGTCCCAAACTATGCCCTCCAGCGACGTTGCCTTCACCGCCAGCGTCAAGGCGATGCAGCAGGCCCGCGGGTCACGCGAAGCCTATGCCAGGATTGAACAGCGTGGCGGCTTCCGCACCGGGATCAACGACGACCTGGCTGACTTCCTCACCCGGATCGACACGGCCTATCTCGCCACGGCCAGCGCCGGCAGCCAGCCCTATGCCCAGCACCGAGGTGGACCACCCGGCTTCATCAGGGTGATCGACGCGCGCACGCTGGGCTTTGCCGATTTTGTCGGCAACCGCCAATACGTCACTGCCGGCAACCTTGCCGAGAACGAGCAGGCCTTCCTGTTCCTGATGGACTATGGCGCTCGCCGGCGCATCAAGATCTGGGGCCTGGCGCGGGTTGTGGCGGACGATCCGGAGCTGGTCGCGCGGCTCATGCCGCAAGGCTACCCCGCCCGGGCCGAACAGGCGATCCTGTTCACTGTGCTGGCGTGGGACGTGAATTGCCCACAGCATATTCCTCGCAAGCTCGACGCCGATGACGTGACCATTGCCATCACCTCTCTGGAAGCCCGCATTGCCACACTCGAAACCGAAAACGCAGAGCTCCGGGCCCAGATCGAAAGGACCAAACCATGAGCCGCCTGCCAGTGCCTCCGTTCACGCACGAGACTGCCGCCCTCAAGGCCCGCGCGGCAGAAGATGCCTGGAACAGTCGTGATCCTGCCCGCGTGGCGCTTGCCTACACGCCCGCCAGCCAGTGGCGGAACCGGGCCGAGTTTATCACCGGGCGTCCGGCGATCGAGTCATTCCTTGCCCGCAAGTGGGCGCGGGAGCTGGACTACCGCCTGATCAAGGAAGTGTGGGCACACACGGCCAACCGCATCGCGGTCCGCTTTGCCTACGAATACCACGACGACAGTGGCAACTCGTTCCGCGCCTATGGCAACGAAAACTGGCAGTTCGATGCCGAAGGGCTGATGGAGCGCCGTATCGCTAGCATCAATGAGCATCCGATCGCGGAGGCTGACCGTTTGTTTCATTGGCCGCTCGGGCCTCGCCCCGGGGGCGCGCCGGGCCTGTCCGAACTGGGGCTCTAGCGCTTGGTCAATCGGGCGGATCGGCTGGAGAAGGAGTGGCGTAGCTAGTAAGGTCCGCTAGCGAAATCCTGCGGGTAACCCCTGTCCGATCTGGTTGAAAATCCTATCCCCGGTCGCTGTGACGGCCAGGGCTGCTCAGCAGTCCGATCCGGTAAAAAAGACCGGTTTCAGGCCGTGCCTGGGGCGCCTCCATCTGCAGGAAGGTCGGGGGAGCGGACACTTGCCAATTTTCGAAACGGGGCGCGACCCCACAGCAATGCGACCTTTAATACCAGGCCAGCAGCCTGCTGCTCTTCCGTCTATATCGCGGCGAAGCGCACATGCAGGTGGTGAAACTTCGTCTTTTTCTACAATGTACATTTTCTCAGAGCAGCTTCGAATACCACCAGGAACTTGTCGACATGCTCGTCCTCGCAGACCAGCGGAGGTCGAATCTTGAGCGCATCCTCGTTAGCTGCCGTCGTGCTGATGAGCACGCCGTCGTCCCGCATGGCGTTGACCAGATCGAGCGCGAGCATCCGGCGTTCCATAGAGGAACTTGCGTCAGACCCGATATCGACCCCGAAGAACAATCCGGCGTTCCGGATCGCGCGAATTCCGGGGGAGTGCGCGGCAACGAGCTCAAGGCCGGTCCTCAGCCGCCGGCTCACGGCGACTACCTTTTCCAATATGCCGTCGCGCTGCAGGACGGTCAGAACGGCACTGGCGGCGGCGATGCCGACCGTGTTTCCGGCAAAGGTGTTCGAGTACCGCGCGGTCTGGCCGAACAGTTCCATCGGATGCTGGCGGCCTACGACTGCGCCGATCGGAAAGCCATTCCCCATAGGCTTTCCCAGCGTGGCCAGATCGGGGACGATGCCGTGGCGCTCGAAGCCCCACATATGCGAACCGGTGCGGCCGAAGCCCGGCTGAACCTCGTCCGATATAACCAGGCCACCCGCCTCGCGGACAGCCTCGACCGCGCCGGCGATAAAGCCCGGCGGATCGATCCAGACACCATCGCTTGAAAAGATGCTGTCGAACAACAGCGCAGCCACGCCGATACCGCGGCGTTGCAGGTCCGTAATTGCGGCGCGAACCTGGGCTTCGAAGAATGATGCCGCCTGATCATCGGGCACGCCGCTCGGTCCGGGCAGCGCGACCATGCGCACGGTCGGGCTGAGGTTCACCGCAGCTCCCAGATTGGGAGATACTGCGGCCACGGCGGCGCTGGTTCCGTGATAGGCATAGGAGGTGACGATTACGCCTTCGTTGCCGCTTACCAATCGCGCAATGCGCAAGGCAAGGTCGTTGGACTCACTGCCGGTGCAGGTAAACACCACGCGGTCCATCTCGGCGGGAAATGTGCCGACGAGCCTTTCCGCATAGTCCACCAGCTTCGGCTCAAGATACCGGGTATTGGCGCTGAGCCGGGCCGCCTGCTCGGCCATCGCCGCATTCACTTCGGGATGGCAGTGCCCGAGTGACGGCACGTTGTTGTAGAAATCGAGATAGGCGCGGTTATCCGGGTCGTAGAGCCACATCCCTTCGCCGCGCACGAAGTGGACCGGTTTGCGATACTGCAGCCTGTATGAAGCGCCGAGAACGGCATCACGCCGCGCGATCAATTCAGTCTCGCGTTGGGGAAGCTCGGCCTCGCCGGGCCTGAAGCGGTTGGGCATGAGATCTACGGACATGAGGTGCTGCCTATATGGTGCGGTTGTCGTTCAGGATGTGGGTGCTGCTTCAGGATGGGGCGAGCCCCGCCGCGGCGCGAATTGCCGCTTCGCCTGACGACGCATCGAGCAAAGCCAGGACCGCCAGCCCTTGTTCCGCCCGCTTCACGTTCTTCATGATATAGGGGGCGGCAGCCGGGAAAAGGTGTGACCGCCAGTTGTTGATCAGGAGCAGAGCGCTCTGGCGCGCACGCATCAATCCCAGCAGGAGCGATGCTTCGAGTTCCGACAAGGGAGCCAGCGATGCATAGCCGGCGATGACATGTTCCGCTCCGCCCAGCGGAGTGCGCGGATCGATGACGAAATGCCCTGCTGCAATGGCGAGGTCCTGAATTCGGGGATTCCAGCCGCCATCGCCGAAATCGATGAATCCGATGCCCTTGCCGGTATCGATCATGTTGAATGGACTGGGATCGTTGTGGGTGACTTGCCAGTCGAGGTCGGCGATGTACGGAGAAATGTCGCGAATGTACTCCGCCATGGCACTGCGCACGAGCGACGCAGTCCGTCCCTTGCTAAGATAGCGCTCCAGTTCCACCAGCCATGGCCAGCAGGCGATGTTCCAAAGCACGGGGCGCCGTGCCGCCTGCGGGTCGGTGTCTTTCATGGCGAGATTGAGCCGAGCGAGCGCCGCGCCGACCTTGCGGAGGATCTCAGGAGTGCGCGGCACCATGTGCAGAGGAATCCCGTCCATGCGCGTTTGGAGGTAGCCGCAGCCCCCCTCATGTTCGAACATCAGCCCGCCAGAGAGCGTGTCGATCACCTCTGGCGCCATGACCCCGTCGGCCCCGCGCAGACCTGCCATCGCGGCGGACTGGAACTGAAAGCTTTCAAGGGTCTGCGGTCTCGAAGACGTCTTGAGAATGAACGCCCGGCCATCGGTCAGCTTTGCATCGAAGGTGCGCTCCACTTCGGACGACAAGGCGGTGAGAGCACCCTGCTGCCCGTAGTGCTGCTCAAGCAGCAAGACCGGCACATCGGACTCCGATGCGTCGGGCAGCATGGCCAGGCGCTCCGCAGCGGCCTGGAAGTAGGCCCTGTCATCGCACGATGCACGTTGATCGCCCGCCAGGAGGCCGATTTCCCTGACCTCCGCATCGGTTGAAACGCCGGTGCGTGACTTCACCTCGAAGGTCCTGTCCAAAGGGTACGAGCACACCGGGACGATGCAGCATATCCCATATGACAAGCTGCGTCGGCTTTGCAGCGAGCGCAGGGTTGACCTGCACCTTCCACCCAGTCTTTTAGCAAGACAAACAGCGACATAGATAACCTTTCCGCCCGGCCGTCCTTATCTTCACAGGCCCAGCAGGGCCGGGAGTTCGTGGAAGTCCTTGATGCGGGTCACGCCATAATGATCGGTAGGCGGTTCATGCCCGCGATCGACGAACACCTTGGCGCCAAAACCCAGATCGTGTGCCGTCATCAGATCGTAGCGCGGGCTCGATGAAACATGCATCATGTCTTCCGGTCTACATCCCAACCGATCGAGCATATACTCGAACGGCCGCATCAGCGGCTTGTAGGCGCCCGCTTCCTCGGCCGTCAGCACGGCATGGAAAGGCACGCCAATATTGCGCGCGCTGTGGGGGATCAGATCCACCATGCTGTTGGACAGGATGACGAGCGGATATTGCTCCGCGATCCGGCTCAAGGGGCCGGGCACATCGGCGTGGGGCTGCCAGGTGGGCACTGCATCGTAGAGGGCCTGGATGTCGCGCGCGTCATGTTCGACCCCATGCTTGCGGCAGGCGCGTTCGATCGAGTTGGCAATGACATCGTAGAACGGCTTCCATGCGCCCAACACTTCATCCAGACGATAGGCGCGGAATGAATCAAGAAAGGCATCCATCTTCGAAGGCTTGACGCGGTTCAAGAAAATTTCGCGCGCGCTCGGCCCCATGATGAAATTGATCATGGTGCCATAGCAATCGAAACTTATGTATTTTGGCCTGAACATGGGAGGACACACCTTGGTCGAAGTTTTCTGACAAGACCAAGGCTAGGGTCTGAGCGGTGCGGAATGCTGCCGTTGTCTCGATGTTCAGAAGAATCTTGTCCCGCCTTGGAGGCTGTCCTCGAAATTGGCACAGGATCGTAGTGGATCAGCAATGCCCTTGTGCTTCCATCAGTTTCGAATTTGCCAGATTCCTCTAATGCTCAATGGAGGCATTTTCAGGGACAGGGTTACAAAGACACCTGCGATCCATCGCGGGCAAATCAACTGGGATTAGAAGCGAAAAGTTGGTCAATTGGATAACTTTCGCGAACAATCGGAGAGTCGAGTACAATATAGCAGGAGTATTTCCCTATCCCGGCTTCACTTTCTAGCAATATTTCCATGACCTTCTGGTAATGACTAACGCTTCTGGCCACCACTTTAAGAAGGTAATCATATCCTCCTGTAACATGATGGCATTCGACGATTTCGCGAACTTCCCTGACGTGGTCGAGGAATCGTTTGAAATTGCTAGTGCGATGTCCCGTCAGTGTCACTTCCGTGAACACCATCAAATGCTCGCCCAGCAATTCCAGCGCGATGCGGGCGCCATAGGATTTGATATAGCCCAGGTTTTCAAGGCGCTTGACGCGGCACAGGCAAGGACTGGTCGAAAGCCCGACTGCATCCGCCAATCCGACATTGGTCACGCGGCCGTGCTCCTGGAGAAACGATAAAATCTTGAAATCTATCCGATCGAGCTTTTCCATTTCAATTTCCGATGCGCGGACTGGCCTTCAAGCAAATTGAATTCTTTACGAAATGCCTCGGCAGCTTATGCGCCGCGCAGCCGCAGTTTTCACCGGGGAATGAAGCGACTCCAGCAGATATTTACCGCACGTGACCTGGAAACTTAAACTCTGTGCTGCTTTGGGCGTCTGATCGACTTGTCCAAGCGCCAACTGCAGACTGCGCGCACGAAGCTGTTGCATTGCAACGCCCAGTGAGCCAGCGGCGCGCGTACTTTGAATGTACGAATGTTTCACGCCTTGCTCGCATAAAACCAGACCTGCCGGTCGTCCCGACTTTGCTGATGAGTTTGGCTCCGTCATCGCCGTGATAATGCCGCCTGCGTACTTTGTATCGAGCTGTTCGCAGAACTCGAGTCGCCAAGGCGCCGCTTCGCTGCTATCGGCTATTATCCTGCATCCTGAAACGGGTTCTGCAGCCTTGCGTGCTACGTTCACTCGCGAGGATAGGTTTCTTCGGACGTGGTTTAAGGTATCTAACAGATGACATTCGACAGGGGAAATCGCGGCTATGGTCGCGATCGGTTCGGCGGTGGTGATGATCGTTGGGGCGGCGGAAACGATCGCTTTGGCGGCGGTGACCGCTTCGGTGGCGGCCAGCGTGGTGGCTTCGGTGGCTCGCGAGGCGGCGGTTTCGGCGGTGGCGGTTCGCGTGGCGGTCCAGGCCAGGTTGTGGGTCAGGGCCGTGGCACGGTCAAGTTCTTCAACCCCGACAAGGGCTTCGGCTTCATTCAGCTTGAAGGTGGCGGCGACGATGCATTCGTGCACATCAGCGCTGTGCAGTCCGCCGGCCTCGAAACGCTGGCGGAAGGTCAGCAGCTGGAATTCCAGCTGGTTGAGCGCAACGGCAAGGTTTCCGCATCTGAACTGACCATCGTCGGCGAGGTCGTTGTTGCCGAACGTCGCGAGCGGCCTGCCGCTCCTGTTCAACGTCAGTCCACTGGCGAGAAGGCAACCGGCACGGTCAAGTTCTTCAATGGCACGAAGGGCTTCGGCTTCATCGTCCGCGATGACGGCCAGCCTGATGCGTTCGTGCATATCAGCGCCGTTGAGCGCTCCGGTCTGCACGGCCTTTCGGAAGGCGATCAGCTCGAATTCGAGATCGAGATCGATCGCCGCGGCAAGGCGTCGGCCGTGAATCTGGTCCAGCGCTGACGGACTGGGCCATGGCTGCCGCAGGAGGCCATGGCTTCATCTCGTGCTTTCCGTCACCGATCGCCTCATGATCGGCGACGGAAAGCGCCCGGCTCATGTCGATGGCCCTGATCAAGGCAGCCTTCGACATACTGATTGCAGGGCCAGGGGCGTGTGTCCCTGGTCCGAACGCGGAGCACGCGGGCGGACCAGCTTCTTCTCGGAACTGATGTCCGGCCACATTGCTCGAACCCCAGATCAGAGGCGGTTCATTCCTGCCTGGTGATCTGAGAACCTAGCCTTGTCCTGGCGCGATCATCGTCATGGACAGGCCCATAAGACGACAACGGATTGCATGACTAACGACGATCGCAGCGGCGACAACGACTCTCCTCTCCTCGACCTGGACAAGGGCTCGGTCCAGCGGTTCATCGCGCGCGCCAAAAGCAAGGGCGTCATCACGGTCAAGGAGTTGAATGCCGCTCTGCCGCAGGACCAGATGACCACCGATCAGATCGAGGACATCATGGCCGCGATCTCGGATATGGGCGTCAAAATCATCGAGAACGACGATGATGACGATGAGGAAGGCGAGCAGGAAGACGGCGTGGACGCCGTTGATGGTCGCGATGACGATTCCGGTTCGGATTCCGAGTTCAATGAAGGTAATTCCCGGCGCCGTCCCGGCGAGAGCCGCAAGGTCGACACCCACGCGCGATCCGACGACCCGGTCCGCATGTACCTGCAGGAAATGGGCGCCGCCGAGATGCTTAGCCGCGAGGGTGAAGCCGCCATCGCCAAGCGCATCGAAGCCGGCCGCGACATGATGATCATGGGCCTCTGCGAAAGCCCCATGACCTTCCACGCGATCATCGGCTGGTCCGAAGCGCTCAACAAGGGCGACATGCAGCTGCGCGAGATCCTAGATCTCGACGCGATGCTCTCCAAGGAGCCGCAGCCCGAAAATCTGGGCGAGGACGGTGAGAGCGACGGCGAGATTTCCGCTGCCACCGCCGGGCCCACCTTCAAGGAGGACGACGATTCCGTCGAGGACAACTCGGAGGAAGTCGACGAGGAGGGCAATCCGATCCCCAAGCGCAGGGGTGATGAGGATGAAGAAGATGACAACATTCTCTCCCTCGGCCAGATGGAAGCCGCGCTTAAGCCGGAAGCGCTGGCAAAGTTTGCGCTCATCACGGAACTGTTCCGCACATTCGAACGCCTGCAGAGCGAGCGGCTCGACGCTCTGGCACTGGGCATCGATTTCCCGGGTGCCAAGGAAGACCAATACCAGCAGCTTCGTGAAGACCTTACGGCGCAGGTCGAATCGGTTCAGTTCCACGCAACCAAGATCGAATCTCTTGTCGACAACCTCTACGCCTTCAACCGCCGCCTGACGACGCTGGGCGGCCAGATGCTGCGCCTGGCCGAACGCCACAAGGTCAAGCGCGCCGATTTCCTCGATGCTTACACGGGCCGGGAGCTGGACGACACTTGGCTCGCTGAAGTGGCCAGCACGGACAAGAAGTGGGCTGCCTTTGCTGAAAGCGAGGCTGAACCTGCCGAGCGTATCCGCCTCGAGATATCGGACATCGCCGCCGCAACCGGCATGGCGCTTCCCGAGTTTCGCCGCATCGTGAACATGGTCCAGAAGGCGGAGCGTGAAGCGCGCATCGCCAAGAAGGAAATGGTCGAGGCGAACCTGCGCCTGGTGATCTCGATCGCCAAGAAGTACACCAACCGCGGCCTGCAGTTCCTGGACCTCATCCAGGAAGGCAATATCGGCCTGATGAAGGCGGTCGACAAGTTCCAATACCGCCGCGGCTACAAGTTCTCGACTTACGCGACCTGGTGGATCAGGCAGGCGATCACCCGCTCGATCGCGGACCAGGCCCGCACCATCCGTATCCCGGTCCACATGATCGAGACGATCAACAAGCTGGTACGCACGAGCCGCCAGTTCCTCCATGACCAGGGCCGCGAGCCCACGCCCGAGGAAATGGCCGAGAAGCTGTCGATGCCGCTCGAAAAAGTGAAGCGGGTTCTGAAGATCGCCAAGGAGCCGATCTCCCTCGAAACGCCGATTGGCGACGAGGAAGACAGCAGCCTTGGCAACTTCATCCAGGACGAGAACGCCGTCATCCCGGTGGACGCGGCGATCCAGGCCAACCTCAAGGAAATGATCACTCGTACGCTGGCATCGCTGACTCCTCGCGAGGAGCGCGTGCTGCGCATGCGCTTCGGCATCGGCATGCCGACAGATCACACGCTGGAGGAGGTCGGACAGCAATTCTCGGTGACTCGCGAGCGAATCCGTCAGATCGAAGCAAAGGCGCTACGCAAGCTCAAACATCCGAGCCGTTCACGCATCATGCGAGCGTTCCTCGACTAAGTAGAGATCGCTCGACATCTGCCCGAGTTGCGGATGGTCTGCACCTGAGGACCCAAAATTGGCGTCTGAACGACTGCGGTGGGTCGACTGTCGCTGGAAGCGAACACCGGTTCGCGGGACGTTGCTGCCGGTCGCCGCCACTACTGGCAACGGCTGATTACGCCGAAACCGGTAATTCGTGGCACCACGTCAGCCCTCTCCCCCAACTCTTAGCCGTTGGACAAACCGGAACGGCGGCTTCGCGCCGCAGATCAGGTCTAGGCTGCTCTACATTCATTCGCCTGAACGCGGCACGCGAATGACGATGGGTGCGGATGATTCGGAATGTTTCCTTTCAGATATGCACCAGCTGAAGCTGCCTTTCGTTCAGAGGAGCTGATTGTCAGCCTTGGGATGACATAAGGCCGGGACAGACCGATATGAGAACGCTGAGTAAAATTCGGCGACGGTAGCAGCGGGATAGTTTCGTCGCGGGCGGAGTAAAACCGGGCTACCTGTTTTCCTTCTTCAATGAGCGCAGGAGGATTGGGGATCTACACCGTGGAATTTTAACTAAAGGTGCGACCGGCAGCCTCGGAAGGTATGCACCTCGACCATCACGTGAGCATGCCTGGTGGAAATGCCAGACGCTACGCATAGTCTGAGGGCGCCAGCGGATTGGCAGCCATTGGGGAGTGCCACAAGAAGGCGCGGAGCACGACGATTGATTTCGCGCTCAGCGGGCCCTGATGCGGTCACCTTCCTTCAGGTCACTGGCCGGATTGAGCACGACACTGGCATTGTCGGCGAGGCCGTTGATCACTTCGCCGTAGTCGTCGTTGAGGTGATCGATCTTCACCACGCGCTCGCGGGCAAGGCCGCTGTCGTCAACAAAGACACGCCAGCCGCCATCCTTGCCGCGAAACAACGCGCCGATCGGCACCCGCAAGGCATCTGGCTTGCTCCACACGATGATCGTCGCGTCGATCTGGTATCCGTGACCAAGGCGGGTCGCTTGGCGCGCGGCGAAAGCGTCGAAGCCGATGACGACATTGACGCGCTGCTCCTCGATGCCAAGCGCCGAGACCTTGAGCCGCCCGTAAGGTTCGATGTATTTAACGCGGCCGATCAGCGGCTTCGAACCACCCCATTGCGTGATCTCCACACGATCGCCCGGCTTCACCCGCACCGCCTCGCGCGATAGCAGATCGACGACCACCTCGATCTTGTCAGGGTCGCCAATCGTGACGAGCGGCGTTCCTTCCGTGATCACGCCTTCGCTCTTTTCGGGAACCAGCAGCACGGACCCGCTCACCGGTGCGACTACTGCAACCGGCGCACCAGCCGTCGTGCCTCCTGGTTCACTGAGCGAAGCCCTGATCCGCTGCACCTCGGCCCGGCTCTGAGCGAGTGCGGCCTGCCCGGTCGAAACCCGTGTGCGCACTTGTTCGAGTTGCGCTCGCGAGATGAAACCGCTCGGCGCCAGAGACTCGGCGCGGGCAAGATCGCGCCGTGCCTGTGCCAGCTCGGCGGTGGCCCCGTCTTCGGCGGCTTTAGCGGATGCAAGCTGTCCGCGCAGTTCCTCCCGTGTCCGCCGATCGAGCGGCGACACCGGACGGCCGGTCATGCGGGTGATGATCTGGCCCCTGGCGACGGGGTCGCCGGCCTCGAGCGTGATGCGCGAGGCGAAGCCCGTTACGGGCGCGGAGACGACGTAAAGTTCCTTTTCGCGTGTCACGCCGTCATCGGTGACGCCCACTGCCATGGGGCCTTTGCTGGCGGTGCCCAGATCGACCAGCTTGGCCTCGGGCCAGAAGGCGTAACCGAAGGCAAGGAGGAGCAATCCTCCGATAACCAGGGCCCAACGCCAGCGCTCGAGGAACTTGCCCATTATTCGCGCGCCTTGAGGACGCGAACCATGTCGAGCCTCATCACGCGCCGCGCGACGAGCAAGGCTGTGGCCAGCGCCGCGACCAGCACCACCAGCATGGCAAAGCCATAGCTCGCGCGGGTGGCGGCGTAAGGCAGGCGGAATAGGTCAGAGCTGAACATTGCAGTCATGAGCTGGGCCATGGCATAGCCGATAAGGCAGCCGAGGGGCAGCGACAGCACCACCAGAAAACCAACTTCGCCGAGCAGCACGATCGCGACTTCGTCGCGCTGATAGCCCAGCACCCTGAGAGTCGCGAGTTCATGTGCCCGCTCGGAGAAGAGAATGCGCGCGCTGTTGTAGACCACGCCGATGGCGATGGCCGAGGCGAAGGCGACGTAGAAACTGATCATCGTCAGGATGTTGGTGTCGATCACTTGCGTGAACTTGATCAGGGCGGCTTCGCGCTCGGTTACGCCCAGTACCACCGGCATGTCCTTGAGCGCGATCAGAATGCGGTCGCGCGCCGCTGGGTCGATCTTGAGCAAGGCGGCGCCGACGGGTGCGGCGTCGCGCGCAATCCGTTCCTGCGTCGATCGATCCGCATAAGCGCGGGCGCCGACGGTCTCGTCGATGGTCCGCACCAAGGGTAGCACGGTTTTCGTGCGACGCCCGCCCAGAAGTTCGACTTCGATCGGATCGCCGATATGGGCGCCGAGTTTGTCCGCGAGCTGGCGGCTGAACATCAGGCCGCCCGGAGGCTGGGCGATCGTTAATCCCCGGCTGTCGATCCGCGCGGTGAGTTGCGTGTCCGGTTCGACGCTTTCGATTGCAGCGCGCTCGCTATGGCTGCCGAACCGAAGTTTGACCGGAATCGCCCGTGTCGCCTCCACGCGCAGCACCCCTGGTAACTGCGCGAGGGCGCGGATCACGTCCTCGTTGCGCGGTTCGGTGAAGGTGACAGTCAGGTCCTGATGTTGCGCTCGTGCGAATATCTGGTCGAGCATGCTTCGGCTCGCGTCAATGAATTGGAGAGTCGAAAAGAGCAGCCCTCCCGATAGCGCGACGCCGAACACGGTAATAGCCGATCGGCCCGGCCAACGGGCGATATGCCGTGCGATCATGTGACCGATGGCGGTGAAGCCGGCGAGACGTCCCAGCTGCTCGACGAGCCCCGCGCGATAGATCGGCGGCGGCGGTGGCGACATCGCGACCGCCGGTTCGAGCTTCACCGCCGCGCGCACGCCGCCAAGCGCTCCCAGCGCCGCCGCCGCCGCCGCAAGGCCGCCGGCTTGGGCAAAGACCTGCGGAGAGAGCTGATACTCGAGGAAGGGGAAGCGATAGTATTCCGCATAGAGCCGGGTCATGGCCTGCCCCATCCACACGCCTGCCAGCGAACCAAGCGTGATCGCGACGGCGGCGATCGCCAACGCGAATTTGAGATAGTGCGCGCCGATTGCCCAGTTGGAATAGCCGAACGCCTTAATCAGCCCGATCTGCTCGCGTTCGGTGCGGATCATCCGGCCAAGCACGATATAGACGAGAAAGGTCGAGACCAGCAGGAAAATCGGCGGGATCACGCGGGTCATGGCGTCCAGTTGCTTGAGTTCGCTATCGAGAAAGGCATGCGACAAATGATCCTCGCGCCCGTAGGCGCCGGTGCCGCCATAAGGTGCCAGGATTGTGTCGACCTTGCGGATCACATCAGACCTTGATGCGCCGTAGCCGAGCGTGAGCGAAAGCGCATTGATCGCCTCGCGCCGGTCGGTCGCAGCCTCCAGCGCCTTGCGTCCCATCCAGAAGATGCCGAAGCGCCGTTCATCGGGAACGAGATCGCCCGGCGGGAGGGCATAGATGTAATTGGGTGCAAGGCCGATGCCGACAATGTCGAGCACTTGCCGGCGGCCGTAGATCTGCGCGGTGATCTTGTCGCCTATGTCGAGCCCATTGGCCTTGGCAAAGCTCTCATCGGCTACCACGTCACTCGAATGCCCCGGACGCGGTAATGTGCCCTTGCGCAAGGTGATGGCATTAAGATGGGTGCGGCCGAACTCATCGACCGAATTGATAAGCGCGCGCACCGGTTCATTGCGTCCGGGAAAGTCGAGGGTCGCGTACTGTACGATATTACCTTCGGCGCGCTGCACCCCGGGTATCTGCGCTATCCGCGCGACGACGCTGCGCGGCGCGCGGGTCAGCCCCGCGAAGACGTCGGCGAAGTGGTTGCGCGCATAGTAAGCCTCACGCGTTGCGCTGAGCGAGCGATGGACGCCCACCGACAACACGAAGGTCGCTGTCGCGGCTGCCAGCACCAGCGCGATCGCCAGCGCCTGACCGCGCATCCGCCACAAGTCGCGTACCAGCTTGAGGTCGAGCGCCTTCACCAGCTGATCTTCCCCGGCTCTACCGGATGTTCGTTCACTTCGATCTTGGCAATCTGGCCGTCGCGGAAGTGCATCACACGATGCGCCATCGCCGCGATGCCGACGTTATGGGTGATGATGATCACCGTCGTCCCAAGCTCATTGTGCGCGCGCTCCAGCGTTTCGAGCACCCGAACGCCGGTGCTGCTGTCGAGCGCGCCGGTGGGCTCGTCGCAGAGCAGCACCCCCGGCCGTTTCGCAACTGCGCGCGCGACAGCGACTCGCTGCTGTTCGCCCCCCGAGAGCTGCGCAGGGTAATGTCCACGCCGTTCCGCAAGGCCAACCAGCGCCAGCGCCTCGGCAGGGTCCATCGGATCGTCGGCGAT
Source organism: Novosphingobium pentaromativorans US6-1 (assembly GCF_000767465.1). Lineage (NCBI taxonomy): Bacteria > Pseudomonadati > Pseudomonadota > Alphaproteobacteria > Sphingomonadales > Sphingomonadaceae > Novosphingobium > Novosphingobium pentaromativorans. The sequence continues at coordinate 49,444 of NZ_CP009292.1, forward strand.
GTCGGTAACCAGCCGCACGTTCTCCTCTGCCGTCAGGCTGGGGATCAGGTTGTAAAACTGGAAAATGAAGCCGACTTCGGCCCGGCGATATCGGGTAAGTTCCCGATCATCGAACGCGGTAAGCTCGGTATTGCGGTAGAACAGCTTGCCAGATGTCGGCCGGTCCAGCCCGCCAATGATATTGAGCAGCGTTGACTTGCCGCTGCCCGAAGGACCCAGCAAGACCAGCATCTCCCCACGCGGGACCGCAAGATCGACGCCGCGCAGCGCATGGACCTGCGTCTCGCCCGTCTGATAGGTCTTCTCCAGGCCCGATCCGCTGAAAGCTAGATCGGTCGCGATACGATTGTCCGGGAAACCTGCGGCCATGACCACTCCCCAATAGTCCGCAAGGCGGCCCCTTTTGTTTCCTAAGCACAAGCTTTCGGTTGATGCGTCGAGCATTCAATGAGTGTCAGACTGGACCGCCACTGGCCTTGCGCACGATCAACAAGCATATGCAGGATGAACGCTGCAGGAGGCAAGTTGTACGTCGCAAAGACCACTCTCGCCAGAAGCAGCCGTCCACTGGTTGGAGCAGGAAGGACTGAATGGTCGGAATCCGCCACTCCCGGCAGGCTCCGACGCCGAGTCTACTGCCGCCAATAAAGGCGACGTTCCCGTTGTCTGAACGCTTCCTTGGAAGCTGCCGCTCGATGTCCGGAATAGACCCTGCGGAGCTCCGCGGCCAACCGTCGCGAAGGTCCCAATCCAAGGCATAGCGCCACGCTAGACATTGAACCGCACTATAAGCCGACATGATGCGTAAAGGTCAGATTTATCCATCAATAGGCATCATATGGTGAGCTATAAATGGAATTTTTATAACTCATGAAATGGAATTGGCAGCCTTCATCCAAGCTAACAATCTTGAGTACTCGATGCGCCGGAGCGGCAACTGCCATGACAACGCAGTGGCCGAAAGCTTCTTTTCCTCGCTCAAGCGTGAGCGTATCCGGCGCCGGACTTACAAAACATGCAAGGACGCTCGGCAGGAGGTGTTCGATTACATCGACATGTTCTACAACCCGGGACGTAAGCACGTCAGGAACGGGATGCTGTCACCCGCACAGTTCGAGCGGCAGCAGATCTTGAAAGTTGAAGGCGTCTAGAAAACTAAGGCACTACTTACTAGTGCCGCGCCAAGCAGAACTCACGAGCTTCCATCGGGCGTATAATGTTGCGCTCCGCGCGCGCCGGCAATCGGGCATGCGCTGGTTTATCGTCGCCACCGGCAATCCGTTTCAGCCTATCCGCACAAGCTGCCTGGCGCCCGGCAACGATGAGATCGTTCTCGCGCTTGTTGCATGAAGGGACTGGCCTCTCGCCGCGCCTGCCGCCTTCGATCGTTGTCGTGCCGAGCTGCGATCTTTGGTCCATGACAAGAGGTTTAAATTGTGGCATGCCTTATAAGTTATGTCACAATTTTGATCTTTAGCCATATGGGCCTGCGCTATGACAATCCAGATCTCAATAACACCTAGTGGAAGGTTGAGCTTGCCCGCCGATATTCGCAAGCGGCTTGGCCTTGCGGGAGGCGGCTCGCTGATCGTCGAGGAAACCCCTGATGGCGTGATCCTGCGCACTGTTGCCCAGTCGGTTGCGCATGCCCGCGCGATCGCCCGGAAATATACCGCTGACCGGCCTGATGCCTCGGTCGATACGTTTCTCGCGAACCGGCGTGAGGACAGTGGGGCGTGAGCGCATTTATTCTCGATGCGTCTGCGCTTCTGGCCATGCTCAGGGAGGAGCCGGGCGGTGACAAAGTGGCCGATGCGCTTGGCGATGCGCGCATGAGCGTGGTCAACTACGCGGAAGTCGTCAGTCACTTCATTCACATTGGCATGCCCCCACACGAGGTGGATGACATGCTGCATCCATTGCCAATTTCTCTTGTCCCGGCGGATGCCGATATCGCGCGGCTTGCGGGGCACTTGCGCGCCTTGACTGCTGACGCCGGACTGTCTCTGGGCGACCGCTTCTGTCTGGCGCTGGCCTTGATTGAGAATGTGCCAGCATGGACATCGGATCGGCAGTGGAGTGAAGTTGCCGAAAAGGTCGGTGTTGAAGTGGTCGCCATTCGTTGAAAATGGATGGAACAGGCAGCCGGCCCTATCGCCGAACCGCCAGCGATAGCTTTGGTTTGCTCAAGGAAAAGGAAGCAATGCGTCAGGCGCGGCTCGAAGCGCATCGCACCGAGATCGGGCATGGTGCCACAAGTGCCCCCGGCATTTGCGCCTAATAGGCATTCGCGAACGCGCGCAAACGGATCGCCGGCATCGCCGACGGCGCTACGAACAGTTGATGGATGTGCAGTCCGGCGATGAAACTACGCTAAGCGTGTCGAAATGTACCTAAATTGTCGAAATAATTGGATTAATCTTGGGATGCAGTGCGCCGGAACATTCCGGAAACGTCTATCTACATCTTGGCGTCATTACATAAGCATTACGTGCAAGTTCCGGCGGCTTTGACCTTCGAGAAAGGTGAAGCGATGCTGGTGAATTGGTCAGTGGCTGTCGCCTTAGGGTGAAAATTTCCACTGATGCACCCGGCACGCAGCCGGCCGGGTGCAGCCTCGACAAGGGCTGCCAGGCCATGAAGTACAAAGATGAAGAATACCGCGCCCGCGAAGCCCGGGCGCGTCAAGGGGCATCGACGCTCATCCGCCTTGCCGGTTTCGAGCCCGTCGATGAGCTCGCGCTGCTGCCTCCTGCCTTGCGGGAAGGCATCTACATTGGCTCGCTCCATCTCCTCATCCTGCCATCGGGCGGGGACTATCCCTACAGGCTCGAAAGCGCCGCAGCCGAGATCCGCCTAAATGTGCTGATCGTCGAGCCCGGTGTGACGACGCCTGGCCATCCGACCTTCTACTTCTCGCTGCTGCGCCCTGCGGGTGGGCGGATGCACTGGCACCGGGCCTTGCGGCTCTGGATCGACCGGGACGGCGCCCTGTTCCTCGTCCCCGATCGTTTCAGCGAAATGCCGCAAGGGCCAAGGTTCGAACTTCTCCCCAATGTCCTGCGACTGTGTGAGGAACCCTCGAGCCAATCCGGCCGGTTCGACCTCGGCATGCGCGTCGCCGACGCGCTGATGCTGGCGCCTTGAGGCCAGCGGTGCGCTGATCCGCAGCGCTGCCTGTCCCGGATGAAGGGATGAAGACAGCCCAGGTGGCAGAGCGGAATTGATGAAATTTTGCATGGCCCGTCCGCACGCTTTGCCAGCGCGGCGGCCCGGCAATGGAAACTACCCAATGAACATGATGTTATTTGACCGCCCGGCAACGGGCGAATGCCTGATGCCGCCCACGTCCCGGCGGGTGCTAAACCGGATGGGGGCGCTGGCCGAGGCCATCGGCGGGGGCATCGACCTCGATGCCGGTCCACATGATCCGCTCTTGGGCGGAACGATGGTCCTGCCTGAGGCCAATCTGGTGATTGCGGGCACGAATTGCCGGCGCCCGCTGCTGCTGCCCGAGGCGCTGTTGATCGCGCAAGCCTCGATGCACGATGTCGTCATGCTGCGCTTCGATGTCGACCGCGGCGCGAGCTTCGACCTGTTCCTGCGCGAGGGGCGCGACGTGAAGTGCTGCCATTTTGCCTGGCGATCGCGCGGCGGCGACATCTGGTTCATCCCGGCGAGCGGGAAGGGCACCTGCATCCGGGCGACCCGGCAGGGGCTGATCTTCGAAAAGTGGCCTCCCTTTGTCGTCCTTGAGCAGCGCGCGGCCGGGATCATTCGCGCCGTCCATCTGCCCTCCTTTGAAGGGGTGTGCTGACATGGCGAAGAAAGCTTCCACCGCTCAGACGAGCGAAGCCTCGAAGGGGCTTTGTTGCACAAATGGGCGCGCAGTTGTAGTTTCGCCGTTGTTGGCAAGCGGTTAGGCAACACGCTGAGTTTCGGGCGTTCCGAGTGCAATGAAGCGGTTGAGGATGGCCGCGCGGATTTGTAGCTGGGCGACTTGGCGATCGAACTCTCGTGCCATGACGCGTTCACCGAGCAGCTTGAAGCAATGCATCTTGGTCTCGACACGGCTGGGCTGGTGATAGCCGCTCCAGCGTTTCCAGATTGTCTGACCGAGGCGGCGGCTTGCACGAACGGTCTCATTGCGGGCTTTGACGCCCGGCGTGCTTTCGGGCCAGGCCCGCGCGTTACGGCGGGCGGGGATGACGGCACAGGCATGGCGTGCGGCGATAACATTGTGGCAGGCTTTTGTGTCGTAGGCTCCATGGGCGCTGACCGAAGCGACAGGTTGATCCTTGGCAATCTGCCCCAGCAATTCTGGCAGCATGGGGGCATCGCCAACCCGGCTGCTAGTAACGGATCTCCAGTGTTCGGGCGTCGACGCCCAGGTGGACCTTGCGCCACTGGCGGCGCTTGGAAGGACCATGTTTACGCGCGCACCACTCACCATTACCCGCGGCCTTGATGCCAGTGCTGTCTATCAGCAGGTGTAACGCCCCAGAACTGGGCCGGCAGGGAATTTCCACGAGCAGGGTCTTCTACCTGCGGCTCAGTGTGCTGAAGTCCGGCACCGGCCAATCGAGCCCGGCCATCTCCAGCAGGCTCGCAACCATGCCGGTGGTTTGGCGCAAAGGCAGCTTGAACAACGCCTTCAGCGTCAGGCAGGTCTGGATCGCGGCATCCGAGAAGACGGGCTGGCGCCCGCGCTTACCGGTGGGCGCAGACAACCACTGCATCCCGGGATCAAACCAGATCTGAAGCGAGCCTCGCTGTGCCAGCGCTGCATTGTAGGCTTTCCAGTTCGTTGTGCGGTAGCGTGCGCGGGGCAGTTTGCTCATCGCCGCCCCTTAACAACTTGGATTCACTATCGGAATCTCTCGGCCACTTATGCAACAAAGCCTTGGGATGATATAAAGCTGGGACAGACCAATAGGAAGATATCAAGCCGCGAAGTGCTCTGCCGTCATTCGCTCGCGGCTGTCGGCCATGTTTGATCGATGTCGTTTCAGAGATGCGAAACCTTGGGAATTTGCAATTCGCTGTCTTGGGGCTGACAATGTATGGGAGCCGTCACTTTTCAAATCAGGGGGTTGAACCAGCCTTGAAGCTGCACCTAGCTCCGCTGGCAGCGGCCCTGTCACTTGCCGGCTGCGTCCATTATGAACCGGCACCTGTTGATACGCAGACATTGGCGCGGCAGCGAGCTTCGGGCCGGCTCGACGAGGGTGTCGTCGCGGACAAAGTGCGGGCTATCGCACCGGAGGCGGCATGGGTGCCGGGGCAGTGGAACAAGCTGTCGCTGCTTGCGGCGGCGCTACTCTACAACCCCGACATCGCGGCGGCTCAGGCCGGGATCGAGACGGCTGAGGCGCAGGCGGGGGCAGCTAGGCAGGCCGCTGGAACCACCCTCACGCTAGCCACGGAATATGCGAACGACTCCAGTGCCAGTTCTCCCTGGCTGCTGGGCGGTGCGCTGGACATGCCTCTTGACATTGGGGGCGTTCGCCAGGCTCGTATCGCGAGCGCGGCATTCGCCGCCGATGATGCGCGCTACGTCTATGCCGACTCGGTCTGGTCGGTGCGCATGGCAATTGACCGGGCGCTGATAGACGGGATTGCCAACGAAGCACGGGCCAGCCTGTACCGCCAGCTTGCGGATCTGCGCGCGCGCCAGCTCGCCGCGGTGGAACGGCGCGTGGCGGCTGGCGCGGCTTCACGGACCGATCTCGAACGGATCCGGGCCGAGGGGGCCGACGCGGAGCGGCTTGCCGGGGATGCGAACCAAGCGGTTGTCGCGGCGAAAATCGCTCTCGCGGCGGCCGTGGGCCTGCCGCAGATATCGTTTGACGACGTCGTCTGGCCTGGGTTCCATAGCCCCGCACCGCTAACCTCGCAGATCGTCTCGCGCGAACAGGTCCGTCAGGCGATGCTGGCCCGGCCAGACATCCTGCGTACGATGGTAGCTTACGGCCAGGCCGAAGCAGCCCTGCGCGGCGAAGTGGCGCGCCAATATCCGCAGATCACACTCAGCCCGGGCTATACTTGGGAGCGCGGGCTGGTGAAGCTGCCGTTCAACATCGGCCTCGCGCTGCCGCCACTGGACCTTAATCGTCATGCTATTGCCGCGGCCGAGGCGAGCCGCAGCGAAAAGGGCAAGCAGGTTGAGGCCGCCGTTTCCGCCGCCCGCGCCGCCGTCGACAGCGCATTGAGCGAATGCGCTGCCGCGCGCGTCGCTCTGAAGCATATTCAGGGAACAGAGCTGTCCGCTGCCGAAAGTCTGGCTGGACGGGCAGACCGAGAGCTGGAAGCCGGATCGATCGATCGCGTTGACTGGGCCTCCGCCAAAGCCGGGGCATTGATGGCACGAATCAATGCCGGCGATGCGCTGAACCGGGTGCACTTGGCCGACGCCGCGCTGGAAGATGCGCTGCACCGTCCGCTGTCAGGGCCGGAACTGCTGATTGCGCAAAGCCAGGGAAGCGAAAAATGAAAAAGGGATTCGTACCGGCGCTCTGGGCTCTGCTGGGGGCCGCGATCATGGCACTTATGCTGCTGGCGGGCGGGGTTCTGCATCCGGTAACCGGCACTGCTGGCGGAGACAGCGATGACGCGGCGAGCGAGGCTGAAACCGCGCCGGAACAGGACGGCATTGTGCACCTCGATCCCGGGCCACTGGCCCGCGCCGCGATCAGGAGCGAACCCGTCGCCTCCGGATCGGCGCCCCGCCTTCTTGAAGGTTTCGCTCGTGTTCTGGACTTGTCCATGCTGGCTTCGATCGACGCCGATCTGACGACGGCGCGGGCGAACCTCGCCGCCTCGCGGGCGGAGGCAGAGAGGCTGGCCTCGCTGGCCGCACAGGACCAGAGCGCCTCGCGTCAGGCCGTCGAAGCGGCGCGGGCAAAAGCCGGCAGCGATGCAGCACAGGTCAGGCTGGCGGAGCGCCGCTTCGGCCTGGAATTCGGCCCGGGCCTTGCGAGGATGAGCGCTGCGGCGCGCAGTGCGCTGGTAGCCGATGCAGGCGCCGGCCGAGCGGCCCTGCTGCGCATCAGCATTCCGGGACGGCTGCCACTTCCCGGAACCCGCGTTCAGGTCAACGATGGCCTGCACACGCAGACCGTGCGGGTCATGGGGCCCGCCGCGAGCGCCGACCCGCAGTTGCAGAACGCTGCGGTGCTGGCAGTGCTGTCCGCTCCAATGGCCGCCAGCGCCATGGCTGGGCGTCAGTTCAGCGCAAGTGCCGCCGGGGAGGAAAAGCAGGACGGGGTGATCGTGCCGCGCGCGGCGCTGGTGCGCTGGCAGGGGCAGCTCTGGGCATACAAGGAAACCGGAAAGGGTACGTTCCGCCGGATCGCCATCGAAGAGGCCCGGCCGGTCGGATCCGGCTGGTTGGTAAGGCGGGGCCTGACGCCGGGCGATCGGGTCGTAATCGACGGCGCAACCACCCTGTTCGCAGTCGAACGCGGCAGTTCGGCGGTGCAGGAAGACGACTGAGCCGATGCTGAAACGGATCATTCGCCTGTGCCTGGGCCATCCGGTGATGGTCACGCTGGCGGCGTTCATGCTGCTGATTCTGGGAACGCTTACGGTGATGAAGGCGCGATACGACGTCTTCCCCGAATTCGTCCCGCCGCAGGCAGTGGTGCAGACCGAAGCCCCGGGAATGACACCTGAGCAGGTGGAGGCGCTGGTCACCCGTCCCCTTGAGGCGGTGGTCAACGGGGCCAACGGTGTGGCGATGGTGCGTTCGGAATCGGTGCCGGGCCTTTCGGTTATCAATGTGACGTTCGTCGATGGCAGTGATCCCTATCGCGCCCGTCAGGTGATTGCCGAGGCCGTGGCCGAAGCCGCCTCGCAATTGCCGGCCGGGGTCGATGCACCGAAGCTGACGCCGCTCACGTCCTCCACGATGGACCTGCTCAAGATCGGCTTTCTGAGCGACAAGCTGAGCCCGATGCAACTGCGCGACATCGTCGAATGGCAAGTGCGTCCGCGCCTGCTGGCGGCGCGCGGCGTCGCGAGGATCAACGTCTTCGGCGGCGAACAACGGCGCATCGAAGTCCAGGTAAAGCCGGCCGAGCTTGTCGCCCGCAACATGGCGCTTAGTGACGTTGAAGGCGCCGTCCAGGCGGCGACCGCGATCCGGGGCGGGGGCTTTGCGGAAACGCCGAACCAGCGCATTCTTGTTGAACCGACAAGCGGAGCGGTGACCCCGCAAGCCATTGCCGAAGCCGTGGTGCCGACGGGATCGGGCCCGGCGATCCGGATCGGAGACATCGCCGATGTCCGCTATGCGCCCGCGCCAAAGTACGGTGATGCGCTGATCATGGGCAGACCCGGCCTGCTGCTGACTCTATCCAGCCAGTACGGCGCCAACACGCTGGATACCACGCGCACGGCGGAAGCGGCGCTGGCAGACCTTCTGCCTGCGCTCAAGGCGCAAGGGATCAAAGTATATCCGGCGCTCCACCGGCCTGCGAATTTCATCCAGACCGCGCTGGCCGGGATACAGATCGACCTTCTGATCGGCGCGGCGCTGATCGCCTTCGTCCTAATGCTGTTCCTGCGCGATCTTCGGGTCGCGATGATCGCGTTCCTGTCTATTCCGCTGTCGCTTCTGGCCGCGCTGATCGTGCTCGATACGATGGGCGAGACGATCAACACCATGACCTTGGGCGGCCTTGCCGTGGCGCTGGGCGTGGTAATCGACGATGCCATCGTCGATCTGGAAAACATCGTCCGGCGCCTGCGCATGGCACCCGATGGCGCCAGCCGCGCCGCGATCATCGAGGCAGCGGCGATCGAGGTGCGCGGCCCGGTGGTCTACGCGACTTACGTGCTGGCGCTGACGATCATGCCGATCCTGTTCCTGACGGGGCTACAAGGCGCGTTCTTTGGCCCGCTGGCACTGTCCTTCCTGCTGGCAACGCTGGCCTCTCTGGCGGTTGCGGTAACGGTGACCCCGGCGCTTGCCATGCTCATGCTGGGTCAGACCAGGCCGCATTCCGAACCCGCCTTTCTGGCGCGGATCAAGGATGGCCATGCCCGACTGCTGGAAGCCGTCTGCGCCCGGCCCGGGCAGATTGCCCTTGCCAGTGCCATCGTCGGCATCCTGGCCGTCGCGGGTTTTTCCGCTTTCGGTTCGGAACTGCTGCCCTCGTTCCGGGAACGCCACTATGTGCTGTCCGTCCGCGGGCCGGCGGGCTCGTCGATGGCGTGGATGCACGAGCAGGGCGCGCGCATCTCACACGATCTCCTGACGATTCCTGGCATCGCGACCGTGGAGCAGCAGATCGGGCGCGCCGAAGTGGGCGAGGACATCTTTCCGCCTAGCGAAAGCGAAATCCACGTTGAGCTTAACGGCAACGTCGGCGGGCACGCGGAGCAAACGATCCTCGGCGAGATCCGCGCCGTGCTCGGCAGCTATCCCGGTATCAACACCGAAACGCAGACGTTCCTGGGCGATCGGATCGGGGAATCGCTGTCGGGCGAAACGGCCAAGGTCGCCATCGGCATTTACGGTGCCGATCTCGATACCCTGGACCGCGTGGCCGGGCGGATCAACGCCGTGCTGCGAACTGTTTCCGGCGCCGCCGACGTGCAGATGAAGTCGCAGCCGCAATCCCCGACGATGCACATCCGCCTGGACGCCGGGCGCATGGCGCTCCACGGCGTCAGCCCGTCCGATGCCCAGGACGCCATCGAACTGGCGTTCCAGGGACGCAAGGCGGCGCAGGTCGCCCAAGCGGACCGGATCACCGAGGTTTCGATGACGCTGCCGCCGGGCACGGTGAGCGATCCAGAGGAACTGGGCAAGGTTCTGGTGCGCGGTGCCGGCGGATCGACTGTCCCTCTCGGCGAGATCGCATCGCTAGCGATGACGGAAGGGCGGCCGCTGATCAACCATGTAGGCGGGCAGCGGTTGCAGGTGGTCACGGCTAACCCCACCCGCAACGACATCGCGGGTTTCGTTCACGACGCGAAGGCCGCGATAGCCCGCCAGGTTAAGCTGCCGCAAGGGGTCTATCTGGATTTCGGCGGCGAGGCGGCGGGGCAGGCGGCGGCCCAGCGGCAGCTCACGATCAACGTCGCGGTCGCCGCCGTGGGCATGATTGCCCTGCTGCTGCTAGCATTTGGCGGCCCGCGCCCCGCCGCGCTGATCCTGACCACCGCGCCGTTCGCTATGGTTGGCGGGGTAGTGGCCGTGGCCCTGACCGGCGGCGTACTCTCGCTGGGAGCGCTTGTGGGTTTTGTTACCCTGTTTGGCATTTCCGCGCGTAACGCGATCCTGCTCATCGCGCACACCGATCATCTCGTGTCTACCGAAGGCGAACCCTGGACAACGTCCACCGTGCTGCGCGCCACCCGCGAGCGCGTGACGCCGATCCTGATGACCGCGCTGGTGACCGGGCTAGGCCTGGCCCCGCTGGCGCTGGAAGCGGGCCAGGCGGGCCGCGAAATCCAGGGCGCCATGGCGATCGTGATCCTGGGCGGCCTGATCAGCTCCACAACCATGAGCCTGATTGCCTTGCCCGCCCTGATCCTTGCCTTCCGCCATCCCAAAGGTGAAATCGAACCCGCCCTGGTCACGCCCGGGGAATAGCCAGGGTAACCCGCAGCCCCGGGGCGTTGTCGGAGATCTCCATGTGCCCGCCGTGGGCGCGAACGATGGCCTGCACGAGGTTCAGCCCCAGCCCGTGTCCCGGTGTCGAGCGACTGGCTTCGAGCCGGGTGAAACGCAAGGCGATGCGTGCCCGGTCCGCGGCGGGCACACCTGGCCCGTTGTCGGCGACCGACAGATGGAACGCGATGGCATCCGATGCCAGCGTGACCGCGATTTCGGTGCCGGCTGGCGTGTGGATCTGGGCATTGTCGAGCAGGTTGATAATTGCCTGCGCGAGCAGTTCCCGATCTCCTTCGATGATGCAGCCCTGCTCCAGAGACCACGCCAGGCCGCGTCCGCCATCCTCCACCGCCGGCGCGTAGATTTCGCACAAGTCAGTGACGAATGGTTCCAGTTCGATCGGCGCGAAAGCCCGCCGCGAACTACCTTCCAGCGCGGATATGCGCAGGATCGCCGCAAAGAGCCCCAAAACGTCGTCGATCCGCTCGCAAGCATCCTGCAGTACAGCGCGCTGGGCCGAGGCATCGGGAGGCTGTGCCAGGCTGTGTTCGAGCTGCTGACGCAATTGCGCCAGGGGCGTGCGCAGATCGTGGGCGACATCGCTCGAGACTTGTCGCAAGTTGGCCATGAGCTCGGCGATCCGGTCCAGCATCGCGTTCAGCGTCGCAGCCATCCGGTCGAACTCATCGTCGCGCGGGCCGATCGGGATGCGCTCCTGCATCTGCCCGGCCACGATTGCCTGAGCCGCGTTGGCGACGCCAGCGAAGCGACCTTCCAGATAGCGGCCGATCAGCAAGGCGGCGGCGGCTCCGAAAAGGAGAATCGCAAGCAGCGCACTGCCGAACAGCGATAAAATGATATCGTCGAGCCGCTCGATATTTTCCTTGTCCGCCGCAACAACCAGCAGCGATCCGTTCTGTAGGCGGACTGTCAGCGCGCGACCGACATCGGGCCCATCGATCGGATCGAGAAAGCGCATATCGCTCCACCCCAACGGAGGCGGGGACGCATCCATGGCGCCATCGATCCGCTTCCCTTGCGGCGAGTAGACGGCATAAACCAGCTCATTTGTCGTGTTCCCAGCTTCCCGCTGTCGAATCGCGTAGTGCAGTTCACGCGCACCGCCTTCACGAAATTCGGCCACGAGCGAACGGGAGTCTTCGGCAATCTGGCCTTCCACCTGTGTTACAACCGCCCTGTGCGCAGCAAAATAGACGACACTTCCCAGCAGCACGTTGGCCAACGCGAACACTCCTGCGCTCGCGAAAGCGATCCGATAGGCGGCGCTGTCCAGCAGGCGGACTCGGCCCCTCATGTCAGGTCTCGTCGATCCTGTAGCCAACGCCCCTGACCGTTTGAATCACATCGCAGGCTCCGCTCTCGACCAACTTGCTGCGTAGCCGGCTCATGTGGGTCTCCACGATGTTAGTCTGTGGGTCGAAGTGAAAGCCCCAAACTTTCTCGAGCAGCATCTGCCGTGTTACCGTATCACCCTTGTTTCGCACCAGTTGCTCAAGCAGACGGAATTCGCGTGGTTGCAGGAGTACAGGCTGATCTCCGCACCGTGCCTCACGCTTGAGCAGATCCAAAACGACACCGCGCGCCTCCAGCATGAGGTCCGGTTGCACCGCCGCCGCGCGCCGCATCAAAGCATTGAGGCGCGCCAACAGTTCGGTAAACGCGAAAGGTTTGCCGAGATAGTCGTCGGCGCCCGTTTCGAGACCCTCGACCCTGTCGTCGATGCTGTCGAGCGCCGTCAACATCAAAACCGGTGCGCCAAGCCCCACTTCCCGCCAGCGCCGCAGCACGGACAGGCCGTCAATGCCGGGCAACATCCGGTCCAGCACCACGACATCCGGAATGGCCGCTTCCGCCATTTCCAGAGCCTCCGGCCCCGAACTGGCGTGCGCAACCGTATGGGACTCGGCCACTAGCCGTTCGGCGATCATGGCCGCCAGTTTCAAATCGTCTTCGGCCAAAAGCACGTGCATGGCATCACCTCCTTTGAACAGAGCGCCAAATGCTCGCGACATTGGGAATAATCAACAATCGCCTTGCCGCCAAATTCGGACATCAAAATACTGCAATAAAATGATTTTTCGATTCTTTTGAAGTCCGCGAGAACATTACAATTTCCCAATATTAGAATTGCAACAATGTTGACGTCGTTCCGTCACCCAACAGCCATAGCGGCCCCTCTCAGGACCACATATTCGAACCAGGGGGGACTCACCTAATGCATCGTCATGACATCCGATCACGTCAATTCGCCCGTCTTTTCGGCCTCAGTCTCGCGGCCCTTGCGACAGGCCTTGCCGCCCCTGTGTGGGCCGAAGAAAGCAATGCGGCGCCGGATACCGAAACTGGCATCGCCGAAGGTTCAAACATCATCGTCACTGGCACCCGTGCGAACGAGATTGCGCCGGTGACCTCATCTCTGCAGACCACGCAGCCGCAGGCGATCGTCTCGCGCTCCTTCATCGAGGACTCGCTGCCCGCCACCGCCGACTTCAATGAGCTTGCGCTGATCACGCCGAGCTTCTCCAATACTGGTGGCGACGGCGGCATGGGCATCAGCGAATCCAAAGGCCAGCTTCGCGGCTTCCAGGACGGCGAATACAACATCACCTATGACGGCGTGCCGTTCGGCGACACCAACGATCCGACGCACCACTCCAACACCTTCTTTCCCTCAAACACCATCGAGACCGTCGTCGTCGATCGCGGCCCGGGCAACGCCAGCAATCTCGGGCAGGCAACCTTCGGCGGAAGCGTGAACCTGTTCTCTCGCGCGACCCGCGAAGACATGGGCGCCAATGTCCGGGCGTCCTTCGGCACCAACAATACCTGGCTGATCCGGCCGATGCTTCAGTCGGGTGCGATCGATGCACTGGGCGGAACCGAAGTGCTGCTCGGCGGGCAGTATGTCCACACCGATGGTGTACGGTCCTATGCGCCCTATCACCAGCTCAACCTGTTCGGAAAAGCGGTCATCCCGATCGGACCTGACGTCAAGCTGACGCTGCTGTCCACCTACAACAAGAACCACTTCAACCAGCCCGACAACGATGGACCCACGCTTCAGCAAGTGGCGGATCACGGCAAGCACTACCTGCTCAACAACGACCCGGCTTCATCGCAGTACTGGAAGTACAATTACACCAACAAGACCACCGATTTCGAACTGGTCAAGCTGGAGGCCGATATCGCGCCGGGTGTGCGCTTCGAAAACCGGGCCTACACCTATTTTTACAACAACTCGACCTATACGGCGGCGGACACCACCGTCGAAGGCGGCAAGGTCTACAGCGCTTCGGGCCTGGGCGCGACGAGCCGCACCTCGGCTGATGGACTGCCCGGCTACGCAAAGCTCAACAGCTACCGCACTTATGGCGACATCATGAAGGCGATGATCCAGGTTACGCCCTGGGCCGAGATCACCGCCGGCGGCTGGATCGAGTGGAACGTCACGCACCGCAAGCGTTACGAATACGACATCTTCGCCGGCGGATACGGCAACTGGAACTACAACCAGAAGTACACCGTCGCAGGCGATCCCAACACGCACTATACCTACATCAACTACGATCAGGATTCCCACGGCAACCAGCAACAGCTTTTCGCCGAACTGGAGCTGCAGCCGGCGAGCGGGCTGAAGATCACGCCGGGCTTCAAATACCTGGAGTTTACTCGCTCGATCAGCGCGATCGCCAACCAGAAGACGCACACGCCCGCGAACTTCTCCAAGAGCTGGCATCAGTCCTTGCCGTTCCTGACCGCCAATTACATGGTGAAGGACAATCTGTCAGTCTATGCCCAGTACGCCAAGGGCTTCCTCGCCCCGCCGCTGAGCGTTTTGTACAACAAGGACCCGTCGAACAATACCTTAAAACCGCAGACATCGTCCAACTACCAGGTCGGCGCGGTCTATCACGGCTCGCACATTTCGGTCGACGCCGATTACTACTACATCGATTTCAACAACAAGTTTGCGAGTAAAAAGGTCGGCGGTGACACGGTTTTTTACAACCAGGGTGGCGTAGTTTATAAGGGTGTTGAAGGTCAGGTAACTTACGCGCTCGACAACGGGCTGGCGCTGTTCGTCAACGGGTCGCTCAACTCAGCCAAGGACAAGGACACCAAGCTGCAGGTCTCCAAGGCGCCCAAGGGCACGGCGGCGGCTGGCATTCTCTACAAGCATGGCCCGATCAAGTTCTCGTTGATCGATAAGTACATCGGCGTGCAGTATGCCGACGATGGTGATACGGCTGCCTACCGGATCGCGCCCTACCACAAGACGATTGTGTCGATCGGCTACGACTTCGGCATGTTCGCGGTTGAGGGCACGGTGTCCGACCTGTTCAACAGCGAAAAGGTTACTTCGATCGACATTAACGACGGTCCCGCCGGTGATATCAACGGCAACGATCAGTATCACTTCCAGCCGGGCCGCGAGGCCAGCATAAGCCTCAAGGCGAAGTTCTGACGATGCGGGCGGGCGTGGCTATCCTTCGGTTTGCCATGCCCGCCTTCGCCGGTGTGCTGACGTTGTCAGCCGCGCCCTCTCTTTCGGACAATGCCAATCTGGTCCAGGCGGCCTTCGTGGCCTTGGGCCCCGGCGGCATTCCGGTCGCCCGCGTCATAACCCAGGCGGACCAGTGCCCGGCCATTTCCGTGGACGGACACAAGCTGACCATGCAACTGCGCGCCGCGCCATCAACGGAGCCGCTCCGGCCGACAGCCTCCGCAGCGGAGCTTTCGAAACCCTCCGCCTTTCCGGTGCGCGTGTGCGAGATGGCCCTGCCGGAAGGGACGAAGACGGCCGTTCTTGGCGGACGCGCATTGCCGCTGCCGTCCAGTCACATCGACCGAATCGTCGTGATCGGCGATACCGGCTGCCGACTCAAGGCAAAGGATGATGCCTGGCAGGCCTGCAACGATCCCCGGCAGTACCCCTTCGCCCGGATCGCCGCCCGCGCCGCCGCGTGGAAGCCTGACCTCGTGGTTCACGTCGGGGATTACCTCTACCGCGAGAACCCGTGCCCCGACGGCAACGTGGGCTGCGCCGGATCGCCCTGGGGCTATGGCTGGGATGCCTGGAACGCCGACTTCTTCCAGCCCGGTTCGCCCTTGCTGGCCACCGCGCCCTGGGCTCTGGCCCGCGGAAACCACGAAAACTGCGCCCGCGCCGGGCAAGGCTGGTGGCGGCTGCTCGATCCCCGCCAGCTGCTTGCCGGGCGCGATTGCAACGATGCCGAAAACGACTCGCAAGGGGACTATAGCCCGCCTTATGCAGTGCCGCTGGGCAAGGGTGCGCAGGTCGTTGTGATGGACCTTTCGCATGCCGGCACGGACAAGATCGCACCTTCCGATCCGCGCATCGCCCAATATAGCCAGACCGCGCGGATGCTGGGAGTGATGGCGAAAGGTAAAGCCTTCACTTTCGCAGTCGATCACTATCCTTTCCTTGGGGTGACGGCCCAGGCCAAGCCTGGCGGCAAGATCAAGCTGGGCGCCGGTAACAAGGCCCTCAATCCAATCTTCGCCCAGCAGGACAGGCGCATCATGCCGAAGGGAGTCGATGTGCTTCTGGCCGGCCACATCCACGTATGGGAACAGGCCGACTTCGGCGGCGCCGAACCCAGCCAGTTCGTCGCCGGCTTTTCTGGTACGCAGGAGGACACCGTGCCGCTTCCTCATACGCTGCCTGCAAATGTCGTCCCTGCCCCCGCTACACCCATCCGGCAGTTCGATGCGGTTGTCGCATCCTTCGGCTTCATGACTCTCCAACGGACCGGCCAACGCGCATGGCGCGCAAGAGTTTTCGACGACGAGGGGAACGAACTGCGCAAGTGCCGAATTGATCGCAGGCGATCCAGTTGCCGGGCCGCTAGGTAAATGGCTCTCGGTCGTAGGCCGGGCCGCCGACATATGAACGGATGACGGGTTTCAGCAAAAGCAGCAGAGGTCTGGAACGACCGATTTCATGGCGGGTCCGGAAAGGCTGGTTCCCGGTTAAAATGTTGAAATGCTGCCCTTCGCTTGCGGCCCGTGCGGGCCGGCGGGAGGCGCCCTGAAAGCCGCTGTTCGCCGTTCCAAATCAGCTCGTCGGAAGCTGCCAAACATTCACGTCCAAGTCGGCGAACTGGAATGCCTGGGGCTGGGACAAGTACGAACCCGCTGGCGCGGGAGTGGTGCCTGGTGAGCAGAGCCCAAACCATGCGCGCCATCTTGTTGGCGAGCGCCACCGAGACCAGCATGCGGGGCTTGCGGGCCAGCATTCGCTCCAACCACGAGCCTTCCGGCGCCCCGAAGCGCGTGGCCTGGCGCACCATCGAACTGCCGCCGATGATCAGCAGTCGTCGGATGGTGCGCTCGCCCATCCTCGAGATGCTGCCCAGACGTTGCTTGCCTCCGATTGAATGTTGGCGCGGTGTCCGACCCAACCATGCCGCGAAATCGCGGCTCTTGCGGAAGGTCTCGATCGACGGCGCGAGTGCGAGGATCGCCGTCGCCACAATCGGGCCAATACCGGGGATGGTCATCAGCCGCCGGGCATCTTCATCTTCCTTCGTGCGCCGCGTGATCTCGCGGTCCAGCTCTGCGATGCGCTTTTCGAGCTCGGCCAGGTGCTCGATCATCAGCTTGAACATCGGCTGCGCGGCTTGCGGCAAAGTGGCGGTCATCCCTTCTTCCTCAAGAAGATCGGCCAGCATCGCCATGTGCGCCTTTCCGCGTGGAGCCACCCAGCCATACTCGACCAGGTGACCGCGGATCGCATTGACCAGTTGCGTGCGCTGGCGATCCATCAGCTCTTCAGGCGGCTGTAGACACGGCGTCGCAGCCTGTCGGAAGTGGCGGATTCCGACCAGGTACGGACGAAATTCCGTGTGTTCGGGGCACCTATGTGTCGTCAATCAAGTCCTTGCTTTGGCAGACGGGCCAAATGCGGTCGATGGCCCGTTGCGAAAGGAGTTATTCAAGGCCAAGATTCTTTAAGGCTGTAATATTTGTTAAATTACAGTTCTTTTCGGTAAGTGATTTAGGACTGTACCACGTGATAATGGTGTAATCTTTTAATATTTAGGTTGTGTGTAATTGCCCATAAGAATAACCATAATTATATGGAATAACAATATTTCTGTAACATTTATTTGCAAACTCAACAGTTTGAATTCAAACGAGATTATGCATAGCAGGATTTTATTCATAGTATCTGCGGAGGTGAGGGGGGTCTGTGATGGTAGGTCGTGTCCTCTTAGGGCCCAGTGCTTTATCCAGACTTGGAGTCTAAAGTCCTCCGACTTGACGCGGGGTGAGCGAAATTCATTGCCGCCCGAAGGTCGGACGTCGCGGGCATAGGCCCAAAGCTGGCCTGCCTTTGTCCGCCCGCGGCCCGGATCAAGTACCGGCGCCGTGGTCTCATCGGCGAACAGCCGCTGTGATCGTCGCAATCGTTCAAGAATGTGATCGCGCAAGGGCCGCAGATACCAAGCTGCCAGGCCGACCCAGTCAGCCAAGGTGGGTCGGTCGAGTTGAATACCCTGGCGGGCGTAGATCTTCACCGCCACACCGTCGATCTCCAGCTCGACAGCTGCTTGTGCTGTACGACGTCGACGGCGGGGACGCCGTGTAGGAGGATCAGGCAACGTGCTCGTCTCCATTACGGCAGGCACGAACGCGACCGCTCCCGGCTCTGTCGCAGGCAGTGTCACACCTTCGGCTTCAAGCCGCTTCCGCAAATCCCGCCGCCGGGCGTAAACCTGCGAAGGATCAAGCTCATGCCGACGCGCCGCCGGGCTGACGCCTTCACTTCGGGCTGCCACTCCCGACGCTTGCCAGCGCCCGTGAACACCTCGAAGCGCTGTGCGCCCCTGCTCACAGGATCATCACCCGAGATTATCATAGTAGTTGCAGCGCTCTCCCGCCCAATCAGGGCGCGAAGACTCGGCGCTCCTTTCAAGCCTGCAAGGTGGCCCCGGAACAGCGCTTACCGTGAGACACTGTCCAGCTACAGTGATCTTCCGAGGCCACCAGTAATTGCTGCCTCGAAGGACGAGATTGGGGACTGCCATGCGCAAATGCCTTCGCGTGTATAGCGAGGGGTACAATCTGGGGTGCGGATCCTACCTTCGCTCGTCTCAACGAAGCATTTTCGATGACTTAGAATAAAATGGTCGTGGAGAGAGGATACGCACCGGCCGTATCTCCGGCATTGATCATTGCGAAAAATCGACAGACTGGGGTCGTATGGCTTTCTTGCGAATCTCCTTCTGGATGTTCCGCACTCGCATTGGTGCGCACGGTGCTCTTTTCTCGAAAGCCAGAGTTTGATGACATCGCACCATTCTACCTATCGCCGCCTTACCGGCCGGTAGCAACGCGCGCCTGCGCCCCGCTCTCGCCGAAGTCCGGGGTGGGATAATAGGGCGGCGTGTCGCGCCGATCCTTGTCCTTGGGCGGTACGCCGGTGGTCCGGATGTAATGGTTCATCAACGACAGCTGCATGGCATTCACGGTGGATGCAGCCTTCGGATCGGCGGCGCGGTTGCGGGTCAAGCCGCTGTCCCGGGCGCGGTCGTAAAGCTCGCTCGTCTCTTCGGGACGAGCGATGAAAGTCGTCTCGCGGGTCTTGACCGAAGCAACCCGGGCCACAGTCTTGGGCTGAAGGTTCTGCAGGTCGGTCTTGGGTGCATAAAGCCCGCCGAGGCGCGGCTCGAAGGCCTGTGGTTCGTAAGTGTTGTAGCCGCCTTCGCTGAAGGCTGCACGATCGGGATCGCCCGCCGCTCCCTGCAACTGCGGTATCAGGGAAACGGCAAAGTGGGTGTGCGTCGCTCCGGTCCCGGCAAGCTCCAGCATGGTGGGCATGATGTCGTAGAGTTCGGTCATTTCCTCCACGACATGTCCCGCCTTGCCACCGGGCGCGCGGATGATCAGGGGAACATGGGTCAGGCAATCTTCAAGCCCCGCCGGCCATTTTTCGATAAGGCCGTAGTCTCCTGCGTAATCGCCGTGGTCGGACGAGGCGATGAGCGCGGTATCGTCGGCATGCCCTGTGCGGTCGATGGCGTCCATCAGTTCGCCGAGCAGCCAGTCTGTATAGCTCACTTGTCCGTAATAGGTCGCGCGGACCTGGCGAAGCGTGGCATCGCTGACTTCGTCGAGGCGATAGGTTTCCCGGATGGCGCTGTGGAACAAGGGCTTGCCCGGCAGTCCGGGAGGGATCAGCGCGGGAAGCGCTGAGGGATCGTAAAGCGTGTCGAAGCCGGTCGGCGCGCGATAGGGCGGGTGGGGGCTGCCGGTGGGCAGGAAAATGCAGAAAGGCCGATCGCGATCGCGCTGTTCGAGCACCGAAATAGCCCGGGACAGCAAGGTATAGTCACGCGTTTCGCGCGGGCCCACGGCATCGGGCTTGAGCATCGTCAGGGGCTCAGCAGGCTCCGCGCGATGCTGCTTGGGAACCGATTGCGGCAAGGGCGAGGGATTGTCGAACCATTCGGTTACGCTGTCCGGAAAGCATTCCTGCGCCAGCGCGTCGTTCTTGCCGAACCAGTAGACATCGTATCCGGCCTGCTTGAGGTAGCGGAACATGTTCGGCTCGTCGGGCCTGAGAAAGTAGTAGAGACTGCGATGACCGTGCACGCTTGTCGGCCAGCCTGTCAGCAGGCTGCAGCGCGAGGCGCCGCAGACAGGGAACTGCACGTGGCACTGGGCGAAACGCGTACCTTGCCCGGCAAGCCTGTCATAATTCGGGGTCTTGCACACCTGGTTGCCGTAACAGCCCAGCGCGTCCGCGCGCATCTCGTCGGGGAAGAAGAACACCAGGTTCGGCCGCTTGCCGTCGCTTGCAGGCATTGCCGACGGACGACGCACCGGGGTAAGGCTGTTGGCGCGGGCCCCGTCCATCGCCATCGTGCCGGCTGCGACGCCAGCCGCGAGCGCCATGAAGTGGCGGCGCTTCATTTCGATTCGCGATTCCATGTCCTGTCGTCCTCTCCCTGCAGATTGCTGCATTCTTGAAGTAAAGCCGGGTTAGCCCGGCCCCAAGGCTGCGCCCTCTGGATATAGCGCTAAATTGAACGATGTTGCAAGGTCGGCCGATGCCTTTGCCGGCTGGGCCTTTCTCTGAACGCCACCGTCCAGGACGAAGTGAGCGCAGCGCCGGCAAGAGCAGAGCCGTCTTGACAGCACCGCCCGATGCACTTAGCAATTTAGCGCTACAATTCACTCACAGACAGGGAAGCGCTTCGGCCGATCCGCTTGTGGGGCGCGATAGCGGCGTTGGGACAGAGGAACGAATCAAGTGGCAGGCTTCGGCAAACGCGATGTGCTCAAGGCGGGCGTGGCAGGCATGGCCATGGCGCTCATGCCCAGGGGCGTGAGGGCCAGGAGCTATCGGCAACCGGTGGATCGGCGTGGCGCGCCCAACCTGCTGCTGATCACTTCCGACGATGTCGATTGGTCGGCACTCGGTTTCATGACCGGTCGCAAGGGGCTGACGCCCAACCTGGACAAGCTTGCGGCACGCAGCCACGTATTCGAGCAAGTGCGCACGGTCGCGCCAATCTGCATGCCATCGCGGCAGGCGATCATGAGCGGCAAGTTGCCGCATCGTAATGGCGGAAATGGGTTCTTTCCCATGTTCGAAGGTACGCCGACCCTGTGCAGCACGCTGGAGGCAGCCCACTATTACTGCGCAGCCAGCCACAAGATCGGCCACATGCAACCGGCTTCGTCTTTCCCCTGGCGCAACAGCGCGGAAGGCAAGGACCGGCACCCGATGGTCCACGCCGCTTTCCTGTCGCTGGCCATAACCGAGGCCCAGGCGCAAATGATGCCGTTCTTCGTGAACTGCAACATCAACGATCCGCACCGCCCCTTTTACGGCAGCCCGGTCGGTCTCGCCATGGACAACGACAACCGGGGGCCCTTCAGGATTCCGCACGAACTGGGACCGGACGATGTGGTCATTCCGCCCAATCTCGACGATCTGCCCGATGTGCGGGAGGAACACGCCCAATACTGGAATTCCGCCCAGCGTCTCGACATTGCGGTCGGGCACATTCTCGATGCGCTGGAAGCGAGCGGCGAGGCGGACAACACGGTTATCCTGTTTGTCGCCGATCACGGCATGCCGATGCCCTTCGCAAAGGCGACCTGTTACGACCACGGCATCCGCACGCCCGTCATCCTCAATTATCCGGGCATGGGTGCGCCGCGACGGTTCGACAACCTGACGACCAATCTCGATATACTTCCAACGCTGTGCGATTTGCTGGGCCAGACCGCGCCCGAAGGTATCGACGGCGATTCCTGGGTGCCGATGCTGAAAGGCGGGGCAAGCGTCGACCGTCCGTTCGTGACCTC
This sequence comes from Novosphingobium pentaromativorans US6-1, assembly GCF_000767465.1. Classification (NCBI taxonomy): domain Bacteria; kingdom Pseudomonadati; phylum Pseudomonadota; class Alphaproteobacteria; order Sphingomonadales; family Sphingomonadaceae; genus Novosphingobium; species Novosphingobium pentaromativorans. Next base: position 71,435 of record NZ_CP009292.1, read on the forward strand.
GTTCGTCGACTATGTTTCGAGCGGCATGCATTATCCCATGCGCACGCTGCAGGACCGGCGCTGGGCCTTCCTGGTCACCCCGTGGTCGGATGGCGGCAAGACGAAATTTCGCGCTGAATCGATGTTCGGCCTGACATGGCCGGCCATGGTGGAACGCGCGAAGAGCGATCCCGCGATGGCACGGCGAACGGCCCAATATACCGAGGGTTATCCGATGGCCCTCTATGATCTCAAGAACGATCCCGGTCAGCGACACAATCTCATCGATGAGCCTGAACACCAGGGGCAGGTCGAACTCATGAAGAAGCTCATGCTCGACGAAATGGTGCGCACCGGCGATCCCCAACTCGAAAATTACCGCCGGATGCTGGCTGGCCAGCCAGCTGAAGTGGTCCAGGAACCCGAACGTTATCGTTTGCACCGCGATGATTGATGCAGCGTGCAGAAGGTTAGAAGGAAAGACTCGATGAACCCGATCAAAGGAACCCGCCGCGAGATGCTGGCAGGTCTTGCGGCAGGAAGCGTGGCTGCGGCCGGCTTGCCCGGCGCATCGCTCGCCAAGGGCAAGAAGCCGAACATGGTCTTCTTTCTTGGCGAAGGACTGCGCTGGGACGAATTCGGATTCATGGGCAATGAAATCCTCAAGACCCCGAACATGGACCGGCTTGCCCGGGAAGGCGCGGTGTTCCGCAATGCATTCTGCACCAACGCGCTGTGCCTGCCCTCGCGTGCCACGTTCCTGACCGGTGCCTACTCGCACCGCACGGGGGCGGTCACTAACGATGCGAACACCGTGCCCGATTCCTTCCCGATGCTGTGCGACCTGCTGCGCGAAGCCGGTTACGAGACCGCGTTCGTCGGCAAGAGTCATATCGGCGGCGCGTTGCTCGACCATCCCTGGGACTATTATTTCGGGTTCAAGGGCCAGGCCGATTACATGCATCCCCGGATCATCGAGGGCCGCAACGGCAAGTACGGGCCCGAAATCACTTATGACGAGTATGTCGACGATCTGCTGACCGACAAGGCCGTCGAATGGCTCGACAGCCGCAGCGGCGACAAGCCTTTCGTGCTGTTCCTGTGGTTCTACGCGCCGCATGCACCGTTCTATCGTCCGCGCCGAATGCTCAATGATTTCAACGGTGTGGCTATTCCGGTGCCCGAGAACTTCGACGACGATCTCAAGGGATACCCGGGCAAGCCGCCCAGGGTGGCCGCTGCGGAGAACAAGATCGGGTCGGCAGAGATCTTCAACGACGATCCTCGTACGCTGGAGGAACTGGTCAAGAACCACTACGCCGGCGTCCAATCGAACGACGAGGACGTGGGGCGCGTCATGAGCAGCCTCGAGAAGATGAATGCACTCGATGATACGGTGCTGTTCCTCAGCTCCGATCACGGCTTCTTCCTCGGCGAGCACACATTCTACGACAAGCGGCTGATGTACGAACCGTCGATTCGAATTCCCATGATGATCCGATATCCCCGGACCATCCGCGGGGGCACGGTGCGTGATGAAATGGTACTGAACGTGGATGCCGCGCAGACGCTCCTGGACATGGCTGGCCTTCCGGCGCCTGCCACGATGCAGGGTCGCAGCTTCTATCCGTTGGCCAGGGGCAAGAACCTGCCCGACTGGCGAAAGGACTGGATGTACGAGTTCTTTGAATATCCTGCGTTCCAGGCGGTGCCCCCGTGCCGGGGCATCCGCACCGAACGCTGGAAATATATCCACTACTTCGTCCTGCCCGAAAGCCACGAGCTTTACGATCTCGAGACCGACCCCAACGAGGATCACAATCTCTACGGCAAGCCGGGCTATGAGCAGATCACCGAGCAGTTGAAGGCCCGGCTCGTGGAGCTGCGCCGCGAAACGCTTGACGACTATCGCTGGCAGGCCAGCCGCATAGCCAAAATGCGGTCTCAATATACGCCTGCGCCCACCGATCTCGAAGCGGCTCCAGGAAACTGAACGAAACGCCGGGCTCCGGAGGCGTGGGCTAGCCCGCCTCTCCGGCGCCTGCCGGACGCAGCGTCAAGGCCAGAGCCAAGCGCCAGTGCGCTGCTGCGCCGCAAATTCCGGAGTGTGAGCACTGCCCCGCGTTGCAGGGCCGGTGAACCTGGCGATGCCTTCGGGTTCAGGCATCGCCGCTGAATTCAGGTGCTCAATGACTTGTCGATATTGTCGAAGAGCACTTTCAGCTCGCCGATGCCATGATTGTCGGCATGCTTGCGAACGCCATCGATCAGCCTGTGAAGGTGCTTTCGCGTCGGCTCATCGAGCTGGTTGAGCTCCTCAAGCCGTTTGATGAGCAGGCCGACCATCGTCAGCGACAGCAGCGCGATATGATCTGTCTGGTTCTTGAGTTCCATCTGGCACTCTCCTCTTGCCAATCGGTTGTGCCAGACTGCCATGGATTCGCTTCTCGTTCACCTTGATAATGCAGCGAAAGGCACAGCGGTGCTGTTTGTGCCGAGGATTTCAGGTCCGAGCCCGATTTTGCTGCCGGTGACGAGCAACTGGGCCAGGCCCAGGCCGATCAGCCCTTTGATGAAACTGCGATCGACGAAGAGGTAATTGGCCAGGATCAGGTCCGTGGCCAACCAGAACCACCATGTGAGATTGCGCCTGGGCACGGACCGTCTCCTGCTTGTTGCCCCCCGGGCGAGTTCGACCTGACCGGGGGGCAGGCAATGGTCTCAACCAACGACCAGCTTCGGGCTGAGGTCGATCGGCTTTGAAATGTTATGGAAGTTGGGCGAGGTCGCCATGACGGCAGCGTGGACTTCCTCGAACTGCGCAGGGGTGGCGTTGCCCTTGATCCGAACCGTGTAAGACAGGGATTCATACCCGGGGGCCACTGCTGGATCGAGGCCGAGGAAACCGCGAAGATCGATGTCGCCGGTGGTTTCGATCTCGAGACTTTCGAGCTCAATGCCGCGAATGGCGCATTGCGCGACGTAGCCCACCGTCATGCAGGCATTGAGGGCCGCAAGCAGGTGTTCCTGTGGATTGGCAAACCTGTTTGAGCCGCCAAGCTCGCACGGTTCATCGATGTCGATGGTGAAGGGGCGGGCGATGTGCTCGCCGGCAAGGCCGAAGCCGTCGACCTGGCTCCGAGATCGGGTCTGTCCCTGCCACTGCGTCGATACGCGCCAGCTGGTTGCTCCACTTTCAGGGTCTGCGGCCACGCCGCCCACGAGAGCCTTGAGCTCGTCCACATTGATGCCGTTCACGATTTCCGGCTTTGTCATTTCGGTTGCGCTGGTCATCATACGTCTCCATCTTCTTTCCTGGGGTTTTGTCTTTCAGGCGAGGCTTGCGATCATGTCGCCGATGCGGCTCATCTGGACTTCGGTGACCATCCCGGTCAGTACTTCGCCGAAGTGCGGGTGCTGCGCGCCGGAATGGATGTACTGCCAGCGATAGGCCTTGAGGAAAGCAGCCTCGATTGCGGCGGCTTCGCCGCGATCGACCATTCGCCCGCAAACGTTCGCGAAGTATGCGGCATCGCAAGCGGATTGCGTCTGCAGGATTGCGTCGACGGCGCCGATCAAGGCGATGAAGTCGTCGACGCCGCGGTCCCGCTCATCGGCGCAGATCGAAGCGTCGTGCCGCTGCAGTTCGAGTTCGTCGAGGATCGCGTGCTGGCTTTCCTCCTTCCAGTGGTAGAGGAACACGTCCCTGAACAGCGGCGAGACTTCAGCGTCGAAATCGATGCTCTGCCGGTAATGGGCCTGCGTGAACAATTCGATGTCGAGCGTCAGCATCAGGACAGCCCATGTGCTCTTGCCAAGAACCGCGCCCGCCACTTCGTCGGGATCGATATCGAAGCGATAGCCTTTCGGCAGGACGTCGCCGATCATGGCGTCGATCCGCCGGAACAGGGCCTGATGCTTGAGCTCCTCGTCGCTGAAGCGGATGAGGGCCTCCAGCGCCGTCTGATCGCCAAGCCAGTAATCCTGGCTCAGCTCAAGGATCTTGGCGTTGATGTAACGCTCGACCAGCCCGAATACATTCGCGTAGGTCCGGCCCTGGATCTGACTGACAAGGCGCTTTTCGCTGTTGGAAAGCGACTTGAATTCGTCGATCATGGACAGCCCGTCAGGCAGGAATTTCTCCTCTCTTGCAAATCTGCGGTTCCGGATGACGTCCTCGTCAATATCCCAGCGCACGCGCTTGGAAGCGCTGATGCATCGCTGGTAGCGATTGGGATGCGTGATTTCGGTAACGACGTTCATTCTCGCTGCTCCTTAGCCATAGGCAGCACAATCGCTGCCTTGCCCGCGTGCGCTGGGCCTTTCTCCTGGTCATTCTCTGTTCGGATCACGGCAGAATCGGAGCATTGGTGCCTCTGATGTCTGGCAGGTGCCGACCGATGCAGCGGTTCCGAACACAGGTTTGTTTTGCGCCCAAGCCCCCTTGCGATCTATGATTGGCCCGCCGGGAAAAATGATCGAAACGCCGGCGCTGCTTGAGGAGAGTGCGGTGGATCCGCTTTCCGACGTTTTGCGTGTGGCGCGGCTGAAAGGTGGAGTGTTCCTGCACGCCGAATTCACTGCGCCATGGTGCATCGCGTCACAGATGACGCCGCAACTGTGCCTGCCGTTCATGCAACCGGCCGAGCATCTCATTCCCTACCATTATGTTGTCGATGGCGAGTGTTTCGTGCGGACTGAACGCGAGCCATCGAAAGTGCACCGGTTGCAGGCCGGCGAAGTCGTCGTGGTGCCGCACAATGACGTGCACCTTCTCGGAAGCGAGTTTTCCTGTACGCCAATTCTCGCCAGCGACCTGATCAAGCCGCCGGGAGAGTCGGGCCTGTTCTCCATAAGTCATGGCGGTGGCGGCCGGCCTGTAAAAATCGTCTGCGGGTTTCTGGGGTGCGATGGCGCCCGGACCAATCCCGTCCTCTCCACCCTGCCGTCATTGCTGGTCCTCAACATAGACGAGGCCGGAGGAGCGGAGTGGATCCGATCCACTTTCCAGTTCGCTGCCAATGAGGTGGCTGGCGGCCGGCCGGGGTCGGAAGCCGTCCTCGCCAAGCTGTCAGAGCTTTTGTTCGTGGATACGGTTCGACGCTATGCGGAAACTCTTCCCGAAGGTCAGACCGGCTGGCTGGCCGGTTTGCGCGATGCCTTCGTCGCTCGTGCACTCTCTTTGTTTCACGGCGATGTGGCGCGGGCATGGACGATCGACGACCTCGCCCATGAAGTCGGCCTCTCCCGCTCGGCTTTGGCAGACAGGTTCGTGCGGTTGCTGGGCCAGCCGCCCATCCAATATCTCTACCATTGGCGCATGCAGATTGCGGCACAGGAGCTGCGCAATTCTTCCGCGTCCCTGGCGCAGATCGCCTTGTCGGTCGGTTACGATTCCGAAGCTGCATTCTCGCGCGCCTTCAAGAAGGCCTACGGCTCAGCACCGGCGAGCTGGCGCCGAACCGCGCTAACCCGGGAAGCGGCTTGAGGCAGGTATTCCCGGCCAGGGGTCCATTTGCGGCTGACCGTTTCCGGGGCGCAGCCTAGATCCAGCTCAATGCATCTTCGAGGACTTTTGCGGCGTTGGCTTTCACACATTTCCCATGCGCAATCAGTAATTGTTGCGGCTGCCAACCGAGGAGCTTGCGACGCGCGGCGCGGGCCGGCTTTCGCCGCAGAAAGCTCGCCCGCCATTCGCGCGGCGTGCTTCCATGTTCGCCGGCCAAACCGTCGAGTTTCATCAGCAGGCCCTTGAAGCCTCGCAGGTATGGGGGCTGGAACCGCTGGATCAGATCGCAGACTATCGCGGTGCTCGATGGCCGATGAAAGAAGACAACTTCTTCCATCGCGAATGAGCCACGAAAGATCACCTGATCGATGTCCGCCGCCCAGCACGGGGGCGGGAGATCGGCCAATTCATCATTGAAGCGCATCTCGGGCCTTTTGCGGGCCAGACCGGGCGGCGCGAAAAGCCGGGCATCCGGCCAGCGCTCGGCCCATTGCTGAAGGAACAAGTAATGAAGCTTGTTGGGTGAAACAAGGTAGCTCACCGGCCCGATCGCTTCGACGGCACTGGCCAGTTCATCCGTCAGCGCGATGGGCGACCAGATCCACACCTTGCCGTTCGAAAGCCGCACGGCAGCCATGCGTGTCGGATAGGGGAAGCCAAAGAACGATACGTCCGGTCCGTCGACGCAATAGAGGGACGGCCCAAATTCTTCGAGCATGGATTCAACAGCTCCCAATTGATCCGCTTCGATGATACATGAAATGATACGGCGCGGCGCAATCGATCTTGCGCGCGAACGTAGCCGTTCCTTCATGCCGCTGCCCTCTCATCCAGGAACTTGTGGTCGGGCCGCTGGCGATTGCCAAAGTTGCGACAAGGGGTGGGAAAGCATTCCTTGTGACGTTTCGAATGGATCTCAGGCTTCAGTTCTCGCTGGCGCCGTTTCGGGCATCTGCCAGAATACTGCGAACACGCAGAGAGCTACCAGGGCGATCATGGCTCCCGGCGCGCCCGCCCAGCCACTTTGCGTCACGACAAGATGGGCAACGAGCGGAGTTAGGCCGCCGAACAGGGCGGTCGCCGTCGTCGCGCCGAGTGCGAGGCCGCTGAGGCGACCCTCGCCGGGGAACTGCTCGGCGGTGCTTACCGCGCCTACCGCGCTTACTGCGCCGCCCAGCGCTGCCATGATGAAGGCGCCCGCCCACGTCGCCACACCGCCGCTGGTCATTGCCGCGAACAGGCTGGTTGGCAGCGCGACGCCGCCGAGCGCCAGAGCCAGCAGAACCGGGCGGCGGCCGAACCGGTCGGAAAGGAGCCCGGTTAGCGGCGTCACCAGGATTACCGTCAGCGCCGCAAGCGTCGAGATCGACAATGCACGCGCTTCGGGCATCGTGCCGGTGGCATCGAGAAAGACCGGCACATATGTAATGCCCACATAATAGGTGATCGATCCCAGCGCCGAAATCGCAAAGCCGCGGCTTATGGCGATGCGCTGGCGCGCCAGCGTCTGGCGGATCGGCCGCCGGGGCACTTTCCCCATGCGTTGCTGGCGGGTGAATTCGGGTGTTTCCTCCAGCGTGGCACGAGCGATCAGCACCACGCCTGCCATTGCCGCGCCGAACAGGAAGGGTAGGCGCCAGCCCCAGCTGACGAGTGCGGTTTCAGGTATGACCCATACCGTCAGCGCCGCCGCTCCCGCCGCGGTCAAGGCGCCGATCTCGCTGGCTGCCGAGGCACAGCTGGTAACCAGCCCGCGACGTTCTTGGCTGGCGCCTTCCAGCAGGTAGGCGACGACGCCTGTGTACTCTCCGCCAACCGAGAACGACATGATGCAGCGTAGCGCGATCAGCAGGACGCCCGCGAGAGGCCCGGCCTGTGCATGTGTCGGCAGCAGGGCGGTCGCCGCCATTGCCGCTGTCATCATCGCCATCGAGCCCAGCATTGCAACGCGCCGCCCGAACCGGTCGCCAAGGTGGCCGAACACCAGCGCGCCAAGGGGGCGCATCAGGTAGGCCACGGCAAATCCACCCAGCGTCTCGGTCATCGAGTTCGCGCCGCTGCCGAAGAACACGCGGGCCAATACCGTCGCAAAGTAGAGGTAGAGCGTGAAGTCGTACCACTCCACCGCCGTCGACAGCGCCGCCACGACCATTGAGCGCCGCGTCATCGGCGGCAAGGACGATGGCGCGCTGCCTGCGTCATAGGAACTGGCGTCCTTCATCATGCGGGCAAACTGGCACAGGCCATGGCAGGGGGCGAGGGGCTGCGTTTCACGGCAGGGTCGGGGCAAGAAGATCCGCTGGAAGGATCGCGTCGAGCGGGTGATGGGGGCTCAAGGCGGATTACCGCTCGAAGCCGCGAAACTGCTGCGCATCTGGAGTGCGCGGTATTGGCGAACGGTCATGCGCAATCGGACTTCTCCATCGAAATACCCCTGCCGCTGAAAAGAGATCGCAAATGTGTAATCCCCTACAGGGCCATGTGTTGCGCGTCGGCTTCGTCCTGTCGAAGCAAAGACAGCCTTGCGGCGCAAGAGGGCAGCCAACCCGGCGCGCGTTGAAACTACGCGCGTTAATCAATCTTCTTGATGAAGCGTTGGTCTGCCCGCCGGCGGCCTCAGACCTCATTCTCGCCATGGAGAACGAGGTCTTGCCTCTCGGGCGTGTGAGCTATGCCTCAGCGACCGGCATTGGCGCGGGGTTGGTTGCCGACGGACTTTGCGCGGTGCTTCTCCTGCCTCTTGCGCCGGTCGGTCGATCCACCGACGATGGCTGCGTCCCTGTCGCTGCGATGCGCGAGTTCGACGAGGGTATCCCTGCGAACTGGCTCGCGCTGACTATCCTTGCGTTCGAAGGGCAGGTTTTGTGAAGGCACGGCGCCGCTGAAGAGAAAACCCTGGACCTGGGCACAGCCCTGTCGTCGCAATGCTTCGAGTTGGCCGTCGTTCTCCACTCCTTCCGCAGTCGTGCGGATATCGAGATCGTTTGCGAGGGTGATGACCGACTGCACGATGGCCTGGCAGTCCTCTCGATCAAGCAGGCCGGCGATGAAGCTGCGGTCTATCTTGATTTTGTCGAACGGGAAGGCGTGCAGATATTTCAGGGAGGAGTAACCCGTTCCAAAGTCATCCAGACTGATCCGCACGCCCATCTTCCGGATGCTGTGAAGCAGGTCGATGACTTCGTCCCGGTTCTGGATGAACAGGCTCTCGGTGATTTCCAGTTCCAGCCGATCCGGCAGCACTCCGCTGGACGCGAGCGCATGGGTTACCAGCGGCAGGAAGCTCTTGTCCCGCATCTGTGCCGGGGAGACATTGATGGCGATGGTAAGATGATCGGGCCACCGTGCCGCTTCGGCCAGGGCGTTTCGCAGCACCCATTCGCCAAGTTCGACGATGAGGCGGCTTTCCTCGGCGATCGGGATGAAAAGATCGGGTCCCAGCAAGCCCCTGGAAGGGTGGTTCCAGCGCACGAGCGCTTCGTAGCCGCCGGTCTGGCCGGTCGAAAGGTCCACAAGCGGCTGGTAGTGGATTTCCAGCTGGTCACTGCGGATCGCGTTCCGCAGCCCGGTCGCCAGATCGCGCCTTTCCTGCATCTGCTCGCGCATGTTGGCATTGAACGTCGAGATGCCATTGCGACCGCCCAGTTTCGCTTCGTACATGGCCAGATCGGCCGCGCGCAGCAGTTCATCGCCTGTCGTGCCATTTTCCGGCGCGAAGGCCGCGCCGATGCTGGCGCCGATCGGCATCGCCTGGCCATCGATCTCCAATGGCATTGCCAGGACTTCCAGAAGGCGCTGGCCAATTTCGAGGCATTCCTCATGGGACGACAGGTCGGGCAGGAGGACTACGAATTCGTCGCCGCCGATCCGGGCGACCATGTCGCCGTGGCGGACCACCTGTTCGAGCCTGCGTCCGACCTCGATCAGCAGGGCATCGCCAGCCGCGTGACCGTATCCGTCGTTGATTTCCTTGAAGTGATCGAGATCGACGAACAGCATGCCTGCAGTCCGTCGTGCCGAAAGGCGCATCATCGTGCGCTCGAGGGTGGCGTTGAACAGGGTGCGGTTCGGCAATCCCGTAAGCAGATCGAAGTGCGCCATGTGGGAGATGCGGGCTTCGGCACGCTTGGCTTCGCTTACATCGGCGATGAACCCGCGCCAGCCGCCCCTTTCTCCGCGCAACTGGTCAACGAGCCGCCCGCTTATCGACCACCAGCGCTCTTCCCCGCACGCCATCAAGGGCAGGATCAGGTCGCGAAAGCTTTCGCCGCGCTGCAGCTTGTCCTGCAGTTCCTGCAAGTGGACGCCCTCGTGAAACAGCGCCGTCAGCGGCATGCCGCCAAGTTGCGCCGCCTCGATGCCGCAGGCGTCGCAAAATCGCGGGGAAGGGTTGGAAATATGGCCTCTGGCATCGATCTCGTAGAGCCAGTCGCTGCCTTCGTCATCGTACTGGTTGAGGAGCAGACTGATGGTTTCGTGCGACTGTGCCAGGCGCTTGGTGCGGATACGCCGCGTGGCGAAAAGATAGTAGAGGTTGTAGATCGACCAATGGAGAAACGAGGCCAGCAGCAGCACGATGACGGCAACTGGTGCGGTACCAGCAAGACCCTCCCGGGTGATTGCGCCCGCCACGAGGGCCCCGCCGCTGGCAAAAACGGACGCAAGCGCCAGATGCGGCAGGGTCAGGATGCTTATCCCATCGATCACCATCATCGCCAAGCCCAGCGAAGCCAGTTCGTGGGTGTGACCCTGCGGTGCAACGACGATCGCCCAGCCCAGTATCGCCGACCAACAGAGCGTGCGCAGGCCAATGCCCGTCTTCCGGTAACGCAGGGCAAGCGATTGACTCAGATCTGGCTTTGTCTCGCGCTGACGAACCGCCAGTTCTATGCCGACGACCAGGGCGCATCCGGCAAGGGCCGCGCAAGTGAAGGCCGTGCTGGTGGACGGGCCGACAAGCAGCAGAAGCGCGGCAAGCCGGACAAGTTCGAGCAGGGTAAGCGGAAACGAACGCAGGTAGTCGCTGCGGCAGCGCGCGAACCAGTCTTCCTCGTGCGGCTCGACGTGATGACGGGTCAACGCCAGCAAGGTGACGGGCGTCTGCCTGATCAATGCGTGTCCGGCCTTCGATTCAGCCATTTCGTTCTCTCTCCCAAGCCTCGCGCATCCAAGCAGGCCGTCGCCCGGCGGCGGTGCGGGCTGGCGAACTCGTGCAAGAAGTACTTGGGGCAGCGTCACTAGTCGTTTAGTGTAAATGATTGACTAATAGCTGAATTTCAGGACCCTGAGCGGTCTTTTCAAGCAACGATTGCATCGCCGAATATTCGCGCATGAAAGGCGATGCATTTGCTGAATTTGAGCGGTAGCTGGGACAGGCCTACTGCAGGCCGGTCATTCCCATTTCTTCGCCGCTTCCAGAAGGCGGACGACTTCTTCGTCCTCGGTCTGGTCGAACTTGCGATAGTGCAAGCCGACGGCATGGAAGGGGAAGGGCGTGGCAAGGCAGATGACTTCGTCGCACAATTGCCGGAATTCGGGCAGGACTTCAGCGGGGGCCAGCGGTACAGCCAGGATCACGCGCGACGCCCCGACTTTTGCCAATCCCTTCAGCGCAGCGCGCACGGTTCCACCTGTCGCGATCCCGTCGTCGACCACGACCACCGTGCGGCCCTTTAGCGATACCGCAGGGCCAGTGCGGTAAAGCGAGCGTCGCCGCTCGATCTCGGCAAGCTGGCGGGCAATCTGCATGTCGATATAGTCGCGGTCGGCGCCGACCCTGCGCGCCATGGCCTCATCGATGACCACCTGCGGAGCTGCCCCGTCGACGAGCGCACCGATTCCGTATTCTTCGTGCCCTGGCGCACCGATCTTGCGCACCATCAGGATGTCGAGCGGTGCCCCGAGCGCTTTTGCTACCTCGAAGCCGACCGGCACGCCGCCCCGTGGGAGGGCCAGGACGACCGGATCCTTCAGATCCAGCGCCGCGACGGCTTGCGCCAGCGCCAGGCCTGCATCCCTGCGGTCGGCAAATCCAGCGCTCGCAGTCATCGCGCTTCTCCCAAGTGATGGCGGAACCACAGGCTTGCGAGTGTGACGACCTGCTCGAGCGTACCCGGTTCCTCGAAGAGATGCCCTGCGCCTGGAATGATCGCCATGTCCTTCTCGCAGGTCAGTGCATCGTAGGCCGCAGCGTTCAGATCGATGACGATGCCGTCCAGTTCTCCGACGATCAGCAGCGTCGGGGCGAGCACTTTGGGCAGCACCGCCTGCCCGGCGAGATCCGGCCGGCCTCCGCGCGAGACGACGGCGGCAATGCGCGGATCGTCGGCCGCAGCCCTGAGCGCTGCACCGCCGCCCGTGCTCGCACCGAAGTAGCAGGGCCTCAAGGTACGCGTCCGTGGATGGCCCTGGGCCCAATCGACCGCCTGGTGCAGACGGGTGGAAAGCAGCGCGATGTCGAAGACGTTGCGGCGATCGTGTTCTTCTTCGGGTGTCAGCAGATCGAGGAGCAGTGTGGCCAGCCCGTCGTCGCGCAGATGCGCTGCAACGTAGTTGTTGCGCGGACTGAGCCGCCCGCTGCCGCTGCCATGGGCGAAGATGACCAGACCTTTTGCGTCCGCCGGCACGCCCAGAAGCGCGGCCAGTCCATGCTCGCCGATCCGCACCTCCTCCAGCGCGGTGGAAGGGAGCGGCGCGCTCATAACCCGAAAGGCCAGGTTTCCGGCGCGCCGTGCGGGCGTTCGTGCCCCAGCGGCGTGACCGCCCTGGTCTGTTCGAACCAGACGAAAGCGTCGAACTGGTCGGCCAGGATGGCTTCGAAATAGTGGCTCGCGCGCTCGGTCTCGGGACGATAGACGACCCCGATTGCCCGCTCGAGGAGGGTCTGGGACAGCATCTCGACAAGCCGCGGATCCTTGCGTCTGCGCCAATCGGTCAGACTGCGGGCATGACCCGTCCGGCGGAACGCGGCTTCCCAGCTATCGTCGCGCGCAGGGCGAACCTGCATCACACGCATGTCCGCGCCCCAGTCCGAAGCCGCCGCGACGGTGCCGCGATCCATGCCGAAACCGATCAGCACTGCCTCGTTGCCAAAGGCCGCCCGGCACAGTTCCCCGATGTTGAATTCGCCGTGCCAGCCCATCGCCGTCGCAGAAGCATTGCCGACATGCGAATTGTGCGCCCAGACCACGGCCCGGGCGTCCTTGCGGTGGGCCATCAGCCTGAGCAGTGTATCGAACATGTGCCGATCGCGTTGGTTCCAGCTTGCCGCGGAACCGCGATACATGGCGCGGTAGTATTGCTCGGCGGCGCGCACGATGCGCGCGTTCTGCTCTGCATCGAAAAAGGCCTCGCCGTCCTGTCGGATATAGTCCATTCGCTCGGCAAGCAGGCCTTCGAGCTGCGCTACCACGGCGTCCTCGCAGCCGCGCAGGGTCCCATGCTCGACCGCCCTGCCATAGTGCTGCGGTTCATCCTGCCAGGGCATGAGGCAGGCATATCGTCTGCGCGCCTCGGCCGCCGCAGCCTCGTCATGCGCATCGAGATAGGCGATCACGGCATGGATCGACTCGCCCAGCGAATAGACGTCGAGACCATAGAGGCCCGCCCGCTGCTCATCGGGAAGAGTCTCATTATGGCCGCGCAGCCAGTCGGCGAAAGACAAGACTTCCTCATTGCGCCACATCCACGTCGGGAAGCGCACGAAGGGCTCGCCCTTGCGCGGACGGGCGGCGCGGTGCCGGGCATAGGCATCGATCCGGGCCACGTCCGGCCAGTCGCCTTCGACCGCCACGATGTTGAAGCCATGCTTTTCGATCAGGCGCCGTGTAATCGCGGCGCGCGCGGCATAGAATTCATGAGTGCCATGCGTCGCTTCGCCCAGCAGCACGACCCGCGCATCGCCGAAACTTTCGAACGCATCGGCGAAGTGCGGCGCGTCGGGGCTCGGCAGTATCCGGGCCGCGTCGCGCAGGCCGTCCAGAAAGTCGGCCTCGTTCACCGTTATTCGGTTCTGGATCGTCATGGTGAGACTCCCAGCAAGCGTACGGTCTGGATAGGATCATGCGCCTGTCTCTTGCATTGATCCAGAGCAATCTGGCTGCAAAAGGGCTGGCGGCGCTGGCGCGTATCAGCGCATTGACGCCCCACCGGAGGCAAGTTCAATGACTTCTTCGGTAATCTGTTTCTGCCGCGTGCGATGCGGCGTTGATCATCACGAAGCCCCGAGTGCTAGTTCGCCGGCAAAGACTGCTGTAATCGACCAATTCAGAACTACGGTAGTGACTACGGCGCAGTTACTGGACTCTGTGACGGATGTGCCACATCATGGCTTTCACGTTGTAGCAGCATAGATGATCGATCGTCCTTACGCTGGCGCTATATCTTTCTTGTCAGTGAATGCCATTATCTATCAGCCATTTACGGGCATTTTCGGCAGTGCCGTGAATATGACTTTCTATGATCTCGCAAGCGCGTTCGGTGTTGCGTTCCAGTACCGCTTCCATAAGCTGACGATGTTCGTCGATGCGGCCGGGCGAAGGACTTTTGCGTATCGACAGCGTCCGATAGCGCTGCGCTTGATCGAACAGCAGACTGCGGAATCTTAGCAGCCAGTTTGATGGACATGCGGCGATGAGAGCTTCGTGGAAACGACTGTGGCGTTCGACCCAGACCCGTCGGTCAGTGGGTGAGGTCACCGTTGCCTCGGCTTTGGCCATCATATGATAAGCGGCAACGATATTCGCTTCCCACTGGTCGTCGCCGTGCTCGATTGATTGGGCTAGCGCTTTCTTTTCGATGTCCAGCCGGATTTCCGTTATATCTTCGAGATCGGTTAGCGAAATCGGTGCGACGCAGAAACCGCGGTTCGCCTCTGCAGAAACCAATCCTTCGGACACCATGTGGGTGAGAGCTTCGCGCAGGCTGCCTACGCTGGCGTTATAGCGCGACCTGAGTTCATCAAGCTTCAGTCGCTGTCCCGGAGCGAGTTCACAACTTATAACATCGTCACGCAGGCGCGCGCGCAGGTCAGTTGGTTCAATATCGACCGTCTCGCTCGCGACTTGTTCCACATCGGGCGCTTTGGCCTTTTTCGGGCGACCTCGCCTGACAATCTTTTCCTGCGTGGACATACTGTGCGCTCGATTCCTCGTCTTTGGTACAAATGCGCCCTGAGGCGCATTTGTACTAAGGTGAATGTTAGACTTCGTCCACAATGCCGTTCACCAGCACGCCTATTTTGCTAATCTCCACCTCGGCAAGGGCGCCTGGCTTCATGAAGATCGGCGGTGCACGAGCAAAGCTGAATCCGCCCATCGTACCGCTAGCGATGATGTCGCCGGGTTTCAACGTGATCCATTCGGTGATGTAGGAGATCAGTGCCGCGACATTGAAGATCATGTCGCTAGAGCGGTTTTCGACCGTTTTGAATCGGTTGCACCACGTCGTCTCCGACATCAAGGGGCCACGGGCATGTGTGTTATCCGGGCCATAGCCGACGGTGAGCCCGACTCCGTCACCCTTGCCCAAATGCGTGACGTTCGGTGCCATGCCAGCCATGGCCGAGACAATCTGTTCCGCCTTAACCGGCAACTGGCGCGATGAACACATCTTCGCTGTATACCAATCGCTTGCGCTGTTCGACTTCTACCAGGTCAAGACCGTGGACTGCGACCGAAAGCTGGAGATTGCTTTTCGGGACCTCGAAGGCGGCGAAGAGTACGACATCGCGCGTTTGCCCAAGGTTCGGACCAAGTCCACGCAAGTGAACACGCCGGACTTTGACGTTCGTTTGGCACTCTATCGCGTACTGGTAGTAGATCTAACCTTGATACACGGCATTGGACCATCGCTGGCCCTCAAGCTGGTAGGGGAATGCGGCACCGACCTTGCGGTGTGGCCAAGCTCAAAGCACGTCACATCATGGCTGTGCCTGGCGCCTGGCAACAGGATATCGGACGGTAAGCTGCTGTCATCGAAAACGCGCCGATCATCGATCCGGGCTGCCGCACTGCTGCGCCTTGCGGCAAAGACGATAGGTCGGACTGATACAGCGCTTGGGACATTCTACCGGCGGCTGTTTGCAAGGACCGGAAAATCCAAGGCTGAGACTGCCACCGCGCGCAAGATCGCCGTGCTGTTCTACAACGCTTTGCGGCACGGGATGGCCTACAATGACCCCGGCGCTACCCAATACGAAGATCGGTATCGCAGCCGGGTAATCGGCAATCTCCAGCGCCGCGCCAAGGCCTGCGGCTTCTCGCTCGAGGAACTGCCGCCCGAGCCGGAGATAGCTGTTTCTTAGGAAGCCACCGCGTATTTCGCTCGAGATGCAAAATGAGATACGCGTTCATTGCCGAGCATCGCGATCGTTTCGGCGTGCGGTCAATTTGCCGGTGCCCCGCCGTGCAACCCAGTGGCTACTACGCATGGCAGAAGAGGCCGCTGAGCCGAGGGGCTCGGGATGACGCTCGGCAGACCGAGTTGATCCGGCGGGCCTGGAACGATAGCGGCAAGGTCTATGGCTACCGTAAGTTGTCAGACGAACTGCCGGATCAGGGTGAGATCAGCTGCCCGAACCGCGTTGCCCGGTTGACCAGGCTGGCGGGCATCAGGGCGCAGATGCGCTAGGAGCGCAGGCACGGCAGCTATGGCGGCGCAAGCCGAAGCAGCGGGTGTTGATCCATTCGGACCAGGGCTCGCAGTTCACCAGCAAGGACTGGCCTGCCGTCATCCGGACCCACAATCTTGAGCAGTCAATGAGCGGACGCGGCAACAGCCGACAGCGCAGTTGCCGACGGCTTCTTCTCCTCGCTCAAGCGCGATTGTATCCGGCGCCGGACCTACAAAATGTGCGAGGAAGCCCGGCAGGACGTGTTCGATTACATCGAAATGTTCTGTAACCCGGTGCGCAAGCAGGTCAGGAAAGGCATGCTGCCGCCCGTCCAGTACGAGCGGCAGTAGTTCTTGAAAGCGGAAGGCGTCTAGAAAACTCTTATGTTCGAATTCAAGAGCCTTCGACATGATGATGTCCTTTCCGCCCGAGATGACGAAATCAAAGGTGCGAAGCTGATGTGCAGAGTAGGAAGCAGGGCTTTCGACGACGGTTGGCACACTCTTATGCGCGGGTTGGTTACCGCATATCCGTATGTTCGTCCGGGGCTGCCTCTGCCTAGGGTCGGGCGTAGACGTTATTGTCCGCCACTTAGTTTTCACGAGGATTCCCCACCGGGGCCCTGCTCCCAACTTTGCACATCAAGCAGATGATGACGCTGGTTTTGTTCTGTTCCTTTCTCGTTGCGGTTTACCGAGGAAGAGCCTTCATGCCTGAGCGGTGGGAGAAACTTCTTGCCCAATTGCCCAGAGAAATGCGGCCATCTCCCGCGCAATCGCCGCTACCGCGACGGTTTTGAGCTTGCCGGTGGTGATCAGTCTCCGATAGCGTGCGCAGAGCCGGATCTGGGCTTTCCATGCGATCTCGCGGACGGAGCGTGGCAGCCCGTCCAACCGGGCTTGGATCGCCTGACTCACCCGAGCAGGGTAGCGATAAGTCCATGCACCTTCGATCAGTACGCGGCGTGCCCGCCTGTTGCCGGCCTTGGTGATGCCGCCACGCTTCACCCGCTCGCCTGTTGAACTCTCGGATGGCACAAGCCCGAGGTACGCCATCAACTGCGGCGCCGTTTCGAAGCGTCGTATGTCGCCGATTTCCACGACAAAGGTGACCGCTGCGATGAACGCAATGCCGCGCATTGCCTGATAGGCCTCCACGACAGGCGCCATGGCCCAGGACACGGTTACCTCAGCGACCTGCTTGGTCAACCGGTCTTCACGGACGGCCGCATCCTCGATGGCCTGGATATATTCGGCGAGCACTATATGATGGGCGGGATGGGTGAAGCTCTGCGCCGCCAGCCATCGAAAATGGGTCCGTGTCCAAGGCGTTCGTCCCGGGTAGATCCGGCCATGGCGCAGCAAGAATGACTGAAGCTGCTGGCGTGCCTTCTTTAGCGCGTCGTGAGCGCGCTCACGGGCGCGGACAAGGTCTCGCACAGCTTCATGCGCTTCGTCCGGAACCCACACAGCAGTCAACTCTCCGGCGCGATGCAGCCGTGCCAGGCTGACTGCATCGCGTCGATTGGTCTTCACTCGATCGCCCGGACGCTTGGGAATAAGGGATGGCGCAACGACCTGGCACGCATGTCCCAGCGCGATGATCTGGCGGTAAAGATCGTACCCGGTCGGGCCGGCCTCATAGCAGAAGTGAAGCTTGGCCCCGCGCTTTGCCAACTTGGCCACCATCGATGCAACCGATGTCGGTTCGGCTGAGATATCGCCAAAGAAACGGACTTCGCCGTTCCGCTCCTTTTCCGCGACCGCAACCGAGATCTTCGCTTTCGATGTATCGAGTCCGATGAAAAGTTCGCTATACTCGTGCATGGTTCGCCCTCGCCTGAGCATGGGGATAGGCGCCGGCCCGTCCGGCGTAACCCCCGTTTCCTGCTTACTCCGAGGGCGGGCCAACTTCACCGCACGAACATACGGTCTAGGAGCTATTCAGAAAGCCCTCCAGAACCGCGATCCGTCAGAATTGGAAGCCTGAACTTACGACCCGTCGCTAACTCCGGTGCTATCGACAGTGCGTGTACGCCGAACAACTCGAGCGACCACCTCGCCGCAAGGCGGCCGCTATCGGATGCGTACTTACAAGCGGGGCGTGACGCTCGACTTCTCACGTCCAGGCAAGTCCACCGACAATGCGTTCATCGAGGCGTTCAATAGCAAGCCGCGCAGCGAATGCGTGAACACCCACTAGTTCATGTCACTGGAAGACGTTTGCATGAGACTGGATCAGTGGCGTAGACACTCCAACGAAGAGCGACCGCACACCGCAATCGGAAATATCCCCCCGATCAAGCGGGCAAACCCGACCGGGGCCACCAGCCTCCTGGACCCGCGTCAGGCGGAGAACTTTAGATTTGAGCGGTCCAAGGTTGGGGGGCATTGCAAGCCCTGTGGTGCTATTCAATAAGAGCTTCCCAGCGCTCCATTGATATTTCGCCCGATCCGCAGGGTTGAAGCTCTAATATTCGCGCGAGATGAGAATAAGCCGGGTTGATGGAACGCCCACGACCATAGGGGTCTCCGCCTGGAAGCATTAATTTTCCGGCTATCGGACCTGTACTTTCGACGTAAATACAAAAATCACTATCTTTTAGTTTGAACTCACCGAGATCCGTATATTCGAACTCTTGAAGAGATGGTTGGTCACACGTCGCGTATTCGAAATAAGATCCAGAAACTTTTGACTTGGCTGTCAGGCACCAATCAAATTTTTGCTTACTGTCTTCGTATATCCATCGAATATTATGCTTCCCATCTCGATTGTACCGAAAAACCTGGTCGGGAACCCGATCGAAGTGACAGGTATGTGCCCAAGCCGGAAACGGGAGCAGAAATGAGATGTTCCCGGGAATGTCGATACAATATCCGTCCGGCTCATCAAGATACCGTATCAATCTGATGCGTCCCTCATACCCGCCCACTGCCGACAAAGCACTCCGCCCTTCCACGGTTGACTGATCAGCAAGTCCCGTACCGCTCATGTTCAGCAGAACCGCGCCTAGGCTAAAAAGAAAGAGTCTCTTGAGCATTGCGACGAGCTGCATTTCGGGTCCAATGGTAATCATTTCATCACCGTTTGTTTGATGTTTCTGATTTCTGACGCAGCAATGTAATAGACTATATTACGAAAGCATAAGATGCATAGGGGAAGCCTCACATGGATCTCAATTGTCACCGGGGCCAACGCACGGAGACGAGTTGAAATTCCAAAACAAACATACCTGGCTTCTTAGGTGAGGACATGCCTCTCTGAGAGTCTGACTCGGAAGTTTATCAACCGTAGCAATACCTTGCAGTTCTGCGGGTGAACATGCGAATTGAGGTTATTGTCGCCGAAGCGGTGGACGATGCGATGGTGGTTCCTCAGTCTTTGGCGAGGCGTCGGCATCGACCGAGCCGTGCGAAGGCGTTCAAAGACCCATCGACGGGGATGGACCTGAAAGCCTTTGACCTTGTCTGAGCGCTTGATGATCTCGATTGTCCAATCTCCCGATCCCGCCAAAGCCTTGCGAGGTTTGTCGTCGGCATAGCCTCCATCGGCAAAGACATGGCGTAACCATGGGAAGCGCCGGCGCACGGCCTTGAGATTATCGACCGGACCGTCGCAGTCCTGGATGTTAGCGGGATGCGCAAGGATGAAGATGAGGAAGCCGCAGGTATCCGTCAGGATATGCCGTTTGCGCCCCTTGATCTTTTTTCCTGCATCGTAGCCGCAGGGCCAGCTGTCTTTCGTGATTTTTTCCGATTGGCAGTCGATCACTCCGGCGCTCGGCGAGGCTTCGCGCCCCTCGAATTCGCGCAGCTTCATGGCTAGCACGGTGTTCATTGCCTCGAGGAGGCCGGTGTTGCGCCAGCCATAGAAATAGCGCTGGTCCGTCGAGACCGGCGGAAAGCGTCTGGGCAGAAGTCTCCAGGCGCAGCTGCTTGCCGCGATGTAAAGCAAAACATTGACCGCCTCCCACATGTCCGTCGTACGACGTCGACCTCCACGCTTGGCGGGCGGGATGAACGGCTCCGCCAATTGCCACTTCCGGTTCGTCATATCACTGGAATAGCGCAATCCTTTTCGGCTATGCTCCTCTCGGGTAATACCAATCCACGCTATCGATCACTCCATCTCTTCGCAAGGACGGTGTGAATCGCAACATGCTGGTATTCCTTAATAACTTTCGGGCGCAGCTCTGAATGTCGGTCTGTGTTGGAGAAGCATCGATCGGCCACCTCGATGCTTCTCCTGACATTGCCGTATCTATTCAAACACCTCCGATTAAAAGCTGACCGTCGCTCGCAACCCGTATGTTCGTGGGGGCATGTATGAGGTGGACAATATTTTATTCGAACTGTTGAGCCTGATGGAGTTCGAGACATATGTATTTTCGATATTATTCAAGAAGGCAGTCAGTGACCAATTGCCTTCAGATGACTTATAGGTAATTGAGGCGTTGGACATCCAGTAAGACTTCTGCATTTCAGCCGCAATAAATTCCGTACCGACAAGACTTGAGGTCTGGTAATGAGTGGACAAATTCGCTACCAAGTCAGCTCCGTTCATCAGCGCAATTGTCTGTTCAATTCCGAAGTTCATCGACCATTTCGGGGCGCGAAGGGGGGCTCCTCCCGAGCAATCAATCAAGTAAGTGACGCTGTTCGATGCCAGCGAACTAGCGCAACCGTTCACAGGAGGGCTGCCGGAGTTCGGCGCGTTATATGTGAATTCGTTGAACTTTGCGTCCAGATATTGCACGTCCGCGCTTAGAAGTGTGTTTTTGAACGGCAGGAAGCGGGTTTCGACTTCAAAGCCCTTGTTAGTCGAACGACCAACGTTCTCCGTAATAAAGACGGACCCACCCGTAGAGTCAGTGCTTATATGACTTACCTGCTGGTCACGATATTTCCAATAGAATAATTCTACATTGAGTTGCAGGCGATTGTCAAAAAACCTGTTCTTCGATCCAATAGTCAAGGCACCGATTTTCTCAGGTTTAAAGGTGGGATCATCTGCTGTGAAAAAGAAGCCGCCAGATCGGAATCCTGTTTCATAGCTTGCATAGAGGAGCGAGCGTGGCCCAATATCCCATTCGGCCCCGACTCTCCAGGTTACGGCGCTCTCTGAACTCTTCCCATTAACACTGTTAAGTTTAGGCAATAGTACCGTACTTGTTCCCGGTATCGGTGTTGGTGCATATGGCTGGGAAATTCCAAGATCACTCAAATTTTCAAAAATGGGGACGGCTACGCCATTTGCGCAAGGAGCGGTTCCGGGTTCCGTGCAGATTGCCACGAGTACCAGTCCATCGCCATCCATGTATCTTTTGTCGTTTGTGTAGCGAAGGCCACCAGTCAGGCGAAAGCTATCGCTCAGCTCGTAGGTGAGCCTTCCGAAGGCCGCATACGACTTTACGCCGGTTTTCAGATCCTGATAGGGCGAAACGTTCCTGAAATTGAAGATATATCGAGCGTCGATATCCTCCTTGAGGTAATACAGTCCGGCCAAGTATTTAAGCGGACCGTCGCTGTCGCTGGCAAGCCGCAACTCCAGGCTGGTTTGCTTTGAAAGCTCATTGATTCGAGTGGGGTTGCCGCCGTCCGTTTCGCGAATGTTCAGCTTGGACCGCCGGTAAGCAGGTAAAACTGTGAGGGTTCCAATCGGCGTGCGCCAGTCGACCTGAGCATTCACGCCCCAAAAAGTATTATCGAGAGTGTTGTAGTCAGGTTCGGCAGGATTGAAGACGCGGGTGGGCAACAAAAAGCGAGTCCCCAAGATCGCTTGAGTTTCGCGCGAACGGATGCCGGTATTTGGAGCCAGATTGGTTGGATCGTAAGAATAACCAGTGACGACGCCATTCGAAGTAACCGGGTTTATTACTGTACTGATAGTGCTTCCCTGACCATTTCCACCCTGATGGTAATAGTCAGTTGATAAGCGAATTTTCAGATCTTCAGTCGGCTCAGTAAGGAATTGAAGACGGGCAGCCCGGCTCACTTCATCGCCGGTGCCGTCACGGTAATAGCCTGAGCGATTTATCCAGTTAGAGGACAGTCTCAGGGCTGAGTTGTTCCCTATGGGTACGTTGATGTGCCCGTCGACGTGCACGAGATCATAGTTGCCCACTTCTCCCGTCAGCGAGCCGCTCAGCTCACCGAGTTTTGGAAGATTTGAAAGAACGTTGACTGCGCCGCCCGTTGCATTGCGACCGTAGAGTGTTCCCTGCGGCCCTTTGAGGACTTCGACGCGCTGAACATCGTAGAAATAGCCGTTAAGTGCCGATGGCCGACTAATGTATATGCCGTCATAGTTGAAAGCGACGGCCGGGTCCGTGTAGCCATTCGTTACCGTCGCACCTACGCCGCGGATGAAAAAGTTGGAATAACTACCCCCGGTTCTGGTCTGGAGAGAGGGGACAACTGCTTGTAGTTGATTAGGCTGGGAAATGCCCTGGCGCGCCAAATCACCCCCAGTGACCACTGAAATGGCAATTGCGGCACGCTGGAGGTTTTCCTCTCGCCGCTGTGCCGTCACGATGATTTCCTGCAAGGACGATGCGCTGGCACCTGTCTCATCCGCGGATTCACCGGAGGTAACATCTGGCGCGGTCTGCGTTTCAGCAACGTTGCTGCCCGTGACCGTGTCGTCGCTGCTTGCCCATGCCGGAGTTGCCAGCGCGACAGCAATCGGCCCAATCAACGACACACTGCTAAGAAAGGTAAACTTGCGTTTCATATCATCCACCCCATTTGTTTTTTAAGTATAAGTAGTAAAACTAAAATATATAACTTCACTGCATTCTTAAATGAAACTCTATTTGAGCGAAGGCGCAGATAGAGGTTATGAAAATGTGTATCTGCAATCAACTAACAATCAATTATTGTCACCCAACACTTCGGTATCGGAAAGTCGTGTCGACAGTGCGCGGTGCCAGAATATAGTTGGGAAGCGCGCGAGCTAGGCCTCGGCGCAAAACGCTCTCAGCCGGCAAATCCGGAGTGGACCTTCGTCGCTTCTCTGGATTGGACACTATTATCGGATAAAAATTATGTCAATGATCAATTAGTCTTTTAATCTATATCAGAGCGTTCATCGTACGATTCGTATTTCGTCAATTTTTAGGTGAGAGAGGTGGTCTGGAGAATCTGCACAGGGGATAAGTGGATTGTGCAGACCATCCCGGCCACCTCTCATACCCGTTAAGTGCGCACAATGTGGTGGGGTGAGAGGGGGGAATGGAGCGGGATCTGGCGGTGGGCGGTGGTTGTCACTCGCTTGTGAACTTGGCTCCGCTGGATCAGGACAGGACTGACGCGGCTCCGCTTCAAGCCATAAGGATTTGAACTTGGCCAGCAGTAGAGCGGTTGAGAGTACGCACATTGATGCGGCGGATCATGGCCAATTCGAGAATCGCTAGCCGATCCCGGGGCAGCCGCAGAAGGCAATAGGCCTTGAGGGAAAGTGTGGCAGGCTCTTGTTATGCGGGCTACCGGGAACTGATGGCTCGGCGTCAGCTAGTCGGCCCGCTTTTTCAGCATCATTCGGGCCAGGATGTCGTCACCATCCAGTAGCTGATGTTTCACAACGCCTGCTATATGGAGAATAAGGGTAATCAGGATTGTGAACGCGCCGATCAGGTGAACAAAGACAAACCTGCCGTGAACGATCTTCTGTGAGACAGGCTCCATTGCCTGCAGCGGTTCAAAATAGGGCACGTGGATGATGCCCCAGAACATCAGGCGCCACGCTGGATTGGGTGGGTTGGCTGACAGAATGAGATAGCCCGTGATCGGCAGCGCTAGCATGAGAATGTAGAAGAGAGCATGTACGGCACGCGCCAGACCGCGTTCCCAGGTCTTGTAAGAGTATGGCGTCGGTGGAGCTGAATGGCTGAGGCGCCAGCCGATGCGCGCGACGGTGAGCAGCAAAACGGTCAACCCGATCCACGCGTGTACCGGCATCAGGATGGGTCGCATTGCAAGCGGGACAATTCTGATCATCACAAAGCCGAGTGCGAGATTGCCGACAATAAATGCCGCAATCCACCAATGCAGGATCACTGCCGTGCGGCTGTATCGATCTATCGGGTTCTTTGACGGGCTGGTCACATTGTCACTTTCAATGCTGCGGTCGCTTGGAGGCCCGTTCCTTCGTAAGCCGAAGTGTCACGGCGCCCGTCAGCGCATCCCATTTTCTATCAGCCATTTGCGAGCGTTTTCTGCTGTACCGCGAATGTGGTTTTCGATGATCTCGCAAGCCTTCTCCGTATCCCGTTCGAGCACAGCTTCTAGAAGCTTGCGATGTTCGTCGATGCGGCCGGGGGCAGGGCTCTTGCGTACTGACAGCGTCCGATAGCGCTGTGCCTGATCGAACAGCAGACTGCGGAATCGCAGCAACCAGTTCGATGGGCACGCGGCGATCAGCGCTTCGTGAAAGCGGCTGTGACGCTCAACCCAAATCCGCCGGTTGGTCGGCGAAGTGACTGCCGCCTCCACTTTGACCATCATGTGATAGGCGGCAACGATATCCGCCTCCCATTGATCATCGCCATGTTCGATCGACTGGGCGAGCGCCTTCCTTTCGATATCCAGCCGGACCTCGGTGATGTCGTCGAGGTCAGAGAGGGAAATCTGCGCGACGCAGAAACCCCGGTTCGCTTCCGCCGAAACCAGCCCCTCGAACACCATGTGGGTCAGCGCTTCACGCAGGCTGCCGACGCTGGCATTATAGCACGACCTGAGTTCATCCAGCTTGAGCCGCTGACCGGGGGCGAGCACACAACTGATCACATCGTCACGCAGACGTGCGCGCAAGTCGGTCGGTTCGGTATCGACCGTTTCGCTGGCGCCTTGGTCCATATCGGACGGGTCGGCCTTTTTGGGACGACCTCGCCCGACAGTCTTTTTCTGTGTCGGCATGCGGTGTGCTCGGTTCCTTGTATCGGCTCTAATGCGCCGGAAGGCGGACCAGCGTTGGGGCGAAAGTCAAACCTCGTCAATAATATCGTTTACCAGCAAACCGATCTTGCTGATCTCCACCTCAGCACGATCTCCAGGCTTCATGAAGATCGGCGGTTCGCGGGTAAAGCCGACACCCCCCATCGTGCCGCTGGCGATAATGTCGCCGGGCTTCAACGGAATCCATTCGGTGATGTATGTGATCAGCGCGGCTACACTGAAGATCATGTCGCTGGTATTGGCCTTTTGCAGCACTTTGCCGTTCAGGCGGAATTCGATGTCCAGAACCTGAGGGTCGGGGATTTCGTCGGCGGTGACCAGCCACGGCCCGATGGAACCCGAATGGTAGAAATTCTTGCCCGGCGTTAACTGCCGTGAGTGGAACTGATAGTCGCGCACGCTTCCTTCGTTCATCGCGCTGTAGCCGAAAACATATTGCAACGCGTCTTCCGGCTTGACGTAGCGAGGTGTCGGCTTGCCGATGACGACTGCCATTTCCGCTTCGAAATCAAGGTGTGTGGAAACCTTCGGACGCTCAATGTCCTGATTATGTCCGGTAACGGAATCGGGCATCCGCGCAAACATCACGGGATATTTGGGCACTTCACGTCCGCCGGGCAGTGCCTTGTCAGCCTCAGCGATATGGTCGTGATAGTTGAGCGCAACGCACAGGATTTTTTCCGGGTTGGGAATGACCGGCAGCTGCTTTACGCTGTCATAGGAATAGTCCCCCGTTTCGGTCTCCAGTAGTGCTTTGCAGCGTTCCTGCCAGCCCTCTTCGGTGATGAAGCTCTTGAGATCAGGAGATGTCTCGCCGAAGCGCGCGCCCAGATCAACGATCTGGCCATCTCGAACCAGCCCGTAGCTGGCGCGGCCGTCTACTTCATAACTGACGAATTTCATGGATATTGCCCTATTTGATTATGGTTGAATGTTGCTGCTGATCAGAATTTCGGCCCCTGGCCGTCCGCGGCTTCGGCAAAGCTGAGTCCGCCGATCCTTGCATGGGGCCGTCCGCCGTTGCTCATCGCCACGGCGAAGACGAGTTCATCGGGTTTGGGAGCGTCCGAAATGGTGATGTCGACGCCGTCGAAATGGCTGCGGACCCAGGGACTGTGCACCGAGGCTAGCGGGATATGCAGATGCGCACCGATGGTGCCGATGATCTGCCCGCTGGTGACAAAACCGCGCGCATCCAGCAATTGTCGCATGCCATGGCCGCCCGGCGCATGCCAGACGGCGGCGTGTTCGATCTCGCCGTTTACGCCGACGATGGCGCCCTTGCCGAAAGCCTGTACGTCCGCGGCCTGGAAGCCCAGTGCGTCGAGCAGCCTTTCAGCCAGCTCGAGACCGAGCGGCCGCAGCGATTCCATCCATTCGATGAGGTCCTCGACATAGCGTCCGGCATAGGGGTTGTTGACGACCGCCGCGGCCGCTCCCTTTCGAAGGGGGGCGGCAAGAACGGGACCGCCGTCGTGACGAACGTCCTCGATCATCACCACCGTCTTGCGGCATTGGAGCAGCGCGCTCACTTGCGCACCTCCGCAAGCCGGGCCGCCATTTTTGCTGCCCATTGCGCTTGAGGTTCCACGCCCTCGCACTCTTTGAGCCGTTGTTCGGTTCGCGCCACGATTTCCTCATCGCTCCATGACAGGTCGAGCGGGTCACCGAAGGGCTGCGCTACGTGCCAGCCGGTGTCGGTGTAGATCTCGATCATGTTGCCGTCCGGGTCGTTGAAATACACTGACCAGCTGTTGCCGTGATTGAGCGGACGAATGCCTCGGGCGCCGGCGGATTCGGCGCGGGCCGCAACGGCGCGCAACTCCGAGAGCGAGGCCATTTTGAACGAAACCTGGAACAACGCACCGCCGGGTGGATCGCCCTCCTCGCGCACCACCAGAACGAACTGATGATGGTGTTCCGGGTTGCCAGTCATGAAGATGATTCGGCGCTTGAAGTGGTTTCCGATGCCCGTGTCGGACACGACCAGGTGCAGCACGCCGCGATAAAATTGCTCCATCTCGACTGGTCTGTCGGTGAAAATTCCGATGTGAGTGAGGTTTGACATATGGGCTCCTTATTGCGCGGTGATATATAAAAGAGAGGTCTATGTCTAGATCAATAGTGTAACAAAAAATCATTCGACAAAAAGAGAATCAATCGATAAACAATTCGTCGACGGCACGCCAATGGGGTTTTGCGGGGCCTTGAATGGGACAGGAGAGGGGGCAGTATGCACCTGAATAAACGAAATATTTTTCTCATTTCTGCAGCGATGGTTTTGACTTTGGAATGTTCGCCCGCGGCGATGGCCCAGGCGGGTACGGAGTCTCAGTCCACGGTCGATTCCGGTCAGATTGCGGATATCGTCGTTACGGCGCAGCGCCGAGAAGAGAATGTGCAGAAGTCGTCGCTGTCGATCGAGGTCCTCTCGAAGGAAGACCTCGCCAAGTCAGGCGTCACCAGCGCACGCGACCTAGGCCAGCTGGTTCCCGGCCTCTCCGTTGCGCAGGGCGGATCTTATGCGCAGACCTTCATCCGCGGCGTGGGCGACGCGACCACCAATGACTTCAGCTCGAGCGGCGTAGTCTATTCCGAAAATGGCGTGGTGATTAACCGCAATATCGCACTATCGCCCAACTTCTACGACCTCGAGCGGATCGAAGTCCTGAAGGGCCCCCAGGGTACGCTCTACGGCCGCAACTCGACTGGCGGGGCGATCAATCTGATCACCCGTCGGCCAGGCTATGAAACCGGCGGCTATGTCACAGTCGAGGCGGGCAACTACAATTCGCTCAAGGTGAACGGAGCGCTGAACGTGCCGGTCAGCGATATCTTCATGCTGCGGGGTGCATTCCAGATCGCCAAGCATGACGGCTATCTCAGCGATGGTCGCAACGATCAGGATCAGCGCGCTGGTCGCCTGACCGCAATGCTCGAGCCTTCGTCAGACTTCTCGCTGCTGGTTGTTGCCGACGTGCAGCACGAAGGCGGCAAGGGGCCGGGCGGCGCGCTGTTGCCTCTTCCCGCTGGCGCATCTGCATGGACCGGGCCGTCTGATACCCTGTCCACCAGCCGCCTGCCATCTATCGCTATACTGCCCAATGCGAACACCGCTTTCATCAACGGCAATTACGCCAGCGTTTCGGCCGAAGCTAATCTCAACGTCGGTTTTGCCAAGGCGACGCTGGTTGCCGGGCATCGCTACGTCGATCAGCATTCCAGTACGGCCCAGCCTGGATTCACGACCAACTATGCCGGTAAGTCAAAGCAGGACTCCGTAGAGTTTCGTCTTAGTAACCAGAGCAACGTCCTGCGATGGGTCGCCGGCCTCTATTATTTCCACGAAAATATTGACTCGGTGCTCAACCCCACGATCAGCAACGTGATCCCGTTCCTCAATGCCAGCTTCGACATCCCCTCGCTTCCCACGACCAGCCTGGGTGCCTTCGCCGATGCGACTTTCAGCGTCTCCAGTTCGTTCCGACTTTTGGGTGGCATCCGCTACACGCATGACAAGAAATCGATCCTCGGGATGCTCAACGACTTTTCCATCGCCCATCTGCCATCGGTCGCAATTTCTGGCAGCGCAAACTATTCACGCGTGACCTGGAAGGCCGGTGCGGAATTCGACGTGGGGCCGCAGAACATGCTCTACGCAACGGTGAGCACGGGCTACAAGGCCGGCGGTTTCTCGGCCGTTGCGCCGCCAAACAACCAGTTCCGACCCGAAAGCCTGACCTCGTACGTATTCGGTTCGAAGAACCGCTTCCTCGGCAACCGGCTGCAGATCAACGCCGAGGCGTTTTACTGGAAGTACAACGACTACCAGACCAGCGTGCTTCAACCCCAGCCCAACGGCATTGTCAGCCAGCCGATCATCAACGCCGGTTCGGCTAAGATCTATGGGCTTGACCTCGACGTGACGGCGAAGATCACCAAGCTCGACACGATCCGCTTCGTCGGTGAATATCTGCATACGCAGTTTGGCGAGTTCTCTTACGTACGCTCGGCCACCGGCCTGGTGCCCGGCGTGACCACTGGCTGCACGTTTTCGGGGCCGGCCTTCACCCAGTTCGGCAATCAGGTGCAGACGCTTGATTGCTCGGGCTTCCCGCTGCAGCGTTCACCGAAGTTTTCCGGCACGGTATCCTACGATCACGTGTTTCCGTTGGCGAACGGCGGCGACGTCGACTTCCGCGCGTTCACCACGTTCGCGGGATCGCGTTGGCTAGGAGGCGAATATGTCGGCGCCGAACTGGCGAGGCCCTTTGCGACGGTCGACGTCGACCTGACCTATACTTCGCCTGACAACGGGTTCACGCTTTCGGCCTATGGCCGCAACGTGGGCAACAAGCCGGTCTATTCGAATGCGACGATACAGCCTTTGTCGGGCGGCTCGGCGTTGTTCACCGCGATCAACGCGCCGGCTACATACGGCGTTCGCGCCAGCATCAAATTCTGATGCGCGGCGGGCGCTCCCACAAGGCCGAAATGGCCGCGCGGGAGCGCCTGCTTTCTTGTAGGCTTGAACTGGCGCGAAGACGCGCTTCGGGCAAAGGGCTGGAAAAGACGAAACTATGGTCACTCAGATTAACACGCTGATCACTCCGTACCGACAGGCCAAGCCCGCGTCGCATCCGCCCGCGCGCTATCCGGGGTTCAACCCTGCGATAAAGCGGCTCTCGACCGGCAGTGTCGTGCGTGACGGTGCGCTGCCATTGGCGTGCGATCTGGTGATGGAACAGGATGTTGCTGTCCGCCTGCGTGATGGCACGACCATCTATGTCGATATCTTCCGCCCCGCCGACGCGGCAGGGCCGCTGCCCGCGCTCGTCAGTTGGGGGCCTTATGGCAAGCAGGGCGGTGTCATCACATTTGACGACCTGCCGCACCGTGGGGGCGTCCCGGTCGAAAGCGTCTCCGGGCTGGAAATGTTCGAAGGACCGGATCCCGCGTTCTGGTGTGCCAATGGCTATGCCGTGGTGAATGCCGATGCGCGCGGCGCGTTCAGCAGCGAGGGGGATATTCGCGCCTGGGGTCGGCAGGAAGGGCGCGATGGGCATGATCTGGTTGAATGGATCGCTGCCCAGCCATGGAGCAATGGCAAGGTCGGCCTGACCGGCACATCCTGGCTGGCGATCGTGCAGTGGTTCATCGCGGCGGAACGGCCGCCGCATCTGGCCGCGATCGCGCCGTGCGAAGGCTGGACCGACCTTTATCGCTGCGATGTGGTTCGCGGCGGCGTGCCTGATGCCGGATTTGCGGATCACATGTTTTCGATGTTCGCCGGTGGCGGGCGCGTCGAGGACGTACCGGCGATGGCTCGGGCCAATCCGCTGATGGGCACCTGCTGGGAAGATAAGATTCCAGCGCTTGGCAATATCGAAGTACCGGCCTTCGTGCTGGCGAGTTGGACCAACCTTATACACGCGATGGGCACGCTGAACGGCTGGCGGGGCATTGCCTCGCCCGATAAGTGGCTACGCATTCACAACACCCATGAATGGACGGAATATTACACCAGCGCGCCCGATCTCCTGCGGTTTTTCGACCATTACCTCAAAGGCGAGGACAATGGCTGGGAAGCCACGCCGCGTGTCCGTATGGCGATTCTCGATCCCGGAGGTGCCGATATTGTCGACCGGCCCGAGAAGGATTTTCCTTTGGCGCGCACAGACTACAGGCCGCTCTATCTCGATGCCGCATCCGCCACTCTAGGTGACATACCTGCCTCGGCGTCGGCCACCGTGCGCTATGACCCATGCGACGAGGCTAGCCGGGCGATCTTCGAGCACCGCTTCGACCGCGACACGGAAATCGCGGGCTATATCAAGCTGCACCTGTGGGTCGAGGCGGTCGATGCCGACGATCTGGATATCTATTGCGAAGTCCGCAAATTGGGCGCTGGCGGAAAGCATCTTGCCTCGCGCACATTCCTGCCGCCGGGTGTTGATCGGCAGGATTTGCCTGAAAACCCGGAAGAACTTCCCGGCATGATCGTGTTTGCCGGTGCCAAGGGCATCCAGCGTGTATCGCTGCGCGCCACCGATCCGGCACGGTCGGGGCCAGCCGAGCCGTTCCATATGTTTGATCGGGTCGAAAAGCTCGCGCCAGGTGAAGTCGTGCCGGTGGATATCCAGATCTGGCCGCTGGGGATGCGCTGGCGCGCGGGTGAGCGCCTGCAACTGGTGATCGGCGGCAAGAAGCTGTCGGGCGTGGAATTTCCGGGGCTTGCGCCGGCGGATACGATCAACCTCGGAACCCATGTGATTCATACCGGGGGATCACACGACTCCCATCTGCTCTTGCCGGTAACAAATTGAAAAAGAAAAGTTCGGAGAGTGTTTCGATGAAGATTGCAGTCATTGGCGCGACAGGGACGGTTGGCGCGGAAGTGACCCGGTTCCTGCTCGAAAAAGGGCATGAGATCACGGCCGTTGCGCGCAATCCGGGCAGCGTGCCCAGCCATCCGCGCCTGACGGCGCGCGCCACCGACATTTTCGATTTCCCGCAGCTGGAAGCGGCGCTGGCAGGGCATGAGGCGCTGGTTGTCGCCTATGCGCCAAAGGACAATGCCTATATCGGCTACAAGCTGTTGGTCGAGGCGGCGTGGCGGATCAAGCGCGCGTTCAAGGCGACGATACCGGACGCCTATTTCCTCAATGTCGGCGGCGCATCGAGCTTGTGGACGCCAAATGGTTTCCAGATGTTCGAAGAGCCGGAATGGCAGAACTGGTTTTTCAATTCAGGACCGCCGGAACACTGGCGTCGGTTGCATGAACTCAGTGGTTTCGAAGCGTTTCTCGAAATGGCCGAACAGCGCGAGCGCATCCTGGCCGATCCGACGCAGGATCCTTACGCGAACTTCACCGGACCGGTTATCGAGGAATGGTACAGCCGCATCGGCGAGATCTTCGGCAAAGGCGAAGGCGGCCGGGCGCAATATGAATTTTTCGAATGCGATCGCAGCTTCCGCTGGAGCTTCGTGTCGCCGCCCTGGCTTCTGGGCCAGTCCGAGGTGACGGGACGGTATCGCACCACGATTGACAAGCTGCCTATCGAGAACGGCCGTCCGGCAGGCATATCGGTGACCGATCTGGCGTTGGCGATTGCCGATACGGTCGATGCGCAGGGTCGGGTTCACCAGCATTGGAGTGCTGCGCGGATTCCGCCTGAGGGCACAGAAATCTGACATGCCCGATATCAATGAACTGCGTGACGTGGTGCGTGGCCGGGTTCTGACCGACCCCGATGACATGGCGCCGTTCCTGACCGACTGGCGCAGGATTTGGACAGGGAGGGCATTGGCGGTGGTCCAGCCCGACGATGCCGAAGTAGTGGCGGCTGTCGTGCGTTGGTGTGGCGATCACGGCGTGGCGATAGTGCCGCAGGGTGGCAACACCGGCCTGTCGGGTGGTGCTACCCCGCTCGCTGTCGGCGCGTGCATCGTTCTGTCGCTGGCGCGGATGAAGGCCATTCGCACCGTCGATGCCGTCAACAATACGATCACCGTGGAGGCGGGTTGCATCCTGGCGGATGTGCAAGCCGCTGCGCAAGACGTGAACCGGCTGTTCCCATTGTCGCTCGCGGCCGAAGGGTCTTGCACAATCGGCGGCAATCTCGCCACCAACGCGGGTGGAACCGGGGTTTTACGCTATGGGAACATGCGGGACCTGTGTCTTGGGCTGGAAGTCGTCACCGCGGATGGGGCGGTCTGGGATGGCCTGCGCGCGCTGCGCAAGGATAACACCGGCTATGACCTGCGCGATTTGTTCATTGGTTCGGAAGGCACGCTGGGCGTTATCACCGCTGCTGTACTGAAGCTGTTTCCGCCCAGTGTTGGGCGCTGCGTGGCGGTCGCTGCGCTTGAATGTCCGGCGAATGCGCTCGA
The DNA here is from genome assembly GCF_000767465.1 of Novosphingobium pentaromativorans US6-1. Lineage (NCBI taxonomy): Bacteria > Pseudomonadati > Pseudomonadota > Alphaproteobacteria > Sphingomonadales > Sphingomonadaceae > Novosphingobium > Novosphingobium pentaromativorans. The sequence continues at coordinate 104,383 of NZ_CP009292.1, forward strand.
TCTGCTCCATCTGGCACAGACGCATTTGAGTGGTGGCCTCACCGGCTTTGAGCTGTTCTCGGACTTCTGTCTTGAGCTTGTGCTGCATCATCGCGAAGGAGCGCGGCGCCCGGTCGAAGAATCGGCACCTTGGTATGTGCTGATCGAAGCAAGCTCAGCGACCGATGCCGATCTGGCGAATGAAGCGATGCAAAGCCTGTTGGAAGCCGGATTTGAGCAGGGCCTTGTCATCGACGCAGCGCTCTCCTCCAGCGAGGCACAGGCCGAAGCGTTGTGGGCCCTGCGCGAAGATATCTCGGAAGCTCAAGGCGAAGCGGGTAAGACTATCAAGCACGATGTGGCACTCCCGCTATCGCAACTGGCTGACTTCATAATCGAGTCCGAGGCGGCGCTGGACGCACGCTTCCCCGAAGTGCGGACCGGTGTGTTCGGACACGTCGGTGATGGCAATCTGCACTTCAACGTGCTCCCCCGAGATGGCACGCCCGACACGATAGTCGAAAGCCTGACCGGCCCGGTCAACAAGCTGGTTCACGATATTGTCGTGGCGCGTGGCGGGTCCATTTCGGCCGAGCATGGCCTGGGCGTTTTGCGCCGCGATGAATCCGCCCGTTACAAATCGGAAGTGGAGATGGCGATGATGCGCTGCATAAAGCACGCGCTTGATCCGCGCGGCATCATGAATCCGGACAAGCTGTTGGCTCACGATGTGGGGTCGCTCGTCGGTCAAGGCGGCAAGTGATCACAAAGGAGTTAGACAATGTTTCCATTGTCTGAGGGACATTTTGCTGCGCGAAATCGCTGGTATATCGCCGCATGGTCGGACGAAATTACGCGCACGCCGATCGAACGCTGGATTCTGGATGAACCTGTTGCGCTCTATCGACAGGAAAATGGCGTCCCCGTGGGTTTGGACGGGCGATGCCCCCATCACCTTTATCCACTCGGCAAGAGCGGCACAAAAAATGACAATATAGTTTGCGATTACCATGGGCTCGAATTCCAGCCGGATGGAACGTGTATTGGTGCCCCATTCTTGGAAGGAGTGCCCGGTGCTTGCAACGTCAAATCCTATCAGCTTCGTGAGAAGTGGAATTGGATCTGGATATGGCCCGGGGACCCCGAACTGGCGGATGAAAGCCTGATCCCCGATCATTTTGAAATTGGCGTCACGAACCCAGCCTACCATGCGGTCCGCGGCCTTAGACTGGATATCGCGGCGCGCTATCAACTGCTCAACGACAATCTTCTCGACCTGCAGCACCTTGAGGTGTTGCACGCCGGCATTCTGGGCAATGACGGAATAGGGCAAGCCGACGAAGAACGTGGTTCCGGTGAAGACTGGATTCTCAGCGCGCGCAAAATGCGTGACATTGAACTTCCCAAGGCTTTTCAGCCGTTTTTCGGGCAGCGTCGAGTTGACCGGACGCTGACTATGAACTGGCACATTCCCGGGTTGCATGTCGGTCCTGATATTTTTACCGTTCCGGAAGGCGAACCCGACGCGGGACGCGAAATCATGCAAGTGATCGCATACCATGCCTTGACGCCGGCGCGCAGGAATAGCTGCCACTACTTTGTCACGTTCGCTCGTTCTTTCGCACATGGCGACGAAGCGGTTGACCAGGCGATGCTGAAGAGCTTTCGCGGTGTCCTCGATCAAGACGTATTCGCGGCAGAAGAAATCGAAAAACAGCTGCAGAACGCATCAACGCCACAAAAGGAAATCCTGTTCAAATCCGATGCTACTTTAGTGATTGGCCGGCGCTTGCTGGAACAGATTATCGCAGCTGAAACCACCTAGGCGAAGTTGCCCGATGATCGAATGGTGAACAGTCAGGGTGCTGACGATGTTGGGCGCTTCAAAAAAAAAGGGCTAACTTAGTGAATCATAACTTGATCGGTGGACGCTGGGTTGCCGGCACGTCGGCCGCCAATATTAACCCGTCTGATACCAATGACGTGATTGGGGACTATGCGCAGGCTGATGAGGATCAGGCCCGCCTCGCGATTGAGGCGGCTCGCGATGCGTTTCCCGGATGGTCGCGCACATCGCCGCAACAGCGTGCCGATTTACTGGATCAGGTTGGGAGCGAAATCCTCCTGCGCCGCGATGAACTGACCAACCTGCTCGCCCGGGAAGAAGGAAAGACGCGAGCCGAAGCGACCGGCGAGGTCACTCGCGCAGGGCAAATCTTCAAGTTTTTCGCCGGGGAGGCGATGCGGATCGCTGGCGACAGCATGGGGTCCGTCCGCCCCGGCATTGAGGTTCAGGTGACCCGCGAACCGGTTGGCGTGGTCTCGCTGATCACGCCCTGGAACTTCCCGATCGCCATTCCTGCGTGGAAGATCGCACCCGCACTTGCATTCGGCAATTGCGTGATCTTCAAGCCCGCTGATCTGGTACCGGGCTGCGCCTGGGCGTTGGCCGAAATGCTTGACCGTGCGGGCTGCCCCGCCGGCGTGTTCAACCTTGTCATGGGACGCGGGCGGGTGCTTGGCGACGTTCTGGTCGGTCCGGGTGTCGATGCGGTCAGTTTTACCGGCTCTACTGGTGTTGGTGCTTCGATTCATGCGCGGGCTGCGCAGCACAACATCCGTGTCCAGCTGGAAATGGGTGGCAAAAACCCTCTGGTCATACTCAATGATGCGGATCTGGACCTGGCGGCGCGGATAGCCTGCGAAGGCGCGTTCGGGGCGACCGGCCAGCGGTGCACAGCGTCCTCGCGGCTGATTGTGGAAGCGGGCGTTCATGACGCCTTCGTTGCTCGTATGAGCGAAGAGATGGGGCACATCGTGGTTGGTGATGCGCGGGCGGCTGACACGACGATGGGGCCGGTCGTCGATGGCCGCCAACTGGAGCAGGATCTGGAGTTCGTGCATCACGCCCAAGTGGAGGGCGCGCGCCTTGTCTGTGGAGGTACTTCTCCGACACGGGAGTCCCCTGGCTATTATCTCGCGCCGACGCTGTTTTCGGAAACGACGCACGACATGCGCATCAATCGTGAGGAGGTATTTGGTCCGGTCGCGTCCATCCTGCGCGTGGAGGACTATGACGAAGCGCTGGCGATGGCGAACGACACGCCATTCGGCCTGTGTGCGGGCATTTGCACTACATCGCTTGGCCGGGCCATGGATTTCCGGCGTAATGCGCAGGTCGGCATGGTCATGGTCAATGTGCCCACGGCTGGCGTCGATTATCATGTCCCCTTTGGCGGACGAAAGGCGTCGAGCCATGGCCCACGCGAGCAGGGCAGGGCAGCCGTCGATTTCTATACGAACATGAAAACCAGCTACTTTGGTTGCTAGCTGACGCGGCACACTGACCCGGCCGCAAATTAAAATGATTCGTGATCGTTCTTGACATCCAGGCGGCTGCTCTCGCAAATGCCGCCTATGTCAGCTCAATCAAAAGCTTCGAAGTCGAACGATCCTGCAGGCGCGACGACGGGGCGTATGGCACGGAAAAGGGCAATAACCCGTGCAAGCCTGCTTGCCGCAGCCTTTGAAGTGATGGCTGACTGCGGGGTGGACGGCGCGAAGATCAAGGATATCACTGACCGGGCCGATGTCGGATTCGGGACTTTCTACAATTATTTTGAGAGCAAGGACGATCTTGCAAGCGCGGTGCTCGATTGCATGATCGATGATTTGGGGCGCCGCAACGCTGTCGCGACAAAGGAACTGCGCGAAGAGAGCCCGGCGTTTGTTTTTGCGGTTTCCACACGCCTTGTCATTCGGGAGGCCGCGAAAGAGCCGATTTGGCAATGGTGGGCCATGCGTCCGGACCTGCTAGTCGATCGTCTGCGTGATGGGTTCGGGCCATTTGCCAAACGCGACATCCGCGACGGCATCAATAGCGGCATATTTCATATCGATGCTGGTGACATCGATCAGGCTTGGGCGCTTGCCTGCTGGGTCATGGTTGGCGGTATTCATGACATTGTTGTGGGTGCACGCACAGCCAATGACGATGGCTTTGTTGCGCAGGCTACAGCGGCGCTGCTGGGTCTTGATTTTGCTTCGGCGCAACGCGTTTCGACATATCCCCTGCCGGACTATCCCCCAGCGTCGATAGACTGGCATTTTTCCAGGGCGGAAGTCGACTGATTCAAAAAAGTGATTGTAGATCACTTTTGATTGTAATACACACATGATCATTGGTCATGTGTGTTGTTCCAGCTGCATGCATGTCGACTTTCTAGGAGAGAGAGATGCCCGGTTGGGAAGAAGGCGATTGGCGCGACGAGTCGCTTTGCAAATTCACGCAGAGCAATCTGCTCAATGATATGGGTCTGGAATTCTACGACCTGAGCCACCCGTGGGGCCTGGGTCAGCCATGCTGGCCCTATTTCGAAGACGTGAAGATCGAGCGGCTGCACGGCATGTCCAAATCGGGCGTGCTGACCCAGAAGATCACCACCGTCATGCATTCGGGCACGCATATCGATGCGCCAGCACATGTGGTGCCGGGAACGCCTTTCATGGATGAAGTGCCGCTTCCATATTTCTTTGGCACGGGCGTCGTGGTTTCGATCCCGAAGAAGAAATGGGAAGTCATCACCGCCGAGGATCTGGAGAATGCACGCCCGCAGATCCGCGAGGGCGACATCGTCATCGTCAACACCGGTTGGCACAAATATTATGGCGATAACCAGCATTATTATGGCTACTCGCCGGGCTTCTACAAGGAAGCGGGCGAGTGGTTCGTCCAGAAGAAGGTCAAGATGTGCGGGTCCGACACCCAGGCACTCGACCATCCGCTCGGTACCGCGATCGGTCCGCATGGTCCGGGCGCGCCCAATGGCCTCCTGCCGCGCATCAACCAGGAATATGAACAGTTGACGGGTCGGAAGGTGATCGAGGACTTCCCGGAGTGGGAGCCCTGCCACAGCGCGATCCTGTCAGCCGGAATCTGCGGGTTCGAGAATGTCGGTGGCGATATCGACAAGGTGACCGGCAAGCGTGTGACCTTTGCGGCGTTCCCGTGGCGCTGGAAGAAGGGCGACGGCTGTATCGTCCGCCTTGTCGCCATCGTCGATCCGAAGGGCACGTTCCGGATCGAAACCGGCAAGGATAACGACTGAATTGCCTGGTGCGTGGCGGGGCAGCTCCGCCACGCCTTTCAGATCAGGGATAGCCCGATAATTTGAGGGGATGGTGGATGGATGTCGTCCGGCTGGTGGATGCCAGAACCTATATTGCGCCCAAACATTATGACATGCGCTCGCTGCGCCTGCAGGGCGTCGATGCCAGTGCCGCCGATTTTGCATGGGCCGGCCTGTCTTATTTTCTGCCTGGTGGCGGCGCCGAGATGGACGCGGGGCCGCTCGGCAAGATCTATGTTGTGATCGAAGGTGAAGTCACGATCGAGCTGGCGTCGGGCGAGACGCAGGTGCTCGGCAAGCTCGATAGCTGTTTCATTCCCGGTGGCGAGGGAAGGGCGGTGCGCAATGACGGCAATGTAATCGCGGCAATGATCGTAGTCATGCCCTATCCGGAGAAGAACGCATGACACTACCTCTGATCGACACTTCGGGCCTTTTTGACGTGACCGGCAAGTCCGCGATCATCGTCGGCGCCACCGGCTCATTCGGTAAGGTTGTGTGCGTCACACTCGGCAGGGCCGGTGCCCGCCTGACAGTGACGGCGGGGAATGCTGCCGACCTCGACGCGCTTTGCAGCGATCTTGGTGATGCGGGGGTAGCCGCGACCGGCGTCAACCTTCGGCCCGACAGCGAGGAAGCGTGCGATGCGATCGTGGCCTCTGCCGTTGCGGCCCATGGCGGGGTGGACATTCTGGTTATCGCATCCGGCGTCAATGAAGTGGCGATGATCGGTGACTTGACCCCGGAGCAGTTCCAGAAAGTGATGCTGGCCAATGTCGATGGGGCTTGGATGATGGCGCGCGCGGCGGGCAAGGTGATGATCGATCAGGGCCGGGGCGGCAAGGTCGTCTTTACGTCATCGGCACGGGGCAAGCTGGGCCATCCGGCAGGTTATTCGGCCTATTGCACGTCCAAGTCCGCTGTCGACGGCTTGACCAAGGCGCTGGGCTGCGAATGGGGTAAGCATGGTATTACGGTGAACGCTATCGCGCCCACGGTGTTTCGCTCGCCGCTTACCGCCTGGATGTTCGAGGAAAATGAAAGTGCGGCCAAGGTGCGCGAAGGCTTTCTAGCCCGGGTTCCCGTGGGGCGCCTCGGCGAACCGGAGGATTTGGCTGGCCCCTTGCTGTTCCTTTGTTCGCGCGCGTCGGATTTTCATACCGGGCATATTGTCTATGCCGACGGCGGCTATACGGCGGGCTGAGCGATGACAAAACAACGCATTGCGGTCATCGGTGGCGGCTTGATGGGGGCGGGCATCGCCCAGGTGTTCGCTGCCGCCGGGCATGACGTGTGGGTTCAAGAACCTGACGATGCCGTGAGGGACACTGTTGTTTCGCGCATCCGGGCTGGTCTGAGGCGACTGGGCGACGATCCTGCATCGGCGGACAGGGTGCTGGTAACCTCCAGTCTGACCGAGGCGGTGGAAAAGGCCGATTTCGTGACCGAAGCGGCTCCGGAAAAGCTTTGGATCAAACGGACCATCTTCTCCGCTCTCGAACAGGCGGCGCCGGCGCACGCCATTCTCGCCAGCAATACGTCGGTCATGCCGATCGGTTCGATTGTCGCGGGGCTTGGCAGTGCCGGCCGAATGCTTGGTACGCATTGGTGGAATCCGCCAACGCTGGTGCCGCTGGTTGAGGTGATTCAGGGGCCGCAAACGTCTGACGGCACAGTGGATGAAACGATGCGGCTGCTGGCCAGCGTTGGCAAGAAGCCTGCACATGTCAAAAAAGATGTGGCCGGGTTTGTCGCCAATCGCCTTCAGCATGCCCTGTGGCGTGAAGCCATCGGCATGGTGGCCGATGGGATATGCGATGCCCGTACCGTCGATGATTGTGTGAAGAACAGCTTTGGCCTGCGCCTTGCCGTGCTTGGCCCCCTTGAAAATGCCGACCTCGTCGGGATCGATCTTACGCGGGATATCCATCGAACCATCATTCCCGAGCTCAATCGCGATGCGGCACCCAACTCCCTGTTGGACGACCTTATCGGCGCGGGCCGGCTGGGCTTCAAAACCGGCGAAGGGTTCCAGCAATGGAGCGATGAGGAACAGGCCGCCCTGCGTGCACGGCTGGTCGATCACCTGATCGCCGCAAGAGGCAGGGCGTGAGCCCGGCCAGGACAGGGTGGAGCGAATTCAAGATTGTCGGCCTGATGGCGCTTGGTTTCGGCCTCGTCGGGATAGATCGCTTCCTGATTTCCCCACTGTTCCCCACGATCGCCAAGGAACTTCACCTCAACTATAGCGATATCGGCTATATCGCCGGTGCCCTTGCTCTTGCCTGGGGTGTGTCTGCGCTACTGATGGGCAATATCTCGGACCGCATCGGGCGGCGAAAAGTCCTAACCGGCGCGATGCTGCTGTTCTCGCTCCTGATCGGTGCCAGCGGCCTTGCGTCCGGCCTTATGGGGCTGGTCCTTGTCCGCATCGTAATGGGCGTGGCCGATGGCGCCTATACCCCTCCCAGCATTTCGGCGACGCTCGAGGCCTCTCCGCCCAAGCGCCATGGGCTCAACATCGGCATTCAACAGATGATGCTGCCGCTCTGTGGACTGGCGCTGGCGCCGTGGCTTGTCGGCCAATTGCTTCCACATATGAGTTGGCGGTGGATCTTTGTGTTGTTCGCTGCGCCAGGGCTGTTGCTGACTATTGCCGTCTGGAAATTTCTTCCCGAAGCAGCCGCGCCGGATCAGGAGCGGAACAGTTTCGCCGACTGGAAGGCGGTCCTGCGCTATCGCAATATCCGCCTGCTGATGCCGTTGATGCTGTGCTGGCTGACCTGCCTGATCACTACATCGGCTTTGATGCCCAGTTATCTGATTGATCATCATCATCTCGGCCTGGGTCAGATGGGCGGCATCATGTCTGCCATTGGTCTTGGCTCGACAGTGGGAACTCTGGTCTTGCCGACACTTTCAGATGTCACCGGGCGTAAACCGGTGATGATCGGCTCCACGCTGGGTGTGGCGGGTTCGCTGTGGATGCTGGCACACGCTGGCAGCGACCCTGCAATGCTGTTTGTCTGGCTGGCGGCGGTTCATCTGTTCAACAACGCCTGCATCACGCTGACCGTCGGACCGATTTGCGCCGAGACCGTGCCGACGTCGCTGACGGCGACGGCGACCGGGGTGATCATTGCCTGCGGCGAACTTGGCGGCGGCGGGCTGGCCCCGATCATTGCGGGCCATGTCGCTGACAGTTTCGGGATCGAACATATTCTGTGGCTGCCGCTCGGGGCCATGGGGATCGCCCTCGCGCTGACGCTATTCCTCAAAGAAACACGCTGGAGTGCCAAACATGGCCAATAAGGTAATCATCACGTGCGCCATCACGGGCGGCATTCACACGCCCACCCTGTCTGATGCGCTGCCCTACAAACCGGCCGATCTAGCCACACAGGCGATCGAAGCGGCCGAAGCTGGTGCCGCAATCCTGCACATCCACGCACGCGACCCCGAGACGGGTGCGCCGACAGGGAGCCCCGATGTCTATCGGCAATTCCTGCCTATCATCAAGCAGGGCACCGATGCGGTCATCAACCTGACGACCGGCGGCAGCCCGGACATGACGCCGGAGGACCGGCTGGCGGGTGCGCTCGCCTTCTCGCCTGAGATGTGTTCGCTCAACATGGGCAGCATGAATTTCTCGTTCCACGACATGGGTCGTAAGGTGAAGGAATGGAAATTTCCCTGGGAAGATCAATATATTCTCGACAGCGAGAAGTTCATCTTCCGCAACACCTTCGCCGATATCCGTCGCAACTATGAGCTTCTGACCGACCACGGCACCAGGTTCGAGCATGAATGCTATGATATCGGCCATCTCTACAATCTGGCCTATTTCGCCGACAAGGGTATCGCGAAGCCCCCCTTCTTCATCCAGTCGATCTTCGGGATTCTCGGCGGGATCGGAGGCGATCTGGACAATGTGATGTTCATGAAACGCACCGCCGACAGGCTGTTCGGCAGCGACTATGTCTGGTCGGTGCTGGGCGCGGGCAAATTTCAGATGCCTGTCTGCACTATGGCGGCCCAACTCGGCGGCAATGTGCGGGTCGGCCTGGAAGACAGCCTGTTCATCGGCCGGGGCCAGCTTGCCTCGTCGAACGCACAGCAGGTCGAGAAAATCGTGCGCATAATTCGCGAAATGGGATTAGAACCGGCAACCCCGGACGAAGCGCGCGGGCTGCTCCATCTCAAGGGCGCCGACCGGACAAAGATTTGACCCGGCATCCTGCCTTCAGCAGGGGAAAGCCAGCGGCGAGCGCGAGAAGACAATCGGCAATCGCAGACCGGGAATGGCAGCGCCACCGTCGCTTTGGGCCACGGCGATTGCCATTCCGCGGTGGCGGACTTGCGGATCGTTGAAGGCATCGGCCACAGAGTTGATCGGCCCGGCAGGCACACCGGCAGCGGTCAAGGCGGCGAGGAGCTCGTCACGCGGGCGCGCCGCTATGGCGGGGATCAGCATCGTATTCATCGGCGTACGATGCTCTACACGGCCTGCATTGGTGGCGAGATTTTCATGCGGTTCCACGCCCAGAACCGCGCAGCATCGCTGGAACTGTTCATCGTTGCCGACCGCGAGGATGATCCAGCCATCGCTGGTCGCATAGGATTGGTAGGGTGCGATGTTCGGGTGCACATTGCCCGCGCGGCTTGGGGCGACGCCCGACACAAGATAATTCATCGCCTGATTGGCCAGCGTGCCGACCATCACGTCGAGCAGCGCCATATCGATCTGCTGTCCCATTCCGCTGCGTTCGCGTTCGGCCAGCGCGGCATGAATGGCGATGACGGCATAGAGTCCGGTCATGATATCGGCATAGGCGACGCCGATTTTCTGGGGCGGACCGTCCGGCTCTCCGGTCAGGTCCATGATCCCGCTCAGACCCTGGGCGATGAAATCATAGCCCGGGCGCGCAGCATAGGGGCCGTCCTGTCCGAAGCCAGTGATCGAGCAATAGACCAGACGCGGATTGATAGCGGAAAGGGAAGGGTAATCGAGGCCGTAGCGCACCAGCCCGCCAACCTTGAAGTTCTCAATCAGAACATCGGCATTGGCTGCAAGTTCACGCGCCTGGGCCTGGCCTTCCGGTGTCGCAAAGTCGATGGTGACGAACTGCTTTCCCCGGTTGGTCGCGTGAAAATAGGCTGCCTCGCGCGATCCGTCTTCATGTTCGACGAACGGCGGACCCCAGCGACGCGTATCGTCGCCGGCCGGGCTTTCCACCTTGATCACCTCGGCGCCAAGATCGGCGAAAATCTGTCCCGCCCAGGGGCCAGCCAATATCCGCGCGAACTCAACAACCCTCAGGCCATGCAGGGGCGGCAAAGCCTCCATCAGAACGCCGAAAGCCCGGTGATGCCCCGCCCAAGGATCAAGGCGTGCACGTCATGCGTGCCTTCGTAAGTGTTCACGGTCTCCAGATTGAGCATGTGGCGGATGACATGATATTCGCCCGAAATGCCGTTGCCGCCGTGCATGTCTCGCGCCGCGCGGGCGATGTCGAGTGCCTTGCCGACATTGTTGCGCTTGACCAGCGAGATCATCTCCGGCGCGTAATTTCCTTCATCCATCAGCCGGCCGACCCGCAGCGATGCCTGAAGGCCAAGGCTGATGTCCGTTACCATGTCGGCCAGCTTTTTCTGGTAGAGCTGGGTTGCGGCGAGCGGCCGTCCGAACTGCCTGCGCTCAAGCCCATATTGGCGCGCGGCGGCATAGCAGAATTCCGCTGCGCCAAGCGCGCCCCAGGAGATACCGTAGCGGGCCCGGTTCAGGCAGCCGAAGGGGCCTTTCAGTCCTTCGACATTTGGCAGCAGCGCGGTTTCCGGCACAGTTACATCGTCGAGGTTGATCATGCCGGTGATCGATGAGCGCAGACTCAGCTTGTTGGCGATCTTGGGCGCAGAAAGGCCCGTCATGCCCTTTTCAAGAATGAAACCGCGAATGGCGCCACCATGTGCCTCGGACTTGGCCCACACGACGAAAACGTCGGCGATCGGCGCATTGGTGATCCAGGTCTTGTTGCCGGTCAGGCAATAGCCGCCAGCAACCTTGCGCGCGACGGTACGCATGCTGCCGGGGTCCGATCCTGAATCCGGTTCGGTCAGTCCGAAGCAACCGATCAAACTGCCTGCGGTCAGTCCGGGCAGATAGGCCTGCCGTTGTGCTTCCGAGCCATATTGATAGATCGGGAAAGCGACCAGGCTCGACTGGACGCTCATCATCGAACGATAGCCGGAATCGACCCGCTCGATCTCGCGCGCGATCAGGCCATAGGCGACATAGGATGCGCCGACGCCGCCATATTGTTCGGGCAAGGTAGGGCCGAGCAGCCCCTGTGCGCCGAATTCGCGGAAGATGGCCGGGTCGCAATGCTCCCGCTCGAAAGCATCGGCGATGCGGGGCTGCAGTCGATCTTGCGCAAAAACATACGCCGATTGTGCGATCAGCCGCTCATCTTCGTTGAGCTGGCTGGTGATCTGCAAAGCGTCTTCCCATTGAAACGATGTCATGGTGGCCTGTTTCCAATCTGTTGGGCGATCCGTTGATTGACACGGCCAGCGTAATTCTATCAATGTTTCATATTGCCGCAATCAATTGCGATTTGGAATGATGTGATGATCAATGGCCTGGATGTCGAAGCCTTCGTCGCCATAGCGGAAGAACGGCATTTCCTGCGCGCGGCCGATCGCGTCGGCATCGCGCAATCGGTCGCGAGCAAGCGCCTCAAGCGGCTGGAAGCGCAGCTCGGCCTGACCCTGATCGATCGCGAAAATCGGATGGATATCGGACTGACGCGGGCGGGCAGTCTCTTCCTGCCTGTCGCGCGTGAGACGCTGGATCAGCTGCGCCGCGCCGAGCGGCTGGGCCATGACTTCGGCAGGGGGGAATCTGGGCCGCTGCGGCTCGGCTATGTCTTCTCCGCGGCATTGACCGGATTGCTGATCAACGTGATCGAGGGGCTGGCGCGAAGCAGGCCGCGGCTGGAGGTGAGGCCGGTACTGATGGAAACGCCCGAACAGCTTGCCGCGCTGGAGCAGGGCATTATCGACGTCGGCTTTCTGCGGCCACGGTCAAGCTATCCGGCCTGGTGCCTGAATGAGCGTGCGCACAGCGAGGGCATCCTGCTCGGCATGGCCAAATCGCATGGCCTTTGTGATCGAACCAGCGTGCGGGCCAGCGCGCTGGCTAGCGAAGTTTTCGTCGTACCCCAGTTTCGCGAAGATGTCGGCTTGATCGAACATGTCCATAATCTGGCGAAGCTGGGGGGCTTTGCGCAACCAGTTGTGATACCAACAGCAGACTATATCACTGCCGCCAGCATGGCTGCCGCTGGACTGGGTATCGTATTGGCCCCGGCGTCGCTCGCGCGCCTTCACCTGAAGGGGCTCGGGTTTGTCGGGATAGACGATTACTGTCCATCGCTTGAGATCGAAATGGTGCATCGAGGCGATGTGCCCGAACCGCTGATCGCAGATGTGCGCGCGGCCTTTGGCAGCGCTTCTCCCGTCGACGCGGCCTGATCAGCCCTGATTAGGCATGGGCGTGGTTGGCTGGCGCTTTATGCACGGTTCCGCCTTTCATAACCATGGTCAGCTTGTCCGCTTCCTGTAGGATCGTGATGTCATCGACAGGGTTCCCTGCGACCAGCAACAGGTCCGCGATATAGCCTTCCTTGATTAGGCCGAGTTCGCCGCCACGGTGCATGAGCTGAGCGCCAAGCGCAGTGACGGCATGCAGCGTTTCACCTGGCGTGAAGCCATAGTCGCGCACGAGCAATTCCAGATCACGTGCGTTCCGGCCGATGGGGTTCCAGGCGAAGCCATAGTCACCTCCCGGCAGAATGCGTAGCCCCAGCTTGCGCATCGCGGGAATGACGCGGCGCGTTGCTTCATAGGTCGACCGGACTTCCATATTGGCGATTTCCTAGGACGAAAGGCCTGAACCTTCGATCGTGGTCAGTAGAATGCCCGGTCCCGGCGCTACGAATATTTCGTCGCGCCGTTCGGCCATCAATTCGATTGTCTCCGGGGAGGCAAAGGCACAGTGGTACAGCAGGCGTATGCCGTGGCGCAGCGCCATGCGGAGCGCCTGGTCGGAATAGAGATGGGCACTGGTGTCCAGCTCGCAATCGCGCGCGACCTCCATCAGGGCTTCCAGCTCGTTTTCGTAGAACATCAGGCTGCGCGCAGTGCCATGGATCAGGCTGCTTTCGCCATTGAGACCGATCTTGATATTTTGAATGCCGGTGTCGGCAAGCGCCTTTACCGCATCGCGTACGGCGGCGGGGTTTGATTCCCGGTGGCTACGGTCGATGATGCCGAATGGCAGCTTGTTTTCCGGGTCGATGAATGCCGGCATCCATTGGCCGCAGCTGGAGCGCAGTCGCGGGCCGGGAAGGCGGCCTGCCTCAATTTCCGCCTGCAACAGGATATCGGCGCGGTTGTCGGCGAAGGTCCCGGCCGAGTAGGCCGATGTGTATCCGTGATCGAGCAGGACGCGCGCCGCATAGACTGCACCCAGCATACGGTCCACCGGTGACAGGGCGAACGTGTTGGCGGGAATGCGCCCCACGCTTGCTCCGAAATCGAGATGTGCATGGGCTTCCGTCATCCCCGGCATCAATGTCATGCCGGCCGCATCGATCACATGGTCATCCGACTGCGCCACTGTTGCCGCGCTACGATCGATGGATTGAATGCGATCATCCGAGATCGTCACATCGGCCCGGTACAGCGCTTCGCCCGAGCCATCGAAAATGGTGGCGCCCTTTATGACTTTGCGCATTGGTCGTTTCAGATAACGGGCCGCACGGGTCTATGTCGTCAAGCCGCAGACTTCGGACAGGCTCCGCCCTGCTTGTGCCAGGGCTTCCTGATGCGCCGCAACTCGCGCGGCAAACGGCGGGGGCAGGGCCATTTCAGGAGCAAAGGCGGGATCGGATTTCAGGGTGGCGGCCCACGCCGCAAGTCTTGGATGTAGATGCTCCAAGGGATAGCCGGCAAGAGCGAGCCGATTGACATAGATCACCCAGGCGATGTCGAGCACGGACAGCTGATTGCCCAGAATATAGGATGAACCGGCAAGGCGCTGTTCAAGGTCTTCGAAGGCTGCGCGGAATTCTGCGACAGCGGCGCGTGCGGCCTCGTCGGAAATGCCGCCGTCCAGCATGTTGCGCCAAAAGGCGATTTCCCTGTCGCGCGCTGCATCGGCGACGCCGCCTACTGTGCCGGAACCTTGGTTTGCATAGCGCTCTAGATCCTGTGCGGTCTTGGGCGGTTCGTCCGTCGGCATCATGAACCGGAACGTGACGGTGCGCAGCGCCATGTGCAGATTGTCTTCATGACGCAGCAGGTCGCTCACGCTGTCGTTGTGCTCGGCGGGGATCAGCGATGGTTCGGGGAAGCGCGATTCCAGATGGACGAGAATATCGTTGCTCTCGATATGCACCGCGCCATCATCGATCAGGCACGGCACCAGCCCGCGCGGATTGATGCCCAGATAATAGCTGGAGATATTCTCTTTCAACATGAGGTTGACCGGGTGTGATGTCCACTCGACATCCTTGATGTTCAGATAGATCCGGACCTTTTGTGAACAGGATGATCCGGGCGCATGGAAAAGGTGAATGCCTTTCCAGTCGAGTACTTCGCGGGTGGTGATGTCTCGTTCGGATAATTGCATATTTATTAACCTTTACTGCTTGACCGGGTGTGCCCGAGTTTCAGACTTCGCAGAACGGCGCAACAGAACCGAGCCCATGCCAATAGCACTCATTGTCAGCGCCACGATGCCGAGCACGGCAAAGGCATCGAGTATACTTGTGCCTGCTCTGTTCAACAGCATGCCGACGACAGCCGCACTTAGGAATTGGCCGAAGGTGAATGATGAATTCCACAGGCCGAGGCCGCGTCCGCGCACCTCGTCTGGCATTCGTTCGGCCACTGCCGTCACCAGGGTTGGCAACATCATTCCGCATGCCATCAGGTTAAAAAAGGCCAGTACGACAAGCGGTGCGATTGCCGGGAATTGCGGCATGAGCGTTAGTGTGATGCCGCACAGCAGCAACTCGCAAGGCAGCAACAGTCGCCCAAGCAACTGCTTCATCTGCACGAATAGGGCGGAGCCGAGCATGATGCCCACGGCGGCGATCGCGCTGAGCAGGCCAATCTGGCCGCTGTCCTTGGCGCCGGCGGTCGAAAGCGCCAGCCCGAACTGAAATTGCGTCGTAAAGAAGAAGACCCCGACAACCAACGTGAGCACGCAATAACAGAGTAACCATGCCCAGGGCGTTTGCGCATCTGTGTGGCTCGCAGCAGTGTGCGCCGTTGTTTTGATGCCGCGTGTGTGCCATGCGACGGCCGCCGCCAGTGCTAACCCACTCAGAAACAACAGAAACGAGCCATGCCATCCGAGCGCGGTTCCCGCCATGAATCCACTAAGCGGCAGTACCACGAGCGACGAGGATGTTGCGGCCACCGTCTGGATTGCCAACCATTTGTCCCTGGGAGCGCCCTGGTAAAGCTGACCGATGAGCGCGATGGACAGCACCAGCGCCACGACTTGGCTGACACCAAGCGCGATCCGGGAAGCCAGAATGGTTCCAAAATCGTTCAATATTAGCGGCATGGCGCCAAAAAGGGAAAACAGGCAGAGGCTGATGACGATGGGCCATCTGAGGCCAATCTTGTCTCCGAGATAGCCAGCAAGCGGTGAGAGAAGGGCGGTGCACAGGCCAGGCACGGCAACCAGTGCTGGTATCCAGAAATTGGCGTCTTTCACGCCGGCGAACTGTTGGAACAATTGAGGGACGATCGGGACAAGGACGATCGCCGACATAACTGCCGGTACACTGCACAGCGACAGCACTATCCCCAACGGAACCGATCCTCCGGGTTGGGTTTCCTTAAGCGCCGACATGTCAGCTCTCCCGTGATTCTCATTGCATGAACTTCGTCAGGCGCTCCTTGCGGCGCACCTTTTCCTTATCGTTCGGAGTCACATGATACATCATCATATGTGATGTCAAATCAATTTTTCGTTCTTGGCTGTGCCGTGGTGCCTGTGAGTACTCCACGGGCGTTGCTCGATTGAACTGCTGGGGCGTCCGGTCACCATAGAGCGAGCTTCGCCGCTCGTCACACTCCGCCTGACATCGGCGACAAATTCAACTTCTTCCAGGCCTTGGTGCGCAAATCACGGTGGGATTCCAAGCGTGAATCCAGTCTGTTATACCAACCTGCGCGGCGGGCGACTCACGGGGGGAATCCCAAAGCTGCCGAAATCTGACTCAATGGCGCCTTCAGATTGGAGAACGGCGGCATGGGAACAGCGATTGGTTCGCGGGACGATTTTGACGGTGCGTCGCTGCGCCGATTGTCGCGGACGACGAAGCACGTGAACCAAGCGCGTCGCTTTTGGCACTGGCCGAGATTTACGATGGCAGGAGCCGGAGTGCGGCGGCGCGGATCGGTGGTGTCGGCCTTCAGATTGTGCGGGACTGGGTGCTGCGGTTCAATGCCCGTGGCCCGGACGGCTTGCTTGGTGGCAAGGCACCCGGCCCCCGTTCGTGGCTTAACGATGCTCAGCGCCAGGCATTGGTCGATATTGTCGAACGCGGCACGATCCCGACCATCCATGCCGTTGTGCGCTGGCGCCTGGTCGATCTGGTCCAGTGGCTCCATGACGAATTTTCCGTGTCGCTCGACGAGACCAATGTCAGCCGGGAACTGAAGAAGCTGGGCTACGTGAAGCTTACCGCGCGTCCGCGCCACCACACGCCCAGAACGAGCATGCGATGGAGGCTTTCAAAAAGGGGGCTTCGCTGCCGAGTTGGCAAAGGTCAGGGCAGCCCTCCCGAAAGGCATACCCATAGAGATCTGGTTCCAGGACGAGGCCTGCGTAGGCCAGAAGAACAAGATCACCCGGCGCTGGGCGAGGCGCGGAGCCCGCCCGCCGTAACGCCAAGCCATGGCTCGAAAGCACGTTTGGCGTCCGCGCCGCGATGAAACCGTTCGGGCAACACGCCGCCTTGGCCAGGTAATCTGGAAACGCTGAAGTGGCTATCACCAGCGTAGCCGCGTCGAGACCAAAATGCATTGCTTCAAGCTGCTCGGCGAGCGGGTCATGGCGCGAGAGTTCGATCGACAAGTCGCCGAGCTACAAATCCGTGCTGCCATCCTCAACCGCTTCACTGCCCTTGGAGCGCCCGAAACTCAGCGGGTCGCACAATGTTCGCCCTTCAAAGCGGGAAACTGAAACGAACTCTCATTTGTGCAACATGTATCACCGCCCCATGCACAAGAGATATTTGAGCTGCTTTGACGCGTTGTCGGGTGCTGACATGTATCTGGCCTCGATTGCGGCGGGGTAGATGCCGCGGGCCCGTATGGTGTTCGAAGGTCTGGTCCAGATCAATGCCGCGTGCTCGAAGGCACTTAGTTGCACCCTGGTTTTCCCGATCCCGTCTCATGACCGTTGCGCCAAACTGCTCCTCGCCCTCCTACGCTCCGACGCCCTCGCGACCTGAAGCTGACTTATGCAGCCGCGACCGGAGACTGGTAAACTCCGCCCCGCATCATCAAGGCCCAAGGGATCCGCGCCATTTTGTTGGCGAGCGCCACACGGACCAACATTGGTGGCTTGCGCTTCAGCATCCCGCCCAACCATGTGCCCGGTTTGGCGTTGGCATGGACATGTCGTTTGATGATCACGCTGTTGGCTCCGATGATCAGAAGGCGCCGCAACGATCGTTCGCCCATCTTCGTCGTGCGCTGCTTGCCTCCTGTCGAATGCTGCCGAGATGTCAGGCCAAGCCATGCCGCAAAGTCCCGCCCCTTTTTGAATGTTTCGGAAGCCGGAGCCAGGACCGTAATGGCCGTCGCGATCAGCGGCCCAATGCCTGGCACAGTCATGAGCCGACGCGCGACATCATTCTCCTTGGATCGCCGGACGATCTCGGCATCGAGCTTGCCAAGCTCCAGCATCGAGATGGGTAAGGGTTGCAACCAGCACCTGTAGAGTGGCGATGGCATCCCTGGGCAATCCACTGTCCGGATCCTCGACGATGGAAATCAACCGCGTTGGGTTTGCCGCCCTTTGCGGCATGATCTGTCCAAACTCCCTCAGATGTCAAACGAACTGAGGATTTGACCCCCGCATTGCCTCAAGCAGAATGTTACCGGTAGGACTGCGGGCCCGAGGGGGATGGAGGCTGTTCTGTAACCCTGGATCGGGGATGTCGGATGGGCAGGCGGATCAGCATGGCGACACGATCGGAGTTGGTGGGGGCGATTATCGAGCGGTATCGATCATGCTCTCGGGCGAGCAAGCAGCAGATCCTGGACGAGTTTGTTGCGGTCACCGGTTATCATCGCAAGCACGCGATCCGCGTGCTTGGACGCCGCGAGACGAAGCCGCCGCGCGACCGGCGTCAGGCGATCCGTTACGGCGGCGATGTCCGCGAGGCGCTGGTGGTGTTGTGGGAGGCGTCGGATCGCCTCTGCTCAAAGCGCCTGAAGCCGTTGATCCCGGTTCTGCTACCGGCGCTCGAGCGGCACGACCGGCTCGACGTCAGTGCCGAGCTGCGCGACAAGCTGCTCACGGTGAGCGCGGCGACGATGGACCGGCTGCTGTCGGAGGTGCGTATTGTCGCGCGCGGCGGGCGGCGGCGTCGGACCGGCATGAGCTCCGCAGTGCGCCGGTCGGTTCCGGTCCGCACCTTCGGGGACTGGAACGATCCTGTGCCCGGTTATGTTGAGGTCGACTTCGTGGCGCATTCCGGCACCTCTTCCTCCGGCAGTTTCGTGCAAACGATGGTGCTGACCGACATCGCCACGGGGTGGACCGAATGCGTGCCGGTCCGCAGTCGCGACAGCAGCCTGGTGGTTGCGGCGATCCAGCAAGCGCAGCGGTTCTTTCCGTTCCCACTC
Organism: Novosphingobium pentaromativorans US6-1; assembly: GCF_000767465.1. Taxonomy (NCBI): domain Bacteria; kingdom Pseudomonadati; phylum Pseudomonadota; class Alphaproteobacteria; order Sphingomonadales; family Sphingomonadaceae; genus Novosphingobium; species Novosphingobium pentaromativorans. The sequence goes on from NZ_CP009292.1 coordinate 123,432, forward strand.
CTGGGCGTAGACTTCGACAATGACAGCGCCTTCATGAATGAACTCGTGGTCTGCTGGTGCCGAAGCCAGGGTCTGGAGGTGACGCGCTCCCGGGCCTATCGCAAGAATGATCAGGCGTGGGTCGAGCAGAAGAACGGCGCCATCGTCCGGCGCCTGGTGGGCTACGGCAGGTTCGTGGGAGCGGAGGCGACAGCGGCGCTCAGCCGCTTGTACGATGTGGTGCGGCTGCACGGTAATCTGTTCCAACCCTCGTTCAAACTGCGGGAGAAGACCCGGATCGGTGCGCGCATCATCAAACGCTATCATCCGCCCACGCCGCCGGCCGCGCGCGTGCTGGCTCATCCCGATGTAGCCGCGCCCGATAAAGAGCGGCTGAGCCGGATGCTGGAAATGGCCGATCCCGTGATGCTGTTCGCAGGCATCCGGGCAGCACAAGACGATCTGGGGAAACGCGTCGATCGCCGCGGGCTGAATGCCAAGCCTGAGGAGCCGGTCGTTGTCGACCTGCAGCGCTTTGCCGTCAATCTGGAGACAGCCTGGCAGGCGGGCGAGACGCGGCCCACGCATCGGCGTCCCTATCGGCGAACCAAGCCCTATCCCAAAAGGCCGAGCATGCTCGATCCGTTCGAGGCGCAAATCCGCGCGTGGATCGCGGCGGACCCGACGCTCTCGGCAGCCGCAGTGTTGCAGCGGCTTATGAGCGCCGATCCGTCACGCTTCACGAAGAAGAGCGAGCGAACGGTGCAATTAGCCGTGAAGGCGTGGCGCGCGGAAATCACCGGGCAGATCATCCTCAATGGTGACTGGATGAAGGGCTTCGCCCTATCTGCACCCGCCGCGGCGGGTGGAGATAGGGCGCACCTCGCAACCGCTCAGCCCGGTAACAATCTTCGGTGAGGCAACACGGGGGGTCAGTTTGTCAGTTCGGGTGACATCAGATGGCCGCGCAGAGCATTGATCGCCTGCGTGCGCTGCCGGATCAGTAGCTCGCGGGTGCGGAAGACCGTAGCTGCCCCTTGGGTCTCTTCGCTCTTCACGGGCACGAACCGCATCGTCGGCCCCATGTACCTGAAACACATTCTTCGCCAGATCGAGCCCGACCTTGATAATCTCCGACATGACCGCTCTCCTGTGTGGATCGTCCCAGACCCACCTTGGAACAGAGATGCCGTCTTGGGGGGCGGTCACATCATCAAAGCCGCAAAGACCGCGCCGCTTGATGCTCTCTGCTCCAACACTGTTTGCGCAGTATAGCCAGCCCTGTTACTCCCTCGCGCATGTCGGTCGCCCCGCCAGCCTAATCGACCCGCACATCGGTGCCTGGATCGATCATGCCGCCTCAACCGCCCGAATGAGGCCCATCAGGGTCGAGCCTTCGAGCTGCTATCGAAACGAAGGCGGCTTCCTTGCAGCAGACACAGTTCTACGATCGAGGGTGAGGCTAGCCAGTTCTCGAAGGCAGGCTCTGCTTTGAAACTGGGCGAACCAATGTCGACCTGCGATGAGGTCGGCGCCGGCAGCGCAGGGAGCATCCCTCTTTTCTTGAACTCGTGCCGCCACTGGTAAATCTGGCTGCGCGTTACGTCGTAGCGCTGCGCAACTCGCGAAAGCGGTTCGCCGTTCACACCCACCGCGGCGACAATCTCCAGCTTCTCCGCCCGCGTCCAGCGACGCCGCCGTACCCGGTCCAATATCTCCATGCTTGCTCTCGCTCTTGCTGAAGACGTCCATAAGTACGTCCTTACGGATCCAACTCAAACCCGAGAAGGCGGGCTCAACCGAGCCGTTACGGCGTATGTCGGACGGCTGGCGCTTCTTCGTCCCGCTGACGAACATGATGATCACCTCCTCGCCGTCTTGGGTGAGATAGAGTCGCTAGCCCTGTTCCCAACCGATTCGATGACTGTAGGCTCTCGCCAATCACTATGATTCTCCGGCCTGCAACCTTTCGACATAGTCTTCGAAGGTGATAGTCCCGCCTTCTTCGCGCGTACGTTTTCGAGCGCCTTCTGGCAGTGAAGCTTGCACCACGTCGATCCGTTTCCACGAAGGATGAGGCTGACTTCCATCATCGCTTGGGATGTAAGGGCTTTGTGCATGGCGGTAGTGCTTGTGGATGTAGCGCGCACAATTGAGAAAGCATGTACTCACATCCACACGCACTACCAATGTCGCGCCGGGAAAATAGCCAAGGTCATCGTCTTCAAATGACAAGGTTGCCGATCCTTGAACTCGCACCCTGTTAGGCGTTTCAAAGTCGATGAAGAGCATCCCTATTTTTGGTCGACTCAGGATATTCCCCATGGACTTGAACATCCCGTTTCCATCATAATTCGGAAACATGAGGGTCTTAGAATCCAGAACTTTAACGAACCCCGTTGCTCCGCCCTTGTAGCTAACGGTTGGTTCGCCTTCATCGCTCACGGTCGAAAGAAAAAAGAAGTCGCGTGACTCGATAAACTGAGCCTGAGGCACTTCAATCTCATCACGAACTATCGCAGCGACAACGGTATCCGCCAACGCTTCGCTTTCGAACTGCTGCTGTAGCTTTCGTTGATCTTGCGTATAGAACTCATCCGGCGTGATCATCGGTATCTCCCGGCATGCGACAGGCATTCACTTGATCTTGGAGCGAACTGGTTAGGTTGAAAAGAGGTTCGATGGCTCCATCTAAGAGGCCATGTTGACTCCTCTCACCAGCAACGCCGAAATTCGGAGCCATATTCTCCACGGGCCTGTTTGCTGCCGGATTGAACAGCAATCGCGCAACGTCGGGGCGTGAGTAGTGGCCCGTCGGATCGGCTGCGGCCTTTGCAAACGCTATCATGCCCAAATCCACGTTCGCATAGAGTAAGCCTTCCTGATCAGGGGCGATGGGCTCGCACATGGGAGAACCATCGGGGCCAAAGATCATTGCGTATCCGCCACCCTGCTTCAGCAATTCTTTCTTGATCTCGGCATCACACAATTCAGTGATCATTTGTTCTGACACCAACCCGCAAGCGGCCAAGACGAAGCACTGGCCCTCAACTGCGTAGATCTGGCTTGCTGCTAGGTTGACCTCGGGCCCCAAGGCGTATGCTGCGCACGCATAGATGGAGAAGCTTGGCCAGGCTCCAACGTGAATCTGCTCATTTTGTGAGAACATCGCATATTTGCTCAATGGGTTGATGTGCTCCCAGCAGCAAAGCGCGCCGAGGTTGCCGATCGGGGTTTGATGCACTTTTAGATCGCTGCCATCCCCTTCGCCGAAAATCGTGCGTTCAACGTGGGTCGCCTTGAGTTTTCGGCGAGCAGCAATAATTCCGTCATCGGGTGAAATGATGAGTTGAGCGATATACAGGCTACCAGCTGCACGCTCGCTATATCCCATCACAACCCAGATGTCGTGCTCGCTGGCACATTGGGCGATGCGTTGAGCCTCTGCACCGTCGGCGGTCATGCAATTTTCGAAATGCCGTCGGACGAACTGCATGCCCCATGCAGGAGAATCGAGCCAAGCCCACCAAGGATAGCCGGGTAGCCAGCACTCTGGGAAAGCGACGAGTTTCGCACCATTTCTGGCCGCCTCCTTTACGAGGTCGAGAGTTTTCTCCACCCCCCGTTCAAGATTGAGAAACTCAGGAGCAGCTTGGACAACAGCCACTTTGAACGGCTCAGAACTCATATTGCATTCCTTACAACCAGATCGATTTTAGAGGCACCAGGCCAGTGCAACACTCATCGGATTGGTGCGAAAGGGTGTCTTTGCTGATGAGGTCGAAAAATTTGTCGGATTCGGCAATCCAAGGTGATAATGTTGGAAACGCTCAGCGCTTGACATATCATCATCATCTGGAGGGCTGTGTCATCGAAGTCGTTTCCCTACATATGACGACAGACTCTGTCGCGTCGAAGGAGCGCGCTTCATATTGGCGAGATCTCGTTTCCGCGACTTTTGTCGAACTTGAATGCGAAATGGCTGTGCCGAGCCAGTTTTCTGGCTCGCTTCGCACAATGGATCTCGGTGATTTTCATATGACAGAAGTTGATGCGGCACCGCAGTTGGTCCGGCGGACCAGGCGGGCAATCAGCGCATCGACAAGCGACCATTTTCTTCTCAGCCTCCAGACCTGGGGGCAAGGTATTATTCTTCAGGATGATCGGGTTGCCTTGCTCCGCCCTGGAGATTTCGCATTGTATGATTCCACGCGCCCTTACAGATTGCAGTTCGAAGAGAAATTTGGGCAGATCGTTGTCCAACTGCCACGCAAGACTGTGACTGAGCGTCTCATTGATGCCGATGGGCTCACGGCTATGCAAGTTGATGGTAGCAAGGGTGTGGGACTCTTGGCGTCGAACTACATCCGAAACCTTCATCAACAAGTCGGCACTATCGAGGAACTTAGTTCTGGTCGCCTGAAAGCGAGCGCAGTCGACCTTCTTGCGACGGCCATCGCTGAGCAAGCGGGCGTTAAATGTCTGGGCACGGAGAACCAGGCCATCCTGCGCAGAAGAGTCATCGCCTATGTCGATCAGCACCTCGCCGATCACGAACTTTCTTGTCGTCGAATTGCCGAGGTTCATGGTATTTCAGAACGGCAACTACGCCGTGCCTTCGAAGGTCAGCACACTTCGCTTTCCGATTGGATCTGGCTTCGACGGCTGGAGAAGGCGAAGCGAGATTTGGTCGACCCATTGAAGGCTCCGCTGTCGATCACGGCAATCGCTTATGATCTTGGGTATCGCGATTCGGCACATTTCAGCCGCTCATTTCGGTCTCGATTTGACTGCACGCCTTCCGCATGGCGGAATGACAACCTAGCTGTCAGGAAATGATTCCCTTCGCGATCGGGCCTCAAAAATCGGAGTAACCTGAACCGATCAAATCTGCGGCTTCCAAGCCGCAGATCTGATAGTTGCTTTGTCAAAGGTCGTGGCAAAGAAATCCCTCGATACACCGACTGTCACAGTTCGGCCACACAGACGCCCTGTGGCCGCCTGATGCAATCAATCTGTCCTCCAAGGCAAAGACGCTGGAACGAAAATGAGGAATACGGGGCAATAAGTTGACCGTCCGATCAGGTAACTTACTTGGTCAGCCGCAATCTAATGCCTTAAGGGAGGGCCGAATGAACAAGCTAATGGAGTCAGTCTCGATTGCTGCCTTGACAACTGCGGCGGTCGCATCACCATCAATAGCGAACGCGCAGGATCAGTTTGATAATGGGGCTGCGACAGCTTCGGCACAGGACGACCCGGCGCCTTCTCGCGACAACGTTATCTTGGTTACGGCGCAGAAGCGTTCGGAAAGTATCAATGAGGTTCCGCTCGCCATTCAGGCCTTCGGAGGAGAAGACCTCCGTCAGTCGGGAATCACCGAGGCGCAATCGTTGGCGGTAGTTACCCCCGCTTTGAATGTAGCGCGTTCCAGCGCGAACACGCCGATTTACACACTCAGGGGCGTCGGATTTAATACGCCGAACCTATCGTCAACCTCGCCAGTCGGGGTCTATTACGACGAGATTGCCTACGCGTATCCGTTCATGAGTTCTGGGCCCATTTTCGATATCGAACGAGTGGAGGTACTGAAGGGACCGCAGGGAACCCTTTACGGCCGCAATACGACCGGCGGACTTGTCAATTTTATTGTTCAGAAACCGGACACCACATTCGGCGCCGGACTCAATGTTGAGGTCGGAAATTACGATACCCAGAATTTCGAAGGGTACTTGAACATTGCAGTCAGTGACACACTTGCAGCAAGGTTCGCCGGACGAATTGAGCGTTCCGGGCGCGGATGGCAGAAAAGTATCTCCCGTGACGAACGTCTGGGAGAGAAGGACCGTGTCGGCCTGCGTGGCACATTGGCCTGGGCGCTTAGTGATCGGCTGACGGTGGACCTCGTCGCCAGCTATTGGAAGGATCAATCTGATACGGTGGCTGGCCAGGCTGTGCTGCTAAATCCCGACCAGCCGGCGTTCGTCGATCCTCGCCTGCGAACGGCCATCCGTGACGATTGGACCAGCACAACGGCGGACTGGGATACATTGGATGGGACCAAAGCTCCTTTCAAGGCCGATTCCCGCTTCTATGGTCTTGCCGGCCGGGTCCGTCTTGACCTTAGTGATGACATTTCGCTGGTGTCCCTGACTGGTTACAATGACGTGAGCAGGAATGACCAGAATGACGTGGACGGCACATCGGTCGAAGTTTTCGCACAGCAGTCGGTCGGCGACATTCAGTCGTTCTCGCAGGAACTGCGCCTTGAAGGCTCGGCAGGGCCGGTCGATTACATCCTCGGCGTTTATTATTCTAAAGACGACATTACCGACAATCAAATTGGCAACTACGACCGGTCATCGGTGCTGCAACTTCTGAGATTCCTGTCTCAGAACGTTATTGATCCGACTAATGCGCTCTATACGCCTGAGCAGTATGCGACTGGCTTCCGCTCCTACCGAAATACGACTGAGCAGCGCAATCGTTCGAAGTCAGTCTTCGCCTCCATGGATTGGGAACTTTCGGACAAGCTTAGTGTGACCGTAGGCGCGCGCTATACGGACGACCAGTTGAAGTTCAGCGCTTGCTCGGGCGATTTCAATGGTAATACGCTGCCCATCTGGAACACGGCGGTTCATTTCCTGGTGAATGTGCAAACCGGAAACGTGCCAAACTTCAACGTTCAGCCGAACGGGTGCATGTCCTATGCCGCAAACTTTACGGAACTTGCATCGTTTAAGCGACCTGTATTGAATGAAGACAATCTGGCCGGTCGTCTGAGCCTTCAGTACCAGGCGAATCCGGATCTGCTCATCTTTGGTTCTTTCAGCCGTGGGTATAAGTCAGGTGCGGTGCCCATGCTTCCCACAAATGTTGAAACACAGTTGGCACCAGCGACCCAGGAGCGCATCACAGCCTATGAGCTGGGCACGAAGGCAACGCTTGTGGGCGGAGCAGTCCAACTGAACGGCTCGGTCTTCTATTACGATTACAAGGACAAGCAGCTTTTCTCAGAGGTGCTTGACCCTGTTTTCACCACGCTGACCCGCCTCGTGAACGTTCCGAAGTCCGAAGTTTATGGTGGCGAGGTGGATCTCAATGTCCGTGTCAGCGATGTCGTCGACTTCCGCCTGGGTGCCTCCTACACAAAAACCAAGATCACCGAATTCACTGGCTTTGATCGTAGCGGTCAACCGGCCGACTTTGTCGGTTCAAGCTTTCCTTACACACCTGAATGGACGCTCAATGCGGCAGTGAAAGTCGATCAGCCAGTATCGCAAACGCTTGGGTTGCGTGGCAATGTTGTCGCAAACTACCAGTCTTCCACTGCGGCCTCGCTCGGCGACGAGCCAGGCTTCAAGGTGGACGCCTACACGGTCGTCAACGCTTCGCTGGACCTGTATTCCAGTCAGGACAACTGGAGCGTTGGATTGTATGCGAACAATCTCTTCAATGAATATTATTGGAATTCAACAGACGTTCTGACTGACGTGGTTTTCAGAATACCTGGCGCTGCGCGTACATATGGGGTCCGGTTGGGCTGGAGTTACTAAGCTCATGCTCTCTTCTTGTCCAAACGCTTGAGTGTAGTTGCTTTGGGGGGAATTCCAGAATCGGCTGAATTCCCCCCATCCGCTTTCTGCTGTGACGCGGGCAAAGATGTTGACGTAAAGGTATTAGAAATATGGAATCTCTAAGCAGCGCACAGACCGCACTTCGCTTCGCAGCTCGAGAGTTTGCCCAAGAGCATCTACGCCAATGCGACCCTCTCGTTGAGACTGGTTCTACGCCGCAAGAACGGTTCGCGGCATCCAGACCAATCTATCAGGCAATGGTGTCTGCCGGATTCCTGAGGCGGTGTATCCCCGCCCCATTAGGCGGTGATGGTTCTGGTTTGGTTGATGCAGCAATCCTTGCAGAAGAACTTTACGGTGAGAATGGAGGAATTTCCCTTACGCTGTTTGGAACGGTTTTGGGCTTGATGCCCGTAATACTAGGGCCAAATGATGAATTGAGAGACAGGGTCCTTGCTCCATTTCTGAAGACTAGCGGAACGCCGCTGTCAGCGTTCTGCATGACGGAACCTGGTGGCAGCGCAAATATTTCAGATTCCGTGCCCGTAGAAGGGCTCCGAACAATTGCCTTGCAGAAGCAAGGGGGGTGGCAGGTTTCGGGCGCCAAGAAGTGGGTATCCTCGGCAACGGGATGGGACGGTAAGGGGGCCGAACTGCTGTGCATCGTTTGCCGTGGCATCGATGATGCGGGGCAAGAGCTTGGCACTGGGATTCTGGCAACCGAACGACCTCAATCGGGCATAGTCGAACTTTCGGTCGCTCGGCTAATAGATTCAGTTGGGCATCGGGCCCATCTCCTTCCGGAATTCCAGATTAAGGATCTGTGGATCCCAAATCAGAACGCCGTCACTCCAATGGGTGAAGGGGGGGCAGTCATGGCTGGCGCATTCACAGCGACAGCTGCGCTTGTTGGCGTATTCGGTGTGGCCCTGATGCGAACAGCATGGGAGTATACCCTGAATTTCGCGAAGACTGAGACGCGAGGCGGAAGCAAGCCGATTATCGAGCATCAAGCCGTGGGCTACGCTCTGGCCGATGCCAAGAGCACCATAGAAGCAGCACGAGCGCTCTCCTGGAGGGCATGCATTGCCTTGGACAACAACTTGCCCGGTGCCGAAGAACTGGCGATTCATGCAAAGGTGTTTGGTTCAGAAAGAGCCGTCGAGGTTTTGGGCGATCTGATGAAAATTGTCGGCGTCGAAAGTTATGACCGCGACTGTCCTTTGGCGGGTTTAATGCAGGATGCGCTGGCTTTGCCTGTCTTTGATGGTGGCAACATGGGTGTTCGGCGCAAACAACTCCATCAGATTTACCAACTCAAAGACTACGATCAACACTCTACGCTTGCGTGAGCCAATCGCGTTGATCGGACTGGGGATTTAAGGGTTCATATGACCACTGTTTCACGCAAATTCAGTAACATCTATGCCGGCCGGTCTCAGGACGCTGCGCAGACGCTTCCTGTTCGCAATCCAGCGAATGGAGAGGTGGTCGGGCTCATGCCGGTGGGAACCCTAGATGATTTGAATGCTGCGGTTAGCGCAGCTCGTGCTGCCGCGTCTGGCTGGGCAAACCGTTGCGATAGCGACCGGCAGGAGCTTTGCATGCAGATTGCAGAAGCAATTGGTGAGAACTCAGAAGAACTCGCCATGCTTCTCACCCTTGAGCAAGGTAAGCCATTAAATGGGTTTGGGTCTCGGTGGGAGATCGGTGGGGCGCAAGCATGGTGCCAGTATACCGCTGGACTGGAGATTCCGGTTGAAGTACTTCAGGACGATGAGGGTGCAAGGGTGGAACTTCATCGACAGCCTATCGGGGTTATCGGTTCGATAACCCCCTGGAATTTCCCGGTCATGATAGCTGTTTGGCATCTCATTCCTGCAATCCGTGCCGGAAACACTGCTGTCATCAAGCCATCTCCCAATACGCCTTTGGCAACAATCCGGCTCGTCGAATTGATAAACGACATCTTGCCAGCTGGCGTGGTTAACATTGTCTGCGGCGATGTCGATATCGGAGCTGCGATTTCCCAGCATCGTGACATCGACAAGATGGTCTTCACCGGATCAACCAATACCGGTAAAGAGATCATGGCATCGGCAGCTGGGAACCTGAAGCGCCTGACCCTGGAATTGGGAGGGAACGACGCCGCTATCGTGCTTCCAGATGTAGACGTCGGAGCAATCGCCGAAGGCGTTTTCTGGGGCGCGATGCTGAACAGTGGCCAGACATGTGCCTGCATCAAGAGGCTCTATGTTCACGATGATGTTTACGAGGCCCTTTGTTTGGAGTTGACTAGCCTTGCGAACGGAATTGTCATAGGTGATGGAACGTAACCGCTGATCCTACCCCACGTATCCGTGTGCTGCGCTGAGGACTAAATCCGCACGAGACGATGAGGAACTCGGCAGTGACGGATGAGATTGATACCGGGTCAAACGGGGATTTGACGTGTGCGTCGCACAGTGCAATTTCGCGTTTATCCGACAGTTTGGCGTCCACACGGCGGCGCTACGAGCGGTGGCCGGATGAAGAGCGTGACCGCATTCTTGCTGAGAGCTTCGCGCCTGGGAGGACGGTGGCGCAGGTCGCACGGGATAACGGTGTTGGCCTGGGCCTGTTGCACTATTGGCGTCGACAGGCGCGGGCAGCGGGCGTTGTCGAGGAATTGCGGCTCGTACCCGTGACGGTCGTTGCGGAAGCGGAGCAGGCGAGCCAGACCGCCGGCATGGAACTGATCGTGCGCGACGTGACCGTTCGTATCCGGGGTGCGATCGAGGCGGACCATCTGCGCACGGTGCTGGCGGCGATCCGCGCGTGATCCCCATCGATGGAAGCGTGCGGATCTATGTGGCCACGCAGCCCGTAGACTTCAGGGCCGGGATTAACCGGCTCATGGGACTGGTGACGCATGTGCTGGGCCATGACGCCTGCGCCGGGGATGTCTTCGTCTTCCGCAACAAGGGAGCAGATAAGGTCAAGCTGGTCCGTCATGACGGGTCCGGCGCGGTTATGGCGACGAAATGGCTCGACCATGGGAAGTTCCATTGGCCGCCGGTGCGAGGTGGAACGCTGGCTCTGAGCGGGGCGCAGTGCGTGGCGCTGCTGTCTGGTCTGGATTGGCAGAAATTGCCGTCGCAAGAGGCCCGTCGCCCTGCATTTTATGGCTGAAATCGGTGGTTTTTAAGTGGCGGCGGGAAGCCTGTGTGGTATAGGCAACCATGCCCGCCGGAGCCGACGATCTTTCTGAAAATATTGAGCAAATGGCAGCCTTGGTGTGTGAGCTCCGGGCTGAAATTGCACAGCTGCGCGCACTGCTCAAAGGCGTAGGCCATCAGGCCTTCGGCAGCCGGTCGGAACGCGCCGGCGTCATCCTGGGAGATCAGGGGCTGCTCGATCTGGGCGATCTGGTCAGCACGCCGGTCACCGCGGCGAACGACGACGAGGTGGCCGAGGAACGGCCCTTGATCCGGCGCCCGCGCAGGAAGCGTGGCATGATGGCATTACCCGCCCATCTCGAACGGGTGGAGCGCGTGATAGAGCCCGAAGCGCTGGATTGCCCCTGCTGCGCAGGCAAGCTTCACAGGATCGGCGAAGACGCCAGCGAAGCTCTCGACTGGGTGCCAGCCATCGTGCGTGTCATCCGTACCGTGCGACCGCGCTACGCCTGCCGCAACTGCCGTGAAGGCGTGGTCCAGGCGCCGGCCCCGCGCCGCGCGATCCCCGGCTCGATGGTCACCACCTCGACCCTGGCCTGGATGGCGACGGCGCGCTTCGCCTGGTCGATCCCGCTTAACCGGCAGTTGCAGATGCTGGCAGGGCAAGGCGTCATTCTCGACCGGGCCCTCCCGAGCCGATGGATGCGCAAGGTCGCATGGTGGCTCAAGGCGCTCTATGAGCGCCTGCTTGCCTACATCCATGGTCAATCCCGAATATTCTGCGACGAGACCCGGATGCCGGTTCTCGAGAAGGGACGAAAACGAACCCGGATCACACAGTTCTGGGCCCATGCCTGCGACGACGGACCCTGGTCTGGCCCGGCAAGGCCCGCCGTCGCCTATATCCATGCGCGCGGTCGCGGGCAGGCTGAAGCGCGCCAGCAGCTTGCCAACTATCAGGGCATCCTGCAGGTCGATGGGTACGCCGCCTACAAGGCGCTCGTCCGCAAGGGGGCGGAAGGGATCACGCTTGTCTTCTGTCTGGCTCATACTCGCCGCAAGTTCGTCGACGCCTACCGCAAATCTCCGTCGCCCGAAGCTGCCGCGATCATCGCCCTGATCGGTGAGGTCTACGCCATCGAGGCCCGGGTGCGCACCGGCAGCGCAGCAGAGCGCCTGATCGCCCGTCAGGCCGAGGCCCGGGAAGCGATGAACAGGATCAAGGCCCAGATCGACGACATACTGCCCAAGCTCTCGCCCAAATCCGATCTGGCCAAGGCGATGCGCTACACGCTCAATCATTGGAAGGGGCTGACGCTGTTCCTGGAGGACGGTCGCATCGAGGTCGATACCAATACCGTCGAACGCGGCATGCGAAATGTTGCCCAGGGCAGGAAGGCGAGCCTCTTCGCCGGCAGCGAGGAAGGGGCCCAGACCTGGGCTGTCCTGGCGTCACTTCTCCAGACAGCTCGCCTCAACGGCCTTGATCCGTACACATGGCTGAGCGACGTTCTGGAGCGGATCGTCTCGGAGAAGGTGAAGATCAACGAACTCGACAGTCTCCTCGCCTGGAACTGGCGCCCTGCACACGAGCCGGTTAAGGCCTTGGCGGCATGAGATCCAAACGGCACGCATCCGGGGGCAGAACCCTCTCGCTCGAGCAACTCGAGATCTGGCTGGACGCCCTCGACCCGCCGGTTGCCGGCGTCTCCTCGATCGACGGCTTCCTCGCTGCGCTGGCGGCAGGCCCTTGCGTCATCGATCCCGACGTATGGCTCAAGAGCATCCTGCGCGAACACACCCGAAGCGCGAGTTCGGCACCTGCACGCAGAACGATTCTCCAGCGCTACAACCGCATCTGCATCGAGCTTGCCGAGCAGCCGGAGATCTATGCGCCGATCTATATGCGCACCGAGGATGGCGAGGTGTTGCTCGAGGACTTTGCCAACGGCTTCTTTACCGCGATGCATCTCGACATGAATGCCTGGACCCCCTTCGTAGATGATCCCGAGTTCGGCTTGCCGCTAGCCGCCATCCTCGGCCACAGCACCCTTACCGGGGGGGCCTCCTTGATCGAGCAACTCGACGATCCGTCCGCCAATCACGCTCTCGCCGATACCTGGCGCATGGTGCCCGAGATCATCTCGTTCCTCCATGACCACTGCGCCTTCGCACGAACCATGACGGCGCTCTGACGGCTACCTCGTCAGCTCCTGCGTGGGGCCGGTGCAGCGGTTACGATGGAACGAATGAAGGTTCGTTGCTTGGTCCGATCCAGAATCAAATGCAGTTTGATAAAGTGGCTTCATTGGTCGAGCAGGCCAAGCAGGGTGGGGCTACAATCCTGTGTGGGGGAGATCCACGCGGAGAAACGCTCTTTTACCCGATAACACTGGTTGCTGATATCACGAACGAGGCAGCGTTGGTCCAAGAGGAACAGTTTGGTCCGGCTTTGCCAATCGTGAAGTATTCCGATATCGAGCAGGCGCTTGTTTGGGCTAACGACAATCCAAATGGTCTGGGTGGATCCATTTGGTCATCCGACTCTGACGTTGCAAATGAATTGGCCTTGCGCCTGGAAGCTGGGACGATCTGGATTAACAGGCATGGGCTAATCCAGCCGAATGCACCCTTTGGAGGGATCAAGCAATCCGGGGTCGGAGTGGAATTCGGCATCGAAGGTCTCAACCAGAATATGAATATCAAGACCGTACTCAGTTATCCAAGCTGATAAGTGAGGTGGTCCCGTCTATTTGGACAGTTTTGCGGCTAAGTTAAGCTCATCCATGTTGTTGCTCATGCTGCCATTCTGGTGATCAGGTCGCGGAGGGCATTCCCCCCACGATCTGGAGCGTTTATTTGCCCATATGCCTCGGCCGGGTTTTTGCCCGCAAGGCGTGAATGAGGCCGATGATGGTTGTACAATTCGACGACAGAACACCCACGGGACCTGTGAGCGTGAGCTCCTTTATCCTTGGCATCCTTGGATCGGGCGCCAGAATTGCGTTCATGAAGTGAATGAGAAGAATGGCGCGGCGGTCTTTCGTTGCAGCCTGTCGGGCGGTGATTGCGACCGTCTGTTGGAGGTGCCCGGTTGGATGTTCGACCGGACTGCGAGGGCTGGCTGGCTTGTCGCCTCCACACCGCAGGTTTCTATGGCTGCGATCGATGCCCTGTCTGTGTTGTTGATTGGCGGTGGAGCGGCATCGCAATCTGGGAATATCGGCGCAGCATCGGGTTCTCAGGACACGATTCGGAGAGATGCCGATGCCTCGCCAGCCTACAGCCTACAGCCTACCAGTTCGACCTGTTCCTAATTCCAAGCGAAGGACAGACAGCGCCCGTGCCTGGATAAGTCGCATTGCCCGTCTGGAAACGAAGCGTTGAGCCACGCGCTGTGACGCAGCGGCTGCACCGACCCATTTCGCAATCCTCCTAATTGATGTGGGTCGGCGCGCCGGGCTGGACGTGTCCCAAAGTTCAGACTTTTGGCCGGAGGTCGGTTACGCGGCTTGCCTTGCCTTCGAAACGTTTCAAAGTTCCGGGAGCTGCGACGTCGATGTCGGTGCTGATTCCGATGATTGTCTTGATATGATGGACTAGCTCACTTCGGTAATTCTTCTGTTGGACGTCATCCACGACTTCACGACATTCAACGCGCAGTTTGACGATATCGAGCCTGTCGGGACGGGTGATCTCGATCTCGTAATGTGGGGCCAGGCCTGAAATGCGAAGGATTTGCTCCTCGATTTGACTAGGAAAGACGTTTACGCCCCGAATGATCAACATGTCATCCGAACGGCCAGTGATGCGCGCCATGCGCCGCATAGGCCCGATATCGCCCGGCAACAGGCGCGTAAGGTCGCGCGTACGATAACGAATGATCGGCATCGCCTGTTTGGTTAGAGACGTAAAGACGAGTTCGCCTTCCTCTCCTTCGGGCAGTACTGCGCCCGTTTCCGGGTCGATGATCTCGGGATAGAAATGGTCTTCCCAGATCGTTGGAGACCCTTTCGCACGCCCATATTCCTGTGCGACGCCCGGGCCGATGACTTCGGACAGGCCGTAGATGTCAACCGCGGTGATCCCGGTCGCGCTCTCGATCTCGTGGCGTATGGTATCGGTCCACGGTTCCGCACCGAAGATTCCGATTTTGAGCGATGTGCTCTTCGGATCGATACCGCGTTTGCGCATCGCGTCGATCAAAGTCAGCATGTAACTGGGCGTGACCATGATGATATCGGGTTGAAAATCGGTAATGAGCTGAATCTGCTTTTCGGTCTGCCCACCTGACATCGGGATTACGGTACAGCCCAATGACTCCGCGCCGTAATGGGCGCCCAACCCGCCCGTGAACAGGCCATAGCCATAGGCGACGTGGACCTTCATACCAGGGCGTCCGCCCGCTGCGTGGATGGATCGAGCGACGACAGCGGACCAAGTGGTGATGTCGTCCCGCGTATAGCCCACGACAGTCGGCTTGCCTGTCGTTCCTGACGAAGCGTGGATCCGCACGATATCGTCCATGGGTGTCGCGAAAAAGCCGAACGGATAGGCCTCGCGCAGATCCGCCTTCGCAATGAAGGGAAATCGGGCGAGATCGCTCAGCGACTGCAAGTCATCAGGCCCGACGTTTGCCGCGTCGCACTTTGCGCGCCATGCAGGGTTACCACCGTAGGCGTTGCTGATTG
Organism: Novosphingobium pentaromativorans US6-1; assembly: GCF_000767465.1. Lineage (NCBI taxonomy): Bacteria > Pseudomonadati > Pseudomonadota > Alphaproteobacteria > Sphingomonadales > Sphingomonadaceae > Novosphingobium > Novosphingobium pentaromativorans. Next base: position 138,837 of record NZ_CP009292.1, read on the forward strand.
ATGCCTTCAGCCGATCGAACTGTAGCGCACGCAGGGTTTGCAAATCCAACAGTTCGTTGGCCAACAGCTCTTGTTCGGATACTTTCGCGCTCATCGATTTTACACCTCGTTCATGGTCAGCAGGTTGTAAGTCGCGACGGTGGCGTCATCCTGATTGGTGACTGTCACTGCCCAGACGACTTCGCCATATTCCCTAGCCTTACGCATTTTCTTGGACTTTACCGTCAACGCAACCTTGATCGCGGTACCGGGGGTTACAGGTTCCAGAAAACGCAGCGATTCCAGACCGTAGTTCGCCAACACTGGACCGGGCGAAGGCTCGACGAACAGACCCGCCGCGAAAGATAGGATCAGATACCCGTGTGCGACGCGGCCCGGGAAAAACGGGTTCGCGGCGGCGGCTTCCTCATCCATGTGCGCGTAGAACGTATCGCCCGTAAATTCTGCGAAGTGCTGGATGTCATCCAGCGTGATGGTCCGGCTGTCAGTATTGAAGGTATAGCCGATATCCAGCTCGCCAAATGCCATGCGGAACGGATGGACTTCTCCTGTCGGCTGCGGCGCACCGGGCAGCCATTGCCGGACGATGCCGGACAGCGTTCGGGGATGGCCTTGGATGGCACTTCGCTGCATGTAATGCTTCACGCCGCGCACACCGCCCATTTCCTCGCCGCCTCCGGCACGGCCGGGGCCACCATGGATCAGCATCGGCAGGGGAGAGCCGTGACCGGTAGATTCGCGCGCGCTGTCGCGGTCGATGAAGACGATACGGCCATGCCATGCGCCGACACCCGCCACAAACTGCCGCGCCGTTGCCGGATCATAGGTGAAGATCGACAGGGCGAGGGAGCCGAGACCTCTGTTTGCCAGCGCGATCGCATCTTCGATGTCTTTATAGGGCATAAGCGTCGAAACCGGTCCGAATGCCTCTACGTCGTGAATGCGCTGCGCATCCCACGGCTTGTCCGCGCGGAACAGCAGGGGCGAGATGAAAGCGCCGGTGCCGGGTTCTACCCCGACCGCGTCGACAAGGTCGATATCGCCGAAAACCAGTTCTGCCTCGGTCGCGATTTCGCGGGCCTTGGCGCGCACGTCTTCGAGCTGCTTCATGGAAGCGAGCGCGCCCATCGTCACGCCTTCTGCAGCGGGATCGCCGACTACGACCTTGGCAAGCCGCGCCTTTAATGCCTCTTCGGCCGCACCAAGCAGCGTCTCAGGCACAAACGTGCGGCGGATGGCCGTGCACTTCTGCCCGGCCTTGGTCGTCATCTCGCGGACAACCTCCTTTACGAACAGATCGAATTCGGGCGAGTCTGGCGTGGCGTCGGGCGCGAGGATCGATGCGTTGAGCGAATCCTGTTCTGCAATGAAGCGCACTGAATTGGCCTGGATTACGGGGTGATTCTTCAGCTTGCCTGCGGTCGCGGCAGACCCGGTGAAGCTGACGACGTCCTGTGCGGTCAGATGGTCGAAAAGGTCACCGACCCCGCCGACAATCAGTTGCAGCGCGCCTTCGGGCAGCACGCCGCTTTCGATCAGGATGCGTACGCAGGCCTCGGTCAGCTGAGAGCCCTGCATTGCCGGTTTGACGATCGCCGGAACTCCGGCAAGCAGCGTCGGGCCAAGCTTTTCCAGCATGCCCCACACCGGGAAGTTGAACGCGTTGATGTGGATCGCGGCGCCTTGCAGCGTGGTATAAACGTGCTGTCCCGCGAAGGTGCCTTTGCGGCCGATCGGCTCGAAATCGCCGTCAATCAGAATAGTGTCTTCTGGCAGTTCGCGACGGCCTTTGGATGACATGACGAACAAGGTACTGGCACCGCCTTCGATATCGATCCAGCTGTCGCTGCGGGTCGCGCCGGTGGCGGTGGAGAGCGCGTACAGCTCTTCCTTACGCTCCATGATGGCCGACGCCAGCGACTTCAGTATTTGCGCTCGTTCATGGAATGTCATTGCCCGCAACGCCGAGCCGCCGACCTTGCGCGCGTGGTCAAGTATGGCGGCATAGTCGAGACCGTCGGTCCCGGTTTGCGCCACGATCGAGTCATCAACGGCGGAATGGATTTCGGCCAATCCGGTGCCAGCCTGATACCATTCGTCCTTGGCGTAGTTGCTGAGGGTGAGAACCATGTCTTATCCTTGGACTATTAAAAAAAGGGGGGGCTCAGCGCCCGGAAAATTCGGGTTTGCGCTTTTCCATGAAGGCGCTGACGCCCTCACGGTAATCGTCGCTGAATCCAAGTTCGCGCATCAGGTCGCATTCGTGCGCCAGCTCGCTGGAAAGATCCTGCTGAAACGCTCCGCGTAGCGCGTGCTTCGTGGCCGCAAGACCACGTGTCGGTCCTGCGGCCAGCCGCTTGGCTAGCGCGAGGCTTTCCGATTCCAACGACTCGTCATCGACACACTTCCAGATCATGCCCCATTCTTCCGCTTTCTTCGCCGAAAGTGGTTCTGCCGTAAGGGCGAGTCCGATTGCGCGGGCCTGACCGATCACTCGAGGCAGGACCCAGGTGCCGCCTGTATCGGGGATCAGGCCGATATTGGCGAAAGACTGGATGAACTTCGCGCTGCGCGCTGCGAAGACGATGTCGCAGGCTAGCGCGACATTGGCACCAGCACCCGCGGCCACCCCATTCACCGCGCAGACCACTGGCTTATCGCGTCTGGCCAGACGTTCGACCAACGGGGCCCAGTATTTCTCAACAGTTTCGCCAAGGTCCATCGGTTCCGATCCTGGCGCGACGGCCCGGTCGTTCAGGTCTTGTCCGGCGCAGAACCCGCGCCCAGCACCCGTAAGCCAGATCGCGCGAACCGCGGGATCGTCATCGGCCGCATCGAGCGCCGATGCCAACTCTTCATGCATCTGTGCGGTGAAGCTGTTCAGGCGATCCGGACGGTTAAGCGTGATACGCGCAACGCCATCCTGATTGGCATGGGCAATGGTTTCAGAAGTCATTAAGTGATCCTCTCATAATTAATAGACTGCCCGGTCAGGCGATTATTGGCAAGAGGCTTTTTTCGCGCTAGGAGCGGGGCATGGATATCGATGTTAAAGACGTGATTGGCGTGTGCGGCGCCGGGGTTATGGGAGCCGGAATTGCGCAAGTGGCCGCTGCCAGCGGACATCCTGTGGTCGTGTTCGACAAGGCTGGGGCTGCGCTTGAGAACGGCAGGGCGGCAATTGCCGGCGCGTTGGCGCGTCAGGTCGATCGCGGACGCATTGCCCATGAACAGGCAGAGGCGGTGTTGTCTCGGATTTTGTGGACCGATGACCTCGGCGCACTTTCCGGTTCTGCGCTGGTGGTCGAGGCGATTGTCGAACAGCCAGAGGCCAAGGCCGCGCTTTTTGCCGAAGTGGGGAGCGTCGTCGGGTCGCAATGCATTCTGGCCAGCAACACCTCTTCCCTGTCGATCGAAGAGATGGCACGGTTGGTGACGGTGCCATCCCAATTCGCCGGATTGCATTTCTTCAATCCAGTGCCGGCAATGAAATTGGTCGAGGTTGTTGCCGCAACTTGCACTGCGCCCGATGTGACCAATGCGCTGGTCGATCTGATGCGGCGATGGGGTAAGAGGCCAGCACGCGTTCGTGATGTTCCCGGTTTTATCGTCAATCGGGTGGCGCGGCCGTATTATGCAGAGGCTTTTGTCGCGCTCGGCGACGGCATGGCTGCAGCGGACATCGACACACTGCTGGAACAGGCGGGTGGCTTTCGAATGGGGCCCCTAGAGCTGACCGATATGATCGGGCAGGACATCAACTACTCGGCCGCATCCGGGGTTTACGATAGTTATGACGGAAAATCCCGGTTTCGCCCGCAGGCTACTCAGCGCGCCCTCGTCGAGGCCGGCAAGCTTGGCCGAAAGAGTGGTGAAGGCGTCTATTCCTACCCGGCGGGTCGCGGTGACCCGCAGGTGGTCGCTTCCTCAAAGAGTATGGGTGCAATCGCGATTTCTACGCGACCTTGCGCGATGGCCTTGTTCGCAGAGGCTCTGATCGAATCCGGCGTTCCCGTTTCGATTGATGACAACCTGCCAGAAGGCATCCTTTCCGCGGGCGGCTTGCGCATGGCGATGGGCGATGGACGGCCCCTGCGGTCGCGTGGAGATGGTGTGGCGGTCCTCATCGATCATGCACGCGACATAGTAAAGGCGCGCATGATCGGCGCAACGACGCAAGATCCGGAGGCACTCGGTACTGCTGCCAACCTTTTCGCCACGTTGGGAAAGGCCGTCATTGCCGTGCCCGATCGTCCAGGGCAGCTTGTGCTGCGGACGCTGGCGCAACTTGCCAACGCTGCGGCGGATGCGGTTGCAGACGATGTCGCCAAAGCGACCGACATCGACATTGCCATGCAGTATGGCGCCAACCACCCGGAAGGTCCGTTGGCCTGGTCAAAACGGTTCGGAGCGGCGGAGCTGGCCGATGTCCTTGGTAATATTGCCTCGGCCAGCGGTGACGAGATGTATCGACCCAACCGTTTTGAAGGGTGAAACATATGACTGAGCCAACGCCTGCGGAAATTGCCGCAGAACTTTTCGCGCGGGAAGGGACCGGCAAGGCCTGGGACTTGACTATCGAAGAGGTGGAGGAGGGCTTCGCCCGGGTGTCGATGCCGATCCGGACGGACATGACAAACGGCCATCGCACGATTCATGGCGGGATGATCTTTGCGCTTGCTGACACCGCGTTCGCCTATGCCTGCAACAGTCGCAATGTCGCGACCGTCGCGCAAGGAGCATCGATCGTTTTTCTAGCCCCCGCGAGCGAGGGCGAAACGCTGGTGGCTGAGGCGCGTGAACTCGCGCTATCCGGCCGCAGCGGTGCCTACAGCGTCTCGGTCGCGACTGGCGACGGCAGGGCAGTGGCACAGTTCCAGGGACATTCGCGCGCCATTGGCGGTGCGGTGATCGCCAAAGCTTAATGAAATCGGAGAAGACAATGACCGAAGCTTACATTTGTGACGCGGTTCGCACGCCCATCGGCCGGTTCGGCGGCGCGCTAGCACCGATCAGGGCCGACGAACTGGCGGCGATCCCTATGGCAGAGCTAGTAAAGCGCGTGCCGGCGCTGATCGATAATGTCGACGATGTTATCATGGGGGATGCGAACCAGGCGGGCGAGGACAATCGCAACGTGGCCCGCATGGCGGCGCTACTGTCCGGCATGGGAGAGGCTGTTCCCGGAACCACGCTCAACCGACTGTGCGGATCCGGCATGGACGCGGTCGCATTTGCTGCGAGGTCGATCATCGCGGGTGACGGCGATCTATATATAGCGGGTGGTGTCGAATCGATGAGCCGTGCGCCTTTCGTCATGCCCAAAGCCGAAACCGCCTTTTCGCGCAGCAATGCGGTCTATGACACGACAATCGGGTGGCGCTTCGTCAATCCGCGTTTGAAAGCCGAGTTCGGCGTGGATTCAATGCCTGAAACGGCGGAGAACGTCGCCCAGGATTTCGGCATCAGTCGAGAGGACCAGGACCGTTTTGCCCTCACCAGTCAGCAACGGACGGTGCGCGCACAAGCCAATGGCAGGCTGGCCGCGGAAATCGTTCCGGTCACCATCCCGCGTCGCAAGGGCGACCCCATCATCGTAGATTCCGATGAGCATCCACGCGCCGATACGACGATGGAAACGCTAAGTCGGCTGCGCCCGATCGTGAGGCCGGACGGCACGGTTACCGCAGGCAACGCCAGCGGAGTGAACGACGGCGCAGCGGCGATTATCGTTGCCGGGAAAGCTGCGGTCGAGCGCCTTGGCCTGACCCCGCGTGCCCGCGTCCTGGGTGCCGCTGTCGCCGGTGTGCCGCCGCGGATCATGGGGATCGGACCTGCCCCAGCCAGCGAAAAGCTGATGGACCGGCTTGGCCTGAAGATCGGCGATTTCGATGTGGTCGAACTGAACGAGGCCTTTGCTTCGCAGGGCCTGGCGGTGCTGCGCCGATTGGGCCTGCCCGACGATGCCGATCATGTGAACCCCAACGGCGGTGCGATTTCGCTTGGTCACCCGCTTGGCATGTCGGGCGCAAGGCTGGTGATGACCGCAACGGAAGAACTGCTGCGGACCGGTGGCAAGCGGGCGCTTTGCACAATGTGCATCGGCGTGGGGCAGGGAATCGCCATGGCGATCGAGCGGGTCTGAAGCTATTCAAAAGTAATTGATTGACCGGACGGTCTAATAACTGTATAAAGGTCCACGAGACGGAGGTTTTGCAATGTATACGACCGAATTCGACAAAAAGGCCGCAGAGGCTGCGCTGGCGACGATGTCGGACGAAGATGCAGAACTGGTTGCGGCGTTCGAAGCTCGTGTTGCCAACGATGAGTTCATCGAGCCGAATGACTGGATGCCCGATGCATATCGCAAAACGCTGACCCGGCAGATCAGCCAGCATGCCCATAGCGAGATCGTGGGCATGTTGCCCGAAGGCAACTGGCTGACCCGTGCACCCAGCCTGTCGCGCAAGGCGATCCTGCTGGCCAAGATTCAGGATGAAGGCGGCCACGGCCTGTACCTGTATTGCGCGGCGGAAACGCTCGGGACCAGCCGCGAAGAGATGATCCACGCGCTGCATGAAGGGCGCGCGAAGTATTCGACGATTTTCAATTATCCTTCGCTGAACTGGGCGGACATTGGGGTGATCGGCTGGCTGGTCGATGGTGCGGCGATCATGAACCAGGTCCCGCTGCAGCGTACCAGCTATGGTCCCTATGCCCGCTCCATGGTGCGAATCTGTAAAGAAGAGAGCTTTCACCAGCGGCAGGGCTACGACCTTCTGCTCGAGATGATGAAGGGTACGCCGGAACAAAAGGCGATGGTTCAAGATGCGGTAAACCGCTGGTGGTGGCCCTCGCTGATGATGTTCGGACCGCCGGATGACTATTCGCCTAACACCGCCCAGTCGATCCGCTGGCGCATCAAGCGCGATACCAATGATGAGCTTCGTCAGAAATTCATCGATGCCACGGTTCCTCAGGCGGAATTGCTAGGTGTGACGCTGCCCGATGCTGACCTGTCGTGGAACGAAGGCCGTGGTCATTATGACTTTGGCGCGCTGGCGTGGGACGAATTTTACGCTGTTGTTCGCGGCGACGGTCCGACCGCGAAAGAGCGCCTGAAAGCGCGCCGCGCAGCATGGGACGAAGGTGCCTGGGTGCGTGAAGCGGCCGATACCTATGCGGCAAAGCAAACCGCTGCTCGCGCCGCTGCCTGATCTGATAGGGAAAGGAAAATTCTTGTGAGCAAGGACTGGCCTCTTTGGGAAGTCTTCGTGCGGGCACGTGGCGGTCTAGATCACCGCCACTCGGGTTCCGTTCATGCGCCGGATGCTGAAATGGCACTGCGTCATGCCCGCGATACTTATACCCGCCGCATGGAAGGGGTTAGCGTCTGGGTTGTCAAATCCTCGGACATCACCGCAAGCGATCCGGTAAACGCAGGCCAGATGTTCGAGCCGGCGACGACGAAGATCTATCGCCACCCCACTTTCTACAACCTGCCCGAACAAGTGAAGCACATGTGATGAGCAAGACGCTTTTCAATTATCTGCAGGCGCTTGGCGACGATAGCTTGATTCTTGCGCAGCGGCTTTGCGAATGGTCAGGCAAGGCGCCGACGATCGAGGTCGACCTGACTCTGTCCAACATTGCGCTCGACCTTATCGGTCAGGTGCAGCTGTTCTTGGGCTATGCCGGAGAGGTTGAGGGTGAGGGCCGCGATGCGGACCGCCTTGCCTATCACCGCGCAGCGGAGGCCTTTCGCAATTGCCTGCTGGTAGAACAGCCGAATGGTGACTTTGCCCAGACGATGGCGCGGCAGCTGTTGTTCTCGACATACTGTGAGTTGCTGTTCGACGCCCTTTGTGCGTCGTCCGATCAGCGAATTGCTGAAATTGCCGCGAAGGCGGTGAAAGAAGTGCGCTACCACGCCGAAGTTGCTGCCGATTGGACCCTGCGACTAGGTGACGGGACCGAAGAAAGCCATACCCGCATGCAGGACGGTCTCGACTGGTTCTGGCGATTTGAAGACGAACTGTTTGCGGTTGGCGAAGGCGAATCGGGTCTGGTTGCGCAAGGGATTGCGGCAGACAAGACCGGGCTTCGGGCCGAATACGACCACCGCATCGACGCGGTGCTGGCTCCGGCAGGTCTGGAGCGCGGCGAAACCAGCTGGCCACTGGGTGGTGGGCGCGATGGCAAACATAGCGAACACCTCTCCCCTTTGCTGGCCGAAATGCAGGTGCTGCCACGCGCGCACCCCGACGCGCGGTGGTGATTGCCGATGGACGCCGCACCTCCTTTTGACGGCGCCTTGGCGGCCCGGATCGAGCAGGTGCTGGCCGATGTACCGGACCCGGAAATCCCGGCGGTTTCGGTTCTCGACCTTGGCATCGTGCGCGGGTTGGCCGTGGAGAACGGGCAAACGGTGGTCAGCATCACGCCGACATATACTGGCTGCCCTGCTACTCTGGTTATCGAACGGTCGATCCGCAACGCGTTAGACCAGGCCGGCTTGAATAACATTGCCCTGAAAAGGGTGCTTTCCCCGCCGTGGAGTACCGATATGATCAGCGATGCCGGCCGTGAGAAATTGCGCGCCTATGGCATTTCGCCGCCACCGTTCGGGGCCGATGCACGATCCTTGCGTGGCAACGACGCTGTTGCCTGCCCACGATGCGGTTCGCTCCATACACATGAGGTCAGTCGCTTCGGCTCGACCCCGTGCAAGGCGCTTTGGCAGTGCGACAACTGCAAAGAGCCTTTCGACAGTTTCAAATGCCACTGATGCGCCCGCTGCGCCCTATCGCGGCAGCACAGGAGTAACGCGATGTCCGTTCAGTTCCATCCGCTTGAAGTGATTGAGGTTCGTCGCGAGATTGCCGATGCCGTTTCGCTGCGCCTACGCGTGCCCGACGATCTGGCCGAGGCCTTTCGCTATACACCGGGACAGCATCTCACCCTGCGCACCGAAATCGCGGGGGACGATATCCGTCGAAATTATTCGATCTGTTCCGCTCCTCATGAAGGCGAGTTGCGGGTCGCGATCAAGCGGGTGCCGCAAGGCGCGTTCTCGACCTGGGCGAACGGCGAGATCAAGGAGGGGCAGGCGATCGACGTCATGCCGCCGCATGGCAGTTTTACCTGGTCTTTCGATCCGACGCGCGAGGGCAGCTATGCCGCCTTCGCCGTGGGATCGGGTATCACGCCGATTCTGTCACTGGTGAAGACCGCGCTGCGTGAGGAACCGCAGAGCCGGGTCGTGCTACTCTATGGCAACAAGACCAGCGATTCGATCATGTTTCTCAACGAAATCGCAGATCTCAAGGATCGCTATCTCGACCGGTTTCAGGTCTATCACTTCCTGACGGCGGAGGAAGGCGACATCGACCTGTTCAACGGTAGGCTCGATGCGGATAGGCTGCAGCGCGTGTTTGGTACATTGGTCGATCCGTCAACGCTGGATGCTGCGTTCATATGTGGTCCGGTAGTGATGATGGATACAATAGAGGCTGGGTTGAAGGACGCCGGAATGCCGGCGGATCGCATCCTGTCCGAACGCTTTACCTCCGGCGAACTTACCAAAGAACAACGTGCGGCCATGCGCGAGCTCGAGCAGGGAGCAGCGGGCAAGCCCATTTGGGTGACGCTGGAAGGGCGCCGCCGCAAGATCACGTTCGATCCTGACAAGGAAAGCGTTTTGGAAAACGCGCGCGCATCCGGGCTTCCCGCTCCTTTCGCTTGCAAGGCGGGCGTCTGCGCCACCTGTCGCGCCAAGGTTGTGAAGGGCGAGGTGCGGATGATCCAGAATTATGGCCTGACCGAGGCCGAGGTGGCGCAGGGCTATGTCTTGACCTGTCAAGCTGTTCCGGTTTCCGACGAAGTGGAACTCGACTTCGATGCCTGACGTGCTGGCCGAAGACGCCCTTTTGATTGAGCGCCCTACCGACGGCGTGCTCGTCCTGCAGCTGAACCGGCCCGAAAAGTTCAATGCGCTGGCCACGCCGTTTCTCCAACGGATCGCCGATGTCCTGACCGAGGCCGATGCCGACGTCAGCGTGCGAGTCGCGATTCTGACTGGTAGCGAGAAATGCTTTGCTGCGGGCGCCGACATCGGAGAGCTTCAGCGATCAGACGATACCGATCCGATCGAGGGTCCTCGTTTCCAAGCATGTCGCAGCATTCGCGCTTTTGCAAAACCGCTGCTCTGCGCGGTTGAAGGCTTCTGCCTCGGAGCAGGGGCGGAACTGATGTTGTGCGGTGACATCGTGATTGCGGGTGACGGGGCGCGGATTGGTCAGCCGGAAACCAACCTGGGCATCATTCCGGGCGCCGGGGGGACAGCGATCCTGCCGCGGCTTGTCGGGCGGTCTCTGGCCATGAAGATGGTGCTGACAGGCGAAGCGATTGATGCCGAACAGGCCATGCGCACCGGGCTGGTCGCCGATGTGGTGGCAAAGGGAAGTGCATTGCCTGCATCGCTGGAACTCGCGACGAAGCTTGCCGGGCGGGCTCAGGACGCATTGCAGGCTGCAAAGGCCAGCATCCTGGATTACGAGAAACTGGATCTAAACGCCCACCTACTGGCCGAACGGCATCGCTTTGTTGTCTTGCTCGGTAGTGCCGACAAGGCCGAGGGTGTGACTGCGTTCCTTCAAAAACGAAAGCCCGTCTGGTCCGGTTCTTAGCGCATCGTTTAGCGATCTGGCGCTACCATCGCGAAAGCCATGTCGGCCAGCCGATCGGGTGATACCGGGCCGTCAGGATCGTACCAGTTACTACTCCAGTTGATCATGCCGAACAGCAGCATGGTTTGCGCCCTTGCTTCTCCAGCCGATTCTGCCAGAGCCGGATCGATTTCGACCAAAAGGGCCTGAACCGCATCGATGATGCGACGCTGCTTCGCCACGATTTCCTGCCGCTTGTCATCTGGCAGGTGGTTTAGATCGTTGAGCAGGACCTTCTGCCGGCTGGCAGCACCTACATAATGCTTCATGAAGCGGCGGAGCAAGGCGGTCAGACGCTCTCTTGCCGTTCCCGGGCCTTCGCAAACCGAGACCACCTCGTCGACCAGGTCGTCAATGTGCGAACTCATCACCCCGAAGAGAACTTCTTCTTTCGAGCGGTAGTAGTGGTAGAGGAGCGATTTCGATGCATTGCAGGCGCGCGCGATGTCTGAGACTGTTGCGCTAGGAAAACCTGATTTCGCAAACAGCTCGGCGGCGCGGTCCAGTATAGCTTCGCGCCGTTCTTCATAGTCTGCAGCTTGAGGTCTTGCCATCTGCCCTTCCATAGTCTTCCAGCCAACATTCTAGACAGCAAGCCCGAAGAGCATCAATCCCTAGCCTGTCAACCATCAACGGTTTTGCGGGCACAGTCAGTGAAAATGTATCTGATTGACGAATGAGGCGGCGCGGGTAGGGCGGGGCCGCCTTGTCAGGTTATTCGCTGATGGGCGAGCGAAAGCCCGAGTCTGTAATCTCACGCTGCAGCAGCTGACACGGCCTGCCACTCCGCAAAAGCGCGGATTCGGAAAAGTCGCATGGTGTTTCTGGGGACAAGGTTACGCTGGATGTTGAACGTGTTGCAGATCGCTGAGTGGATAGAGACGAAGCGCTGGGCCTGGCCTTGGGACTTGAACTGAATAGCCCCTAGATTTCTGGACGCCTTCTATCCTAATTTTGAGGACAGGAGGCGATGATGGGGAAGCCTAATTTCAGCGATGAGTTCAAACGTGATGCGGTGGCCCAGATTACCGAGCGCGGGTATCCGGTAGCGGAAGTTTCCGAGCGGCTCCGTGTCAGTCAGCATTCGCTGTATGCCTGGAAGCGGCAACTGGCGAAGGTGATGTCTGGCGATGCCGGCAAGTACGCGGAGATCCGCCAACTGAAGCGCGAGTTGGCTCGGGTAACCGAGGAGCGCGACATTCTGAAAAAAGCCACCGCGTATTTCGCTCGAGATGCAAAGTGAGATACGCGTTCATTGCCGAGCATCGTGATCGTTTCGGTGTGCGGGCAATTTGCCGGTGTTTGGCCGTGCAGCCCAGCGGTTTCTATGCCTGACAGAAGAGCCCGCTGAGCCAGCGGGCACGGGAAGATGCTCGGCAGACGGCACTGATCCGGCAAGCCTGGAACGACAGCGGCTAGGTCTATGGCTACCGCAAGCTGCACGACGACCTGCTGGATCAGGGCGAAACCTGCTGTCCAAACCGCGTTGCCCGGTTGACCAGGCTGGCGGGTATTAAAGCGCAGATCGGCTACAAGCGCCGGCCGGGGAGCTATGGCGGCAAGCCGTCCCTGGCGATCGACAACACGCTGGATCACCAGTTCGATGTTGCTGCGCCAGACCGTGCCTGGGTACCAGACATCACCTATATCCGCTTTGCCTATCTGGCTGTCGTGATCGACCTCTATTCTCGCCGCGTGGTGGGTTGGTCGATGCAGAGCCAGCAGACCACCGATGTAGTTCTGCAGGCGCTGCACATGGCGGTTTGCCGGCGCAAGCCGAAGCAGCGAGTGCTGATCCATTCGGACCAGGGCTCGCAGTTCACCAGCATGGACTGGGCTGCCTTCATCCGGGCACACAATCTTGAACACTCGATGAGCCGACGCGGTAACTGCCATGACAACGCCGTCGCCGAGAGCTTCTTCTCCTCGCTCAAGCGCGAGCGCATTCGGCGCCGGACCTACAAAACCCGCGAGGAAGCCCGACAGGACGTGTTCGATTACATAGAGATGTTCTACAACCCTGTGCGCAAGCACGTCAGGAACGGGATGCTGTCACCTGTCGAGTTCGAATTGCAGAAGATTTTGAAAGCCGAAGGCGTCTAGAAAACTAGGGGCTACTCAAAACTCTGTATCTTTCGATCTCTTCGTCGGACCGGAAGATGTGAGTTCTCCGCTCGAATATTGTCTCGCAATCGACCAGGTTGATGACCGTCGACACAGCCGAGAACCTTCATCGCCGCCGGATATGATTTCAATCCGTCGGTAACGATGGCTTCGGGAACGGCACCTTGGTTCTTGGGCAGCTTTCTCAGCAATTCGAGGTCGTGGCCGGCATCTCGCCCTGGAACTTCCCGGTGGTGCTTTCGATCTGGAAGATCGGCCCTGCGCTGCTGACGGGCAATACCATGGTGCTGAAACCTTTGCCTTTTACGCCGATGACGGTCCTGCGGATCGGCGAACTCGTCCGTGACTTTGTTCCCGCAGGCGTGCTCAACGTCATCGCTGGCGGAGATGCCCTTGGCCCGATGATGACTGCTCATCCAGGCTTCGACAAGGTCAGCTTTACCGGCTCCACTGCGACGGGGAGTAGGGTGATGCAAAGCGCTGCTCCTACTCTGAAACGGCTGACCCTTGAGCTTGGTGGCAATGACGCCGCCATCGTGCTGCCAGATGTCGATATAGCCGAGACGGCCCAAAAGCTTTTCTGGTCGGCCTTCACCAACAGCGGGCAGGTTTGCGTTGCCACCAAGCACGCCAAGCACGCTTATGTACACGAGGACATCTACGACCAGTTCCGCGATGCCCTGTCCGAGCTCGTCGCCTCGACACCAATGGGCGATGGCAGCAAGCAAGGCGTGGCCTTGGGCCCGATCCAGAACAGGCCGCAGTATGACCGGGTGGAGGACCTTGTCCGCGATTTTGAGGTACAAGGCTATCATCTTATCCAGGGGACGGCGCCGGATGGTGAAGGCTTTTTCGTGCCTGCCACGCTGGTCGACAATCCGCCGGAGGAAAGCCGGATCGTTCAGGAAGAGCAGTTTAGCCCTGTCCTGCCGATAATCAAATTCAGCTCGGTCGATAACGTCGTCGAGAAGGTCAATGGCACGGAACGACTCCTGTCCTACACCGAGCCGAAGACGTTTCTCAGCGCGACTTGAAGCTTGACTGTTGATTATGGAATGGCCCGCCTCCCACCGGAGGCAAGTTCAATGACTTCTTCGGTAATCTGTTCCTGCCGCATGAGTCGCGCCCTGGCGGCAAGTTCGTCGCTGCGGCGGGCCACGTTTTCGCGCGCCGCGACCATGGCCTGCATGCGCGCCTCGTTCTCTGCTGCGAAAGAAAGGACAAGCGCTTCACAGATCTCGGCGAAAACGTATTCGTCGGCCAGCTGCGCAAGCAGCCTTTCCGGTGGCAGCTGAATTATCGGCGGCTGGGCCCTGGCGAGAGGGGCGAAGCGCGAAAAGTCGAAGGGCAGGAGCGGGCGGACTTGCACCGGGCTCTCGGGCTGCTGCGCGTCGGTCGCGGCGTGAACGAGCAGCACCTCGCTGACCTCGCCGTTCGCAATACGATCGAACAGGGCATCGGCGATGCGGTTGGCGAGTCCAGCGATCTCCTGCGCATGGGTCGCCATCGGGGCGGACCAGTTGACGGTAAGCACGCGTTCCGACGCGGCCGAAGCAGCGTGACTGCCGACGAGGAGAAGTTCGCAGCTCGGAGTTCGGCTCGACCTTGTCAGCGGGGTAAGGGCATCGAGAAGTCGGCCGTTGAAATTGCCGACGAACCCCTGCTCCGCGCCGATTGCCAGAACGATGGATTTCCGGTTCCCGCCTTTAGCGGCATTGACGGGCGCCTGGGGGACAAGCGCAAGCGCCTGGGCAATCGCCTCGCCTATTGTCCGGGCATAAGTCTGGATACCGGGAAGCCTTGCCTTGGCTTCGCGCAAGCGAGCCGCGGCAATGGCGCGCACGGCGCCGATGACGGATGAGAGCTGGTGAACGCTTTCGATCCGCGCTTCGACTTCGGCAAGCCGCTCAGCCATGGTCCTGTGCCTTGTCGGCCAATGCACCGACGATGTCTGCAAGGCGGGTCAGGTCGGCATCATCGATCTCGGAATTGGCGTTGATCCTGTAGACCAGATCGCGGGCGCCGCAGGCCAGTGCGCTATCCACCCGGCTCTGCAAGGCGGGGATCGTCTCGGGCGCCGCTGTATCGAGTTTTCCGGCATTGAGAGCGGCAAGAAGCGCCACTTGCGCTGCGCCCGACAGGCCCGCGAAGCGGTCCTGCGTGAGAACCGCGCGAATGCGCTCGCCGCGTATGAGAACCGGCTTGAAGCGCTGGTCCGACATTCCGCCGAAGCGGGTAAACATTTCCAGTTCAAGGAACTGGGCATAGTCGAGCCTGATCCGTCCCGATACCTGCCGCAGCGCGCGGCGCTGTGCCTTGCCGCCCACGCGGCTGACGCTCAGGCCAACGTCGACGGCGGGGCGCTGATTGGCCGCGAACAGGTTCGTGCTGAGGACGATCTGCCCGTCGGTGATCGAAATGAGGTTAGTCGGGATATAGGCTGAAAGATTGCCTGCATCGGTCTCCGCAATCGGCAGGGCCGTGAGCGAGCCGCCGCCAAGCGCAGGCGAGAGATGCGCCGCGCGTTCCAGCAGCCGAGCGTGCAGGTAGAAGACGTCGCCGGGATAAGCCTCGCGGCCGGGAGGCTCACGCGTCAGCAGGGCCAGTTCGCGGTGCGTGGCGGCGTGCTTGGTCAGGTCGTCGATGACGATCAGCGCGTCCTGTCCCCGGTCGCGGAAATATTCGGCCATGGTCATACCGGCGAAGGGCGCGATCCACTGCATGCCGGGACTGGCCGCGGCAGAGGCGAGCACGAAGATGCAGCTTTCCGGCGCGCCGTGGGCTTTCACCGCCTCGATCACCCGCTCGATCGCCGTCGCGCGCTGGCCGACCGCGACATAGACGCACACCACGCCGGAATTCTTCTGGTTGACGATGGCGTCGACGGCGATGGAGGTTTTTCCCGTCGCCCGGTCGCCGATGATCAATTCGCGCTGCCCGCGGCCCAATGCGAAGAGGGAGTCGACCACCAGGACGCCGGTCTCGACGGGCTGCGACACAAGGTCGCGCTCGATGATCGCCGGGGCCGGGCGCTCGACCGGCCAATGATCGGCCGGGGCGATGGCATCGCCTTCGTCCAGCGGGCGGCCGAGCGGGTCGACGATCCGGCCAAGCAGATCCGGCCCCACCGGCACCCGGACGACATCGCCCGTTCCCGACACGCGCGTGCCTGCCTCTATGCCTGTCAGGTCGTCGAACAGGACGGCGCTGATCGCGTCTTCGTCGAGGGCAAGGGCGAGCCCGGTCTGCCCGCCCTCGAAATGAAGCAGTTCGTTGAGGCGGACTTCAGGCAGGCCCTGGATCCGGGCAATGCCGTCGGCGACATGGGTGACCCGGCCGAAGGTTTCGGCCTTTGCAGACAAGGCAATCCCGGCAAGCCGTTCGCGCTGGCGCGCCAGCCAGTCGTGCGCAAGCGGATCGTCGGCTGCCGCGCCGCCGGGTTGGGATGGCTTAGTGCCGGTCATGGTCATCCAGTCCGTCCAGCACATGGCTCAGGTCTGACCGCAGCGAATTCTCGATAGCGGCCATGTCCGTTTCCAGGGCAAGGCCGCCAATAAGTTCGGGGTCCACCACCGTGTCGAATTCGACCTCCCGGCCCAATGCGCGCGTTAGGGCCGCGAGCAGCGCTTCGCGGTCGTCCGGCGAAGGCGTGCGCGAGAGGCTGACGGTGAGCGGCTTGCCTTGCAGCCCGATCCGCTCGCGCACTTCGGCGGGCAGCGAGGCGAGGGCATTTTCGAAGCCGCCGAGAAACCCGGTGAGGGGGATCTGCTTTGCCGGGCCTTGCAGCAGCCTTGCGGCGATTTCCGTCGCCAGCCGGCTGGCATCGTGTTCTACCTGCTCGGCTGCTTGCGCGCGCAAGTGCGTGCTCGCGTTCTTCGCGTCCTCTTCGATGCGGTGGGCTTCCTTGCGGGCGGCCTCGACAATTGCGGTGCGAGTGGCCTCCGCCTCGGCCTGTGCTTCCTTGATCAGTTGCCGCTTCTGGCTTTCCAGCGCGCCGCGCTCGCGCTGCGTCCCGGCAAGGGCCTCTGCCGCCTTCGCACGTTCTGCTTCGGCGTCGCCTAGCAGCTTTGCCGCCGCTTGCTGGCGCTGGGCTACAATGCGCGCCATCGGCTGGAACAGGAAGCGTCCCAGCAGCCACAGGAGCACCAGCAGATTGACGGTCTGCAGGCCCAGTGTCCACCAGTCGAGGTGCATCAGTTCACTTCACGAAGGGATTGGCGAAGAGCACGAGCAAGGCGACCACGAGACAATAGATCGCCATCGTCTCGATCATGGCGAGGCCGACGAAAAGCGTGCGGGAAATGGTGCCCGCTGCATCGGGCTGGCGCGCTATGGCATCCATGGCCGCTGCGACCGCGCGGCCCTCGCCAAGCCCCGGGCCAATCGCTCCGAACGATACGGCGATGGTGGCTGAAAGGATGCTGATTTCCTCAATCGTCATGCACATCTCCCTGGCTGGTCGTTGGATTTCTGGATGGGGTGCCCTCGCTGATCGCGGCGCCGATGAAGACTGCGGCGAGAATGGCGAAGATGTAGGCCTGCACGGCGCCCGTCAGCAGATCGAGCGCCATGAGCGGGATAGGCGCGAAGAGGCCGGCAAGCGAAAGGATGATGCCGATCACGAAGACCCCGCTCATGACATTGCCGAAAAGGCGGATGATCAGGGAAAACGTGCGCGTCAGTTGCTCTATGATGTTGAGCGGTATCATGATCCAGCTGGGCTGCGCGAACGTCCTGAGATAGCCGCCTGGGCCGTTGACCCGCACGCCGTGAAAGAGCGTGGCGGCCAGCACGATCAGTGCCAGCGCGGCGTCGGTCTCCAGATGGGCTGTCGCCGGTTCGACGCCGGGGAGCAGGCCGGACCAGTTGGCAATCAGGATGAACAGTGCGATCGTGCCGATCAGGGCGCGGTAGGGCGCCGGATCGGACTGCATGACTTCGCGAACCTGATGGTCGATGGCACCGGTTACCAGTTCTGCGGCCGCCTGTACCTTTCCGGGGCGCAGTGCAAGGCGGCGGGTCAGCAGGATCGAGCCGAGCGTCATGACCGCCATGATCGCCCAGGTCGCGATGACCGGCTGGGTGATCGGCACGGGCCCGATGTGGAAGACCGGCTCGATGGCAAGCGGAGAGGCGTTCACGGCGTTTCCTCCTTGCCAACCCTTCGCATGACCAACCTGCGTCCGACGAGAACTCCGGCCGCGCCGCCCAGCAGGCAGCCCGCGCCGACCCGCGCCATGACGTAGAGCGCGGCGGCCAGCACGGTCATCCGGGCAAGCTGGAGCAGGGCGGCGCGCATGGCCCTGCCTTGCAGGTAATCGCCGCTGACCTGCAGCAGCGAGCGGAAATGGATCAGGCCGAGCAGCAATCCCACTGCGAAACCGGCCAGAGCCTCAAGAGCGATCGGGGCCAGCTGCATCATCCGATGCGTCCATGCATCCAGCGCCAGGCAGACCAGAAGCCAAGGGCCGCGCCCAGCATCAGGAAAGCGGCGGAAAAGACGATCCCGGTGGCCAGGTGCCGGTCGATCCAGCGGCCGACGAACAGGGCGAAAAGCATGGGCAAGACGATCATCCAGCCCAGCACGCCAATCTGGCCCAGTCGCGCGCCGAGCGAGGGTTCGGGCACATCCTTGCCAAGGCGGGCGCGTCGTTCCTCGTTGCGCGCGGCTTCGGCCAGGCGGTCGTCGGGCGGGTCCGCGGTCATGGCACCTCTCCTTCGAGGATGGCGCGCAGCGGATCGCCGCTACCCGGGCGCAGATAGCGCATGAGCTGGCGAACCGCGCGTGCATGAAGCTGCGTCTGTGCGACCCGCGCCTTGCGCTCCGCCTCGCCCTGGCTTTCGCGCATGGCGGCAACTTGCGCTTCCAATGTGTCGAGCCGCTCGCCGCAAAAGGCTTCGCGGCAGGCAATGGCAAGGTGCCTGCCGCCGCTCAGCGTGAGGACGCCGCCGCGTACCGCGCAATAACGCATGGTTCCATCGGCCTCGCACCAGCGCACGACCGAGGCAGGCAGCGCCGTCAGGAGATCGGCATGGCCCGGCCGCAATCCGAAGCTGCCGCTCTCGTCCATTGCCCGCACCGAGCGCACACCCTCGACCGAAACCACCGAGGCTTCAGGCGTCGCGATGGAGAGGTGGAGCCCGTCGTTCATGCGGCGGCCTCCCTTGCGGCGGATTCCTTCGCCCGGGCTTCCTCGAGCGGGCCGATCATGAACAGGGCGCTTTCCGGCCAGTCGTCGCATTCGCCATCGAGGATCGCCCGGCAGCCGGCGATGGTGTCTTCCAGCTTCACTGACTTGCCGGGGGTCCCGGAGAATGCCTCCGTCACTGAGAAGGGCTGCGTCAGGAACCGCTGCAGCTTGCGCGCTCGCCCGACGATGCGGCGGTCCTCGCTGCCCAGTTCCTCCATGCCGAGCAGGGCGATGACGTCCTGCAGCTCGCGGTAATGCTCGATCGCCCGGCGAACCTCGATGGCGACGCGGGCATGTTCATGTCCGACGATGGCAGGGTCGAGGAGGACCGAGGACGAAGCGATGGGATCCATGGCCGGATACATGCCCTCTGCAGCCATCGAGCGCGACAGGACGACCATGGAATCGACATGGGCGGCAATCGTGGTGACGGCCGGGTCGGTGAAATCGTCGGCAGGGACATAGACGGCCTGAATGGCCGTGACTGCGGCCTCGCCGACCGAAGCGATGCGTTCCTGCAGCGCGGCCACTTCGCTGGCCAGCGTCGGCTGGTAGCCCACGCGAGAGGGCAGGCGGCCCAGCAGGCCGGACACTTCTGCGCCCGCCTGGACGAAGCGGAACACGTTGTCCATGAGCAGCAAGACGTTGCGGTGTTCCTCGTCGCGGAAATGCTCGGCGATGGTAAGTGCGGTCATCGGCACGCGCCAGCGTGCGCCGGGCGGCTCGTTCATCTGCCCGTAGACGAGGACGGTGCGCTCCAGAACGCCGGACTCGCGCATGTCGAGCAACATCTCGTGGCCTTCGCGCGAACGCTCGCCGACGCCTGCGAAGACCGAGATGCCCTGATAGCCGCTGACCATGGCGTGGATCAGTTCCATGACCAGAACGGTCTTGCCCACGCCGGCCCCACCGAACATCGCCGCCTTGCCGCCGTGGGAAAGCGGGGTCAGCAGGTCGATCGCCTTGATCCCGGTCAGGAACAGCTCTGTCGATGGGCCCTGGATCGCTATCGGCGGAGGGGGGCGGTGGATCGGACGGCGCGGCGTGGCAGGCGGTATCGCCGGTCCGTCATCGCCGGGGTTTCCGACCACGTCGATGAGCCGGCCCAGCACGGCCTGTCCGACCGGAGCGGTAAGCGGACCACCAAGGGATCTTGCGCGCTCTCCGCGCCTGAGGCCGGCAGTCGCCTGCAGGGCAATGCAGCGCACCGTGTGCACATCGAGGTGGGCCTGCACTTCGGCGATGATGCTGGTCCCGCCGGTCTCTTCGATCAGCACGGCCTCTTCGATCGCGGGGAGCTTACCCGGCTGGAAACGGACATCGACCACAGCCCCGCGAACCGCCACGACCGTGCCATCGCTGTGCTCGGTACGATCCGGTACTGCCATCGAAGGTCACCTCCGAGACTGGTCAGGGCGCCGCTTGGCCCGAGACCGAAAGGCCGCTGCCGCGACAGGCTGGGCACAGGATGGCGCAAACCGCTCCAAAAGCACAGCCTTTCCGCCATCTGCTGTAAAGGCTATGTCCTAGACCGGGCGGGCGATCCATGATCCAGCGCAATTACGCAGCCGATTGCACGTGGCAGGCATGGGAGAGGCCCGTATGAGAGGAGAGCCAGCCCATGGCCGACGAAGACACGCTATCGCTCCGTTTCCATGGTGCAGCCGGGACCGTCACCGGATCGTGCATGGAATTCCAGCTTGGCGGACGGCACTTGCTGGTCGACTGCGGCATGTTTCAGGGCTCGCGCAGTCTCGAAGCGCTCAACCACGGGTCCTTCGATTTCGACATCGACAAGATCGATGCCGTGGTCCTCACTCATGCGCATATCGATCACTGCGGGTTGCTGCCCAAGCTTGTCGCACAGGGCTGGAAGGGAAAGATCTGGTGTACTCAGGCAACCTCCGATCTGCTGGAATACATGCTGGGCGATGCCGGGCGCATCCAGGAAAGCGAGGCGGAGAGGCATAACCGCAGGCGCGACCGGGCGGGCGAGGAGCGCTTCGTGCCGATCTATACCGCGGAAGATGCCCTGAAGGCCTGGCGCATGTCAGAGCCGGTCGAGCGCGAAGAGTGGTTCGAGCCGGTGCCCGGATTTCGTGCCCGCCTCTGGAATGCCGGCCATATCCTTGGTTCTGCTTCGGTCGAACTGATGGTCGGCGGCGTACACATTCTGTGTTCGGGAGATCTCGGCCCCGAGCACAAGGCCTTCCATCCCGATCCGGAAGCGCCGGCGCAGCTCGACTACGTCATTTGCGAATCCACTTACGGCGACCGCGCGCGCCAGAAGCTGACAATGGCGCAGCGCCGCAGCCAGCTCGAGCGCGAGATCAAGGACGCCATTGCACGCGGCGGCAACCTCGTGATCCCGACTTTCGCGCTGGAACGCACGCAGGAACTGCTGCTCGACATAGCGCGTCTTGCCGATGCCAACCGCATTCCCAATGTGCCGGTCTTCGTCGATTCGCCGCTGGCAAGCCGGGCGACGAAGGTCTTTGCAGCCCATGCCGATGAACTGGAAGACATCTGCGGCG
The DNA here is from genome assembly GCF_000767465.1 of Novosphingobium pentaromativorans US6-1. Classification (NCBI taxonomy): domain Bacteria; kingdom Pseudomonadati; phylum Pseudomonadota; class Alphaproteobacteria; order Sphingomonadales; family Sphingomonadaceae; genus Novosphingobium; species Novosphingobium pentaromativorans. The sequence goes on from NZ_CP009292.1 coordinate 160,413, forward strand.
ACGACATCTTCCATCATCCCGCAATCCACTACGTCGAGGACGTGAAGGAATCGATGCGGATCAACACGCTGTCGGGGGCGATCATCATGGCCGCCTCGGGCATGTGCGAGGCAGGCCGCATCCGCCATCATCTCAAGCACAACCTGCACAGGCGCGAATCGACGGTCCTGTTCGTGGGCTTCCAGGCGCAGGGCACGTTGGGCCGTGTCATCCTGGAAGGGGCGAAGCGGGTGCGCATTTCGGGTGAGGACATCAATGTGCGTGCGCAGATCAGGCGCATCGATTCCTATTCTGCCCATGCCGACCGCGACGAGCTGCTGGCCTGGATCGCGGCGCGGCGGCCCATAGCCGGCAGCCTGTTCCTGAGCCATGGCGAGAGCGAGGCGATCGCGTCGCTCAAGGCGCAGGTGGAAAAGGACGACCCGAAGCTGCGCGTGATCAAGCCGCAGATTGGCGAGGTCTATGCGCTGGGCGCAGGCGAACCGGCGCGGCGTACGCAGACCGGCCGGCTCGATCTGGAGCAGATGGCCGGCACCGACTGGCAGAACGAATACGCGGACTTCGTCTCGAACCTCAAGGCGCACCTGGGCAAGATCCGCGACGAAAAGGCGCGCAAGCAGGCGCTCGGCGACATGCGCCGTGTTCTCGACAGTTACAACGAGGCGCGCGAACGGCAAAAGCGCCGCCACGCGCCGGGCGATAACGATCAGGTCTGAAGCAGGCCCGAGGACTTGAGGGCATCGGCGAGGAGCGGTGCCAGCGTCGGTCCGCAAGTCGGGCCGGGAATGCTGTCGGTCGAGACGATGCGCGCGATCCCGCTGGCTGTCATGCGGGCAAGGTCTTCGCTACTGGCGAGGCAATGCGTTGCCAGCGCCTCGATGCGCTGCGCACCGGCTTTGCGTAGGGCACCTGCTGCGGCGATCAGCGTCTCACCGCTGGAAATGACGTCGTCCACCAGGATCGCTCTGCGCCCTCTCGCCTTCTCGATCCCGGCAATGGAAAGCGCGACCTTGCGATCGCCGAAGCGCTCCTTGCTGCCGAGCAGCGTGTCGAGGCCGAGCGGCCGGGCGATGCTCTCGATCCACTGACGCGATTCGCTGTCGGGTCCGACGATGACCGGGTCTTGCCCGGCCTCTATCGCGCTGGCCAGAACCGGGGCGGCCGAGAGGGCTATCGCGGGAATGCCCGGCACGGCTTGGGCCAGGGTGGCCACGCGGTGAAGGTGCGGGTCGACGGTGACGATGCCGTCGAAATGCGCGGCGATGAGCTGCCCGATGACGCGCTGGCTTACCGCTTCGCCCGGTTTGAAGGCCATGTCCTGGCGCATGTAGGCGAGATAGGGCGCGACCAGTACCACGCGCCGCGCGCCGCCGTCGCGCGCTGCCGATGCGGCAAGGATCAGTTCGATGAGCTTGGCGTTGGGGTCGTTCAGCGAGCGGTGAAGAATGACCGTCGGCGCGCTTCGCGGCACCTGCACGAGGCTTTCGAGGTCCGGGAAGCGGTGCACACCGACCTTGTCGCAAGGCAGTCCCAACTGCGCCGCCAGTGCTTGCGCGCTGGACAGGGAATGCGCAAAACCGAGGACGAGGGCGTTCAACGCAGGACCTCGTAGCCGCTGTCCTCGCCAGCCAGATCGCGGGCAAAGCCCAGGCCCGTCTCGGACTGGGCGTGGATACGATAGAGCGCCTCTCCCTTGCGGACCTGTTCGCCGACCTTGTGCAGCAGGTCGATGCCTGCACCCTTGTCCATCGGCGCTCCGGCAAGGCGGGCGATGCGGGCGATCACGTGGCAGTCGATCATGCTGATGCGGCCGTCGAGCGGCGCGCAGACTTCATGTGTGAATTCGCCCGGCGTGAATTTTTCGGACTGGCGGCCCTGTGCATCGATCAGCCGTTCCATGGCCTCCAGGGCGGCGCCTGACGCCAGCATTTCCATCGCCCGGGCAAAGCCCCTTCCGCCCTTGAGTTCGGGATCGAAATCAAGAATGTGCCCGGCCAGCAGCAGCGCCCGGTCGCGCAGGTCCTCGGGCGCGTCGGCGTCGTTGCGCAGTACCGCCATGACATCGCGTGCCTCCAGCACCGGCCCGATGCCGCGCCCGATCGGTTGGGAGCCGTCGGTGACGACGACGTTGATCTCTATGCCCAGCTTGCCTGCAACATATTCGAACAGCTTGCGCAGGCGTACGGCTTCGCTTTGCGAGCGGACCTTGGCGGTCGGCCCTACTGGAATGTCGAGCACGAGATGGGTCGATCCGGCCGCCAGCTTCTTGGACAGGATCGAGGCGACCATCTGTTCGAAGGTATCGATGCGCAGCGGACGCTCGACGGAGATCAGGATGTCGTCGGCGGGAGAAAGGTTGACCTGCCCTCCCCAGGCCAGGACGGCATGTTCCTTCGACACGATCGCCTGCATGTCCCTGGCGCACAGATTGACATTGGCGAGCACTTCCATCGTGTCGGCGGTACCCGAGGGCGAGGTGATCGCGCGCGAAGATGTTTTGGGCATGATCAGGCCGTGCGCGGCCACGATCGGCACGACGATCATCGAAGTGCGGTTGCCGGGAATGCCGCCGATACAATGCTTGTCGACCACCAGCTGCGATTTCCAGTCGAGCTTCTCGCCCACGTCGGCCATGGCGCGCGTGATCGACAGCGTTTCCTGCGTGCTCATGAAGCCGGCGCAGGCCACGAGGTAGGCGCCGATTTCCATGGGCGAATAGCGATGGGCGGCGATGTCGCGCACGATGGCAACGATTTCGCTGTCTTCCAGTGTATCCCCGTCGATCTTGCGGCGCACGAATTCGAGGCTGACCGGCGGGCGGGCCTGTTCGATCACGACTTCGGCGCCTTCGGGCAGGCCGAGCCGGCGGAAGGCCTGTTCGCCCAGTCCGATCTCGCCTGCCGCAAGCCACTCGCTTTCGTCCACGAGCGCGAGCGTGGCGAGAATCTCGGAGGTTTCGCTGCCGATCCGGATCTTGCGCAGCGCCTGGAACTGCTCGGCCGAGTAGCCATTGCCGTGTCGCAGCAGGAATGCGGTGTTTTCGGGATGAGTGTCGATGGCGAGGCGTTTTATCTTGAGCATCAACGACGACCTTGCATTGCCTTGGCTCCTTGTAACCCCGCCATGCGCCTATTGCACAGGCGCCCGCGCTGTTTCTTGACCCTCGTCAATGCGATGAAAATCGAAGCTGGCCAAGAGAACAACAGGATCGGCCAAGGATGATGCAGCGGTGAAACGAAGCCTATTTCGAGGCAAAGAGCAGGCGACCTTCGCCGAGGTGGCCGAGCACTTCGTTGATGTCGTGAACCGGCACCGAGAAGCATCCCAGGCTGCGTCCGATCCTGCCGCTGATGCGCGCCATGTGCGGGTTCACATAGTCGGCCCCGTGCATCACGATGGCCCGGCTGGCCGCATTGCTGTTGTCCGGGTCGAGCCCGACGAGCCGCCCCGAGCGGCCGTGCTTGCCATAATAGGTGGAGGCCGTCAGGAAGCCGCCGCGGCAGGAGGCATTGGAGCCCGGTCGATTGGAAAAGCGCTCGACAAAGCCGCTGTTGCCCGGGTCCGAGCCGCGTCCATGCGCAACGAAATAGGTCTGCAATATCCGGCCACTGGACAAGTCGACGATCTGGAAGCGCGGATTGCGCGAAGGCTGGGAAAAATCGACCAAACCGACCACGTCGCGATGGCGGATTCGGGATGCATGGGCATCAAGAGCGGCCTTGGCCTGTGGCAGCAGGTCTGGTGCATCCGTAGATCGGACCGCAGCAAAAGCGCGCGGTGCGACCAGCCCCGCAGTACCCACAAGCACGCCGCCAATGATATGGCGCCGACTGAGAGTCATGGTATGGAAATCCTCAATTCCGTTGTCCAACAGGTAAGGATGAGGGCGGCGATTTTCAAACCGATCCTGGCCCTCGGGCGCGTAATGCACCGGATACCGATTGTATTCGCGACATTCTTTTTGACCTTGCATCCAGCGCAGGCGCAGGAGCCGATCCCTTGGTCTCCCGCTACGCTGGAAAGGTTGGAGGCCTGGATTGCCAGGGCTCCTGACGATGCCTTGCCGGTACTCGATACAAAAGAGTTGCGAAGAGCGCAGGCGCGCGGCGACGGTTTGTCTGTATCGCATGCCGCGACCGAACTCGCCCTGCGCCTGGCGCGCATGCACCTGCTTGGCGTGTCCGGCGCAGGTCAGCGAGCGGGCTGGCACATTGCCGACAGCGATGCTGCCGTCGACTTGCGCGAGCGCCTGGTTCGCGCCGTGACACTGGATGCGCTCGATTACTACTTTGCCGGCTTGCAACCGCGCAGTGCCCAATATGCGGCGCTGCGCAGGGCCTTCGCCACACAGGACGATCCGCAGCGCCGGCTGATCCTGGCGCGTAACATGGAGCGCTGGCGCTGGCTGCCCCAGTCGTTGGGGCAGGACTACGTGCTGGTCAACGCAGCGGCCTTCGAGGCCGAGCTGTGGCGAAAGGGGCAGCGGGCGGGCACCTGGCCGGTGATCGTCGGCAAGCGTTCGACGCCCACACCGGCCTTCTCGGCTCGCATCACCGGCGTCATCCTCAATCCCTGGTGGGTGGTGCCTGCCAGCATCGTGCGCGAGAAGCACGGCGTGTTTCCGGCGAAATTGGGCTATGTCCGGAGCGGCGGTCAGATCCGTCAGAAGCCGGGGCCGGGCAACGCCCTTGGCGAAGTGAAACTCGACATGCCCAATCCTTTCACGGTCTATATTCACGATACACCGGCCAGGGATCTCTTCGCCAAGGACATGCGCGCATTCAGCCATGGCTGCATCAGGATCGGCGATGCTCTGGGTTTTGCAACGCGGTTGCTGGACGCACGTCACAGCCGCCAGGAAGTCGATGCCATCGTCGCCACGCGGGAGACGACGCGCCTGCCGCTCGACAACGAGCTGCCGGTCTATATTGCGTACTTCACCGCAGCCGCCGGGGAGGAGGGTGACGTTCACTTCTTTCCCGATATCTACAGGCGCGATGACCGGATAGGCGACCCCTCGGCCGGTGGGGCGAAAGCCAGAGCGCCGAGGGCCCTGGCGCCGCTCCCCGCCGCGCCGAAAGGCAGCGGCAAGGCCTGCGCGGGCTGACGTGACGTTGCAGGTCGCATCCCCGACCGAAACCGGTACACTGCGCTCAGGGCAATCGGCGATCCGGCAGGAGACGATGGGCGGCAAGGCTTCAGCATCGCAACGTACCGGCTTGTCGCGCGAGCAAGCGGCCGCGCGCCTTCGCGACGAGGGAGCCAATGCCCTGCCGGGCGGCAGGAGCCGCTCCTACCCGCGGATCATGCTCGATGTGCTGCGTGAGCCGATGCTGGCGCTGCTGCTTGCGGCCGGGGGGATTTATCTGCTGCTTGGCGACCTGCACGAGGCGCTGATCCTGATCGCCTTTGCGGGGCTCTCGGTCGTCATCGCCATCGTGCAGGAGAGCCGGACGGAAAAGGCAATCGATTCCCTGCGCGATCTCAGCATGCCGCAGGCCCTGGTTATCCGCGATGGCCGCAGGCAGCGGATACCCTCGCGCGAAGTGGTGCGCGGCGATCTCATGGTTGTTGAGGAAGGAGACCGTGTGGCGGCCGATGGCTGGGTTGTCGATGCTTCCGGCTTGCAGGCTGACGAGGCGCTTCTGACCGGCGAATCCGTGCCAGTCGCGAAGCCTGCCCTCGCCGGCGATCCGGACGCACAGCCGCCCCGGCCGGGCGGCGAGGATGCACCCTACCTCTATGCCGGGACGCTTGCAGTTCGTGGATCCGGGACGATCGAGGTGGCCGCAACCGGACCGCGCAGCGAGATTGGCCGCATCGGCCAGTCGCTCGCATCGCTGGAAACCGAAATTCCGCATCTGACCCAAGAGACGCGGCGGCTTGTGCGCTGGCTGGCCGTGCTCGGCATAAGCGTGAGCGTTCTGGCGATCCTGCTGTACGGGTTCCTGCGGGGAGGTTGGCTCGAGGCTTTCCTCTCCGGCATTGCCATCGCCATGTCGCTGCTTCCCGAGGAGCTTCCGGTCGTTCTCACGCTGTTCATGACGATGGGTGCCTTTCGCATGGCGCAAAAGCGGGTGCTCGCCCGCCGCGGAAGCGCCATTGAAACGCTGGGCGCGGCGACCGTGCTGTGCACGGACAAGACCGGCACGCTTACCCAGAACCGCATGGCGATCATGGAGTTGAAGTTGTCGGACGGTTCCGTGCGGCGCCTCGATGAGGATGGCGCCGAGCTCGGCGCGGACTTTGCAGAACTGGCGGCCCTGGGAATTTCCGCCTGTCTGGAAGAGCCATTCGATCCGATGGAACAGGCCTTTCATGCGCTCGACGACGAATTTCCCGAGCATGGCCTCAAGCTGCGCAAGCGGGACGGCTGGCACCTGCACCGCCAATATCCGCTGTCTTCGCAAATGCTGGCGATGTCGAACGTCTGGTCGGACCCGGCGAGGCGCGAAGGTCTCGTTGCCGCCAAGGGCGCGCCGGAGGCCATCGCGCGCCTTTGCGGCATGGACGAAGATGCCCGAGCCGACCTTGATGCTCACGTCGCACAGATGGCTTCGCAGGGGCTGCGCGTCCTGGCCGTCGCCGAAGCGCGGTGGCAAGGCGAAAACCTGCCTGAGAGTCAGAGCGGCTTCGACTTCGTCTATCGCGGGCTGATCGGTCTCGCCGATCCGATCCGTGCGTCGGTGCCGCCTGCAGTCGCGCAGCTTCAGGAGGCAGGCATCCGGGTGGTGATGATCACCGGCGACTATCCTGCAACCGCGCGCGCCATCGCCGCCCAGGCCGGGATCGCCGAAGGGGATGTCCTGACAGGCGACGACATGGCTGGCCTCGATGATGAGCAACTGGCGCGCCGCGTTGCGGGTGTCGCCGTCTTCGCGCGGGTAATGCCCGACCAGAAATTGCGCATCGTGAGGGCACTAAAGTCCAGCGGGGAGGTCGTCGCCATGACCGGGGACGGCGTCAACGACGCGCCTTCGCTAAAGGCGGCGCATATCGGCATTGCCATGGGCCAGCGGGGGACCGACGTTGCGCGCGAGGCCTCGTCGATTGTCCTGCTCGACGACGATTTCGGTTCGATCGTCACCGCCGTCCGTTTGGGGCGGCGCATTTACGACAACGTGCGCAAGGCGGCAGGCTTTATCTTCGCGGTCCACATCCCGATCGGCGGCCTTGCGATATTTCCTCTGCTTGCCGGCTGGCCGCTGATCCTGGGGCCAGTGCACATTGCCTTGCTGGAGATGGTCATTGACCCGGTCTGTTCGCTCGCCTTCGAAGCGGAGCCGGAGGAGCGCGATGTCATGCGCCGCGCGCCGCGCGCGCCCGAAAGTGCCCTGATTTCGCGCAGCTTGCTGGGTTGGTCGCTCCTGCAGGGCTTCCTTGCGCTCAGCGCAATCCTGCTGCTGGCTGCGTGGGCCAATCATGGCGCCATCCCGACAGGTTCGGTGCGCTCGACCTGCTTTGCCGGCCTCATCGTCGCAGTGCTCGCGCTCGTGCTGGCCAATCGTTCGTTCCGTTCGCTGGCCTCTGGCGGCAAGGCGGGACACAACCTGCCCCTGGCGATCATCATGGGACTGGTGATCGCGATCTTCTCCGCGATCTTCCTGTCGCCCCCCGTGGCTTCGCTTCTTGGCTTCTCGGCGCTCCAACCCCTTGGCATGCAGGCGGTCGGAGTGACTGCGCTGCTTCTCGGTGCGGCCCTGATGCTCGCAAAGCTCCGCTTTCGCGCGGTCCTGGCGAACTGACGGGCGGCTCTCAATGTCCGTGAAGGTAGATAGCGTAAGAGCTCAGAAGGTAGATTGCGAGGAGTGAAAGGCTGATCCATCCGAACAGGCCGAAGAAGCGGTTACCCGGGCGATAGAGCAGCCCGATGATGCACAGCCCGGACATCATTGCCGCAGCAAAGGCAGTGACGGCGTGAGCGGGCGAAACCTGCGCGTAGAACGAACCGCCGGCAAAGGCGATGTCGTCCAGGGCAATGACGAGGATGATGAAAAGGTTACTGCCCAGCAGGTTGCCGATGGCCATGTCTGCGGAACCCATCCTGAGCGCGCTTACCGTCACGATCAGCTCAGGAATCGAAGTGGCTGCGGCGATAAACAGCGTTCCCACGAAGCTGGCCCGCCAGCCCATCACTGCCGCTACTTCCTGGCCGACGAATGGCAGCCAGGCTCCGGCCGCCCCGACGGCGGCGGCGGCAACAAGGTAGTTCACCAGGGTGCGTTGCAACGTCCTGTCGGCATGAGCCGGGCCGAGGGGCTGGGCAGGGCGCTCCGGTCGGCGCTCATAGAAGAAGGCGGCGCGCATCGCGATGAAGTAGAGTGCGATCAGGAACGGCGAATAGGCGCTGACATGGCCTACCCGGAGATCGAGGCCGTTGCGGCTCGTGAGCACCACCGCACCTACAAAGCTGATGAGCACGACACCGAAAGCGGCGGAAAGGATGTGGCCCTGATCGCTGCGGCGCCAGAACGGCTCGTCACGGCATAGCGCGTCCAGCAGGACCAGCATGACGAGATTGAAGATGCAGCTGCCCAGGGCATCGCCCATCGCGATGTTGGGAGCATCGGCGATTGTCACGGCGCTGATCCCGGTGAACAGTTCCGGTAGCGATGTTGCCGCTGCCAGCATGATCAACCCGACCCAGGATGCGGACATGCCCGTTTGCGCGGCAATGTCGCTGCCGCTTCGTGTCAGGACGGGCCCTGCCATGCCAATGACAAGCAGGCAGATTGCGAAGGCTAGCCAAGCGGTCAGGATCTCCATGGTCGGGTGTATCTCAGCATTGTCTGGCGGCCGGGTCGTTGACCATGCGCAATGTCCGCAGGGAAGATCTCCGTCGTAGCCGGCCGCGCCTTTTCCGTCTCGTCTCGGATTTCAGGCCTCATCCTTTCATTGACGAGCTGGGCCGGGGCGCAGTGTCTTGTCCTTCGGGCCAGCCCCGCTCGGCCATGCAGGTTATCGATGGATGATCATTGATCTTATGCCTTTGCTGCGGGGCGTGTCATTGGCTAGCCGGTGCTTGAGGCAGGAATGGCTTGAAGTCCTGCGCGCATGGGATTGGCTTTCCTGAACGAGGGCAGCTGCGAGAGCTGTCCGGTCGCTATCTCGCCAGGTGGCCCAGCGCCGCCGGGCAACTTTGGATACGAAGGTGGTGAAACGATGAGTGAAGTGGTTTCCGATTCCGGGCTGCCCCCGGTGCAGCGGGTGGTCACCGGCCATGACGCAGACGGACGGGCGGTTTTTCGCTGCGAGGACTGCGAACCGACCCGCATGGTTCCCTCGGGCGATGCTTCGTTCCTTACCATCTGGACGACCGCGACAGTGCCGGCCGACAACAACGACGAGACCGAAGGTCGCGACCGTGCGACCGGGGCGACGCTGGAAGGCGGTTCGGTGATCCGCGTCGTCGACATGCTCCCGGGCAAGGAGAGCCCGATGCACCGCACCAATTCGATCGACTACGGTATCGTGATGCAGGGCGAGATCGAACTGGAACTGGAGGACGGGCGCAAGAAGTCGATTCGCGAAGGCGGGATCATCGTCCAGCGAGGCACCAATCACCTCTGGCGCAACACGACCGACCGGGTCTGCCGCATTGCCTTCGTCCTAATCGAGGCGCCGGCCTACCTGCACAACGGCGTGCCGCTTGACGAAGCCAAGCCGGAGCAGGTCGATCCCGCTTACGATGCGGCGGCGGACAAGGCCTGACGTGTCGATGTTCGATCTCACCGGCAAGAGCGCGATCGTCACCGGCTCGACCCGGGGTATCGGCAGGGCGATCGCCGAGGGTCTGATCGCGCAGGGTGCGCGGGTGCTGATTTCCAGCGAGACTGCCGGGGATACGGCGCGCGTCGCGGCAGAGCTCGGCATGCCGGGACAAGCATGCGACGTGAGCGACGATCATGCACTGTCTGGTCTGGTAGAGCGGGCGTTGTCCGAATTCGGCGGAATCGACACCCTCGTGTGCAATGCCGGAATTACCGGACGTGCGGGCATGTTCGCGCAAGTCGACATGGCCGATTATGCGCGGGTCATGGCGATCAATCTCACCAGTCAGGTCACGCTTTGCAATCTCGTCTTGCCGCACATCGCGGCAAGGGGCGGGGGCGCTGCGATCCTGATGTCGAGCCTCTCGGGTCTGCGCGGAAACCTCAGGATCAATGCCTATGCCCTGTCCAAGGCGGGCGTTGCCCAACTGGCCCGCAACCTGGCAGTTGAATGGGGGCCGCACGCGGTCCGGGTGAATGCCATTTCTCCCGGATTCATCGCCACCGAACTGTCCGGTCCCTTGCTTGCGGACCAGGAGTTCATGGCGCGGCGCATGGCGATGACGCCGCTGCGCCGCGCAGGCACGCCGGAGGAGATCGCCGGAGCAGCCGTTTTCCTTGCCTCGCCTGCGGCGGCATTCATAACCGGACAAAACCTTGTCGTCGACGGCGGAACCCTGATCACAGACGGCAGTTGATCGAAACTTCGCGCGCGAGCGGGCGTGGATTGCGGCGGATCAAGGATCTGCGATACTTGCTGCTGCAAGAGCAGGGGCGGAGGTATTCGATATTATGGCTCACAGAACACGAACCATTGGCATGACGGTGCTTGGCGGTCTGTGCCTCGTGGTTGTCGCGGCTTCGGCCGGCGCAAGCGACCAGGCGCCTGCCGACGCGCAAGCCGCCCCCGTTCCCGAGGAAATCGTGGTCGAGGCCCCGCGCTCGGTACCGGCCCGCATCGAGCACTCCAGCACGACCGGCGCGCCGATCATTACCACGACGGTGCGCATTCCGGTGCTGTACAACGACCTCGATCTCAGCAAGCCCCACGATCAGGACAGGCTGATGACCCGCGTGCGCAGCGTCGCCCGCGACGTCTGCGATGAGCTCGACCGGATCTATCCCTTCAACCCCGATCAGGATTGCATGATGCGCGCCCTGGCCAACGGCACGAAGGGCGCCGAGCAGGCGATCGCCGAGGCGCAAACCGCGCAGTAGAAGCGGTCTGCCTCTCGTTCGAGGCGCGTCGCAGACACTGCCGAATTAAAAGTCACACTCGCTATTTCACAAACACGAAAATTCGTATATTAGAAAATCCGAATTCTCCCGAGGCCACTGCGCCTCTGCTGCGTGATTGGCGAGAGGAAAGAATGAAGATTGACCTTGCTGGCCTGACCCGCACCTGTCGTGCTTGGCGCAGGTCCCGTGGGTCGGCCTGTCAGGGCAACTTCCTGTGACCGCGATTATCGATGGTATCGCGCTGGCGCGGCGCGTTTCGCAGGAAACTGCCGATACGGTCAGTGCCCTGGCGGTGAGGCTTGGCCAGGCGCCAGGTCTCGCCGTGGTCCTGGTCGGCAACGACCCGGCCAGCGAAGTCTATGTCGGGCGCAAGATTCGCGAATGCCGCAAGGTCGGTTTGCGGTCGATCGAACACCGCCTCCCGGCTTCAACCCGGGAAGCCGAGCTTCTGTCGCTGATCGCCGATTTGAACGTCGATCCCGGCGTACACGGCATACTCGTACAATTGCCGCTACCGCCGCACATCGATGCCGGCCTCGTGCTCGACGCGATCGCGCCGGGCAAGGATGTCGACGGGTTTCATCCGGTAAACGTCGGGCGGCTCTCGACCGGGACCGGTGGGCTGGTACCATGTACTCCGCTTGGCATCATGATGCTGCTCGATACGGTGATTTCCGATTATCGCGGGCTCGACGCGGTGGTGATCGGAAAGTCCAACATCGTCGGCAAGCCGGTGGCGATGCTGCTGCTGGAGCGGGAGGCGACCGTCACCGTCACGCACATCGAGACGCGCGGGCTCTCTGAGATCGTTCGCAAGGCGGACATCGTGGTCGCTGCGGCCGGGTCGCCCGGACTGGTGAAGGGTTTCTGGGTAAAGGAAGGCGCCGTCATCATCGATGTCGGCATCACCCGCGTGACCCGACCTGACGGCACGAGCGCGCTCAAGGGAGACGTCGCCTTCGATGAGGTTCAGCATGCCCGGGCTGTGACTCCGGTTCCTGGCGGTGTCGGCCCCATGACCATTGCGTGCCTGCTCTCGAACACGGCGAAAGCCGCTGCGCTCAGCCTCGAGGGGCCGGGCGGCCGGATTGCCTCAAGTGCTGGCTGACGGACCGGGAAATGGAAAGTCGATGAAGATGCAGGCGCAATCGCCTTGCTTTGACCTGGCGCAGAGTGTGAAGCGCCTCTCGCAGGTGGGTGTCAGTGATTTGCGCGTCGCTGCCGACATCGGCGTCCACTCGCATGAAATCGGGCGCAGGCAAACTCTGGTCATCAGCGTGATCGCAGACATCGTCACACCGCGCGAAGATGCTCTTGCAGAGACGATCGATTACAATCGCATCGTCGAATACGCGCAGGATCTCGCTCGCGAGAGGATATGCCTCATCGAGACTTATGCAGCGCGTCTCGCGGACCTTTGCCTGCAATCGGATCTTGTGGTCAGGGTGGAGGTAAGCGTGCAGAAGCCCGCCGCCCTGCTCAACGGGCTTGCCTCGACACGTATTGTACGCTGGGCCTGACCGGGCGATCCCCAAGGAGCGTGGAAGGCGCCCCCCGGGGATCGGGCGATGATGACTTATGCGTTCGGGTTGCTGCCTTCCAGCGTGCGGCTGGGCGGTACGGTGGGATCGACGGGTTCGAGCACGATGTGGCCGAGCGCCGTGTTGCTGACCGGCACGTGGTAGTGGCGATGCAGGGCACGGGTGCTCTTGCCCAGGGCGCCGCGCATGATCAGCCACATGACCATCTCGATGCCTTCCGAGCCGGTCTCGCGCAGGTACTCGATATGCGGGATGTGGCGCAGATCCTGTCCCTCTCCGGTCAGGCCGTCGAGGAAGCGGTTGTCCCATTCCTTGTTGATCAGGCCGGCGCGCGGCCCCTGCAACTGGTGGCTCATGCCCCCAGTGCCCCAGATCTGGACCTTGAGGTCCTCGGGAAAGCTCGAAACCGCGCGGGAGATCGCTTCGCCCAGCGCCCAGCAGCGATTGCCCGATGGCGGCGGATAAGTGACGACGTTGACCGCCAGCGGGATCACCTTCACCGGCCATTTGTCGACATCGCCGAACATCATCGTGAGCGGCACTGTCAGGCCGTGGTCCACTTCCATCTCGTTGATGATGGTCGTGTCGAACTCATCGAGGACAAGACTCTGCGCGATGTGCCAGGCAAGATCGGGGTGGCCTTCGACCACCGGCACGGGGCGCGGGCCGAAGCCCTCGTCGGCCGGAGTGTAACGCTCGCCGCAACCGATGGCGAAAGTCGGGATGACTTTCATGTCGAAGGCGCTGGCATGGTCGTTGTAAACGAGGATGACGACGTCCGGACGGCTTTCAGGCGCCATGATCCATTCGCGGGTCCAGTCGAACCCGGCAAAGGCGGGCTTGAAATAATCGTCGCCGTCCTTGCCGTGATCGTGGGCATAGCCCAGCACGGGAATGTGGCTGCAGCCGATGCCGTGAGTAATGCGTGCCATCAGTTGTTCTCCCGGATCGAACGCTGCCCCACAGGGGAGCGCCCGCCCGCCATCATCATCGCCTGGTATTCCTCGACGCTCATGCCGGTCATCGTAGAAACGCCCTGGACCACGCTGATGCCGTCGGTGGAGAAGACCTTGGCGAGAAAGTAGATGTTGCCGCCCAGATTGAGCAGCCGGTTGTAATCGCGGGCGAGCAGCGCCTGCTTCTGCTCCTCGCTCATCGGCCACTCATCGATATAGGCCTGTTCGTCGGCCTTGAACCGCTCACGGTTCTCCGGCTTCATCAGGCTCATGGCGCACTGGTTGAGGTGATAGCCCTGCCGGGCTCGCTGAGCCGTGAATACTTGCGTGCCTGGAATGTCTTCAAGGTCCGCCAGATAACTGGCGATGTCTGTCGCTTCGCGCATGGGGATCGTCCTTTCGGTTCCGGTGCGGCCTAGTCGCGGAACACGACGGTGCGGGCGCCATTGGCGAAGACCCGGTCGTCGAGGTGCAGCCGAACCGCTTCGGCGAGCACGCGCCGCTCGATGTCGCGGCCGCGGCGCACGAGTTCTTCGGGCATGTCGGCGTGGCTGATGCGCTCGACGTCCTGATGGATGATCGGGCCTTCATCGAGGTCGGCGGTTACGTAATGGGCGGTCGCGCCGATCATCTTCACGCCGCGATCGAATGCCTGGTGATAGGGCTTGGCGCCCTTGAAGCCGGGCAGGAACGAATGGTGGATGTTGATGCAGCGGCCGGAGAGGAAGCCTGCCATCTCGTCGGAAAGGATCTGCATGTAGCGTGCCAGCACAACGAGCTCTGCACCGCTTTCTTCCACCAGATCGCGGATCTGCGCTTCCTGCTGCGGCTTGGTGTCCTTGGTGACCGGCAGGTGCATGTAGGGCAGGCCGTTGATCAGCGAGGTATGCAACACTTCGCGCGGATGGTTGGAGACGATGCCGACGACTTCCATCGGCAGTTCCCCGATCCGCTGGCGATAGAGCAGGTCGCCCAGGCAGTGGTCCCACTTGGAAACCATCAGCATGACCTTCTTGGGCCGGGCCTTGTCACGTAGGCTCCATTCCATGCCAGCAGCCTTGGCAATCGGTGCGAAGCCAGCATGCAACTGCGCGACAGAGCCCGGCTTTCCGGGCTGGAATTCCACGCGCATGAAGAAGCGGCCGGCGGGGCGGTCGTGGAATTCCTGCGCGTCGACGATGTTGCAGCCGCACTCGGCAAGATAAGTCGCGACCTTAGCGACAAGACCGGGCGCATCATCGCATTGCAGGCGCAGGGTGTAGATCTCAGACACCTTTGAAGGTTCCTCTTTTTCTGGAGTGTCGCGTCAGCTCTTGCGCGCGAACTCGTTGATCCATGCGACGGTCTTCTCCAGTCCGCCGAAGGGGTAGAAGTGCAGGCGAACGGGGCCGTGTTCCTCGCCCAGTCCCTGTTCGAGCGCTTTCACGAGTTTGTCGGGACCGGCCGAACCGATGAGGCGGGTGATGGAAATGCCGTATTTGGCCATGACGGAGGCGGAAGCGCCGACGCCGCAGCGCGCAGCAAAGCGCATAAGGGTCTTGATGCCGGCCGGGCCGGGCACGCCCAGGCGTACCGGTGCCACGATGCCGCGCTCGCGCAGTTCCTTGAGCCAGGCGAGAACCGCATCGGCGTCGAAGGCGAACTGGGTAACGATCAGCGGTGCCATGCCGCGCGCGGTAACCTCAGCGCACTTGTCCTGCAGAACCCGCCAGCACTCCTCGTCCGACATGTTGGGGTGCCCTTCGGGATGCCCGCCGATGCCGATGGCCGTGATGCCGTTGCGTTCGAATTCCCCCGTGGCGATCAGGGCCGCACTGTCGGCGAAGGGGCCTTCCGGCTCGGCCGGATCGCCGGCGATGACGAAGCTGCGCTTTACCCCGGCCTCCCGGGTCACGGCCGCCAGGTAACGTTCGAATTCATCGGGCGAAGTGATGCGACGCGCGGAGAAGTGCGGCATCGGCTCGAAACCGAGTTCCCGCGCCGTGCGCGCCGCGGCGACGCGGGCGTCGAATTCCTCTCCCGGGAGGAAAGTGAGGGCGATCGGGGTCTCGGGCAGGATCCCGGGGGCGGCAGCGCGCAGGCTGTCCACGTCCTTGGCCGTTATCTCCAGCGAATAGCCGTCGACCATGTTGAGAGCCGGGCGCGCCCAGTTCGGATGGATGATTGGGGTGGTCATATTCGCTTCCTTCTCCCCCGCGCCCTTCTTGCCCGCATTCCTGCGAACCGGAATTGGGGATGGGCTTGTCGAGAACTGACTGCGGAATTCTCTCTAGCGCGCCAAAGAAGATTCGTATAGGTGAAAATTCATGAATGCGAACACAGATGCCGAATCCGAGATGCTCGTGATCCTGCCGGGGCTGCTGTGCGACGGACGCATGTTCGCCGGCCAACTTGCTGAATTCGCCGGAAGCCAGAGCATCGACGGTTTCTATGGCGGCGCAGATCGCATCGCTGCGATGGCCGATTACACGCTGGAGCGCATGCCTTCGCGCTGTGCTGTTCTCGGCCACTCGATGGGGGCGCGCGTGGCGCTTGAGATCGCGCGCAAGGCGCCCGACCGCGTGACACGACTGGCGCTTGCCGATACCGGTATTCATCTGCCGCGCCCGGGTGAGCGCGAGAAGCGCTACGCCTTGCGCGATATAGGACGGGAGCAGGGCTTCGCCGCACTTGTCGATGCCTGGTTGCCGCCAATGATCGGCCCTGCGATGCGTAGCGACACAGATCTCCTCAGCCAACTGCGCGCGATGTGTCTGGATGCCGGGCAGGATGTGTTCGAGGCGCAGATAGAAGCGCTGCTGAACCGGCCTGACGCTTCGGATGTCCTCACTGAAATCGCCTGTCCGGTCTCGTTGATCGTTGGAGCTGACGATGCCTGGTCCCCGGTCGAACAGCACCGGGAGATTGCTGCAGCCATCGGCGGCTGTCCGCTCACCATCGTGCCGGACGCCGGCCACATGGCTCCTGCCGAGAGGCCCGCCGCCTTCAATGCGGCCATTCGCGCATGGCTCGCATAGAATGATCCACAACCTGAGAAGAACCTGACCAAAGTACTGAAAGGCAGAACATAATGACCGAGAAGAGCCTCCAGAAGCTGATCGAAGAGAAGGGCGACATGGTCGACTTCCTGCGCAATCAGCAGACCGGCCCCAACGTCTATCCTGGCGTTCCGGGTGAATATTCGAACTGGCGCGACGAACAGCGTGCCTGGGCTGAGACCGCGGTCCTTTTCAACCAGAGCTTCCACATGGTGGACCTGCTGGTGACCGGACCGGACGCGTTCAAGATGCTGTCCTACCTTGCGCCGAACAGCTTCAAGGGCTTCGTCCCCAACCGCGCGAAGCAGTTCGCCCCGGTCTCGCCGGAGGGCTTTGTCATCGGCGACGTCATCCTGTTCTATCTCGAAGAAGAGAAGTTCGAGCTGGTCGGCCGCGCGCCGACGATCGAATGGGTGGAATTCCACGCGGCCTCGGGCAAATGGGACGTCAAGGTCGAGCGCGACGAGCGCACCGCCGCACGTCCTCTCGACCAGCAGGGCTACCGTCGCAACTACCGCTTCCAGCTGCAGGGCCCGAACGCCATGAAGGTGCTGGAAAAGGCGATGGGCGAGACGCCGCCGGATCTCAAGTTCTTCCACATGGCACCGATCAGGATCGCCGGCGTCGAAGTGCGCGCCCTGCGTCACGGCATGGCCGGTCAGCCGGGTTACGAACTGTTCGGTCCCTGGAAGGACTACGACACCGTGCGCAATGCGCTGCTCGAAGCCGGCAAGGACTTCGGCCTGCTCCCCTCGGGCGGCCGCACCTACAGCTCGAACACTCTTGAATCGGGCTGGATTCCCTCGCCGCTGCCGGCGATCTACACCGGCGAATCCATGCGCGAATACCGCGAATGGCTTTCGGCCAAGTCGTACGGTGGCATGACTTCGATCGGCGGCAGCTTCGTTTCCGACAACATCGAAGACTACTACCTCAACCCCTGGGAGCTGGGTTACGGCATCATGGTCAAGTTCGACCATGACTTCATCGGCCGCGCAGCGCTGGAGAAGATGAAGGACCAGCCCAAGCGTCGCAAGGTCACCCTCGCGCTCGACAACGAGGACGTGATGCGCGTGATCAGCTCGATGCTGACCAAGGGCGACCGTGCGAAGTACATGGACTTCCCGAGCGCGGTCTATGCGATGCACCCCTATGACAGCGTGCTGGTGGACGGCAAGCAGGTCGGTCTGTCGACCTGGATCGGCTACACCCAGAATGAGGGCCGATTCCTCGCTCTGGCCATGGTCGATGAATCGGTTGCGGAGCCGGGCACGCAGGTCTCGCTGCTCTGGGGTGAGCCAAACGGCGGAACCCGCAAGCCGACCGTCGAGCGCCATGTCCAGACCGAGATCCGTGCCACCGTTGCGCCGGTCCCCTACTCGGAAGTCGCTCGCGATTCCTACGCCGAAGGCTGGCGCACCAAGTCAGCTGGCTGAGGCCGTACTTCTTCAGCCATCCGAAGACGGACCTCCTGCGTGTTCATGATTGGCACGCGGGGGGGCGGGATAGACCGAACAGGCGGCAGGGCCGGGCATTGTCCCGGCCCTGTTTACGTATCTGCAGGACAGATCCGCCTGTCCGGTGCATTGCGCCGGCGGAATGGGCGCCCGCAGACGCAGATGCACGCGTCTTCGTGCCCGTGAAACTTAGCGGGAAAAGCTCTCGGCCACGGAAATGAGCAGCTTGCTGGTTGCCTCCTCGACTTGCGGTGACCAGCGCACGGTTGGGATGGCAATGGCCAGCGATCCGACCGGCTTGCCCTCCTCGCGCAGGACTGTGCCCAAGCCGCAGATGCCGGGGGTCATTTCCTCCCGGGTTATCGAAAAGCCTAGCTCGCGCGCCTTGTCGATCTCGCTGCGCAGCGCTGCCTCTTCGATAATGGTCGCGCCGGTGTAGCGTTCGCGCGCCGATTCCCGGAAATAGCGGTCAAGAGTCTCGGCGTCGAACGCGGCGAGCAGGGCCTTGCCCGCTGCCAGGCAGTGCATCGGGGTGCGCGTGCCGACGCCGATCGAATAGCGCAGGGTATGTTCGGCGGTTTCGGTAATCGCCGCTTCCAGGAACCAGTCGCGCTGGATGAAGAAGCTTGCCGTTTCATTGGAGCGTACCCGCAGCGAACGCACCAGCGGTCGTACACGTTCGACCAGCGGCAGTTTGCGCGGGCTTGAGCGCAGGCGTTCCAGTCCGGCGCCGGGCTGATAGAGGCGTCCGGTACGCGCGAGGTAGTCGCGCTCCACCAGAGTTGCCAGCAGGTAGGACAGGCTGCTCACGGGAATGGCGAGGGCCTGCGCAATTTCCTGCGCGACCACGCCGTCAGGATTGGCGACGACATATTCGATGATGTCGAGCGTGCGCATAGCCGACTTGACCGTCGGTGAAGTGCTTCCCGGTGCCCCCGTTATCGCCATTGTCCCCCTCAGAACGTCAACAACCCGCGCCTTTCGGCAAAATGCCAGCCATCGGGCAGGCGCACGAACCGGTCGTGGAAAGATCCGACCTTGGGTGCGCCTTCACCGGTGAAGAGCAGCATTGCGCTCTCGCCCAGCGCAGTGTCCGCGTCAACAACGGTGATCTCGACGTTGGAACAGACGTGGCGGGTAACGCGCGGGGGGCGGGCCTTGAAGGCCGCCAGAATGGCCTCGCGTCCGGTGATCCAGTCGTCAGGCGCCGTTGGGCGCGCCATGCGGCCTTCGGGCGCATAGAGCGCTGTAACCGCCTCCCAGTCCGCGGCATCGTTGCGGTTGGCATAGCGGGCGACCAGCTTCGCGCAGTCGTGCTCGATCGCGCGGATGGAATCGGGGGAAAGAGCGGCGCTCACAGGCGGGCGTCCGCAATATCGGCCCCTTCGCGCAGGACACGCAGCTTCTTCCATGTCACGCCGGGATCGATCTTGCCGTAGCCCGCGAAGGTACCGAAGCCGCAGTCGGTGCTCGCCACAACCCGGTCCTTGCCGACAATGGAAGCGAACCGCTCGATCCGCTGGGCGATGAGTTCGGGATGCTCGACATAGTTGGAACAGGTGTCGATCAGGCCCGGGGCCAGCACCTTCCAATCGGGTAGCCTGGCATCGCGCCACACTGTCCATTCGTGCTCGTGCCGCGGGTTGGCGGCTTCGAACAGGACTGTCGCGGGGCGGGCGGCGATCACGGTATCGACGACTTTCTCGAGCGGAATGTCGTGGTCGTGCGGGCCCTCGTAGTTGCCCCAGCAGATATGCATGCGCAAGCGCTCGGGAGCGATATTGGCCGTTGCCGCATTGAGCGCCTCCACGTTGGCGGCAGCCGTGCGCAGGAACGTGTCTTCGTCCTGGTCCTGGTAGCCGGTATGGCGCGACATCGCGAGGTCGGGGCAATCGAGCTGCAGGTCGAAACCGGCCGCGACGATGGCCTCGTACTCCGGGCGCATGGCATCGACGAGATCGGCGAGATAGGCTTCGTGGCTCGGGTAGTGGCGGTTGACCTGGAAAGCGGTGATCAGGCCGGGCGAAGCGGCATTGAGGAAGCCGCGCACGCCCTGGCCGTGCTTGTCGAGCGCATGGCGGAACCTGCGGGTGTCTTCGTGCAGCGGGTCGAGTGTCCGCAGCCGTACGGGGCCGACGCACGAGGCGCGGGTGAACTCCTGGCTGCCCATGATCGCCGACAGCTTGCGGGACAGGTCCGGGTGCTCGGCCAGATCGGCGGCGGGCTTGCGGTCGATATGACCACCGAACCCTTCGAGGCGCTCGATCATGTAGGTTGAGTAGCCGACCTTGCCGAGTTCGCCGTCGCTGACCCAGGTTACGCCGCTCGCCACCTGCTGGCGCACGGCCTCATCGACCGCGGCCTGCACCAGGCGGTCGAATTCGGCGGCATCGTAAGGCTCGCCCTTGTCGCGCGCGAGCAGCAGCGGAGTCAGTTCGTCTCCGCGCGGCAGGCTTCCGACGTGGGTGGTGGCAATGGTCATCAGGCAGCTCCTCTTTCGAGTGCTGCCTGCCATGAATTCACAAGTGTGTACAGATTCGCATTTGCGAACTTACGCTTTCCCGTCGCACGCGCATTCACCAATCCGCATGGCGGCTTGACCGTCACGCGCTATCGAGTTTGATCGCCAGGGATTCTAAAATATCCTTTTTTGGTCATGACTTGCATCGATGGACCTCAGGCGGAAAGCGACTGCACTCGCAAGTGGTCGCTCACATCGATCACTGTCAGTGAATTGCCCTCCAGCCTGTCGAGATCGCCGAAGGCTTTTTCGATGGCCGCGCGCTTCTCAAGGATCAGGCGCGCCACGCCTTCGGTGAGGCCGCCTTCATCGCCGACGCGTCCCAGTGCGGCTGCGATGTCAGCAATGATCGCGCTCGACGCTTCGTGGTGGAGATTGCCCTTTTCGTCTCTGTAGGCTTCGATCACGGATGCCATAATTTGCTCCTCGCCAAGGCCCGCGCGATGGTTTGGCGAGCCGGGTTCAACATGGATATTGGCAACCCTTGCGTCGGGAGAATCGTTGGTCTCACGCACAGACCAGAATAGCGCAAAAGGCCCGGCGGAGTCAGTATTTGCGATGAGTTGACATTGTCCAATCGTTTCAGGACGCTGCTGTATCAGGGGGTGCCGCAGGGCCTCCTGGCGAGAAAAAGTTTCGGCCGTTCGATGCCGCGTTCAGACCACGTAGGCGATCCAGGCGACTAGCTGGGCAGCAGGGACGAAGAAGGCCTGTGCAAGGACTGTCCCGGCCAGTCGGCTGAAGCTGATCCACACGATCGTGCGACGAAAAAGTGGATCGCTGACCCGGCCCTCGACGACGTCATCAGTCATCACCGAGAGCTGCGGATCGATCAGGGCAAAGAGCAGGATCGTCGCGAAGCCGTTGATGACGGCAGAAAGCTGAGAGGCCGTGACGCGGTACTGCGGATTGAGATATCCGGCATAGAGCGATGCCAGCACTCCCACTGTAATCAGCGCCTGGGCCAGACAATTGGCCAGCAGTACCCCCCAACCCACGCCGCGGGCTCGGGCGAGTTCGCGGATGTGTTCGTATCGCGGGGCGCGAAACGACGTGCGGATAGAGCGCAGCCCGGCCGGCGATGCAGCGCGCAGCAGCATGCGGCTGGTCGAGCGGTGGCGCTGGAAGTAGCCGATGGCGTTGACGAAGAGACGCTGGCTGGTCGGGATCAGCGCGATGCCAAGCGCGACCGCCATCGTGGCCGACATCAGCACCATGCGAAAGTCGCCAAGCAGGGCAGCGCCGCCGCCCAGCGACAGGCGGCTTTCGATTCGCTTGGCCAGGAAGGGGCCGAGGAAGCTGTTCGAGGTGCGGCTGACGAGGACGAGGATGTTGAAGAGCGCGAAACTCATCGCGATCCGTCGTGTGCGGACTCCGGCAATGCGCGCCGCGTAGGCCAGGGTTCCGATCAGGTTGATGCCTGCCGTCAGCAGGCAGATGACAACGAGTTGCACGTCCATGCATTTTGGCTTTCAGCTGGCCGGACGACCCGGCCCCAAGGCGTCACTTCTGGTCCGAGCCCCTTGAGGCTGCAAGAGCGCCTTCGCTGGAACTTGCGGATGACTTTGCCGCCGTTTCCGAAGGGGTCGCAGCCTTGACGAAAAGTTGCCAGGACGAAAGCCCCAGGACGATAGCGAGGAGCGGCCTGAGGAGCCATTCCGGCGCGCGGGTGGACAGCAGACTGCCGATGATGACGCCTGGAATCGAGCCGACGAGCAAGTTGGTCAGCAGCACGCCGTCGACGTCTCCGATGATCCAGTGTCCGACGCCCGCGATCAGGGCGAGCGGCACGGCATGGGCGATGTCCGAGCCGACGATGCGCACCATCGGCAGCCGCGGGTAGAGCATGAGCAGGACGGTTACGCCGATCGCACCGGCTCCTACCGAGGAGATCGACACGGCGATGCCGATTGCCGCGCCGAGCAGAACGGTTGCCCCGGTGACCCGTGATCCCGGTTCGAGCGGCCCGCGCTCCTGCGCGAAGCGGGCGAGGCGAGCGCGGAAGATGACTGTGCAGGCGGTGATCGCCAGCAGGACCGCCAGCGAGAACAGGATTATATGTTGGCTGTGATCGCTGACCTTGCCGAGACGGGCCATGACGGCAAGTGTCAGGATGGTCGCGGGAATGCTGCCATAGGCGAGCCTGCGCACGATCTTCCAGTCCACCGTATCGCGCCAGCCATGCACTGTCGTGCCGGTGATCTTGGTGATCGCCGCATAGAGAAGGTCGGTGCCCACTGCCGTCTGTGGGCTGACCCCGAACATGAGGACAAGCAGCGGCGTCATCAGCGATCCGCCGCCCACGCCGGTCATGCCGACCAGCAGGCCGACGATAAACCCCGCCAAGGCGTGAAGCTGATCCAGTTGATCCAGCATGCTCAAAAACCCCCTTCGTCCCGGCACGCGTGCGAATCGCTCAGAGCGTTCGTCCGCCGTCCTTGTTTGGCGGTTTAAACTCTACCAATATAATAGACAAATAGACAATCACTTTTATGGTGCGAAGGGCAAGTTTGCCTGAACCGTTCTGGTTGGCAGTTCGAAGCGCAAAGCAAGGTCGGCCCGGCATGGATGCGAGGGCAGGACGACCCGCATCCTGTCTGTCTGCGCAAATGGTTGAACGCCAGGTCTCGCCAGAATGCCAGGTCTCGCCAGAACGCCGGGCCTCGCCAGGAGGCCGTTGTTCAGCTCTTGGGTGTCACCCAGACTTCGACGGGAGTGATGAATTTGCCGGGGGCAGGCTTGCCGACGTGGACGCGGTCGGCCGTGACCTGCTCACCGTTTTCGAGGTGGAAAGTGACCCAGGGCTTGGGCATGCGCTCGAACTTCATCTTCTGGATCGCAAGGCCGGTGGTCGAATTCATGATTGTGGCAATGATACTCATGCCCGCCCGTTAGCCGCCTCGCGATTGCCGCGTCCAGTCTGGCAGGCGGGTTATCCTGTGCCGGGGAAACGCGCTTGCCCAATCGCTGCTGCCCTTCCCTTGCGGGAGTTGGCACAGGCGAATTTCTCCGACGCGCCGCTTTGGGTTATGCCATCATCCTGCAAGGCCATAACAAGGAGATAACGCGATGAGGCAGGCCGTGCGCCGCATTTCCAGGCTGGTCGCCCTCGTTCTGGTTTGCGCTTCTTTGGGCAATGTGGCGCCACCATCGCCGGCAGACCTCTATGGCGACCTCTTCGTCGCGGTGCAGGAGCGTCGTATCTTCGACGATAACAAGACATTCGCCGATGCCGTCCCGCGCAAAGCGCCCGCTGCGATCATGGCCGACTACCGCGCCGCGCCGCCAAGGGACGATGCGGCGCTGCGCGCTTTTGTGCTCGACCGCTTCGAGGTCCCGGGCGTCAACGATGCCGGGACGGGCGGGCTGCGCGCGCATATCCGCAAGCTCTGGCCGCATCTGGTGCGCCAGCCGGCCCCTGTGGTCCCCGGGGAATCGCGGATCGCGCTGCCCGCACAATATGTCGTGCCCGGAGGTCGCTTTCGCGAGATCTATTACTGGGACAGTTACTTCACGATGCTGGGGCTGGCCGCCGACGGCGAACATGCACTGGTGGAATCGATGCTCGACGATTTCACCAGCCTGATCGAGCGCTTCGGTCATATCCCCAATGGTACGCGTACGTACTATGTAAGCCGTTCGCAGCCGCCATTCTTTGCGCTGATGCTGGACATCTCGCAGAACCATGACGCGAGAGTGCAGGCGCGCCG
Source organism: Novosphingobium pentaromativorans US6-1 (assembly GCF_000767465.1). Lineage (NCBI taxonomy): Bacteria > Pseudomonadati > Pseudomonadota > Alphaproteobacteria > Sphingomonadales > Sphingomonadaceae > Novosphingobium > Novosphingobium pentaromativorans. The sequence continues at coordinate 184,645 of NZ_CP009292.1, forward strand.
GCTCGAGGCGCTGCGCAGCGAATACGCGTTCTGGATGGCAGGCGGTGACTGCGCGCTTCGCAAGGGCGCATGTCTGCGCGTCGTGCGCATGCCCGATGGCAGTTTGCTCAACCGCTACTGGGACGAGCGCGACACCCCGCGCGACGAATCCTTTGCGGAGGACCGGGCAAGCGCCAAGGCTGCTGCAAATCGCGCTTCCAGCCAAGTCTATCGCGACTTGCGCGCCGCTGCGGAAAGCGGCTGGGATTTTTCCTCGCGCTGGCTGGCGGACGGCAGGACGCTCGCAACCATCCGCACGACCGATGTCGTCCCGGTTGACCTCAATGCCTTGCTCTGGGCGATGGAACGGCGCATCGCCAGGGGCTGCAAGACCTTGGGAGATGCCGGGTGCGCGCGCGACTTCGTAAAGCGCGCGGATCGCCGCAGGGCGGCGGTGGACCGCTTCCTGTGGCAGGCTGGAGAGGGATGCTACGGCGATTGGCTGATCGGCGAAGCGAGGCCTTCACCTGCGCTTTCGGCCGCAACGCTCTATCCGCTTTTCGTTGGCATGGCGTCTGCCGAACAGGCAGATGGCGTCGCCGAACTCACCCGTGCGAAGCTGGTGGCGCCGGGCGGACTGAGGACGACGCTGACGCGATCCGGCCAGCAATGGGATGCCCCCAATGGTTGGGCGCCGCTGCAATGGATAGCGGTAGGCGGCCTGGATTCCAGCGGTCATGCGCAGCTTGCCCGGACGATCGCCGCGCGCTGGATCGCCACCGTCGCGCGCACTTATGCAGAGACCGGCAAGATGCTGGAGAAATACGACGTGGAAGAACGCCTGCCGGGCGGCGGCGGCGAATATCCGCTGCAGGATGGCTTCGGCTGGACCAATGGCGTTACCGGTGCCCTGCTCGATCGCTACCCCGCGCTCGACCGCGAAGCCCCTTAGTCGATGGCTTCATCCCTGTCGGCGGCGGCTTGCGTCATTACCCGATAGGCACCTTGCATCAGGGCAGTGACTTCATCGTTGCCCAGGACATATTGCGGCTCGTAGCCAAGGCCGACCCGGCCCGTATTGCGCCAGAGATCGACGTATAGCCCCTTGTTCGGACCGAACGTCGAGAGCACGTGGCGGGCTAGGCTTGCCGGCCCCGTGCCGGAGTAGGCGATGCGGAAGATCGAAATGTCGACGACGTAGGGGCCGACCATAGCCCATACGTGCCCGTCCCATTCGGGATTGGACGATGCGAACACACCTGGTCCATCGAAGCGCTGCCGGTTACCGATGATGGGATCGCCTCCGACCGTCAGCGTTCCCGCGACGAGATAGACCGGCGCGCTCAGACGACCCTCGAGGCTCACGCAAAGGGCGGCGCTCATCATGGCGGCTCCGCTCGCCTCCGGGGGGAAGACCTTCAGCAGATCGACGGCGCGTGCCGACAAGGCCGTGCGATCGCTTTCGGTCATCCGGTAGGACTTGAACGCCTTGGCCGCTGGCCAGCCATGATCGACGGAAAGGAGCTTTCCAAGCTCTGCGAGATTTCGGGCAATCGACATGCGGGCCCCACTAGGCGCATCGTCAAGGGGATGCCAGAAGGTTCGACGACGCGGACACTTTCGCGTCACCTGCCCGGGGGTAAGGCGCACATTCGTTCTGGCGCGCAGGGCCTGTGATGCTATGGGTTGTGGCCTTCACTTCACACCTCACCACAGCCGCTGCGACCGACCTGGCGGAGCGTGCAAGCGAAATGGAATGTCATGAAAACCAAGCACAGTCTCGAAGCCGCCGACGTCAAGGCGATCCTTGCCGCCGCGGAAGCGGAAGCCGTCAGCAACGGTTGGGCCGTGACCATCGCTGTGGTTGACGAGGGGGGACATCTGCTTGGCATGCTGCGCCTTGACGGAGCCTCGGCGAGCACCGCGCACATGGCCCCGGCCAAGGCGCTGACCTCGATCATGGGACGGCGCGAGTCCGGCTTCTACGAGGAAATGATCTGCAACGGCCGCGTATCGATGCTCTCGGCTCCGGCCATGGGCGCGCTGCTTGAAGGCGGCGTGCCGATTGTCGTCGATGGCGATTTCGTGGGCGCGGTGGGCGTTTCCGGCGTCAAGTCCGACCAGGATGCGCAGATTGCAAAGGCCGGCATCGCCGCCATCCTCTGACGCGATCAGGTCGCGCCGGTTCCGGCCGGCGCGACTTTAGCTACCCTGAAGCTGGCGGCGAGCAGCGTCAGGCCCGTAACGATCTCCCACGCGGTGATCGGGTAGATGCTGGCTCTTTCCAGGACGCCGTCGGGCAGGATGGGGGTCCTGCCGATACGGTTGACTTCCAGCAGGGCCAAACTCCCCAATCCGAACAGGCCGAGCAGGGTACTGGTGCTTCGCCATGCCCGGGGCAGGTCGAGGTGCCGCCCGCCGGGTGCAGCGGCGAGCAGCGCCAGGTTACCGCCCAGGATAGCCATGGCCGCGCCAAGAACATGATAGTGGTCGGCGCCCGAGGCCAGTTCCCGGCTGCCGCTGTGGACGAGCCCGACAAGGACCGTCCCCGCCGAGTGCATCAAGGCGAGTACCAGAAATACCGCGGCCCAGGGATTCACCCCGTCCTTCGCTGTGAAGGCAAGCCGAGCGGCGATCACGCTAGCCGCGGCGAACAGCACACCATCGAGGATGAAGCCTCCCCAGTTCATGAGCCAGGCAAGGCCTGAGCGAAGTACACGGCCGTCGATGACGTCGGCATAGGGCACGCCAAGATCGCTGACGTAATTGCGCGCGTAGCTGTAGCCGGGGAACGCAGCGGCAGCGACAGTCTCGGCCGACAGGTAGGACAGGCCAGCGATCAGCCAGAGCAGTCCTGCCAGGCGCAAAAGATGCGATTCACCGTCCACCGGCGAAGGGTGCCCTGATCCGGCTGCCAATGCCAGCCGCCTCTTGGGCCTATCCTTCAGCCTCGAACCGGGTTGGAATATGGTTTATGCTTGCGCATGGCGGGCAAGCCGCTCTTGCCGCATTGTCACGTGGGGACAGCCGATGCTGATTTTCCGGCAACTGTTCGATCAACAATCCTCGACATACACGTACCTGCTCGCAGATCCCGCGAGCCGCGAAAGCGTGCTGATCGATCCCGTGTTCGAGCAGGTGCCTCGAGAGATCGCCCTGATCGAGGAACTGGGGCTGCGACTGCGCATGTCGCTGGAGACTCACGTTCACGCCGACCACGTGACCGGAGGCTGGCTACTGCGGCAGCGCCTGGGGAGCCGGATCGCCGTATCGGACAGGTCGGGCGCCGAGGGTGCGGACATCTACTTCGGCGAAGGCGACAAGCTGAAGTTCGGTGGACGGCACCTGACGGTGCTGGCGACGCCGGGCCACACCGGCGGCTGCTCGACATTTGTGCTGGACGATGCGTCTATGGCCTTTACCGGCGACTGCGTCCTGATCAGGGGTTGCGGCCGTACCGATTTCCAGCAAGGCGATCCGGCGGCGATGTACGCTTCGGTCCACAACAAGATCTTCTCACTTCCGGACGAGTGCCTGCTCTATCCCGCCCACGACTACCGCGGTTCGACCGTGACGAGCGTGGCGGAGGAGAAGATCTACAACCCGCGCCTGGGCACCGAAGTCGGCCTTGAGGACTTTCGCGGCTACATGGAGAACCTCGGCCTGCCCCATCCCAAGCAGATCGACATTGCCGTGCCGGCAAACCTGAAATGCGGAGAGCCGGCAAAGCCCGCCAGCGCGGCGAACGAACCCGTCTGGGCCCCGCTGACCTTCACTTACGCGGGTTTCTGGGAGCTTCAGCCCGGCTGGCTTGAGGAGCACCGCAGCCAGGTGCAGGTTGTCGATGTGCGCGAACGCGAGGAATTCGAAGGTATCCTCGGTCATATCGAGGGGGCAACGCTCATTCCTCTCGGTCAGCTTCAGGACGGTGCCGCCAGGCTCCACAAGGACAAGCCAGTGGTGACCGTCTGCCGCTCCGGGGCGCGTTCGGCACAGGCTGTCATGATGTTGGAGAAGCAGGGGTTCGGCATGGTCGCCAATCTCGCAGGCGGCATGTTGCGCTGGCGTTCGCAGCGCCTGCCGGTGGAAGCGGCGGCCGATTGACTGCCTAGCCTTGCGCCCGTGCGTTCCACAGCCTTGCAGCTTCTTCGTGCTCCGACCGGGGCGGGCCTTCCGCGCCGCACGATTTGCACATCACCGAAAAATGCCGCGCATAGACGTGTTCGAAGTAACCCACGTCGCGTGAGCCGCAGAAAGGACAGGGTTTCAGCTCGGAGCCGCTGGCGCCGGAAAATGGCCGCAGTTGGTCGCCCGTTGCCGTCGCGCGCATGGCTCAGGCACCCAGCGCCCTTGCGAGGTCGCCAAGAAGCCTCTCACCGTCTCCGTGCCAGGCGCTGCCGTGCATGCAGGCCAGGATCCGTGGCTTGCTGGCGGCAAGACGGCCGAGCGTCGGTCCGGTCTCCGGGCCGTGGGCGTAGTAGTCCATGACCTGGCGGAACGCCTCGCTGGGACCAAGGATGTCGCCTTCGGTAACGACTTCCCGGCCTTCGCCGGGCTGTGTGAACAGGTCGCCGCAGAACAGGGTGCGCGTGACCCGTTCGAACAGGAATCCGTTGTCCCAGCCGTGGGGCACGTGCGGTGCGTCGAACCACTGCACTTCGCGTCCGCCCAGATCGATGACTTCGCCTTCGGCCAATACCGTCGGGGCACGGCAGGCGATATCGCCGATGGACGTCATCGCGCCCACGGCGCTGCACAGGGGCACGGCGTCTGGCGCGCAGGCGAGCCATTCGTTGAGCGAGCCGCATTCGTCGGCTTCCATGTGGCAGAAGCCGACATAACGAAGCTGCGAGCAGGGCATGATCTGCTCGACGGCCTCTTGCACAACGGGGAAAAGCTGACGCGGGCCGGTATGAAAGAGCAGGGGGGCCTGCGCCTCGATCAGGTACTGGTTGAAGGAAAACGCGGTGTTCTCGTCTATCGCGACCGGCGTATTGATGCGCCAGATCCCCTCTGCCACTTCGCCGATGTTGGTGCGGGTTTCCTTGTTGGTAATCCCCATCGTGCAGGACTCCTTACGCGTCTCGCCCCGGTCCTTGCATCTTATGCGCCCTTCAATCTCATCTGTCTTCCCCGGACTTTCAGCGCAATCGTGCTGCTAGAGCCCGAGATCGGACAGCCCGGGATGCCCGGCCGGTCGTGGCTCGCTGGGCCAATGGAACAGGCGATCGGCCTGCGCGATCGGCAGGTCGTTGATGCTGGCGATACGGCGCTCCATCAGTCCGTCCGCAGCGAACTGCCAGTTTTCGTTGCCATAGCTGCGATACCATTGGCCGGCATCGTCGTGCCATTCATATGCAAAGCGCACGGCGATGCGATTGCCATCGTGGGCCCAGAGTTCCTTGATCAGCCGGTAGTCGAGTTCCTTCTCCCACTTGCGGGTCAGGAACGCCTCTATCGCCGCGCGGCCCTCGAGGAACTCGCTGCGGTTCCGCCAGATGCTGTCCGGCGTGTAGGCGAGGGCGACCTTGGCAGGATTGCGGCTATTCCAGCTGTCTTCGGCGGCCTGAACCTTGGCGGCCGCGCTTGCCGGGGTGAACGGGGGAAGAGGCGGGCGGGACATGGGCTTGGCTCCGGTCATGCAAGAGGCGCTGCGAACTCGATACGAATGCTGCACCGGTCGGGCTCGCCATTTCGCCGGTTGTCATCGCCTGATCCTTGCGTGAGGTAACGGCTCCACTTGGCAAACTGACGCGGCGGTGACCTGAAATTACGCCGGAGGTGCCTTCGACATCAAGATACGAGATCGAGACCTCGAGATAGAAGTCGTCGCCTGGTATTGGATGCCCCAGTGAACTGCCGAAAAATCGATATCGGCGACGTCTTCATGGTCGCTATTCGGCATTCCCGACCCCCATCGCCTCCGTGGCCTCAATGGAAGGCGCGCTCTTCGGTATCGTCTGACTCGATTTGCTGAGCGTGAGCCCCGCCCCCGGACCGGGCGTGAAGCTCTGTTTGTGCGCAACAAAATGCAATGTTTCAGGCTTTGATCGCTAATGCGAATCGGTTGCATCACAAGGCCAATGATTCATTCGCATTTGTCTCCGAACCTAATCCTGGTCTTGGCCTATCTCCTCAAGACCAGGAGCGTGGGCTCCACGGCCTTGGCGCTCGGTCTGAGTCAGCCCAGCGTGAGCCGTTACCTTGCGCAATTGCGGGAGGTCATCAAGGATCCGCTGCTCGTGCGAACTGGAAATGGAATGACCCGCACGCGGCGGGCCGATGAGCTTGTCGACAAGCTGTCGGACTGGGTATCCCACACCGCCGGCTTGTTTGATGAGCGCGCGTTCGCTCCAGTCCGGCTCAACCGCCGTTTTCGCATTGCCTCGACGGACTTCGGGACAACTTCGGTCCTTCATCCGGCACTCGCCCAACTGCGGCGCGATGCGCCCGGTGTGGGAATCGACATCGTTCCGCTTGGCAACGCGCCATGCCTGACATCGAAAGCCTTGGCATCCGTCCGGCACCGTTTATTTTCCCGGCGGCCGGTGCCTCATGTGCTTTGCCCGCCCGGAAAACTTCGGCCTATATGGCCCGGTCTGAACATGAGAGCGTCACATCCAATGAACAAAGATGCAGCGCAACCCAAGCCCCGGCGGGGCCGACCCAGGAAGGAAGAGGTCGCTTCGATCGACCGGGACGTGCTTGACGCAGCGCGTAGCTGCTTTGTCGCAGCCGGGTTCGATGCGTCGACAATGGAGGCGATCGCCGCACAGGCGGGGGTGACAAAGACGACCCTGTATCTCCGTTATGCCGACAAGGAGAGCCTCTTGCGCGCGGTGTTGGAGGATCGTCTAAAGGCGTGGGGGGAAGCGTCTTCCAAGACCGACTGGATGATGGGGCAAAGCATAGACGACCGCTTGCGCTACTTTGCGCGAACGCTCGTGCGCCTGTCCCAAGATGCGGAAATCCGGTCGTTCAGGACGTTGGTGGACAGCCTGTTCGGCTCCAACCGGTCCCTTGGCGAGCAGTACAAGGAACTGCTGTATCGTCCTATGCTGGACATCCTCTCGCATGAAATTTCGGTGGCCGCCGCTCAGACCGGTCGCGATGCCCGAAATGCGGACGAGGCCGCCGCCGTATTTCTCGGCATGTTGTCGAGCTTCGCATTCGTAAGGCTTTCTGCAGATGAAGATGCCGAAATCTCTTACGATGAGTTCGCCTACACCGTTACGGAGATATTCCTTCGCGGGCGGGAGGCGTGGTGACCGCCATCGTGGAACGAGACAGACGCTCACCCATAGATAAATAAACGGCTTCGTAGACTTTTACTGTCAGCCGCTCTATGTGCCAATCACAAGGCCGGGAAATTGGTTTGGAGAGAGGCAGGTGTCGGCGGGCGGTAAAGGCAAGCGAAAGGCACCCAGAACGCGCATGTTCGGTGCCACGATCGCCGCGTTCATGGGGATTGCGTCATCGGCGACGACCGCGTTTGCTGAGATCTCCGAAACAGAGATTCGCACGAGGGCCGAGGCCCGCGTGCTGCGTACGCCGGCCCATCTCGACGCGTCGCGCTCCTCGCCCGAACCACCGGGGCGGCAAAAGGAATTGCTCGAAGCGGTGATCGCGCCCGGCGGCAAGGTGACGGTCACGTTCGATCTGAAGAACACCGGCACCCGCACCGCTGACGAAGTGGCGCAGCTCTACATTCACCAAGCAGTCGGAACCGCCTCACGTCCTGTCCGCGAGTTAAAGAGCTATCAGCGGGTTACCCTTGGGCCGGGCGAGACACGCAGGCATTCCTTCGAGCCGGGCCCGAAAAAGCGGCAGTACTGGAATGCCGCGACGCGCGCTCGCGTAATCGATGAAAGTACGTTCGAAGTGGCCGTTGGCGGCGATTCCACTGCCGATTTCGAGGCCTCATTCGTCGTGGATCGTAGCGGTGCCGCGCAGACAGAGGGGAATTTCCGATGAAGGGCCTCGTAAACGTTCAGCATGTAAGCTGTTGGCTGAAGAAAATTGCGATTGCCACAATGGGCGTTGCCGTTGCCTCCTGCACCACGGCGCAAGTACCGCGATTGGTACCTCTGCCAGCAGGCGCGCACTACGTTGCGATGGGAAGCTCCTTTGCGGCAGGGCCCGGCGTCGGTACGACCGTGGAATCGACCCCGGCCCGGTGCTCGCGCTCGACAGATAATTATGCGCAGCAACTCGCCCGAATGTACGATCTACGCCTGACGGACGTAAGCTGCGGCGGCGCAACGACCGCACACGTCCTTGGCCCATGGAATGAACTTCCCGCGCAGGTCGATGCACTCAGGCCCGACACCGCCCTCGTGACAGTTACGATTGGCGGCAATGACGTTAACTACATCGGTGGGTTGATGGCGAAGTCCTGCGAGCAGCCTGCCGCAGGAGTGGCGGCGAAGGTGTGCCAGAAACTGGCTGAAATGGCATCTGCAGATCCAGAAGCTCGCAGCCGTGCAATGGCCGCGTCATCCGAAGATGCATGGCAGGCGGTAAAGGCCGGCCTCGAAGGCATCGCCCGCGAAGTCCGCCGCCGGTCACCGAATGCTCGCCTGGTCTTTGTGGACTATCTTTCTATCGTCCCGGAAGGCGAATTATGTGCACAGGTGCCGCTATCCGACGAGGCGGCGGCATCTGCCCGGGCGACAGCCGCCCGCCTGGCGGAGGTTACCGCCAATGTGGCGAGAGATACCGGCGCAGAACTGATCCGCGCGTCCGAACTGTCGAAAAATCATGACGCATGTTCGAGTGCCCCCTGGATGAATGGGTTCATTCCTTCAGGCGGGGCAGGCCAGTTTGCGCTTTATCATCCGAACCTGGCTGGCATGACGGCCATAGCCGAAGCGTTGGGTCAAAGACTGGGGCGATGATATCCAGCCATTCGTTCGCCATTATCGAGGAGCACTGAAATGACCGCCTTCAAGCTTCGAGCGGCACTGGTTCCTGCCATCGCGCTTCTTGCTTTTCCGGCGTTCGCGCAGAATGCATCCGAGGATAGCGCCATGAAAGCCAGTCAACCGGTCACCGATTGTCCGCTGCGCGATGAGGCTTTCTCGCTGGACAGTCCCTTGATCGACATCCTCCTCAGTCCGCGCGCCCGAGCGGTTGCGGAACAGGCGCTGGGCTTGTCGTTCGAGAATCTCCCCGCGCAGTTCGCGGGTACGCAGGCGCCCAGCTTTGCGGCCATTCTGACGATACGTACTGCTGCGTCCATGCTGGGCAAGCGGGACGATGCCTCATTGACGCGCGCCGAAGAAGCCTTGCACGAACTGCCGGTGACCGATGCCGATCGCATGGCACGGTGCGCACGTTACGATAACGACCCGCTTGACGTCGCTTTGCCGGTAGGGCCGCGGCGCATTCTCCTGTTCGAGAAGATCAACGGGTTTCGCGACGATCCTTCGGTCGACGCAGCGCATCAGGCATTGATGAGAATGGCTGGCCAAAAGGGCTGGGCCATGGTGGCAACCGACCGGGGAGGCGCCATCACTCCCGAAACCCTTTCTCAGTTCGACGCAGTGATCTGGAATAATATTTCCGGCGACGTGCTCACCCTCTCGCAACGCGATGCGCTCCGCAGCTATGTCGAAGGCGGAGGCGGCTTTGTCGCGATCCATGGCAGCGGCGGAGACCCCGTATACTTCTGGGACTGGTATGCGGATGAGCTTCTCGGCGCCCGGTTCCAGGGACATCCGATGAAGCCTCAATACCAGGATGCGCGGATCGTCACGGAAGCAGAAGATCATCCCGTCGCCGCGGACTTGCCACGGGAGTGGGTGATGAGCGACGAGTGGTATTCCTTCAGGAACAACCCGCGGGACAGCGGCTCGAAGATAATCGCAACGCTTGACGAATCCACCTATTCGCCGGTTGGATACGGCGGTCAGGACCTTCGCATGGGCGACCACCCGATCGTCTGGACGCGGAATGTCGGCAAGGGACGCATGCTCTATTCCGCGATCGGCCATCGCCCCGAGACCTACGACCATCCAGTCTACCTCACCATGCTTGAAGACGCGGTCGAGTGGGCTTCGTCCACAAGGGATTCTGCTGAAGCAGTGCAGTAACCTGTTCGTTATCGCTTCGATCACGGAGGAATGAATGGCGCAGGGCACGAACAAACTTCCCCTCGTCCGGAAGCACAAACAGGGGCGCATGTCGCTCGAATAAGCATTTGTCTGACAGGAGCGAGCGCTCGGCAGCCATGGCGCGGCGGTCTATGCGACCGGCCGCAGCGAGTCGCCGGACGACCACCTGTTATTCGGCGCCATCCTTGGAACCGCCAAGGCCGTTACCGGGGCGGGTGAAAGGAAAATCGCGCTCCGCCGCGACGATGCCGACGTTCGGCAGGCCGAGGCGCGGTTCCAGCGGATCGCGGCGGAGAGCCGGCGGCTCGACATCTGCGGCAATAGTATCGTGGCGATCTATGGCGAGCTGGCGACCCCGGCAATTTCTGGGAAAAGCCGCTCAAGCTGGACGAAATCAACAACGTAGGTCTCCGCAATTCCCACGTTGCGGAGCTGGCACGCGGCGCGCACGATGGTGCCGCAGGGAAGCGGGGTGATCGCCTTCACCTCGGCTTCGGGGGCAGCACATCATGTCTATGGGCCGGGTCATGGCACGCAAAAGGCGGTCGTTGACACCATGCCTTCGACATCGGCGAGGATCTTGCCGAGACAGGCGTGATGGCCCACTCTGTCTGGATTGCGGCCACCTGATGCCGGATGGAACTTGAAGATCACCCGCGCCATCAACATGCAAGGAGTGGCTTCCCCCGCTATTCCTGGAGGGCAGGTTTATGCGTCGTGACATCTTCGCCCGCCAGAGCGCGGCGAGAACGCGCCGTCGGCATTCAGGAGCGGAGCCATCACCTCGTCATGTTGACTTGAGCCGGTGCGTTCAAATTGACGCCCGCGGCCGATCCTATCTTCGTGGCCGCGCTTGCAATAGTACAGAGGATAGCCCTGGCAAAGGACGGCGGCAGGCTGGTTGGTTGTGAAACATCCTTCGACCTGTCGTCCAATCAGAACGGGAGCACAATTCGCGCGAAAGGTGCCAATTTTCTGAAGGCTTCGAAATTATCTGCCGAACGAGCGATGGGATGATTTGTTCGATTGGATTGAATGGTCAATCGGGGGTTATAGCTAGTGTCTCCATATGTCGAACGCATAGATAGCGACGAGCGTTTGCCGGAATCCGCCGACGTGGTCATCGTGGGCGGTGGTATCGTCGGCGTCTCGGCGGCATACTTCCTTGCGCGGCAGGGTCATTCAGTGGCGCTGATAGAAAAGGGCCATATTGCGTGCGAACAATCCAGCCGTAACTGGGGCTGGTGCCGTCAACAAAATCGTGATTACCGCGAATTGCCATTGTCCTCGGTTTCGATGCGGCTGTGGGACGAATTTTCGAAGGAACTCGGCCACGATGTTGGTTTCCAGCGCTGCGGCCTTTTCTACGCGACCGATAACGAAGCCCAATTGGCCGAATGGGCGAAATGGCAGCCCTACGGCCTCGAGAACGGCGTCGAGACGCAAATGCTCAGCGCCGCGGAGATCGTTCGGCATATTCCCGAAGGCTCGCGCAAGTGGATCGGCGGCGTTTCCTCGCCCAACGACGGCAAGGCAGAACCGGCGCTTGCTGCCCCCGCGATCGCGCTCGGTGCGCGCGCCCACGGCGCGACAATACACCAGGGATGCGCCGCCCGCTCTCTCGAGATTACGAACGGCCGGGTTGTTGGCGTGAATACGGAACAGGGCCTGATCAAGGCCGATGCGGTCCTGTGTGCAGCCGGCGCCTGGGCCTCGCGCTTCCTTCGCCCGCACGGTATCAACTTCCCGCAAGCCGGCGTGCGACAGACGGCTATACGCACAAAACCCATGAACGACGTTGGAGGGTGTCTTTATGCCCCCGATTTCGCGATGACGCGACGGCTTGATGGTAGCTACACTCTGGCGATCAGCGGTAAGGCAACGATCGACCTGACGCCGCAAGGCATCCGTTATTCCCGCGAGTTCCTGCCTCAGTTCAAGCGTCGCCTCAAGAACGTCAGGCTGGCGGTCGGGCCCTCCTTCGTGACCGGCCCGGAATCTCTTTTCTCGCTGCTCAGGAACGATGAAACGCTTTTCGAAAGAACCCGCGTTCTCGATCCCAATCCGCAGCAATGGCTCGTACGCAGGATCCTGGCCAACGTCGCCCGTGCGTTTCCGCAGTTTGCCGGTATCGAATTGGCAGGAGCATGGGGCGCGCTTGTCGACTGTTCCCCCGATGCGGTGCCCGTCGTTTCGAAAACGGATAAAGTTGAAGGGCTTGTCCTGGCCGCGGGCTGTTCGGGCCATGGTTTTGGCATGGGGCCAGGGATTGGCCTGCTCGCCTCGCAATTGCTGGTGAACGACACCCCATGTGTGGACGCCGCGCCATTTCGCCTGTCGCGTCTCGTGGACGGTTCGCCGCTCGAAATCGGCGGACTCTAACGACAAACCGGGCAGGAGCGCGCTCCTGCCCGGCTCCAGTACAAGACTGCGCCCAACCGGCTCCCTCCGTCAGTCAGCCTGCCGGAAATTGGCAGGGCGATCGCTTCAACGGAGCGGGGTCCCAGCGCCGATCTCCAGCGCTCATGCATCGGTCCCGAATGGATCGTCTCCAGTAGGAGACACGGTATCGGCAAGGGCGTCGAGATCCTCGGTGGCCGGTCATTCGGCAACTGCGGTCAGACATATCCCTTTGCGAGAATATGGAATTCGAAGTGATCCGCTAACCTGGGGCACCTTGCGGGCAGCCTTGCCATGGACATGCCCCGAGCCGCCCGCAGAACCGATGCGCGCCCCGTATCGGGGCGCGCCGTGAACTGTCAGAAATATTTCAGCCAGGCGATGTCGCGGCGACGGCGCTTGAGGCGGGCATACCAAACGGTCGGGATATACAGCGGTACGATCATCAAGGCGTACCACAGCAGGACCCAGTGATAGTTATCGAACATGTAGGCGTTGCCGTTGTTCGGGCCCCAGATCGCCAGAGCGCTGTGGTACAGCACGCGCAGTACCGTCAGGTGCAGCAGGTAGAAGAACATCGGCGCTGCACCGAATACTGCCAGCGCCTCCACCAGCCTGGAATCGTTGATCTTCTCGAACAGGACCAGCAGGAGCGCCCCTCCGCCAAGCGTCGGCAGGAGAAAGAGCAGGGACGGCGGATACTTCGTCATCGAGATGAAGCTGATCGTGGTGCGTACGAAATCGCCTTCGACAACGAACCAGGGCTTGTCGCCGTAGACGTTCAGCATGCGCAGCACGATGAAAGCAGCGATCATTCCGAAGCCGAGGATGAGCAGATTACGCTGCCGCCTCTCCGTCCCGAAATCGGGGCGGAACCAGTTGCCGATGGCATAGCCCAGCGAGATGACGCCCAGCCACGGCAAGAGGGGATAGGTCGTCTTGGCAGCGAAGCCGAATGGCAGCGCGATCACGTCACGCTGGTACAGGATCGCCCAAAGCGGAAACCAGGGATTTTCGGGCGTCAGCCGAACCGGATCGAGGAGATTATGGAAGCATACGATGATCAAGCCGAACGCGATCAGTGCCGGGCGCGGCAGACGCATCAGTACTGACAGGGCGATCATGCTCAGTCCGATCGCCCAGATGACCTGAAGCCAGAACGTGGGCTGCGGTACGATCCCCCAGTACAGCGGGGAGAGATAGAACAATTCGATGGCGACGAGAAGAAGGCCGCGCTTGAGCAGGTACGACGAGGTTTCCTCGACCGTATGGTTCATGCTGAAGAGATAGACGCCAAGGCCGGTAAGCGCGACGAAGATGGGTGCGCAAAAACTGACTGCAAAACGCGCAAATCCAATCGCTGGTATCACGGTTGCCGCATTGATCGGATCGCTCACGGCGTAGTTGACGAACCACGTTTCGCGCAGGTGGTCCAAAAGCATCAGAACCATGACAAAGCCGCGCAGGGCATCGATATTGGCCAGACGCGATTTCACTTTGACAGCTTGCTGGCCTGCTGCCGAGGCTTCGGCCAAATGTGGTGACAGTGATGCGCTACTCGCCATGATACCAACCCGTTCCCGTGTAGAGCCAACTTGCTTCATGCTGGCTCAACACGCATCGATAAAGTTGGCAAGTTTGCGCCCGATCTGGCCGATTGTTTCAAATTCGGATCAGTCCAAAGCAGTATGTGTCGTGATCGCGCTGAAGCTTATCTCGTGTTCGGACCGCTTGCTCCGATACAAGGACAACGCTTGACGCTTGGCCATATTGCTCGTCAGTCAGACTCAGCCCTCGTCATCGAGGGTCGCGATCGCGTCGATCTCGACGAGAAACCCGTAATGCAGCTCCGGAACCGGCACGACGGTCCGGGCGGGGCGCGCATCGCCAAGCAATTCGCCGTAAATGCGGTTGAATTCCGGCCAGTTCGCCACGCCGACAATGTAGGCGGTAACCCGCGAAAGGTCCGCTGGCGAACCGCCTGCCGCTTCAAGTATGGCAAGCATGTTCGCGATTGCCTGACGAGCCTGCGCGGCGAAGCTCGTATCAGCTAGAGGTTCCTTGTCCGCGCGGATCGGCAATTGACCCGAAATGTAAAGCGTCGCCCCGGACCGGACGGCCTGAGAATAAGCGCCGGCAGGGGCGGGTGCCTTGTCCGTTTCAATGACCTGCTGTTTATTGTTCATTACCAGCCTCCGAAGCGCTTCCATTCATTCACGACGACGTTGTCGCTCCCGCGCACAACGCGATACGATCCATGCTGCGCTCCTGTCGCGCATGCATGATTGGGGTGGATACGGACCCGGTCGCCAATCTTCAGGTCGGGCAAAGCTGCGTTCGAGCCGGGGCGCACCGTGACTATCCCGTGTTCCTGGTTCGCATCGGCCAGGATCAGATCTTCGTAGGGAAGGCCGGTGCTGTCGCACACGATCCCGTAACCTTGATCGACCTCCTGCTTGGATGTCCCGCGATCGCGAGACATCGCCATCCAGCCCGCATCGATAAGTATCCAGCCTTTTTCATGCTGGTGACCGATCACCGTCCCCAGCACGGAAAGGGCGATGTCATCGATCCGGCACACGCCGATGCCCGCCATGACCAGATCGAAAAAGACGAAAACCCCGGCACGCACTTCCGTCACGCCATCAAGATTCTCGGCATAATGGGCTGTGGGTGTGGAGCCGATGCTGACCACCGGGCAGGCATGGCCGGCATCCCGCAGGATTGCAGCAGCATCGACGACAGCCACACGCTCGTTCTCGGCGCAGACCCGAAGCGCCTCGGCACCGCGCGCATCATAGCTTGCGCCCGCATGGGTGAGGACGCCGCGAAGCTCCCCGCCCCTCGTCAAGGCGTCCGCAATGTCGAGAAGGAGTCTTGCGTCGTGCGGCAACACACCCGAACGATGCCCGTCGCAATCTATCTCGATCAGGGCCGGGATGGCCATTTCGGCATCGATCGATGCAGAAGCGACCGCCTGAGCTTGCTCGACCGTGTCCAGCACCACTGCAAGGTCGCATCCCTTGCGCCGCAAATCGATGATCTTTTCCAGTTTTCCCGGTGCGATACCTACCGCGTAGATAATGTCGGTCACCCCTGCCGAGGCGAAAAATTCCGCCTCGCGCAAAGTGGATACGGTGGCCGGGCCTTGCGGCGAGGACATCACCTCCCGCGCAACTTCGATCGACTTGGCCGTCTTGAGGTGTGGGCGCAGTGTTACGCCGAACTTCGCAAGCCGTGCGCGCAGGCGCGCCACGTTTCGCTCCATGCGTTCCGCATCAAGGATCAAGCAGGGAGTTTCCAGATCGTCGAGGGTGATTTGGTCGGACAGATCCCGTTCACTTTCGAGAAAATTGTTATTCTTCATGTTTTTACTCCCGATGCGATTGGGAATGAATGTCGGCAACGGCGCCGCTCATGACGGGAAATAGCCCAGCACGGACTTCGTCTCGAGGTATTCCTCAAAACCGAAACTACCGTATTCCCGACCGTTTCCGGATTGCTTGTAACCACCGAACGCAGCATGCGCGTCCCATGCAGGGTAATTGATGTGCACTTGCCCCGCCCTTACCTGCATCGCCACGCGCCGCGCACGGTCCAGATCGGCTGACTGGACGTGCGAGCCCAGGCCGTAGCAGGTGTCGTTGGCAATTCGGATCGCGTCTTGCTCATCCTCGTAAGGGATAAGGCAAAGGACCGGCCCGAAAATCTCCTCCCGCGCAATGCGCATGTCCGATGAAACGTCTGAAAATATGGTCGGCTTCGTGTAGAAGCCACGCTCCAGACCCTCTGGGCGGCCGGGACCGCCGCAAAGCAACCGTGCCCCTTGCGCAATGCCGGATTCGATCATCGCCTGGACCATTTCGAACTGTGAGCGGTTGGCAAGCGGACCCATGACGGTCTCATCGTTCCGCGGGTCGCCAACGATGATGGTATCTGCGGCTGCAGCAGCCAGGGCTTCTGCTTCGGGCAGGCGCCGCTTCGGAACAAGCATTCTCGTCGGGGCGCTGCAAGACTGGCCCGCATTGCGCATTGCAGAGGCTACGCCGAGTGGGACCACCCGCGCAAAATCGGCATCATCGAGAAGTATATTCGGCGATTTCCCACTCAATTCCTGCGTCACTCGCTTAACAGTCGGTGCAGCCGCCTGCGCTACCTGCACCCCGGCACGAGTAGAACCGGTGATCGAAACCATGTCGACATCGACATGACTGGAAAGCAGTGCGCCAACCTCCGGTCCTGTGCCCGTGACCATGTTGAACACCCCTGCAGGCAGGTCCGCCTCGTCGAGCACCTGCGCAAATAGCTGCGCACTGAAAGGTGAATTCTCACTGGGCTTGAGGACCATTGTGCAACCGGTCGAAAGAGCCGGAGCAACTTTGGCCGTCATCTGGTAAAGCGGCCAATTCCAGGGCGTGATGAGTGCGCACACTCCGATTGCTTCGCGGGCAATCATTGTCGTGCCCTGTCGGCGGGAAAACTCGAACCTGCCCAGTACCTCGATTGCAGCGCGGATATGGGCCAAGCCAAATGGAACTTGTGCGCTTCGGGAAAAGCCTATCGGGCAGCCCATCTCGGCTGTGATGATTTGTGCGAAGTCTTCGGCACGATCTTCCATCAGCGCAAGAATGCGACCGAGCAATTCCGCTCGCTCGGCTGGTGTCGTGGAAGAGAAGGCAGGAAGGGCCCTCCGGGCGGCAGCGACTGCCTTATCTACCTCTGCCGATCCTCCGGCGATTACGGTTCCGATCTGCGTTTCGCTTGCCGGGCTGATTACCGCAACTACACGGCCCGCTTCGACCGGCGCAATCCATTCGCCACCAATATAGTGCATATCGCAAGCTGCCATGGTCATTGCAGGGTCTGCCTTCGCAAGAATCGGAGAGGCGCATCTGAGACATCCGTCCTACTTGCGCGTTGCAAATGATGATCCGAACACGTAAAGAATGCAATTAAGGTAAATTGTATATTGGATTAAGATTGAGCTTAATGGTTACGCATGAGGACCTCCTCTTCTTCCAAGTCCTCTCAACCTCGACTTCCCTGGCCGAGGCGGCGCGCCGTCTCAACGTAACGCCTCCGGCAGTTACCCAGCGCCTGCGCGCTCTGGAAACTCGGGTAGGTGTCAAATTGGTCGACCGGAACCCGCGCGGACTTCGCCTGACTGACGAAGGGGAGCTGATCGCGACCGAAGGTGTGAACATTGCTCACGCACTGGAAGATCTGGCAGAGCGATTGTCCAAACGAACCGAGCAGGTGCGAGGCAATCTTCGCGTGGCCGCTCCCTACGGGTTTGGAAGACGATACGTTGCCAGTGTCATGCAATCATTCGCAGCAACCCATCCTTTCGTCACGGTCAAGCTGGACCTGTCCGAAAATCCGGTGAGGCAAGTGGCGGAAACTTGCGACCTTATCGTACATATCGGCGCGCTGCCCGAAAGCGACAGGCTGGTAACTACCCTTGCCCCGAACCGCCGTATCCTGTGCGCTGCGCCCGCCTATCTGGACGCAAATGGCCCGATCCGTCATCCGCAGGACCTCTCGGCGCATAAATGTCTGGCCCTGCGTGAAAACAGTGAAGACGTAACGCTCTGGCGCTTCGCGAAGAACGAAAATGAAAGTGTGACGGTCCGAATAAAGCCCGTGATGTCGAGCAACGACGGCGAGATCATTCGGCAATGGGCTCTTGCAGGAATGGGTGTCATGGTCCGCAGCGAGTGGGACGTTGTCGAGGATCTTGAAGCCGGAAACTTGCAGGAAGTACTTCCGGAGTGGCGACCGCCCAGCGCAGATGTTGTTGCGCTATTGCATGCCCGGCACGGCAGGAGCGGGCGAACCAGCGCATTCCTGCAATGTTTGCGCGAAAGCCTCTCCCCGGTGCCGTGGCGGGCATTGAAGTGATGGCTCGTCCGATCGCAGCCATCGGCCGAGCCTGCATTTCTGAACTGCCACGCAAAAATGTTTCATTAGCGAAGCAAACTGCCGACTGGTATGCAGGGTCATTCGAATGACTGAAAGAATGTCGCCTTTCGGCGCCATAGAGGCAGGCGGCACTAAATTCGCGCTCGCTACCGAGGATGCGGAGGGACATATCTGCGCGCGGCACTTCATCTCGACGAAAGACCCAGCCACGACCCTTGCCGCAGCGACCATGAGAACCCGCAATCGATCCGGCAGCATCTGCAGACGTTCCGGGGCAATGGCCTGGTCCTTGGCTTTGCTAGCCATGCTGACGGCTTGCGGATCAGCTGAGAAGGCGTCGCAGCCTGACCCGATGCCGACCAGCTATACCATTCGAAAGGCGGATCTCTATGCGGCAAGCCCCGCTGACATCTGCCGCGCCAAAGATGCGGCCTTCCTCAACGCCCTTGTCCAACGTGTGAGCGCTGCACTTCCACCGGGCACCTCATCATTCGACTTCGTCGATTTTCGCGCGGACGTGCCCGCCAATGGCAAGGCCGCGTCGGCGCAGCTGCGCTTTCGCACGAGCGGGCCCGATGGCGCTGAAGTTACAATGTATGCGTCTGGACCTTTCAATCCGCAGACGTGTGTGGTCGGGCCCATGACAGGCGGCATCGGTCAGGGACCCGACGATCCAAACGCGGCCGTATCGTTCAACGAAAAGGGCAATTGACCCGCCGATCGAGCGCAATGGGAGAGCAGGCAACTGCTTTGCGCGCTGCGATACCCGTCAGGCACGACGAAAGCAGCCGGGCTCGTGATCGTCGACCATGCCGACGGCCTGCATGAACGCATAGGCAATCGTTGGCCCGACGAACTTGAAGCCTTCAACCTTGAGGGCCTTGGACAGCGCGGCGGAGGTATGGGTGCTCGCCGGTATGATAGTGCCATCGTTGACCTGGGTCTTTCCGTCCACGAAAGACCAGATGAATTCCGCGAAGTTCCGGCCTTCCTCGCGCATGCGCAAGTACGCCCTGGCATTGCCGATGGTGGCTTCGATCTTGGCGCGGGCGCGGATGATGCCCTCGTCCTGCATCAGGGCTTCGACCTTGTCCGTGCCGTAAGCCGCGATGACTTCAGGATCGAAGCCGTCAAAGGCGCGCCGAAAGCCGTCGCGCCGGTGCAGGATCGTTCGCCAGGACAGTCCGGCCTGAAAGCCTTCCAGGACAAGCATCTCCCACAGGAGGCGAGGATCGCGGACCGGCACGCCCCATTCGGCATCGTGATAGGCTTCCATCACCGGATCGCCTTGGGCCCATGCGCAACGGCAGACGGGCGTCATGCCAACGGTGCGCCCATGGTCCTGTACTTCGGATTCGCGTGATGCGAGGGTTTCGAGAGGTTATCCATGCTGGCAGCCTAGGCGATTCCCGGCCCGGCCGATAGGAGCCCCGAACTGCCGCCGTTTTCTGGCCATGGGACCGGGATGGAGGCCAGCCATCGCATGCAACTGGCAGTCGAACGCACGGGTGGTTGACGCCGTCTCCGCCCCCTCACACGCGCCGTCCGGTCAAGGCAGCGTGGATCGACAACCCGCAATAAGCCACCTTTAGGGTCCGGATTTCAGAATGCGATTATCGCGCTTATTCAATTTCTCTTCTCACGACATGGCGATCGATCTGGGAACGGTGAACACGCTCGTGTACGTCCGCGACCGGGGCATCGTCCTGAACGAACCCTCCGTTGTCGCGCTCGAGACCCTGGGCGGCATTCCGCGTGTGCGGGCGATCGGCAGCGATGCGAAGCTGATGATGGGCAAGACGCCTGATAATGTTTCCACGATCCGGCCCCTTCGCGGGGGCGTGATCGCCGATATCGATGTGGCTGAACTGATGATCAAGCATTTCATCGACAAGGCGCACGATCGGCCGAGCCGCTTGCCGCGCCGGCCCGAAATCGCGATCTGCGTGCCCTCCGGTTCGACGCCGGTGGAGCGCCGCGCCATTCAACATGCGGCAAGCCAGGCGGGCGCGTCGAAAGTCTGGTTCATCGAGGAATCGATGGCGGCGGCAATCGGCGCGGGGATGCCAGTGACCGAGCCGGTCGGCGCGATGGTCGTCGATATCGGGGGCGGGACGACCGAAGTCGCCGTCCTCTCCCTGCGCGGATCGGCCTACAGCACGTCCGTTCGCATCGGCGGAGACAAGCTCGACGAGGCGATCGCTCTTGCCGTGCGTCGCAAGCATAACCTGATGATCGGCGAAGTGACCGCCGAGCGCATCAAGCTGGCGATCGGCACCGCGCGCATGCCGGAGGACGGTTGCGGACAGGTGATCCGCACCAAGGGGCGCGACCTGGTGAATGGCGTGCCCAAGGAGATCGAGATCAGTCAGGCGGAGATTGCCGAGGCGATCTCCGAATCGGTCAACCAGATCGTCGAGACTGTTCTGAATGCGCTGGAGAATACCGCGCCGGAACTGGCGGCGGATATTGTCGACCAGGGGATCGTCATGACGGGCGGGGGCGCTCTGCTCGATCACCTCGACGTGATTCTTTCGCGCGGAACCGGACTTCCCGTGACCGTCGCGGACAATCCGCTGCTTTGCGTGGCGAACGGCGCGGGGCGGGCGTTGGAGGATCCCATCTACAAGGGCGTCCTGATCGCGGCCTGAAGCCGGGCGGGGACGGACACGTCCGGACGCGTGGGCAAGTCAGAGCACCTGATCAAGCCCTTAACGATTGGCTAGTTCACGTGGTCTATAGGCCTGCATCATGCGCTTATCGACCATCACCAACTGGGCATATGGCGCGACCGTTGCCCTCACGCTTGCATCGGGCGCGACCATGCTCATGGCATCGGCCGCCCAGAAGCAGGAGCGCGATGCCGTACAGCAGCGCTACGAACTCGATCATGCGACGTCGCTCGTAGCCGAAGATGTCGGGGTTCTGAGCGGGCTTGCGCGCCAGTACGCGATCAGCGGCAGCTTGGCCGACCTCACCGCCTATCGACATGAGCTCAAGGAACTTGCGAAGGTAGAGGACCGCGCCCGTCATATTCGCGATGCAGGCGCGAGCAGCGCGGAGCTGTACGACCTGCGCCAGGTGTTTCGGCAGGCCGACGCCCTGCTGGACGAACAGGATGCCGCCATCAAGGTGCGCGGCGAAGGGAAACGCGATCAGGCCATCGCCGTCCTGTTCTCGCCAGAGTATGAGCGCGAGCTGGAGCGCATCCAGGTCGGGGTCGTCAAGTTTCAGAGCCGGATCGACCAGCGAACTGAGGCGGCAATGCAGGAAGCCGTGCGCACCTCGCGGCTCTGGCGGACCACATCGGAAGTGATGCTGGGCATAACCGGCCTGCTGTTCCTGTGCGTTCTCTATTTCATATTCCGCCGCCGCGTGCTTCATCCGGTCGTGAAGCTCAGCGACGTCGTGACGAGGCTCGCTGCCCAGGACTACGCCGCCGAACCGCCGATTTACGACCAGATCGACGAGATCGGCGACATGGCGCAGGCTCTGCGGATCTTTCGCGAGAACGGCATCGAACGGCAACGGCTCGAACAGGAGCGCGATGCCGACCGCAGCGTGCGTGACCTGCTCTCGCGCATGACCCAGCGCATGCAGAACTGCGACACGATCGGCGATCTGCGTGGCATCGTCGAACGCTTCATTCCCAGCATTGTCCCCTCGGCGGCGGGGAGCCTGTTCCTGCTCGATTCCGAGCGGGACGAGATGGTTGAGTTCTGCTCGTGGCTCGAGCCGCAGCAATCGCGGTCAAGTTTCCCGGTCAGCGCGTGCTGGGCCCTGCGGCGCGGCGGCCTGCACAAGGCGGCGGGAAGTGTGATCGACGTGCCCTGCGATCACCTCGAACCGACCGGACAGGGTGTTGCCGAAACGATCTGTCTTCCGCTCGTCGCGCGGCGCGGGACACTGGGCCTGCTCTATTTCGAGTTTGCTGCCGGCGGTGCTTCCGCAACCGTCTCCGATGTCTACCTGAATATCCTGGCTGAAAATGTCGGACTGGCCCTCGACAACCTGCGGCTGCGCGACGCTTTGCAGGACATGGCCATGGCGGATCCCCTGACCAGCCTCTCGAACCGGCGCAAGCTCGAGGTGGCTCTTGAAAGCCACGTTGCAGGCGCCCAGCCCGAGTTGTCGATCAGCTGCGCCATGATCGACATCGATCACTTCAAGCGCTTCAACGATGAATATGGACACGACGCTGGCGATGCGGTTCTGCGCGCGGTCGGGAAGGCCCTCAAGGACGCTGTGCGTTCCGACGACCATGTCTTTCGCTATGGCGGCGAGGAGTTCCTGCTCCTGATGCCCGGCCTCGGCCCCGAAGAAGCCGAGCGGCGGGTCGAAGGTGTCAGGGCATCGATCGCTGCATTGCGCCTGCGGCACGCGGACAGGATCCTGGGACAAATCAACGTATCGGCCGGGGTTGCCTGCGCGCCGGCTCACTGTAACCGCGATGGCTTGGTTCAGGCCGCCGATGCAGCCTTGTACGAGGCCAAGAGAAGCGGTCGCAATCGGGTCGCGATGGCCCCGTTGAAGGAGTCTGAGGGGAGAGCCGCCGGTTAGGCGCGTCCATCGGCTCCCGGCGCAGCTTCGTTACAATCCAGGCATTCGAAAATCCTGAACAAAAAGACCGGTTTTATCTGAATTCTCCTGAAATCCGCGCATCGGCATAAGCTGTGCGACCCACAGGAGATGCCCCCCATGAGCAAGTTTTTCGAACCTATCGGTATCTGCGCCAGACAGTTCGCGAACCTCGCCGAGCCTGCCATCATGGCATTCAGCGTGGCAGGGCTCACAGGCGGGACGCTGGCGACCCTGGGAATCCTTGCCGATCACGCCCGTGGGCGAGGCTCGGCAAAGGTTCTTGCGGCGGACGATGTACCTGGGACCTTGGACCTTTGATCAGCGTTTGCGCACGAATTCGGCGCGCAGCACCAGGCCCTTGATGCCGGGATACTTGCAGTCGATCTCCTGCGCATCGCCGGTAAGCCGGATCGAGGGGATGAGCGTACCGCGCTTGAGGGTCTGGCCGGCGCCTTTCACGTCGAGATCCTTGATCAGCGTCACTGCGTCGCCATCGGCCAGCAGGTTGCCGACTGCATCGCGCACTTCCACAAGGTCTTGCGCCGCGCGCTTCGCCGCCAGTTCCGAGGCAGGCAGCCATTCGCCGCTTTCCTCGTCGTAGATGTAGTCCTCTGAGTCGCCCGACATGTCTTTATCTCCGGTTTGGTCAGCCCTTGGCAGAGCGGGGAGGATTTGGCGAGGCCGGCAGGAATATTTCATGTCGCTACGCTGGATCGTTTCGCACTGCATACTGCGCGGCGGACCAAAGTGTGGTACGGTCAATTCCGGGCTTTTCCGACATGAGAAGATTTTGTCGGCGAGGGCCAGCGGGGAATCTGACCGGAAAGGAGACTCCCATGCCACAGATCGACAAGGAGCGCGTCGTCGGGTTGCTGAACAGCATTCTCGAACAGGAATTGGCGGGCGTCGTTCGTTACACGCACTATTCATTTCTCGTCTTCGGCTTTGGGCGCATTCCGATTGTTTCGTGGTTGCGTAGCCAGGCCGATGAGTCACTGCTGCACGCGCAGGAAGCGGGGGAAATGGTGACCCTGCTGGGCAGCCATCCATCCCTGCGCATCGGTCCGCTATTGGAGAGTCACGAGCACGATATCGGGGCGATCCTGCGCGAATCCCTCGCCGCTGAAGGCGAGGCGCTCAAACTCTATCGGCAGTTGCTCGACGTCGTGGACGGCAAGTCCGTCACGCTGGAGGAATATGCGCGCAAGATGATCTATGCAGAGGAAGTCCATGCCGGCGAAGTGGACAAGATGCTGCGCAAGCCCGGCGATATCGATGCATTCGCAGAGGAAGAGATCGCGTAAGGGGTAATGGGAAGGCCGATTGCCTCCCGCAGGCGTTCTCGACGCTAGCTTGCGGTCGACTCTTCCATGGCGCGGCGCGCAGTGCGATCCCGCAGGGCCCAGTGCAGGAGAACTTGCGCGCCTTGAGCGCTGCTGCGCACCAGAAGCCGTTCGGGTCCCTGCACGGACAGGCGATGCATGCGGGCGGCCCAGTGGGGCAGCAGGTCGATGGCGGCCTTGCTGCTCATGGTGCGAAACAGCCGGGGCCCAAGCCGGGAAGGGCGGGGCGAGAGCAGGGCATGAGCGACCTCCCGCGTTCGCCCGTCGACCTTCAGTTGCGGGCGCGTGGCTTCGAAATAGAGTTCGCATTGCCTGAGGCTGGTGGGGACATTTTCAGCTCCAAGCCGATGTGCGATCTCGGACATTTCCGCCAGATACTTGTCCTGATCGGCAAACGGCAGCAATGGATCGCGATAGCGCACATAGGCACGCAGGAAACTGGTCGCCGAGGTAACATGGACCCAGGTCAACAGATCGGGATCGCGCGCATGATAAGGCGTACCGTCGGGCAGATGCCCCCGAACCCGGTCGTGGATGGCGTTGATCTGCTCGATCAGCGCAAGGGCCTGACGCGTTGAACCATAGGTCGTGCCGGAGACGAATTGCGCCGTGCGGCGCAGCCGCCCCAATGGGTCTTCCCGGAAGTTCGAGTGGTCCCAGACACCGGCAAGGACCCGGGGGTGAAGCATTTGCAGAAGGAGCGCGGAAAGCCCGCCGATCATCATCGTCGTGAAATCACCGTGAACCCGCCATGTCACCGAGGAGGGTCCGAAGAGTCCTTGGTCGCCGGCTACGCGATCGCGGTCGATCTCCCCCGACCGGGAACCGATGAGGGCATGGACTTGTCCGGCGATCGATCTGCGAATGCGGTCCATGACTACAAGATAGGCGCCTTTGCCCTCGAATATAAGGCGAGCGGCGCCTCCCGCTTGTGTTTGCCGCCTTTTCCCGGATCGATCCCCGCGAAAGGAAATCCGGTCAAAGCCGGCAGGACCTGTCTGGCCTGCGAAAGGCTCACGGTCTAACACGCGTTCATGGATGATCTGTTTTCCGATCGCGCCTTGCGCGAGCTGATCTTGTCACGGACTGACCTTGAGCGGATGCAGGGAGCGGTGCAGACGCTGGTCGATTGCTCCTTTGAGGAAGTCGATCTTTCCGGGCTCGACATGGCGGGATGGACTTTCGAGCGTTGCAATCTGCGCCACGCAGACGTGACACGTGCCAATCTGGAAGGTGCCGTCTGGCAATCGTGCCGAGGGGCTTTTGCCAATTTCCTTGCCAGCGACCTGAGCGATGCGCGCCTCGTCGCCTGCGATTTCAACAACGCCACCTTCAAGCGCGCGAACTTGCAGGGCGCGAGGATCGAGCGATGCAAGCTTACCGGTGCGGACCTGACTGACCTGCGCGGCATGGATGTCGCCTTCGACGAAACCCTCCTGGTAAACGCCAACCTGGCCGGTCACTCGTTTCGCAGGTCAAATCTCAACCGGATCGATTTCTCCCAGGCTGATTTGCGCAAATGCGATTTCCGGCAGGCGCATTTCATCGAATGCAGCCTGCGCGAAGCGGGCATGGACGGCGCGCGCTTCGATGGGGCAGACTTGCGCGGTGCCGATCTGGGAGGTGTGCGTCTGGTCGATGCCAGCCAGTTTCGCGGCGCGACGATCTCGCGCGAGCAGGCAGGACAGCTACTTGGCGAACTGGGCCTGAATGTGCGCTAGCCAAGCGGACCGAGCAGATAATGAAGCGGGTTCGAGAAGAAGGGACCCCTTCACGAACCCGCTCCACGTTCCTCAAAACACGACTACCCACCGGCAACCATGGTTCGAGGAGGGTCACCTCGTCAAAACTGTCGTTGCTGGCCCCCGCCAACTGATCTTGCCCGCCAGAGCGCGTGCAAGGTCACTATCGAACCTATTATGAATTAATCTTGATGCATTGCAACAACTATTACAGTTCAGAAATATGATACGGCGAAGTTGACACCTCGTTCAGGATTTACGCTTCAGTATATCGGTTGTAGCGTTTAGTGAGCTGTCGAAAGTTAAGTGGGTCTTGTCGCTGCCTTTTGCGCCACGCGAAATCGCTGTCGGCGCGCGGCATCGGATCGTCCGGGCAGGCAGCTTTATGACTGAATAACAATCACGTAGAAAATTGATCGCGGCAACATCATTCGCGACAAGGCGTAAACCGTCCGAGAGCGCAGGGTCGCTCGGCGTAGATGCGTCGACGCATCATCAGGGCGCGGCGGGGCGCTTCTCGGAAAAAGGCTCGGGTGAATCCGCCTGTCGTTTCGGGTTGGTGATCCTGATTCTGGTCGAAGAAGGCAAATTTGTCGTCGGCATGCCCCGATTCGCGCCAGCGCGTGGCCGATATCTTTGAGCTGATCCAGCAAGACTTTCGCACCAAGCAAGAAGACTACGTGGGTCTTCCCGGCTCCATGGGCTCAATCCATCAATAGTCCCCTTGTGCTCGCACGCTTTCAAGAGGAGCCTTGCCCAAGGGTGCGCGCCTCTGATCGAGATCGTGGGCGAAATGCGCCCCGATCCCGATCAGGACGATCGCGAAACCAGTGATTTGTACATTCGAGTTTCGATGGGGGCACCATGCCCTCTACGGCTTATGAAAAGCCTTTCGAACCTCGCAAGCTCAGGTTCTGCTTCAAGGCGTGCCTGAACCCGGGGCCTTGGCCGCGGCAGCCTGAATGCGCTGCATCAAGGCCGGATCGGACTGTGTGGCCATCGCGATTTCGTTGAACTTCTGCGGGGTCAGGCCCTTTTCCTGGACCGCCGCGGCTGCCTTGGTCTGCTTGTCCGACGCGGCTATGCTGGCGTCGGCCTGGATCTCCTGCACGGCCTTGGCGGCTTCGGCAAACTGCGCAAGCTCGGTGTCGCTGAAAGTCGCGGAGTTCTGGGCAGGGGCCGGCGCGTCGGTTGGCGCCTGCGCAGTGGTTGATGGTTGCTGTGCCGGAGCGGGCGGCCCTGCCATCTGCGCTTGCGCATCACCGGCGCCGGGCACTTCTGCCTGCGCATAACCTGCCGTCAATGCCATGGCGCCGATGGCTGCGCCAATTGTGTATCGAGTGCTGAACTTCATGTCGCTCTTCCTTTGGCTGTGAGCTGCACTCGGAAAATTTGGACGAAAAGCCGGAACGTCAATCCGGCCGGGGACACGCGGTGGCGGAGGCGGGGCGGGTCGCGGCTTTGGAGTGATAGCTGCGATGAATACATTTCGAAGACCAAGGGGTTCCCGCCAGATCGGAGGACGGTTGGCCACGATTCTGCTTTTATCCAGTGCACTTTGCTTTGTGACACCCTTCTTGCCTGACCTTGTGCTCCTCCTATGGCCGGGTCGAATATTTCAGCTGCCGATGCTCAGGCTGACAAAGGCCAGCGCCGCCAGAAAGCTCGCCAAAGTGGCGACGATCACCGGTGTCAGCGATCGCCAGCCCAGCTCGATCAGCAGGTCCATGCGCGATCGCATCGCCGTAGCCGTTACGGCAAGAAGCAGCAGGGCCTTTGATCCGGACAGTGCCGCAGTCTTTGCCGCCTCGGGCAGTGCGACGAGACTGTTGAGGGCAACGACGGCGATGAAGGCAGTGATGAACCACGGAGGGCTGAAGCGACGCCAGGCCGGGCGGCTTTCCTGTCCGGAGCTGGGCCCCAGCCAGAGGCTTACGAGCATGACGATAGGTGCAAGCAAGGCAACTCGTGCAAGTTTGACGATCGTAGCATAGGATCCGGCCACGTCTGAGTAGGCATAGCCACCGCCGATCGCTTGAGCGACGTCGTGAATGGACGCCCCGATCAGGAAGCCGGCCTGCTTGTCGTCGAATCCCATTTGTCCGGCCAGTGCCGGATAGATCGACATGGCAATGGCACTGGCCAGCGATACGCCCACAAGGGTGAGCGCGAACTGGGCCTGGCTCAGCCTTTCCTTGCCAATCACCCCGTAGAGCGCGAGAGCCGCGCTGGCGCCGCAAATGGCCGTGGCGCCGCCTGCCAGTATGCCGGCATACCGAGACTGACGGGAAATGCGCGCGCCTGCCAGGCCCGCACTGAAGGCGATGGCCATGATCACGAGCAACGCGGCGAAGGGCTGAATGCCGAGCGCCTCGATCTGGACGAATGTAATCTGCAGGCCGAGTACGACGATCCCCAGCCGCAGGCAGGTGCGCGAGGCAAAGTCGAGACCGGCGTGCGTATCCTGATCGCGCGAGATGAAATTGAGGGCCAGTCCGATCAGCAGGCCCATGAGAATGATCGGGAATCCATAATGGTCCGAAAGCCAGGCGGCAGCACCGGCCGCGGCAGAGCAGGCAAGCAGTCCGGGGATGAGGTGCGAGGGCGCACGCTTGCCCGGCGGCGGGGCATCATCGCCGAGTTGCAGTTCTCCGAACAGGTCGCCAGCATGGGGTGAAGCCTGCCAGTCCACACCTCTCATTCCTCTCTCCTATCCCATATGTCTAACGGTGTCATATTTTGCTTTCCTTATCAGGCGCCGGCGCTAAGCTGCAACAACAAATCGGCTGGAAGTGCCGGGGACCGGGAGAATGCTGGTGGTATCGCAAGAGGAGATGATGCGCGAAAAGGTGGCGAGCAGGATCGTCGTCCTGTTGGTCGTGCTCCTTTTCGTGGGCAATGCCCTCAACTACGTCGACAGGCAGGTACTTGCCCTGCTCAAGCCGACGCTCGAAGCCGAATTCGGTTGGACAGACACAGACTATGCCCACCTGGGTGCCACCTTCCAGATCGCGGCGGCGGCGGCCCTGTTGGGCGTGGGCTGGTTTGTCGACAGACTCGGCGTCCGCCTTGCCTACGGCATCGCCATCGCGGTCTGGAGCGCGGCAGGCATGGCCCATGCTCTTGCTGCGAGCGTCCAGCAGTTCGTCGCCGCACGCGTGGTTCTGGCCGTTGGCGAATCGGTCAGCACCCCGGCTGGGCTTAAGGCCGCGTCGATCTATCTGCCCGCAAGGCAGAGAAACGTCGCCATCGGCCTGATCAATACCGCGCCCAACATTGGCGCCATCATCACGCCTTTGCTGATCCCGCCCTTTGCCATCGCCTTCGGCTGGAAGGCGGCCTTCATCGTGACCGGAAGTCTCGGCTTCATCTGGCTGGCATTCTGGTGGCCGACCATGCGCGGTATCAAGCCGCTCCATCACGTAGCCGAGCGCGCTCCCGTCAGGTGGGGGGAGATGCTGAGTGACCGCAGAACCTGGGCAGTGGCCGGCGCCAAGGCCTTCACAGACTGTGTCTGGTGGTTCGTGCTGTTCTGGATGCCCGACTTCTTCAACCGGGCCTTCGGGATGGACCAGGCCGACCTCGGCTGGCCCATCGCGATCATCTTTCTACTTGCGGCACTTGGCGCGATCACGTCCGGTGGACTCTATCCGATCCTTCTTGGCCGCGGTTATTCGGTCAATCGCGCCCGCAAGATGTCGATGCTGTTCTTTGCAGTGACCGTGCTGATCATGCTGTTCGCCCTGCAGACCGACAATCCCTGGCTCGCTGCCGTGTTCATCGGTTTCGGCCTGTTCGCGCACCAGGGATTTTCGACGAACATCTTTGGCATGGCTGCCGACATTGTGCCCTCGGCACGCATGGCAAGCGTCATTGCCGTGGGCGCGGTGGCAGGCAACCTTTCAGGAACGGCGATGATCGAGTTCGCCGGCTGGTCGCTGGATAGCGGCCTGGGTTACGGGCCGATCTTCGCTATCTGCAGCGTGGCGTACTTGTGCGCCCTGGCCTTCATTCATCTGATCGTGCCGGATCTCCAGTTGGAGGATTGAGCAGGCCAGCGCCCTGAATCTCCCTTCTTCGGGGGAGAGTCAGGCCGCGGCCCTCACGCCATTGCGGCCGAAGCGCTTCACTTCGTGCAGCGCGATATCCGCATTGTGGAAGACCCGGTCCGGCAAGTCAGCCGCGTGAAACTCGGCTATGCCGCAGCTGACTGTCGCCAGGATGTGTACGGAATCCTGGCTGAAGGCGGGCGCTTGCCTGACATGCTCGACCATGCGCTGGCACGCGTTCTGCGCGGTCGCCACGTCGCAGTGCAGGAGAATGGCGAACTCGTCGCCGCCGATGCGTGCGACGATATCGTCCCCGCGCATGCTCGTCTTGATGCGCTGCGAGATTTCTCGCAGGACGATGTCGCCTACGCTGTGTCCATGCGATTCGTTGATGGCCCTCAGTGAATCGACATCGACGATCGCAAGAGAGACCGGGCCGGTTGCGCAGTTGGCAACAGCTTCCAGTTCCACGCGCAAGGCCTGACGATTGGGCAGTCCGGTAAGATCGTCCTTGAAGGCTTTCGATGCGAGGGAAACGTCGCTGTCCTTGCGCACCGTCACATCGCGCAAGGTAATGACGGTTCCGCTGACTGCGCTGCCGGGCCGGAGCAGGCCTATGGATCCTTCAAGGACAAGCTCGGGCCGCATCATCGGCGTAAACTCGAAAGTGCTGGGTGGGGCGCAGTCGCCCCTGCTCGCTGCGCGCAGTTTCAGCGCGAGATCCTTGGCCTGGGGCGAAACGACGTCCATCGACCGGCCAATGACCTGATCAGGGTCAACCCCAAGATATTTCCTGAGCGAGCCCTGGGCCCACTTGCATATGCCGTCCCCGTCGAAGGCGAGGACTCCGCCCGGCGCATGAACCATCATCAGCCGCAGAGCTTCGTCGCGCTCGACCAGGCCTTGCGAGGCGGTCTTGCGCGCTGACACGATCGTAGCCACCGGCAGGGATGTGGCAAGCAGCATGACGAGGTAGAACTGGAAATAGAATTCCTGCGCTTCCTTGCCGTAAGGCATGATCGTGATCGGGCCGATGCCGCGTACGGTCGCGGTGGCGCCGATGATGGCAATGACGATCACTCCGGCCATTACCGATGGGTTGCCGAGACGGAAGGCGAGGATCAGCAGCGACGATGTCAGCAGGAACAGCAATGGCATGTTGCCCTGCGTAAAGACGAAGAGCGCCAGCAGGGCGTGAGCTCCAAGCAGTCCCAGGGCTTCGATCTTCTCGGCCGGGCCGCGCGATCGAATGCTGTGCCAGTAGCTGCCGTC
The DNA here is from genome assembly GCF_000767465.1 of Novosphingobium pentaromativorans US6-1. Taxonomy (NCBI): domain Bacteria; kingdom Pseudomonadati; phylum Pseudomonadota; class Alphaproteobacteria; order Sphingomonadales; family Sphingomonadaceae; genus Novosphingobium; species Novosphingobium pentaromativorans. The sequence continues at coordinate 216,048 of NZ_CP009292.1, forward strand.
GAACAGGGCGGTGAGGAACGGCGTCAGGACGATGTAGCCGAGCGCATTGCTCAGGAACCAGCGCATGAAGGAGGGACCGAACGCTTCGCCATAATTGATCGCCGTGAGCAGCGTTCCTGCGCAGGCGCCCACGAGCGGCGCAATCAGGCCGCAGCATACGACGAAGCCCAGCACCGTGCGGGCGTTTCCAAGAAGCGCACCGCCCTTGCCGATTTTCAGCAACAACCGGCAAGCAAGCCAAGTCTGGCCCATGTTGATGGCGCCGTACAGAAGCAGCCCCGGCGTCCATTCACGCGTGAGCACATTCGCGATCAGGTTGCCGCACCAACCGGCGATCAGGATATAGGGCCAGTGACGAGCGGGATGCTTGAGGAGAAGCGCAAGAATGACCGCGTCTGCAGGCCACATGGTCGCATGGGCGTGAAGATCCGAAGTGACGTAGATCGTCGTCCACGCGAGCAGGGCATAAGCAAGCGCAGCAACAAGAGCGCTGTCGACACAGCACTGCCAGTCCTTTTTTCCTTCACATAGATTTGCGACCATTGTCGCCGGATCTAGCAAGATTCGTTAAAGGATTTTTTAGTGTCGGCTAAGTAGTCGGGCATTGCACTCAAGATGCTCATATAATGGAAGAAATATCCCATTGGACGCATGACCTCAGGTGCCGGAGATGCGAACTTGAGCCCAAGGTTACCGCCGGTCAGGCAATCCGTACCAGACCGGCGCGCATTCAGTAGTCGTAGCCCACCTTGATTCCGAAGAACTGTGGCTTGGTGGGATAGGCCATTGCGTATTCGCCACAGAGCTGCGGCGCGCAGACCGTGTTGAGCGACAGAATGCCGTGGCTGGAGAAGGCATTCTGGATGAAGCCTTCCACGCGATACCGGTCCCAGTTCATCCCGATCGAGAAATCTGCGGTTGTGAAGCCTTTCGTCGGGCCCACTGCGGCAAAATCGCTGTCGGTCAGGAAAGACCGAGTCCCGCCCTGGTGACTGACGGTCGCCTGAATGAATGCCGTCCCCGCACCGACGGGGGCTTCATACCGCGCAGTCGCGTTACCCTTGAACTTGGGCATGATCGGCAGGCGGGTGCCCGAAGGCGTGGATTCGCCGAGTGAGCAGTCTGGATTGTTGGTCGCGTCTAGATAGCAGAAGCCACGTGAAAGTTGTGCATCGACATAAGTGGCCCCGGTGGAGAGCGAAAGGCCGCCGAAGCGAACCGAGAGATCGCCCTCTATGCCGTAAATGCGCGCATCGCCGGCATTGTAGGTGTTGGTGACGCCGTTTTGACCGAACGGGACCAGGCCGAACTGCAGGTTCTTCCATTTCTCGTAGAAGACCGCGCCATTGAACACCGCAGGACCGAAGCGGGTTTTCCATCCGATCTCGTAATTGTCGAGGGTGTCGGACTTGAAAGGCCGGACTCCGGGCCTGCGGTTGTTGCCACCCGGGCGATAACCGCGCGAAACCGTGCCGTAGAGCATGATGTCCGGCGTCGCCTGCCATTTGATGCCCCCCTTCCAGATGACACCGGACTCGTCGATCTTCTTGTCGACGCTCTGGCAGGGCACATCGGGTATGTCGGTCGGGAAGCAGATCGACGGATCCACGCTGCTGCCGAAATTCAGGCCCGAGAAACCGAAGATCGTATTCTTGGCCATGAAGCCGCGAATGCCGCCAATGACCGTGACCGAGGGGACGATATCGTACTCCGCCTGGGCGAACATCGCATAATCGCGGTCCTTGCGGTTGATGCGGGTGCGAAAGGCCGTGTCGGAATTGGGGAATGGCACAACCCAGTAGGGATCTACCGCCGTGCCCAGACCCTGGATATCGTAGTCGGCAAAGACCTTGTCGGTCTGGATCTGCAGGAACATTCCGGCCGTCAGCCGGAAGGGCTTGTCCGATGGTGAACTGACCCGCAGCTCCTGCGTGAACTTGGTGTACTTGTCCTTCAGGATGGCGTTCTGGGTCGGGTCGAGGAACTGTCCATCGGGCCCGATGAACTTGGTTGCATCGCTGAAATAGGTGACGCCGTCATACTCGTACGTGTAGCTATCGTAAGCCACACTGTAATAGGAATAATCGGGCCGATTATCGACGGTACGCTCGAAATAGCCGCCGACATAGGTGATGTCCCAGTCGGAAAGCTTCCCCTGGACAGTAAGCGCCGCCTGCCACCATTCGTCCTTGTTGTAGCCGGGCAGATAGGAGGTGACCGTCAGGTAAGGCTTGGCTGACACTGCCGGGCGGTTGGCGTTGGCCTGTACATCGCGAACCGGCCCCCACAGGAAACTGCCGTGGGCTACCTGGTGCTGGTACATGAAGGAAGGTGTAACCGTCCAGGAATCGTCGAGTTCGATACCGAGCGCAGCGCGGCCGCCGGCAGTTTCGACATCGTTGAAGTCATCCTCCACCAGCGCATCGTTGGTGACGGTGACACTGGTCGTCGGGTCATTGTCGTCCAGATAGAATGTGCGCGTACCGGGCTTGTTGTCGATGTAGCCGCCCTGTTTTTCGTAGAAGGCGCTGACACGCAGGGCCATCATGTCGTTGAGCGGCAGGTTGACGTAGCCTTCGACCGAGCCGCCGAAATCGCCTTTGCCCCATTTGTTGGCCTGGAGGTCGATCGAGCCGGACGTCTTGCCCGGATCGGGTTTGTTGGTAATGATCCGAAGCACGCCTGAAAGCGAGGAAGCCCCGAAAAGCGTGCCCTGCGGCCCGGCGAGAGCCTCGATCCGGGCAACGTCATAGACATGGAAGTCTACCGTTCCCCCGATTGTCGTGACCGGAACGTCGTCAATATACATCGAGCTGGTCGGCAGGGGGCCGATATGCAGGCCGTCACCGCCCGAAGATACGCCGCGGAAGAAAATCTGCGACTGGCTAGGCCCGAACGACTGGAAACTCACGCTAGGCAGGATCTTCGCGTAATCGTCGAACGAGGCGACATTCGCGTTCTCCAGGCTTTCCGAACCCAGGACATTGATGCTCAGCGGAACTTTCTGGAGGCTTTCTTCCCTGCGCTGCGCCGTGACGATGATTTCACCGCTGTATTCATCGCCAGCCTGCTGGGCATGTGCGGCGACGGGCGCGATGAGAGAGGTCGTTGAAAGCAGAGTAAAGGCAAGCCGGCCCTTGCGGATTCCTCGAAGCATGCGGAAACCCCCTGAGTTGTTGCGGCATGATTTGTCATGCGCGACTATTCGCAAAGCGAATTTTTGCAGTGCGTTACCTCTTGTGTTGCTTTTTGAACTTGGCGTGTCCCTCGCGCCACAGTTCCGACGCTATCTTTTCAGACCCGGTAGTCCTCGAGAATGGGGCCCAAGGCATCACGTAGCGGATGCAGGCCCGTCTCGACGGCACGCCACAAGCCGGCCCCGTCGCGATTGATGGGGCGGCGAACCTGCTCGGAACTTGCGGTGCGCACGGCACGGTCGTTTTCGAAAAAGCGCAGGCAGGCTTCTTCGAAGGGCAGATTCAGCGCGTCGAGCAGGCTGCGGGTCGCTTCCTCCGGGTCGTCCAGCAGGTCCTCGTGGATGACGCGTACGATACGACCGGGCATTACGGCATCGAAATGACGCATCAACCGGACGTAATCGGCGTAGTAGTGGCCGATGTCTGCAAGGTCGTAAGAGAAGGCCTGGCCGCTGGCGTAGTGCTGACGAAAGTTCGAATAACCGCAGTCCAGCGGATGACGCCGGGCATCGACTATACGCGCATTGGGCAGGATGAGGTGGATCAGTCCGGCGTGGAGCCAGTTGTTCGGTGTCTTGTCGATGAACAGCGCCTTGCCTTCGCGGCGATGGATTTGCGTGCGCTCGAGATAGGTTTCGCCCAGTTCGCGCAGCCGGTCGGGGGTGAGCGCAGCAATGACTTGCGGATAGCTTCCCTCCTTCCCCAGCTGCGATACCAGAGAGAGAATGTCCGGCAGTTCCATCGTGCCTTCGACCATGGAGTGGCTGGATAGGATCTGTTCGATCAGCGTTGAACCGGCGCGGGGCATGCCCAGGACGAATACCGGATCGGGTTGATGGCAACCCTGTCCTTCTCGCGCGGCGAGGAACGGGCTATCGAAAAGGGCTATGGTGCGATCCACCGCGCTCGAAGTGCGCTGGGCGCGATAGGGAAGCTGCTCGCGGCGCAGGGCATTGGCCTTCAGGTAATGTTCGAAGCCTTGTTCCGGCCGGCCGCCGTCCTCAAGCGCCTTGGCGAGAGCGAAATGGAGATGATAGCGATCCTCCGTGCTGGCTGAAGGCTCGGCAAGAGCACCCTGGATCGAGGGGATGTCAGCCTCTTCCAGGCGCACCGTCTTGAGATTGGCGATCGACCACCAGGCTTCGCCATAGGCCGGGCGCAGTTCCAGCGCGCGTCGATAGGCGGCCACAGCGTCGGCCTGACGACCCACGGTCTTGAGCGCGTGGCCATAGCTTGTCCAGATCCGCGGCTGACGTTCGCTGCCGGCGCGTGCCAGAACGCTTTCGTATAGGCTGATCGCTTCGGCGAATTCACCAAGCCGTGCAACCACGGCTGCACGCAGGACGCCGTTGCCCGGACCGTCATCGGTCAGGCGGTCCAGTTCGGCAAGGGCCTCGACTGTCTTGTTCTGGCGATAAAGGGCCATAGCCAGATTGGTGCGAGCAGCAACGAAGGCTGGGGCGAGCTCAAGCGCCCGGCGCAAAAGCCTTTCCGCATCCTGATAGCGGCCGATCCGACCGGCAACTTCAGCCAGCATCCGGATCGCGGCGACGTCGAACGGGTTTTCCCGCAGGCGGCCCCGGAGAAGAGGTTCGGCCTGCTCAAGCCTGTTGTGAACCATCGCATGGCCGGCCTGAATCAGGGCCGGGTCAAGCGTGGAGGCATCGATTGCAGCAAGCTCTTCGGCGCTGGCGCGCTCCTCACTGCCCAGGGCGCGCAAGGCGCGGGCGGCGAGGCGATGGGCTTCCGCGTCATCCGAATTTCGGGCCAGTAATTGCTCGCAGTTACGAAGAGCCGCGCGTGGATCCTCAGCCAATTCCCTGCGTATGGCGGAATAAGTCGCTGGCGTCATGCGCGGATCGACACCTCGTCGCGGTTGATTTCGGTTCCGGTCATACAGGACAAGATTTGCAACTGGCAATGACTTGCGCAAGTTCGATGACCTGCAAGCCCGGAAAGTCAGTCCCGAGTTGGCAAGATCGCATTCGGCTCGCGGCGCAGGATATCGCGAGGAAATCAGTCGGCGCAAAGAAAATGCCCCCTCGCCGCTGCGCGAGGGGGCACCGGGGGAGAACCGGCAGGTTGGGTTACATGCGCGCTCGCAGGCTGACGCCGAAATAGCGGTCAGCATCGCGCGGGATCTGCAGGCGCTGACCATCGGAAACGTTCAGCAGGACGTAGCTTTCATCCGTGATATTGCGGAGGTAGAACGTCAGGCGGTACTTGTCATCGGCATCGGACAGGCCGAGCGAGGCATTCCACTGACCGTAGGCGTCAATCGGTCCGGATTCGCCGAGGTCCGAATACTGCTTCGAGACATGGCGATAGTCGGTATTCAAGTAGACGACCATGTTGCCGACGGGACGCTCGTAATCCGCACCCAGGGTATAGGTGAACTTGGGCGCCAGCGGCAGCCGCGTGCCGTCGCGCGCGTCGGGGGCATTGGTCAGCGGGTTCGGGTTGAAGCGCTTGACCTTGGCATCGGCATAGGCGGCGCTGGCGCGCAGCGTCAGGCCGGTGACAGGAACGGCCGTGAAGTCTGCCTCGAAGCCCTGGCTCTTGACTGTGCCGGCATTGGTCAGGTTGGTGACCACTGCGCCGTTCAGCAGCACGAAGTTGTTGGCCTGGAAGCCGTCGTACTGAACGGTGAACCCGGCAAGGTTGAGCTGGACCTTGTTGTTCAGGAATTGCGACTTGAGACCGACCTCGAAGGCATCGGAAGTCTCTTCGTCGATCGGCACGGCATTGGTCGGTGCGGTGTGGTTGAAGAAGACGTTGAAGGCCGGGCCCTTGTAGCCGCGCGTGTAGCTGCCGTAGAGCATGATGTCGCGGCTCGGGGTGAACTGCACGACGGCCTTGCCGGAGAGGTTGCTGTTGGAGCTCGATCCGCTGGAGACGTTGGTGCCGTTACCGCCGCTTGCAATCGTGCCGCCTGCCGGGTTGCCCGAAACGCCGGGTCCGGTTGCCGGAAGGCCCGTCGTCGCGTTCACGCCGGGTGCGCGAATATGGGTGAAGCTGAGCTCGTCCCAAGTGTAGCGCAGGCCGCCGGTAATCGCGAACATGTCACTCAGGCGATAGGTTGCCTGCCCGAATACGGCATAGTTCGACGAGTTGACGTCGCTGGCTGAACTTGCGGTCGGGAAGAGGGTATTGACGGTGTCGTCGAGGTTGCACGGCTGCCCGCCGGTGATGGGATCGACCGGCAAGGTCGAACTGGCGCACGTGATGTCGCGGCGGGTGAAATCCTGCTTGTTGTCTGAATGCCAGAGGAAACCACCGACCTGGTAGTAGAACGGGCGCGACTGGTCCGAAGCGATGCGCGCCTCGAAGGACATCTGCTGGGTCTTGACCACGCCATTGTCGTGAAGCTGGGCAGTGCCGACGATGGCGCGGGGCAGGAAGTCGCCCTCGCGGATCTCCTCGTTCCACCAGTTGCGGTAGCCGGTCACGAAGCTCAGCGTATGCGTATCGGACAGATCGATGTCACCCGATGCGGTGAAGCTGTACTGCTTGTCACGCGTGCGGGTTACCAGATTGTGGTTTACGTAGCGCTGGTCTTCGCCCAGTGCGACACCGCCGGGCAGGCCCAGTTCTGCGTCGAGCACCGGACCGCGGCTGGCGCCGGTTACGTCGGCGCAGCAGTCATCGTCGGCATGGAAGTAGTCGGCAATGAAGCGCAGGCGGGCAATCGAACCGGAATAGTCGACGATGCCGCGAGCGCCCCAGTGCTCGTACCCGTTTACCTTCTTGTTCTTGCCGCCGTAGACATTGGTGATGTTGCCGTCGTAGGTGCCATAGAATCCGGTGACGCGTGCGCTCCAGTCCTGGCCGAGCGGACCGGAAACGGACGAGCGCAGGCGGTATTCGTCGCCTTCGTACCATTCGGCCTTGGCTTCGGCCTGGAGCGTGTCGGTACCGCCCTTGGAGACGATGTTGACGAGGCCGGCCGACGCATTCTTGCCGAACAGCGTGCCTTGCGGGCCGCGAAGGACTTCGAGGCGGTCGGCATCGACGAGGTCCATGAAGGCCTGGCCCGAACGGCTCAGGACCACGCCGTCGACGACGGTGGAGACACTCGGTTCTGCGGCGATGGAGAAGGTGATCGTGCCGACACCGCGCATGACGATGGCGCTGTTGGCGCTCGTCGTACCCTTGCGGAAAGTGACAGAGGGAACGATTCGCGTAATGTTTTCAAGGCTGGTGGCCCCGGTCTGCTCGAGCCGGTCGCCCGATACCGCGGAAATGGCAATGGGAACGGACTGCGCGTTCTCCTTCACCTTCTGCGCCGTGACGATGATTTCCTCGACTTCCTGTGCAGAGGCAAGAGCGGGTGAAAGCAGCGCCATCGCGCTTGTGGAAGCGGCCAGCGCCCACGCGAACTTGTGCCTGGAAACGTTCATAGTAACTCCCCTCCCAATACGGGCTCGACTTGGTTTTCATTCGCTTCCGTGCTCCCTTGCGGAGCCTGTCGGAAACGGGCCTTCATTGATGCTTGCATTGCCAGCGTGTCCTCGGTATGTCAAGCGGTGTCATACGCAAATGCAGAAGCACACAAAGTGCCGCATTGGGCAGGGCGACATTAGAGAGGAAATGCATTGGAAGTGCGTATTCTGGACGCTGGAGACGGTTTCGACCTCGAGTATCGGGGGCGCGTGGTCCTGCGTCACAGAGAATCATGTCCAGCGTTGGACATTGCGCGCGGCAAGTCCTGTGTGGAGATGTATCGAGGCAACTTCTCGATTTCCGACGAGCCATCGGGTCGCATAATTCCTGCAAAGTGGCGCAGGGCCGATGGAGGTATCGAGTTCCTTGACGCCGGTTCGCCCTGCGCGGTGCTGCGCATCGATGGGACGCGTTTGCAGTTCGATGTGCTGCTCCCCGGGTATGATCGCATTACCGTCAGGTTCCATGCCGAACCTGAAGAGGTGGTCTGGGGCGGCGGCGAGCAGATGAGCTATCTGGCGCTCAACGGTCGCAGCTTTCCGATGTGGACCAGCGAACCGGGCGTGGGGCGCGACAAGACAACCGAACTGACCCGCATCATGGATGAGCAGGGGATGGCCGGCGGAGACTATTGGAATACCAATTACCCGCAACCCACCTTCCTTACCTCTCGGTGGCTTGCCGTGCATCTCGATGCTTCCTGCTACAGCGTGCTCGATTTCTCGGACCCCGCCGCGCACCGCGTCGAGGTGTGGAGCGGATGCGCCCGCTTCGAACTGTTTGCCTCCAGCGGGCCCCTGGAGCTGGTTTCGGCACTATCGGCGAGGTTCGGCCGCCAGCCGGCCTTGCCCGAATGGGCCATCGGCGGCGCGATTGTCGGCCTCAAGTCAGGTGCGAGCAGTTTTGAACGGCTGGAACGCTTCATCGATGCCGGCGCGGCCGTGTCAGGCCTGTGGTGCGAGGACTGGGCCGGCATTCGCGAGACAAGCTTCGGGCGCCGCCTGTTCTGGGACTGGGTCGGGTCTGAGCGCAGTGAGGCCCGATATCCCGATCTCACGGCGTCCATCGCGACGCTTGCCAAGCGGGGCATTCGTTTCCTCGCTTATGCCAATCCTTACCTGGCGGTCGACGGGACGCTCTATGAGGAAGCCCTGGCAGGCGGTCACTTCTGCCTGCGTCAGGACAGTGACGAGGTCTATCTCGTCGACTTCGGCGAGTTCGACTGCGGTGTCCTCGATTTCACCCGGGAAGAAACGCGCGACTGGTTCGCCGAACGTATCCTTGGGCGCGAAATGCTGGATATCGGAATTTCCGGATGGATGGCGGATTTCGGCGAGTACCTGCCGACCGATCTGCGCCTCGCCGACGGATCCGACGCCATGGAAGCCCATAATCGCTGGCCGGTCCTGTGGGCGCAGGTCAATGCGAAAGCCTTGGCTTCGCGCGGTAGGACAGGCGATGCGCTCTTCTTCATGCGGGCCGGCTTTTCCGGGGTGCAAGCCTATTGTCCGCTGTTGTGGGCCGGAGACCAGTGCGTCGATTTCACGCGCCATGACGGCATCGGGACGGTCGTGACTGCCGCGCTTTCTTCGGGGCTGGTCGGCAATGCCTACAGCCACTCCGATTGTGGCGGCTACACATCGCTCCACGGCAATGTCCGCAGCGTCGAGCTGATGCAGCGTTGGTGCGAGCTGTCGGCCTTTGCGCCGGTCATGCGCAGCCACGAGGGCAATCGCCCCGATGACAACCTCCAGTTCGATTCCTCATCTGAATTGCTGGATTGCTTTGCGCGCTGGAGCCGGGTCCACGCGCATCTGGCACCCTACGTCCGCCACTTGTGCCACGAGGCGCAAGGGGCGGGTCTTCCTGCCCAGAGGCCATTGTTCCTGCATTATCCCGATGAACCTGCATTGTTTACGGTGCAGGATCAGTTCCTCTACGGTGCCGACATGGTCGTGGCACCCGTCATCGAAGAGGGAGCCGAGGCGCGCCGGGTGATCCTGCCGGGCAGCGGTGTCTGGAGACATTGCTGGACGGGCAAGGTTTACGCACCCGGAGTTGCCGAGGTTCCCGCTCCGATAGGGCAGCCGCCTGTGTTCTATCGGCCGGACAGTGCCTTCGCGCAGCTGTTTGCCGGACTGGAAGGGGTGTTGCGGGGATGAGTGAGCGGGCGAATATCAGGGACGTGGCAGCCATGGCCGGTGTGGCGGTGAAGACGGTCAGCCGCGTGCTCAACGGGCATCCCTACGTCAGCGCGGATACGCGTGCGCGGGTCGAGGAGGCCATGCAGAAGCTCGATTTTCGCCCGAGCGTTGCCGCCCGCATCCTGTCCGGATCGAAATCCAACCAGATCGCCCTGATCTACGACAACCACAGCCCTTTCTACATGTTCCAGATCCAGACCGGATGCTGGGAACAGTGCAAGCAGCACAACATCCGCCTGCTTGCCCAGCCGGTCGACGTGACCGATCCGACCGTTGGCGAACAGGTGCGCGGTCTTGTGACCGAGACGCATGTCGACGGGATCATCCTGTCCTCGCCAGTCACCGACTGCGAACCGGTGCTGCGCGCACTCGAGGCGCTCGACCTGCCTTTCGTGCGGATCTCGCCGGGTACCAACCATGCGCTCACCAGCTCGGTGTTCATGGATGACACGCAGGCCGCAGATGACATGACGACCTACCTGATCAACCAGGGCCATCGCCGTATCGGTTTCATAAAGGGACACCAAAGCCACATGGCGTCCGAAGATCGCCTCTTCGGCTATCGCCGGGCACTTGACCGGGTCGGCATCCAGTTCGAACCTTCGCTCGTCTTCGAAGGCGAGTTCGATTTCGAAAGCGGCGTGCGGGCGGCGCAGTACCTGCTCGACCTGCCCGAAGTGCCGACCGCTATCTTCGCGTCGAACGACGACATGGCCGCCGGAGTCCTGGCCGAAGCGCATACCCGCGGGATCGAGATTCCGGCGCAGCTGTCGGTGACCGGCTTCGACGATACGACCCTGGCCCGCACGGTATGGCCGCCGCTCACCACCATTCACCAGCCGATGGCGGAGCTGGCCCAGACCGCCACCGAGATCCTGATCGCCGGAAACGAGATCACCCACCGCCGCCTGCCCCATTCCCTTATCGAGCGCGCATCCGTCGCGCCGCCTCTCAGGAAGACCATATGAGCCAATTGCCTGCCGCCCCTGCCGTCCGAACTCTGGGTGCCAGCGGCATCGAAGTGTCCTCGATCGCGTGGGGCATGTGGCGCCTTGCAGAGGGTGGGCGCACCGTCGATGAAGCTGCCCGTCTCGTGAACACGGCTCTCGATGCCGGGATCACCCTGCTCGATACTGCCGATATCTACGGTTTCGACGGAGTGGCCGGGTTCGGCGATGCAGAGGCGCTGTTGGGCGAAGTGCTGGCCCGGGATTCCTCGCTGCGCCCGCGCATGGTGCTGGCAACCAAGGGCGGCATCTGCCCGCCGCTCCCTTACGATCAGAGCACCGCCTATCTCAACGAGGCCATCGATGCATCGCTGCGCCGCCTGAAGGTCGAGCAAATCGACCTCTGGCAGGTCCATCGTCCCGACATCCTGACCCACCCGCAGGAAGTGGCGCGCGCGCTGGAGGATGCCGTTGCGGCAGGCAAGATCCGCACGCTGGGCGTCTCGAACTTCACCATCCACCAGATTGCCGCGCTGGATTCGTTCCTTGGTACCAGGCTGGTGTCCACCCAGCCCGAGATCAGCCCCCTGCGTATCGACTGCTTCGAGAATGGCGAACTCGATCAGGCGATGATGATGGGCCTGCTCCCGATGGCATGGTCGCCGCTGGGCGGCGGACGCCTCGCCAATCCGCAGAGCGCGCGTGACAGGGCGGTTGCCGCGGCGCTTGGCGCGGTGGCCGATGCCCATGGCGTATCCAGTACGGTTGCGGCCTACAGTTGGCTCATGGCGCATCCGGCAGGCATCGTCCCGATTATCGGGTCGCAGCAGGCCGAGCGGATCGTCGAAGGAACGGCGGCGCTCAAAGTCCGCTGGACCAGGCAGGAGTGGTACGGCGTTCTGGTCGCGGCCCGGGGAGTGCCATTGCCCTGAGCCAGGAGTTCCGCACCTGCGGAGCTGAACGAGAGTAACAGTAACTATTGCTGGACATGCAAACGTGCGCCCGGACCGGGTGACCCGGCAACCGCGTACGCCTGATTGATGTGAGAGGAGATCGAAATGTCAGACCGGAAATGTGAAATCGCGTGGTTCTCCGCATTGTGCGACGACGATTACGAATTCCTCGGGGTTCCCGATCCCTATCTCCAGTCGAGCTGGGAGCATTGCCGCAATATCGTGATGCGCGCCGAGGAAGGCGGTTTCGACAATATCCTTTTGCCATCGGGCTACCAGCTCGGGCTCGATACCACGGCTTGTGCCGCTGCGGTGGCGACGCAGGTGCGCCGCATGAAATTGCTCTGGGCCACCCGCATCGGTGAGGACTGGCCGCCCCAGCTTGCGCGCCGCATCGCAACGCTCGACCGCATCCTCGGCCCGAATGCCTCGGGCACCGGCGGCCGCCTCAACGTCAACATCATCTCCTCCGACATGCCCGGCGAAAAGCTGGAAAGTGCGCGCCGTTATGCCCGCGCGACCGAGGTCATGAAGATCGTGCGTACGCTCCTCGATGGCGAGCACCTCGATCACGAGGGCGAGTTCTACAAGCTCCAGCTCGACCCGCCGCGCATCGGCACTATCTCTGGCAAATGTCCCGCGTTCTACTTCGGGGGATTGAGCGAGGATGCGCGCGAATGCGCTGCCGAAGGCTGCGACGTCTATCTCATGTGGCCCGATACGATGGACAAGGTGCGCGAAACCATCGCCGACATGAAAGCGCGTGCTGCGCGATTTGGCCGTAGTCTCAAGTTCGGATACCGTGTCCACGTCATCGTCCGCGAAACCGAAGAGGAGGCCCGCCACTATGCCGACCGCCTGTTGTCGAAGCTGGATGACGAAGCGGGCAAGGCCATTCGCGAAAAATCGCTCGATGCGAAGAACTACGGTGTCCAGCGCCAGGCGGAACTGCGCAGCGCCGCAGGGGGAGATGGCTTCGTCGAGGACAACCTGTGGACCGGCATCGGGCGCGCCCGCTCGGGTTGCGGCGCCGCGATCGTCGGCACGCCCGATCAGGTTCTCGCCAAACTTCGCGCCTATCAGGACGAAGGGATCGAGGCGTTCATCCTATCCGGCTATCCCCATGCGCAGGAGGCCGACCTGTTTGCGCGCCATGTCCTGCCGCATATCCAGCACGGTCCGCTCGAAGCCTGACAGAAGGAAGCCACCGAGGTGAGCGAAGAGCTCTTCGACATTGCCGTGATCGGCGGCGGCGTGAACGGTTGCGGCATCGCACGCGATGCCGCGGGCCGCGGTGCGCGGGTCCTGCTGCTGGAAGCGCGCGACCTGGCAAGCGGAACGTCTTCTGCATCGACCAAGCTCATCCACGGCGGCCTGCGCTATCTTGAGCATTACGAGTTCGGCCTCGTCCGTGAATCGCTCAGCGAACGCGAACGCCTCTGGGCGATTGCGCCGCATATCATCTGGCCGCTGCGCTTCATCCTGCCGCATGTGAAGGGGCTGCGGCCCCGCTGGCTGTTGCGCCTGGGCCTGTTCGTCTATGACCATCTCGGTGGCCGCAAGCGCCTTCCGGCGACGCGGTCGGTCGATCTCGCCAGACATCCCGGCGGCAGGCCGCTTAAGGACGAATTCACCCACGCCTATGTCTACTCCGATTGCTGGGTGGACGATGCGCGCCTCGTTGTCCTCAATGCGCGCGATGCGGCGGATCACGGCGCCGAGGTGCACACGGGTTCGCGGGTCGAGGCGCTGACCCGCGAGGCGGAGGGCTGGCGTATCGAGGCAGGCGGCAAGAGCTTCCACGCGCGGGCAGTCGTCAATGCAGCAGGGCCTGCGGTCCTCAAGCTCCTGGGGCAGGCCGGTGAACAGTCCGAACGGCGCATGCGCCTCGTGCGCGGCTCGCACATCGTCGTTCCGCGCAAATTCGAGCATGAATTCGCCTATTTCTTCCAGCTTCCCGACGGGCGGATCTTCTTCGCCATCCCTTACGAGCAAGACTTCACGCTGATCGGCACGACCGATCGCGACCATCATGGCAGCCTTGAGGACGTCCGGGCGAGCGATGAGGAAATCGCCTACTTGTGCGAGGGGGCGAGCCACTACTTTCGCGAACCGGTGACCCCCGGCGATGTGGTGTGGACCTATTCGGGTGTGCGGCCGCTCATCGACGACGGCTCAGGCAAGCCGGAAGCGGCGACGCGCGGCTACACGCTGGAACTGACCGACGAGGATGAGGGGGCGCCGCTGCTCTCGGTCATGGGCGGCAAGATCACCACGTACCGGCATCTGGCGCAGGAAGCCGTCGATCTGCTGTGCCACCGCTTGCCGCAGCTTGCCCACAAGCACTGGACCGACAAGGCGCCGCTGCCCGGCGGCAATTTCTCCGCCGATGAATTGCCCTCAATGTTTGAACACTATGCATCGCGCTATCCGTTCCTGGAGCCGGGATGGCTGCACCGCCTGCTGCGCAATTACGGGACCTTGATCTCGGACATTTTCGGCAATGCCGCAGCGCTGCCGGAATGCGGCATTCACTTCGGAAACGGATTGACCGAATGCGAGGTGCGATACCTCGTTCAGCGCGAGTGGTGCCGCAGCGCGGAGGATTTGCTGTGGCGCCGGACCAAGCTGGGCCTGAGAATGAACGCGCAGCAAGTCGATGAGCTGCAGAATTACCTTGCGAAACTGACGCCTGCTTGAGGCTGGATTGCGCTTGCCATCCAGGGTTGGGGCGGGCGCAGACGATCACGGATTGAATCTTAGGGAGAGATACGGTGCAAGAGCGCCCCATTCTGGTTCTCGATGAAGGAACGACTTCGACCAGAGCCATATTGTACTCTGCCGAGGGCAGCATTCTGGGCGTGTCCCAGTCGGAACTGACGCAGCATTATCCTGCGCCCGGCTACGTTGAGCACGATGCGGACGAAATCTGGGAAAAGACGCTCGCCTGCGCGCGGGAAATGGTCGCGAGGGCAGGCGGCGCGGATCGCATCTCTGCCATCGGTATTACCAACCAGCGCGAAACCGTTGTTGCCTGGGACCGCCAGAGCGGCAAGCCGATCACCCCCGCCATCGTCTGGCAGGACCGCCGCACGGCGGACCGCTGCCAGCAATTGCGGGAAGCGGGCCATGAACCGCTGATCGGTGCGCGGACCGGCCTGATGCTCGATCCCTATTTTTCGGCAACGAAGATGAGCTGGGTTCTCGAAAACGTGCCGGCGGCGCGCGAGCTCGGGGACAGGCTGGCTTTCGGAACTGTCGAGAGCTGGCTGGTCTGGAAGCTCACCGCAGGGCTGCATATCACCGACGCCAGCAATGCCAGCCGGACGATGCTGATGCCGCTGGAAGGCGCGGGCTGGGATGACGAGCTGCTCGCGCTTCACGGCGTCCCGCGCGCCAGCCTGCCCGAGATCGTCGACAATGCCGGACAATTCGAGCGGACGAGCCCGGAACTGTTCGGTGGATCGATTGCCATATGCGGCCTTGCCGGAGATCAGCAAGCTGCAACGATCGGTCAGAATTGCCTCTCACCCGGGGACGTCAAGGCCACGCTGGGAACAGGCGCTTTCGTTCTGGCGAACACGGGAACCTCGCCGAGGTTGTCCAGTCACAGGCTGGTGAGCACCGTGCTGGCGCAGATCGGCGGAGAGCGCAGCTACGCGCTGGAAGGCTCCGTCTTCGTCGCCGGCAGCCTGGTCAAATGGCTGCGCGACGAACTGTGCATGGTCGGAACTGCCTGCGAAACCGAAAGTCTTGCCCGCTCGATTGCGGACAGCGGCGGCGTGTGCATTTTGCCGGCCCTGTCGGGTCTCGGCGCCCCGCACTGGCGCGCCCAAGCGCGCGGAGTCATTGCGGGACTGACCCATGGCACCGGGCGAGCGCACATCGTTCGCGCTGCGCTGGAAGCCATGGCCCATCAGATGCATGACCTGAAAGTCGCCTTCGATGGTGACGGCGCGGCATGGCTGAACCTGCGTCTCGACGGCGGTATGAGTGCGAACGACTGGATCGCCCAGGACCTTGCCGACATCCTTGATCTCGAGGTCGAACGACCGCTCGATGTCGAGACGACTGCCTTGGGTGCCGCCATGCTGGCAAGCGTGGGCTGCGGTATCTATGGCTCGCTTGAAGATGCGGCGAGGATGCGGCCCGAGGTCATGGTGTTCCGGCCGGCGATGGACTCTGCGATGCGTCGCGCCCGCCTTCACTTGTGGCATAAGGTGCTGGCCTCCGAACTGGGCAAGGGTGCGTAAGGGGGTAAGGGCGAGAAGCCGGGCAAGGACCACCCCTGCGGTAGAATTGACAAGACTACTGCAAGGGTGAAGTCTCTTCCCAGCGGCAAAAGCCGCGCAAAATGCGGGAGAAACGGCATGACCCTGCAGGCCGCAGAGGCGCCCGACCTGGGTGCTGCGAAGATCGGCGCGATTGCGCACCTTTATCGCGGGGAAGTGTATCGTTCGGCTGTCTGGCGAACGCGGCTCGATACGACTACCAACTGGTCGGTCGTTACGCTCGGGATTGCACTTTCGATAACGTTTGCCTCGCCGGATGCTTCGCCTTTGCCGCTGCTTCTGGCAGGCATCCTGATCCTGTTCTTTCTGTTGCTCGAGGCGCGGCGCTATCGCTATTTCAACGTCTGGCGCGCCCGTTGCCGCTGGATGGAAACGCACTTCTTCGCAAGCTTGCTCAGTGACGATGAGGAATGTCACGGACCTGGCTGGCAAGAGACGCTCGCCCGCGATTACCTTCGTCCGCGCTACCATATCCCGCTGCAGGTCGCGATCGGCCGGCGCATCCGGCGCAATTACTTCTGGATCCTGCTGATCCAGACAACTGCCTTTGTCAGCAAGATCGTCGTCCATCCCAGCCCGATCGAGCATGTGTCCCAGCTTGCGCAGCGCTCGGCGATCGGTCCGGTACCAGGCGAACTCGTGCTCGCGCTAGGTGCGCTCTATTGTCTCGTCTGGGGGTGTGTTGCGGTCTGGAGCTGGCGCGACGACAAGCGGCGCGCGGCAAACCGCGAAGATCACGTCGGAATGGGGTAAACGTGGGGCCCTTCAAATACGGTGAAAGGGCTCCGTTCAAGCCTTCTTCAAATGCCCCGTCGGCCGGTAACAAGCTGATAGACAACGACGATCACGGCGAGAACCAGCAGGAGGTGGATAAGCCCGCTGGCGACGTGGAAAGCCAGGAAGCCAAGCAGCCAGAGAACGAACAGTATTACAGCGATAGTCCAGAGCATCAGGTTTCTCCGCGAATTGTATATTGCGTACTCAACGCTTGGGATGCCGCTGTGTTTCCAGCGCTGAAACATGCGTGACGGATTACGCTGCGCCGCAATGCAAGTACTTCAAGTTGCCCAGTGGAAGCCGAGTGCCTCTCTCGCGCTGTCAATGGAAGATCGCGGGCCAGGGGGCTGGGTGAGCCCCCGGCGGGCCGCCGCAAGCAGCAGTGCTTTATCCGCAGCAGCCCGCCCAGTGATCCGCAATTCAGTTCGATACCGGCATCAAGCGCCGAAGCCTCCGTCGATTGTCTGGAGGGAGCCGGTAATCATTGCGCCGTGAGGTCCGGCGATATAGGCGGTAAGCTCGGCGATTTCGTCCGGTGTGGCATGCCGCTTGATCGCCATGAAGCTGTGCATCGTCTCGGCCATCGGCCCGTCGGCCGGGTTCATGTCGCTGTCGGTCGGCCCGGGCTGGATGCTGTTGACCGTTATTCCCCGGTCGCCAAGATCGCGAGCCAGGCCGCGAACCATGCCCTGCATCGCCGACTTGGTCAGCGCATATGCGGCACCGCCCGCGAAGGGCATGCGATCGCCATTAACCGACCCGATGACGATGATGCGTCCGTTGTCGTTCATCCGCCGCGCTGCCTCGACCGCCGCGTGATAGGGCGCCCGGACATTGACATCGATCATGTGATCGATCGCATCGGCCTCCAGTTCCAGCGGGTCGCCCAGCACGAGCGAGCCGGCCGCGATGACGATGACGTCGAGGGGACCACGATCGGCGACGGTTGCGATCAGTTCGCTCCGGTCGGCGCTGTCGGTCCGGATCGCGGAGGCGCCGGTTTCGGCCGCGAGATCTTCGGCCGCCTGCTTCGAGCCGGCATAGGTGAAGGCGACTTCGCCGCCGCCTGCCGAAAAGCGGCGCACGATTGCCGCGCCGATGCCACGGCTGCCGCCTAGAATCAGAACATTCTTGGTGTTGAAATCATCCATGAGGTTTCTCCAGTGTTTGGGGCGTATTCGAAACGAAGGGGCGCCCGTCCCGGTCCTGCGCCTCTGGACTTGAAGATGAACTGCAGGCATTGTCCGGACTAGCCGTAAAAAGCTGGATCTAGTTGACGGGATTACCGAACAATGATGAAACTCGACGGCGTTGTTGCGTTCGTCGTGACGGCAGAAGCCGGTTCGATCAGCGCGGCGTCAAGGCGGCTGGGCCTAGCCAAGTCGGTGGTGAGCGAGCGGCTTGCCGAGTTGGAGCGAACCCTGGGGACGACACTTGTCCAGCGATCAACCCGCAAGTTGTCCCTGACTAACGGAGGCCGTTCCTTCCTGCCGCGAGCACAGCGCATCCTGCGCGAAGTGGAGGAGGCTTCTTCCGAATTGGCGGCGCGGAGCGGCAAGCTGGCCGGGCCCCTGCGCATCTCCGCGCCCGTGGGGTTCGGCAATCTTCATCTCGGGCCCGCTCTCGGGCGGTTCCTTCGTGACTATCCCGAGATCGACCTTTCTCTAGAACTCGACGACAATTTCGTCGACGCGGCGAGCGGAGGTTTCGACGCCGTGTTGAGGCACGGCGCGATTGGCGATGGACGCCTCATTGCCAGGCGCCTGGCGTCGAGCCGGCGCCTGCTGGTCGCGTCGCCGGGATACCTGGATGAGTGCGGAATACCCACGACACTCGCCGAACTGGAGCGGCACAGGGGCATTCTCTATTCCAACCGGGCAAGCGATTGGCGGTTTGCGACGGCCAGCGGCTGGTCGGTGATCCGCCCGCGGGCGGGATTGCGCGTGAACAGCGGCATGCTCATGCGCGAAGCGGCAACGGAAGGCTTGGGGATCGCCCTGTTGCCCACCTTCTTCATCCACGAAGCGCTTGCCAATGGCACGTTGACGCAGATCGACATCGGACAACAGGCGGAAGGAGCGGAGCTCTTCCTGACATATCCGAAGGACCATGGTGCCTCAGCGAAGATCCGGGCTTTCGGCGATAGCCTTCGCCGCACCTTCGGCAGTCCGCCTTACTGGGAGAAAATCCCCGGGATATAGGCTCATTTGCCGTCGCGATCCGGGCATTTGTTGAAAGGGCGCCGAAGATCACAAGGTTCTGGCGACACTCGGCAAGTTGGTTGCTTCTGCATTATGCCCCTGCAAGAGGGCAGCTCATCACTTTGGATCCGGTCTCCTGAAGACAATGCCCGGCAGGCCAATTTGTGCCGCGAGAGGTTCTGCCGGCAGGGGCGGACACTCCGGCCGGTCTGACCATTCAGTCGCGGTGGAAGAAGGCAGGCTTGCCGGCAAGAACATTGGCAGCCATTTCGCCGCCGTCGTGGAAGGCCAGCGCGCCGCCCGGAAGGGTATCGTCCCAGAAGCCTGGATCGGCATATTGGGAGAGGGCGGTTTCATAGCGCGCCACTCGGTCTGCCTGTTGGGAGAGAAGTGCGTCTGCGGCGCGCACTTCCTCGAAGTCGTCCCCTTTGCCTTCGCGTACCAGCTGCGAAAGATCCTGGCGGTTGATAGCGTCGAAGTAATCGGCAACGAAGCGCCGCGCGAATTCGGTGGAAGGCCGGCCTTGTGCCGGACTCGCGGGCAGGACCGCGTACTTGGCCATTTTCAGGTCAATCCTTTTCACGTGCGGCACGTGCGTTGAGATCGGCCCAGAGCTTTTCGGTGCCGGCTTCCTGGGCCTTGTTCACATACTGCGAGGCGACGAGCCAGCCCTTGATAAATTGCAGGGGAACGATGCACCCGATTGCCAGGAGCGGAAACGAGGTCACCAGGTGAACCCAGAATGGCGGGTCGAATTTCACCTGCAGCCAGACTGCGAAGAACGTCAGCGGAAAGGCGACGATGCATAGGGAAAAGAATGCAGGCCCGTCATCGGGGGCGGCAAAGTCGTAGGAGAGGCCGCAGTTCGGGCACTTGTCGTTCAGTTTGAGCCACTTGCGAAACATCTTCCCCTTGCCGCAGCGCGGGCAAAGACCCCTGGCGCCGCAGTGGAATATCCACTGGCCCTTGTTGGGTTGCTGGTTGTCTTCGTCAGCCATGGGGCAAGTCCATTCGCTTTTTTTGCAGGGAATCGGTCGTTGCAATATATGATATTTGCATGCATACAAAGTCAATGCAAAGTGTGCAGCAAAAGTGGCTCCCGGATATCGGGCAGTCTGAAGGACCAGTCTATCTGGCGATTTGCGCCGCCCTCGAGCGCGATATCGAGGGGGGGCGACTGAGCGCCGGCGATCGGCTGCCGCCGCAGCGCGAACTCGCCGAAACTCTGGGGATCGATCCCGGGACCGTGACGCGCGCCTATGCCGAAGCGCGCCGGCAAGGCCTCATCGATGCCGAGGGGCGGCGCGGCAGCTTTGTCAGGGGAAGGGAGACCAGCGCGGTTTCAGCCGAGATTGCCCCATTCGACACCGGCATGAACCTGCCCCCCATTCCGGCGCGCAGCACATTTGCCGCGCGCTTCATGGCCACATTGCAGGCGGTCATGACGGGGCCTTCAGCGATCAACCGAATGCAGTACCAGCCCGCTGGCGGAGCGCCTGAGGATCGACACGCCGGCGCCGAATGGCTCGCCGCCAGCGGCATGGAGGCGAATGAGGACAATGTCCTGGTCACGAGCGGAGCGCAGACCGCGCTTCATGCGATTGCCAGTTCGGTCCTCCAGCCGGGCGATATCGTCTGCACCGGACCTTTCGTCTATCCCGGCTGGACGGCGATTTGCCGGAGGGCCAATGTGACGTTGCTCCCCCTCGCTGCCGACGATCAGGGTATTGACCCGGATGCCTTCGCACGCGCCTGCGCTTCCTCGCAGGTGCGCGCAATCTACATTGTGCCGGACAACGAAAATCCGACCACGGCGACGCTCTGTCCGGATCGGCGGGAGCGCATTGTGCAGATTGCCCGGCGGCACGATGTTCTGATTATCGAGGACGATTCCTACTCGCGATTGGGCGAGAAAGGCCCCGCTCCGCTGGCGGCTTTGGCGCCGGAGCGGACGTGGCATGTGTGCAGCTTGTCCAAACTGATCTCGCCGTCCTTGCGTATCGCCTATCTGCGCGCGCCGCGCCTGCGCGATGCCTTGCAGCTGGCCACCGATACATACGAGACAACGGTGATGCCGCCGCCGCTCAATCTTGCGGTATCGACGCAATGGCTGCGCGATGGAACATGGTCGAGGCTGATCGATGAGGTGCGGGGCGAGTGCAAGGCGCGGCAGGCGATCGTCGCCCAGACTCTGCCTGCTGGTAGTTATCGCGGGGCCCCCGCCGGTTATCACCTCTGGGTTCCGCTTGGCGAAGCGGTGCAGTCCTACGAACTTGTCAGCGCGTTGCGTCCCCTGGGCGTTTCGGTGGTATCGAGCGAGCAGTTCCGCGTGGGCCCGGAGACGTCCGGGCGCGCCGTGCGGCTTTCGATCGGCGGCAATCTCGACCGTAACCAACTCGCGCGCGCGCTGGGTCTTCTTGACGCCATGCTTCATCACCGGGCCGGGCGGTCGAGTCCATTGATCTGACAGGCATGGCTTCGCTTACATCGTGTTCGGGAAACCGAGGTTCAGAAGCCGTTGCGATGCCTTTCGATAATGACGCGAAGAGGCCATTTGCGCAGCGCTGAGCCGGGCCGCAACTCGCATGTAGCGCGGTCGCGCTCAGCGGGCTCCTGATGCCAGGCGGCGTCCGGTGACAAGGGTCTGGATGATGAAGAGAACCATCAGGATCGAGCCCACGGCGCCGACGAAGACATCGAATCCGGACGTCGTGCCGAAGATCCCTTTGCCGCTTCCCAGCAACATCATCATCAGCGTCAGGCCAATCAGCATGAAGCGCAGCTCGGTCGGGCCGGCGGACAGATAGGAGAGTTTGAACTCGCCGATGACCCGTGCTGCCAGGTAGGCATGAATGGAGAGCAGGAGATAGCCCACCAGCGCCACTGTCGCCACGTTCATGGCTATGTAGGGGCTTGCGCCCAGGCCCCATACGATGAGGACGGTGGTCAGCCCGTCGCAGCTGTGGTCGATGAAATAGCCGTAAGCGGGCCGCTCAATCTGGCGGAAGCGGGCGAGGCTTCCGTCCATCGAATCCCCGAACCACTGGACAATGTAGCCCGCAATCGACAGCCATAGCCACTGCCAGGCCCAGTTGCTGGCAGCATAGCCGGCAAAGGTCATGACGGCCCCGACGATGCCAAGCGCTGTCAGGATGTCCGGAGTAACCCAGCCGGGCATGTGCGCGCAGAGCCATTGCAGGATGCGCCGCTCCGAGCGCGCAAGCAGGTTCTGCTGAATGCGCACCATCGGGCCGGCGTGGGTGTCGGGGCTTGAACTCATTCGGGTAACCTTGTGGAGATTGCGCGGCCGCGGTTGCGGCGATCGCGCTTCAGCTCAGATGGACTGGCTGGCGAGGCGGCGGACAAGCTTGCTGACCATCAATTGGCCGTGGGCTGAGCCCATGGCGACGGAGAGGAGCGTCCCGGGAAAGGCGGCATCGTGCGCGCCCAGAAAGTGCGCGGCAGGACGCGCGCCGCCAAGCAGATCAAAGGCCAGTTCATAGACCTCGCTGCGGCGCTTCCATTGCTGCGAAGATCTGGGCGGGGAGGCCCACTGCCTGCCGCAGGGAGAAGGCGGGTCGCGCAATACGCGTCCGAGGGTCATAGTTGAGCCTGTCCGTCCGCCCAGTACGGATACTGCGTGGTGCCCAGTTCCCTGCGCAATTTGCTGATGCGACGTTCGTAATGCGAAACGAGGTCGAAATGCGAGCCGCAGTGTTGCGGGGCTTCGCCATCGCCCTTGCGCATAAGAGCAATCTGGTGATGGTACAGAAGCTGATTGAGGTCCAAGACTGCTCTCCTTCATGCGGGAGCGCGTTGGTCTCTCAGTCGCCGATATGCAAAAAGGGGCCGGCGATAATCTACTGTAATCCAAAAGAGTCTCGCTGGCTAGTGCAGCCCAAAATTTCGTTGCCTTGAAATTTGCAATTGAAAGCTCTATATGGCTTTCGCTACGTCGCTCCATGACGAGATAATTTTCAGCATCTGCTGCAATCTCGATTTCCTCTACAGCTTCCTGGCAATCATTTCCCGGAATGCATTTTGAGCATCGGGGCTGGGCAACGCTTTTTCAGGATTTATTGAAGTGGCTAAAGAAGAACTACTGACAATGGAAGGTTCGGTCGAGGAAGTACTTCCCGATGGACGTTTCGCCGTGCTGCTGGACAATGAGCATCGGATCATCGCCTATACGGCTGGCAAGATGCGCAAGTTCCGGATTCGCACGGTGGCCGGAGACCGCGTTCATGTTGAAATGACGCCTTACGATCTCAGCAAGGGACGTATCGTCTTTCGTGAGCGTTCGCCTGGGCAGCCCGGGCCGGGCAAGGGACGTGGCAATTTTAAAAGATAGACAGAAAACGAAGGGAAGCGGCTTTGGCCGCTATCAGAGGAATTGATGATCAATACCATTTCGGACGCATTTGGGCGTCCCCACAAGAAGAACGGCAGTGAAAAGCTGCCCTTTTCGATCAAGCATACGCTTGAAAAGACGCGCAGTTCGCTTTCCGTGCAGGAGCTCAAGCTCCTTGTCGCGGCAATGGTGGACTGAAACGCGCATCGGGTCGGGCTTTGCCCGGCCTCGGTTTTCCATGAAAATCGATCGGCTACACCGCAGGAGGGGCTATATGCCTGACTCCTGCGTTGTCAGTTGCCGGCGGGTTTGACCCCGTCGTCGGCCTGCGAGGCTTCCTGCTCTTGCCTGGCTTCCAGTTGCGCGCGTTCCCTGGCGGAGCGCGTCGTTTCAAGCTTCTGGATCCGGTCGGACATAGCCTGCCAGGCCGCAGCCGAGCGCAGTTCGCGCTGGCGGACATTGTCGAGGATTGACTGATCTGCGGCAAGGGTCGCGGCGCGGACGCGCTCGTCGCAGAAGGTGCGGGTCAGGCTCATTCGAGGGGCTCTCCGCGAGATCGGGTAGATGGGAAGGTCAGGGCTGTCCTGAGACAGCCCTGCATTTTGCGCGATCAGGCCTCGCGCAGGTTCGTTGCCGAAGCCTTGCCGTTGCGGCCGACTTCAACTTCGTAGGAAATGCGCTGGTTCTTTTCGAGCGTGTGCATGCCTGCTGCCTGAACCGCCGAGACGTGAACGAAGCTGTCATCGCCGCCGTTGTCCGGCGAAATGAAGCCGAAGCCCTTGTCGGTGTTGAAGAATTTTACGGTGCCGATAGGCATTGGTGTTTCCTTTCAAGAAACGATGTTCCCGGCGCACAAAGCGCGCGACCGGATCACGTCAAACCGTCAGAGAAAGGGAAATCGTCTCAGATGGGAAAATTACCGAAGCAGACGTCGGCTCAAAAACCAGAATTGTCGAAACCCGTCGCAAATTCGACGTTCGGCCTTGTAGCATGGATTGTGCAATGCAGCCAGAAAATTCGCCGTTGAAGATTGGCGGATTAAATTCGAACGTAAATGAAATATAGTTCGTATTGGCGCGAAGTTGGGAAATCACAGACTTTCTAAACTGCATGAGGCCGGCAGCAATTATCACGCATGCTTTGCCGATCGTGCGAGTATGAGCGGCTTTGCTCTTGTTTGCATGGCAGGCTACAGACGTGCCCATGACAGGATGCGGATGCGAGCCCACTGCAGTTGAAACGGCGGCCCAGCGGCGCGTGCTGTGGCTGGCCTTGTCCTTGAATGCCGCCATGTTCGTGGTGGAAGTGACAGTTGGCCTGCTTGTCGGGTCGACGGCTGTCCTGGCTGACGGTCTCGACATGTTATCCGACGCGACGGTCTATGCGATTGCGCTTGCCGCGATCGGGCGCAGTGCGCGCTTCAAGGTCAACTCCGCAAGGCTCAGCGGTGTCCTGCTGCTGGCCCTTGGCATTGCCTTGCTGTGGGAAGTGGCGCGCCGGCTCCAGGTGGGAGTAGCACCTGAAGGCTTGTGGATGATGGCCGTTTCCCTGCCGGCGTTGGCCGTCAATGTCATCGTGCTGCGCCTGCTTTCACACCAGCGCAATGGCGAGGTGCATCTAAGGGCGGCGTGGATCTTCACGCGGGCCGACGTCGTGGCCAATGTGGCCGTGATCTTCTCGGGCCTTGCCGTCATGCTGACGGGCCTTCGCTACTTCGATCTCTTCGTCGGCGCGGCAATCGGTGTCTATGTCATTCGCGAAGCGCTGGAGATCCTCAAGGATGCGCGGTCGGAGCGAAACTCCCCCGCCTGACCGGAGCGCGCCGATCGAAAAGCTTTCGCGTTCTGAGTGAACGAACCGGAACCCCGGGCATTTAACAATCCGGATGACGTGGAGTATGCCCTGCCTATGGAGCACCAGGCCCTTGTTTTTGCACTGATCGGCGTTCTGGGGATCGGGGCGCAGTGGATCGCGTGGCGCACGGGATGGCCGGCGATCGCGCTGATGCTGTTTGCAGGCGTTATCGCAGGGCCGATCACCGGGCTGGTCCTGCCGGAACAGACTTTCGGTGAACTGCTGGAGCCGATGATTTCGGTGGCTGTCGCGCTGATCCTGTTCGAGGGCGGCCTCAATCTCAATTTTCGCGAACTGCGCAAGACCGAGGGGGCAGTGACGCGGCTCGTGCTCATCGGTGTGCCGGTGGGCTGGGGCCTTGGCGCCATCGCCTGCTATTACCTGGCGGGGCTGGTTTGGCCGGTGGCGATCCTGTTTGCCGGCATACTGGTCGTGACCGGCCCTACGGTCGTGCTTCCTCTCCTGCGCCAAAGCAACGTGGCGCCGCGACCGCGTGCGATCCTCAAGTGGGAGGCGATCGTCAATGATCCGATCGGGGCGCTCTGCGCGGTCATTACCTACGAGTACCTTCGGCGGGCGGAAGCCGGCGGAACGCTGATTGCCGTCGTCATCTCGCTCTTGGCTGCCGCCGTCGTGGCCGGACTGATCGGCTACGCCGTGGCCCGCCTGGTCGCCTGGTCCTTTCCGCGCGGACAAGTGCCGGAATACCTCAAGGCGCCCGTCCTGCTGGTAGCCGTGATCAGCACTTTCGTCCTGTCCAACCTCATCCAGCAGGAAACGGGCCTGCTTGCAGTGACGGTCATGGGTGTCGCCATTGCCAACATGCGGCTCGACAGCCTGCGCGACATACATCCCTTCAAGGAGAACGTGACGGTTCTGCTGATCTCCGGCGTCTTTGTGCTGCTTTCGGCATCGCTGGATCTTGAAGTTCTGCGCCAGTTCGAGTGGCGCTTCATTGCTTTTCTCGTGGCACTGCTGTTCATCGTGCGTCCGGTGACGGTGCTCGTCAGCCTGGCTTTCAGCCGGTTGCCGTGGAACGAGCGTCTGCTCCTGGCTTGGATTGCCCCGCGCGGTGTCGTCGCCGTCGCGATCGCCGGCCTGTTTGCCTTGCGCCTGGGCAAGCTGGGTTATGCCGACGGGAGCATCCTGGTGGCGTTGTCCTTCGCGGTCGTCGTCGCGACGATCGTCGCCCACGGTTTCAGTGTGCGCCATGTCGCGCGCTGGCTGAAAGTGACGGGCGTTCAGCGCAAGGGGCTGCTGATCGTGGGCAGCACGCCCTGGAGCCTGGCGCTCGCCGAACAGGTGTGCTCGCTCGATCTGCCGGTGACCATCTGCGATACCAGTTGGCAACGTCTTTCGGCAGCGCGTCAGGCGGGTATCCCGACCTACCACGGTGAAATCCTCTCGGAATCGACGGAGGAGAGGCTCGACCTGACGCAGTTCCAAGTGCTTGTCGCTATATCGCAGAACGAGGCTTACAATGCTCTTGTCTGCAACGAATTTGCGCCGGATTTTGGGCGCGATTCCGTATACCAGCTGGGCGGGATGGGCGATGACGAGGATCACCGAAGCCTGCCCGAGGCGCTGCAGGGCCGAGCCATGTTTACCTCGGGTCTTGGCGTCGAAGACATCATCGCACGCGAGCAGGCCGGGTGGAGCTTTCGCAAGACCAAAATCAGCGATCAGTTCGATTTCTCGGACGCCCAGGCGGTTTTGCCGGAAGGGGCGGACATGCTCTTCCTCTACCGCAAGGATGGCAAGATCCGCTTCTTCACCCATGCTTCGCGGCCGGCGCCAGAGCCCGGCGACGTGATTGTTTCCTACGCGCCATCACGCCGCCCGGAGCCGCAATCTTCCGGGCAGACAACACTGACAGAGGAGACAGGAGCATGATGCTATGTCGTGGCAGGGACGGCGGGCAGGCTTGGCTTTTGAGTGCAGCGCTGGTCATGTCACTCTCGGCTTGCGGCGGTCCGGGGCGGCACGAAGCGCCTGAAGAAACCGGTTCCGCGGCAAGTGAGGTGGCTGGTGCCGCAGCACAGGACAATTCCCCTGACGTGGACGTCATGCCGAAAAAGTCGATACTTCGTCCCGACGTCAGTCCCTTGCGCGATGCGGCGCCTTCGCTGCAGCCGGTGACGATTACCGTTCGCTTTCCCGAGCAGGGCAAGGAGCCGGATGAGGCAGGACTTGCCGCCATCGACGAGCTTGTCGCCAATCCGACCTTCAAGGCAGGCGGTGCTGTCACGATCTGGGGACACACCGATTCCCGCGGCAGCGACAAGGCCAACCTCGCGGCTTCGAAGAAGCGCGCAGAGGCCGTGCGCGATTACCTGAAGAGCAAGGGCGTGGATACCGATCGCCTTACGGTCATCCCCTTGGGGGAAAGCCGTCCTATTGCGCCCAATCGCAAGCTTGACGGTTCGGATGATCCGGAGGGACGGGCGCGCAACCGGAGGGTGGAAATCCGTGTCCAGCCGCCTGTAATGGAAGCGCAGGGAGGTCCCGACGCTACTGCGACCCGCGAGCCCGAGCCGTTACCCGAATAGTTCGGCCTGACTCCTGCGGGACTTTCGTGTCCGCGGTGACATCCAGGCTGGACTGCACCCAAGTGTATTCCTGCCGAGCATCATCGTTATACCCGACAGATGACGCTTAAGCGCCTTAGAAGTCGATCAAAGTTGAATTTTCAACGCCAATTTCGAATAATCATCATGAAATTGGTAATATAATCAGTGGCATCCGAGCTGTTTCAAAATTGTAATCGGCGCATTTACCAAAGTTTATTTACCCGAAGAAGACACTTGCGGGACAAGAACTCGAGGTGTCTGATCATGATGCGTAGGTTCAAATACAGATATGGTGCGGTGCCTGTCCTGCTGCTCGCCGCTCTGTATCCTGTCCGGCCGGTCCAGGCCCAAACGATAACCGGAACGATCGACGCGACAATCACGCTGGTCGCAGCCTGTGCAGTCAACGGCGATACGGCGACCAGCAATGTCGATTTCGGCTCGCTCGATTTCGGTTCGGTCAGTACTTTTTTCACATCGTCCGACGCTCACGTCGACGGCAATGGATCTGGCAACATTTCGGTGCAGTGCTCCCCCGGCTCCGATGCCACGATAACCATCGATAGCGGCGCGAACGACGCTGCGGTGGCCGGGGGCGGCAGGGCGCTGTCGAACGGTTCGCTGTACATACCCTATGACATCTATTCCGATGCCGGGTTCAGTACTGTTCTTAACAACGGTTCGACGTTGTCCGTGACCGGTGATGGAACCGAGCAGACGGTGCCGATCTACGGCCGCGCCGTGGGTGTCACCGGTCTCTCTCCCGGGACTTATACCGACACGATTTCGGTGACGCTGACCTTCTGAGGGCGGAGGAAAGACTCATGGCATCGCGATGGCGCCGCGTAGCAGGACTGGGGGCAGCACTGGCGGCTGGTCTGTCCACAACGGCGATAGCCCAGACGACGGCCACCTTTCAGGTATCCGCTACGATCGTTTCGGGGTGCGAGATCAATGGTTCCCTTGCCATGGGAGGCGAAGCGCTTGGTCGATACGGATCGCTCGACTTCGGGACTCATCCCTCGCTTTCCACCGATACGGCGTCTGCAGCCATTGCGGCAGATGCCGGCTTGACGTTGAGCTGCACGCCTGGCGTGACCCTGTCGATGGCGCTTGGGGGCGGCCAGCATGGCTCTGCGACACGCAACATGCAGGCTTCGGGGAGCAACGACCTGCTTGCCTATCGGCTTTATCGCGACGCTGCCTTTTCGAACGAGATGCAGGTGGACCAGGCCTATTCGGTCAGTTTCGCCGATCCGGAAGACATGGTCTTGCCCATTTATGCAAGGGTTGTGCTTGGCGGGGATAAGCCGCCGGACACATATTCCGACACCGTCGTTCTGACGCTGAGCTGGTGATGGCCATGGGAGAGGCAAAAGAACCGGCTAGCATGGCAGCAAGCCTCATCGCTGCGGCAATTGCGCTTCTGCCGCTTCGGGCCTGGGCCGCAACAGTCCTGATCTGGCCGATCGACCCGGCTATTGAGGCGGGCCGCGCTGGAACTGAACTCTGGCTGGAGAACCGCGGTTCGTCGGATGTCGTCCTGCAGGTCCGGGTCCTGAGCTGGTCGCAGGAAGAGGGACGCGAAGTGCATTCCGAACAGGATGAAGTCCTCGCCAGTCCGCCAATGGTCAAGGTGGTCCCCGGCGTGCGCCAACTCGTGCGCCTCGTGATGGCTAAACCGGAGCCGCGCGAGCGCGAAGGCGCGTACCGCGTCATCGTCGATGAGATTCCCGCAGTTACCGGCAAGCCCGCAGAAAAGCAGACCGCTACCGCGCTTCGCTTTCGCATGCGTTATTCCATTCCCCTGTTCGTCGCTCCGAAGCAGAGCGGCGCAATGGCTACCCAGCCGCAGTTGAGCTGTCGTCTCAATCCGGGGGGACGCCGTATTCGACTGACCAATACCGGGACGGTTCACGCCCGGCTTGCCGATGCTGTGCTCGATAGCGCAAACGGTTCCGTGCCGCTGGCGCAGGGGCTTCTCGGTTATGTTCTGCCCGGCAGCATCATGGAATGGGCCGTTCCCGGCAAGGCAACCTCCAGCGGTACGTTGCTTGCGAAGGTCAACGGCAATGCGAAGCAGGTGGCGCTTGGCGCCTGCATGCCGCTCTAGATGGTCGGCGCTGGGGCTCCTCGTGGCGCCGGTTGCGGGTCTGGTCCCGTTTGCATCGGTGAATGCACATGCCGATGATGCGCCCGAGCAGATGACACGGGGCTCGGATATCCGGTCGAGCCTGCGCCTTCATCTGGAACTGGTGGTGAATGGCCGGCGGGCCAGCGGCCTGGTCCCCGTCACCTTGCAGGATGGGCGCATCACGGTGGTGGCAAGGGATCTGCGCGATGCCGGGATAGATCGCGATTGGGCCACCGATGCCGAAGTCGATCTCACGACCGAACCAGGGGTGGATGTCACTTATTCCCAGGCCGATCAGACCCTCCTGCTGACGGTGCCCCCGCATTGGCTCCATGGCGATCATCTGGCAATTGTCCCCGGACGTAGCCGGATCGCGCCGCAGAGCGACTTCGGCGCCTTGGTCAACTACGATCTCTATGTCGCGCATTCGGGGCAGGGAAGCCATGGTTCGCTCTGTAGCGAGCAACGCGTCTTCGGAAGGCTGGGGACGATCAGCAATACCGGAAACCTCCGGCTCGGCCCCTCTGGCGGGACGGGACGGTACTTGCGGTACGAGACACGCTGGACATATGTCGATGACAGCGCCATCCGCACCTATGAAGCGGGGGATCTTGTCACCCGCACTCTGCCCTGGATGAACCCGGTCAGGTTGGGGGGCGCGCAAGTCTCGCGCGATTTCAGCGTACGGCCCGACGTCGTGACTTATCCCTTGCCCGGCTTTTCGGGTTTGGCGGCGGTGCCAAGTGCGCTTGAGCTTTTCGTCAATGGCTACCGCGCTGCGGCAACGACGGTGCAGCCTGGCCCTTTCGTGGTGGATGAATTGCCATACGTGAACGGGGCAGGCGAAGCGACTGTCATCACCACCGACGCGCAGGGCAGGCAGGTGCAGTCGTCGGCGGCTTTCTATGTAGCAAGCTCCTTGCTGCGGCCTGGTTTGACCGACTACGCATTTTCACTGGGCAAGCTTCGCCGTAATTTCGGGGCCAGCAGCGCGGATTATGGTGATTGGGCTGCTTCGGCATCCGGACGCCTCGGCCTCACCCCTTATCTGACCGTGGAGGCTTCGGCAGAAGCGTCCGAGGAGCACCGCCTGGTTGGCGCGGGCGGTATCCTGCGCCTGGGCAACCTCGGCGTGTTCGATGGATCGGTCAGCATCAGTCGCCAAAAGGGCCGCGACGGCAGCCAGGTCGTGCTGGGCTATCAATATTCCGGGCGCGGCTTCAACCTGATGGCAAGGGCGGTCCGGCGCAGCACCGGTTACGGCGATCTTTCGAGCTATGAGGCGGCGCAGTTTCGCTTGCCTAACCGCCAGTGGCAGGCTCAGGCGAATGTCGTCCTGGGCAAGGGCTTGGGCAGTCTTGCCGCCAGCTATGTCGAGACGAGCCAGGGAGACGCACGTTTCAGACTGGCGAACCTGTCCTATTACAAGTCCCTTTGGGGCAGAAGCAGCCTGCACCTTTCTGCCGTGAGCGATATCGAACGGGGGACGACCAGCGCCATGGCGCAATGGGTGGTTCCATTGGGACGGCAAGGCAGCGCTGTCGCCGGCATCGAGAAGACGCCGCGTGGCAATTCTCGCGCCGTGGTCGATTATGGCAGGGCCGTTCCCAGCGAAGGCGGACTGGGATGGTCGGCCGGAGCATCCCACGCACGCGGTGAACGCGATCGCTATCGCGCCGATCTGACATGGCGCAGCACCGCGTTGCAAGTACAGGGCGGCATCTTTGGGGCGGGTGCTAGGACAAGTACCTGGGGCGAAGTTTCCGGTTCGCTGGTGATCATGGACGGCGATGTATTCGCGTCCAATCGCATCAACGACGCCTTTGCGCTCGTCTCCACCGATGGCGTGGCGGGGGTGCCAGTCCATTACGAAAACCAGAAAGTCGGCATGACCGACTCCAAGGGACACCTGCTGATTGCCCGCGTCCCCTCGTACTATGCAGCCAGTTTCGCCATCGACACGCGCGATCTGCCGGTGGACGCTCAAGTTCCCGTGACAACGCAGCGGTCCGCCGTGAAGAACGGTAGTGGTCGCCTTCTGCATTTCCCTGTCTTGCGTAGCAGGGCTGCCCGGATTCTCCTGATCGGGAAGGATGGCGCGGCGCTTGCTGCGGGCTCTAAGGTCACCGCGGCAACGGGCGAGGAAACCTGGGTCGGGCTCGATGGTCGCGCCTTTCTTCAGGACCTGCAGGATAGCAATTCCCTTTCCGTTGTTATGGCGGATGGCACCCGCTGCAATGCCGCGTTCGAGTACACCATCACGGATCCTGGCGTGGGACGCGTGGGGCCATTGTCATGCCGCTAGGCACCATGCGCTTTGCGAGGCGGCTTGGCCTCGCCCTGCTTGCCGTCCTGCTTCATGCAGCGATGCCTGGCGAGGCTCGGGCCGATTGCAGCACGACCTCGGGGTCGGCAAGCCTGGGCAGCGCGAGTTCATTCGCTCTTGCGGCCTCTGCGCAGACGGCAGCCGGGTCGACCGGGTTCTCCTGCACAGGGAGCCTGCTGTCGATCGCGTCAACCAATACGATCACCGCCACCATCGCCAGCGTGACCAACAGCCAGGGCACGCAGCCGCGCCTGCACGACGCGGCGACGGGCGATTATATTGGCTATGATATCTGCAAGGATTCCTCGTGCAGCGCGGCTTATTCGGTGGGCCACTCCATAACCTGGAGCAGTTCGACCTTTCTGGGCATTCTAGGCCTGTTCAACGCAACCGGCGGAACCCTGCCGATCTACATTCGCACCCAGGTCGGATCCCAGGTCGCTGCGGGGACCTATACCAGCACGATTGCCGTGGACTGGACATGGCACTTGTGTTCGGCCGGTGTTGGCACGCTGTGCATCTACGACGATGACGCAGCGTCGAGTACGATCGCGGTCAGCATGACCGTCAGCCCCGATTGTATCCTCTCCGCGCCAACCGCCAATTTCGGAAGCGCAGCCTTCGTCGGCAGTTTCGATCCGGTTACCCAGGCCATCACCATCCGCTGTTCGAAGGACGCGGCCTATTCGGTGGGTATCGATGACGGGCAGAACTTCTCGGGCACAAGGCGACTGGGGAGTGCCGGCAACTACATCGCCTACGAGATCTACTACCCGCAAGGCTCCACCCGTCGTTGGGGCCGCATCGGCACCGAACGCCGCAGCAGCGCAGAAGCGACGACCAATGCCGGGATCTACACAGGGACCACGGATCAGACCTATAGCTACCGCGCCGAAATCCTCACTGGCCAGTCGACCCCGCCTCCCGGCACATACACCGATACGCTGACCGTAGACGTACAGTTCTAGCCCGGCTCGGTCAGTTCGGCGTGCAGCCGGGTTTCGCCTCCCACTGTTAAGCTCTGACAGGCGCACATTGAAAGCCCATGCTGCGGGCCATTCCGTGTTCGAGGCCGATACCGGGCTTGCGCGTCTTGCCACCGGCATGCGGAACTGGGCGAAGTCCCTGGTTGAACCCTGAGGCGACGCCTTTCGCGGCGTTTCCCTGCGCCATCGGGGGTAATGCACTCGCGCCCGGTTTGAGACCATTGCAAACCTTGCCCAAGGACCCATCTTGGTTGTGCAAGAACAGTCGGGAGGCGAGCAAGTCATGCTTATCGCCGTTGATGGTCCTATAGGATCGGGAAAGGGTTCGGTCGCCAGGGGGCTCGCCTGGCATTTCCAGGTGCCTTACCTCAAGACCGGGCTGCATTACCGGGCGGTCGCGCGGCAGGTGATCCTGAACGGCGGCCAGGTCGATGACGAGGACGATGCCTTGGCCGCATGCGATTTTCCGATGGGGTTGCTGGGAGAACCGCACTTGCGCTCGGAACTTGTCGCGGACCTGGCCAGTCGCGTGGCGGTATTTCCTTCGGTGCGGCAGGCCCTGTTCCAGCGACAATGGATCTTCGCCCACAGGAAGGGGGGCGCCGTTCTCGAAGGACGCGACATTGCAACGGTGATAGCGCCCGATGCCGATGCCAAGATTTTCGTTACCGCCAATCCCGACGTACGCCTGCGCCATCGCTTCAACGAACTGCTCGAGATGGAATATCCCATCGAACTCAAGGAGCTGGCCGCGGAAGTCACGGCTCGGGATTATCGGGACGAGAGCCGCGATCAGGCGCCCTTGCGCATGTGCCGCGATGCGATCCTGATCGACACCTCGGGCCTTGCGCCGCGTGAAGCGGTATCGACTGCCGTCGGTCTGATCCGCAACGGGCACCGCAGCCACCTGCATTGAGGCACCTGGCGCAGGTCCGCTCTGCGCATGATCCAGACACTGCTGGGCGGAAATGCGCAATCCGGCAGGCGAAGGCGAGGATTCAGCCCAGTTCTTCGCGTACGGCGGCAAGCGGGACAGGCGCCTCTCGGGCTTCGAGTTCGTCGATGGTCGCAAGAGCCATGGCGCGATAAGCCGGCAGTGCTTGCGAGCAGTATTCGCCCAGTGCGGCGATGTGACCGGCAATCGTTTCGCGGTCGCCTCTCAGGACCGGACCGGAGAGCGCGTCGAATCCGTGCGTCAAGCTGTTCTCCATGGCCGCACGTACGAGAGGGGCAAGCACGGCATGGGGCTCGTGTACGCCGGCGGCGGACAAGATCTGAGACGATCCTTCAAGCAGAGTGACCAGGTGGTTGGCCGCATGACACAGCGCGGCGTGATAGAGAGCGCGGCGGTCTTCGGCAATTTCCACCGCGTTACCGCCAAGCAGGCTGACGATCCGCTTTCCAAGGTCGGAGGCAAGGTCGCTTGAGCCGGTGACTGCAAAACAGGCGCCGGCCATGCGGACCACTTCCTCTCGTGGATTGCCGGTGAAGGTCATGGCCGGGTGGATCGCCGCGGTTAGGGCGCCCATTTCCCGTAGCGGATCGAGTATGGCTGTGCCGCTGCGCCCGCTCACATGAAACACGAACGGCGTGCGATCACTACCGTGCAGGAGCGGTGCCAATCGCGCGGCGATCGGACCGACTGCATCATCCGAAACGGCAATCGCGACAATGTCGCTGGAACTTGCCAGGCTACTGAGTGTATCGACGGCTTTGGCATGCCCGATCCGGGTGGCAGCTTCCTTGCTTTTGTCGGTGGATCGCCCCCAGATCAGCGGTAGCGCCGAGCTATGCTTGCCGAGGGCGAGTGCCAACGCCTGGGCAACGCGTCCGGTGCCGATAATGCCGATCGAATGCGCTGCCGAAATACCGTTCATGCTTTGCCTGTACCAGCAGGCTTTGCAGCATTGCGAGACAAGAATGCTTGCAGGACGAAAGCGCCTTTAAAATCCCACCCCACGGCGATGTGAGCAGGCTGCGCGGCCCCATTGCGTCCTGCGGCCAATACGGCGCCTTCGATCGGCGGGCCGTGGCTTGGCGGAATGTAGTCCCATCAGGGCAGGGGGGCGGGGCTGGTCCGTTCACCTTTGGGAGCCGGAGGCAAGTTCGCTTCTGGCGCAATCTTGCGCCTCTTCAGGCGTCCGCCGCTCAGGATCTCGGCCAGCCCCGGCGCGCAGCGTTGCAGCATCAGGCCTATGACGACGATGCATGCCAGCACCATCACCGGCTGCAGGACGAGGTAGATCGGATAGGTCGGTGCGCCGAGCTTGCCGAAGATCCGGCCCAGAAGAGGCCCGGCCAACCACATGAAAATGAGATGGCCACAGAAGATCAGGAAGGCGAAAGGTTCGATCCTGAGCAGCAAGGCGCGCGCCGGCGACTTTGCCAGGCCCCATGCCAGGCGCCAGAAGAACAGCGATGCCGCCACGCGCATGATCAGATCGAAGCTGGCAATCAATACTCCGGTATGGGGCATGTCGGGTGTCATCACCAACCAGAGCTGGACTGGAAGCAGCAGCGCGAATGGCGCAATCGTCAGCGCCAGTGGCCAGGCGGCGGCCCGTTCGGCCAGCCCGGCCTGCCGGGCGGCAATTCCGAGGCCGAAGAACACGAGAATGGCCGGGCGCAAGATCAAGGGTGCGCCGAAACCGAGCACTTGAGCACTTGCGGCAAGGGCTATCATGAAAGCGAGCGACCAGCCGTTCATCCGCACCAGCACCGGCGCGAGGGCCATGCAGACGAACAGGTCCCGCAGAAACGGCATCTGTACGTTCACGTCCGGGTTGCGGGTCAGGACGAAGACTTCCTCGAACACCCAGCGAAGCGATGGCGGCGTCGGAGCAGGAAGGGTGAACACCCAGGCGGTTCCGCATACCAGCACAAGGGCAATCACGTTCCACGCGATCATCGGGAGAAGAATTGTACGCGCCTTTCGAGCGACGTGGTCCGGCCAACTGTGCGTCCTGGACGAAGCGGCAACGAGCCAGCCCGAAATCATGCCGAGCAAGGGCACGGCGCTGCGTCCGAAAGCTTCCATCAGGAACCAGCGCAGGTTTTCCTGCGCCGTTCCGCGGGCGAGTTCGAGATCATGGCCGCCCAGGCCCGTCCACCCGTGCACGTAGATCACGCCGAGTATGCAGATGACCCGGGCGATGGAGATGGCATCATGACTCAGGATGACGTGCGAGCCGTACCTGTCAGATGGACGAGATTCATGCATTCCTTAGGCTCATCCATCCAGTTCCGGTTCTCAACCTTCGGTAAGAAGGACAGTCGGGCGCGCAGTTCCATTTACATTGGACATGGCGCCCGGAAATTCAGGTGAAGTGCTCAGTATTCGTGTCCGCGGGGCTGATTATCCCCCCAAAGTAAATCCTTGCCCTTGTCTCTTGCTCGGTACTCTACGCCGAGAATGCCGGCTTGGCACTCAGCCTGCGGCGATTGTTTCTCCAGCCATTGCCCGGCTTACCACGGACGCGGCTCCTTTGACATACTCGGCCTTTTCTCCGACCGGAGCGACATAGTGCATGGCTTCTTGTGCATCATTCATGGAGGCGCCGCGGGCAATCATCCAGGTGGCCGTTCATCAAGCCGGGTATCGCCGCGGGATTGCGTGAATGCTCGCCCCTGCTAAGGCGTGGCCCTATGCCAAGGCGGAAGGATATCTGGACCTGCGGGATCGCAATGCAGCCGCTCGAAGCGGTGCTCGAGTCCGGCATTGCGGCAGACAAGGTGCACTGGCTTGGCGCCGAACCTGCCTTTACCTTTCTGGCCGATCCCTTCGGCTATCGCAGTGGCGAGCATCTTTACGTCTTTGCCGAGCAGTATGATTACCGCACGCGTCACGGGGTCATAGAACGGCTTACCTTCGACCCGGGACTGACCCTTGTCGAACGCAGACTGGTCCTGCGTGAAGCCTGGCACTTGTCCTACCCTTTCGTGTTCGACGGCGAAGGCGCAAGCTGGATGCTGCCCGAAGCGCATCGCTCTGGAAGGCTGACGCTCTACCGTGCCCACGGTGAGCTTGAGGACTGGCGCGCGGAATGCGAAATCAAGCTGGACTGCGTTCCGGTCGATGCTTCGATTTTGCGCTATCAGGATCGCTGGTGGCTTTTCTATTCCTCCGCGGCAAGCAAGTCCGACAAGCTCGGCTCGCTGCATCTCGCGTGGGCTGAAACGCTATGCGGGTCCTGGACACCGCATCCCGGAAACCCCGTCAGGCAGGACAGCGCTTCGTCACGCCCGGGCGGGACACCGGCGCAACTCGGCGGCAGGATCATGTTGCCGGTACAGGATTGCGTTCGCACGTACGGAGCCGCGATTCGGCCCTTGTGGATCGACCGGTTGGACGAAAGCGGCTTTCATGCCGAAGCAGGAGCGCCGTTGCCGGTCCCTGCCGGTGCGCCGCAACCCTGCGAAGGCATGCATACCCTGACGGCGGCCGGGGACGTTACTCTGTTCGACGTGAAGACGATCGATCGTTCGCTTGCCGGACTGGCGCTCGATCTTCGCCGTTCGCTGGGTGGATACGCGTCCAGATAGCCCGGCCCTTGGCCTCGAAGCGTTCCTTGGAAAAGCGGTCGAACATGTCTGCACGCGCGGTACGGCCCATCGCTGCTAATGTATTGGGCGCGCACAAGGCCTGGCGAAGGGCCTTGGCCAAGGCGTCGACATCGCCCGGCGGTGCCAGCCAGCCGTTGCGTTCGGGCACGATGGAGAAAGGCAATTCACCCACGCTCGATGCAATGGCTGGAAGGGCGGCCGTCAACGCTTCATGGGCGGCGATGCAGAAGCCTTCCGAACGCGAGGGTTGCAGATAGAGATGCAGGCCGGCCAGGAAACCGCGCGGGTCGCTGGTATAGCCGGCAAGCGTGAGGTTGGTGACGCCGGCTTGCGACGCCTGTTCCATGAGCGCGTCGGCCTGGTCGCCGTCTCCGGCGATGGCGACTTCGACCGGCACGGGCGGCGTGAAGCCTTGCGCCCGAAGTCTCGCTAGTGCGCCGATCAGCACATCGTACCCTTTGACCGGGTGCAGGCGGCCCAGGCTGCCCAGACGCAGCGGCTCTCCCGGCGACCATGCCCTGGCCTCGGGCATGGCGGGATCGGCGAAATAGATCGGCCAGGTCTCGAGACGCTGGGCCGGAACCTTCAGGCGCTGCGCGGTCAGATCCGCGACCGATCGCGAATCCGCCACCCATAAGTCGGCGCGTGCCTGCAGCCGGCGCATGAGTCGCCGGTTCCAGGGCTTGAGAAAGGCAGCATGCTGCCATGAGATGACAGGCAGGCCGATCATGGGGCCGACGATCAGCCCCAGTATCGTCGCGCGGCTGAGCGAAGTCCACAAGTGGGTCGCGCCCCAGTTGCGCACTTCCTTGATGAGCCACCCGGCCGCAGCAAAGTGGTCGGTCTCGCCGCCATCGCGTACGGCTGGCTCAAGGCCGGCGGCGACCATTGGCGCCAGCGCCCGGCCGTCGCGCCGGGTGAGCGCGAAGACGCGAACTTCGGCTCCGGCGTCGCGCAGGACTTGCGTCACCGCGGGAACAGGCAGGGCCGCGCCGCCGCCTTCGACCGAGTTGATGACATAGGCTATGCGTGGGCGGGTCATAGCTTCCTGCTGCTGTGCCAGACGGAGTAGACGAGCAGGCTGCTTGCCAGGAACGCCTGCCCGACGGCCTGGATGCCGGCGCCCATCAAACCGTAGTGGTGCAAAAGCCAGGGAAGAACGGGCAGAAAGACGAGGCTTGAAAACAGGTTGGCGCTCATCGACCGGGCCGGGTGTCCCAGCGCGGAGATTGCCGAGGTGCAGGGCGGCCCGATCAGGGCGATGCCACGTGCGGCGACGAGCACGACCATGAGGGTGGCCGCAGCCGCGAAGGCCGGGCCTGCCAGCAGGCCGACGATAGCGGCAGGGAAAGCCGCGACGATCACGATGACCGGAAGCGCGGCAAGCAGGCTGATCCCGATCACCTTTGCGAGCGTCTGGCGCAGGGGCTTGCCGCCACCACCACCGGCAACGATGTGAGCCAGTTCGGCATAGGCGGTGTTGCCCAGGATCTGGGCGGGCTGGGCAATGATCACCGTGGCGCGCTGGGCGACGGCGAAGAGGCCTGCCGAGGCCGGGCCCATGACCCAGCCGACGATCAGCGGCGCGATCCGGCCAGCCAGCTCGCTCAAGGTGAGATCGGCATTGCTGGCGATCAGGAAACGCCAGATTCCGGGATTCTCCCGGGCCACGTCGCCTGCCCGAGGATTCCAGAGGCTTGCGCCGAGCCGCCGCGCCGCGAACCACAGGCCCATTGCCCAGAGGACTGCAAATTCGGCAAGAGCGGCCAGAAGCCAGACGACTAGGAAGGACTTGATGCCCCAGCCAAAGGCAATGACGATCAGCGCGCCGCCGAGACGGACGAGAGGCTGGACAAGGTTGTGCAGTCCAATGAGGTCGAAGCGACCGATCAACTGCAGGTAGCCTGAAGGAGTCGAGCGCACCGAGCCCAGCACGGCGAAGGAATAGACCTGCGCGAAAGCCATGGCCTTGGGCGGCCACCCTAGGTGCGGTCCGACGAATTGCGCCAGGGCCATGGCAGACACGATCGCAAGCGCACCGCCAGCCAGTTCGATACCCGCGCCAAAACGCAGCAGGCGGCCGAGACGCTGATTGTCTCCTTCGCGATCGGCCTCGGCGCCGTAGCGCACGATGGCCTGCCAGGAGGGGAATTCGACGATGCCGCAGACCGTGGTGACATAGGCATGGACGAGCACCAGCACCCCGTACTCGGTCGGTCCGAGGAAGCGCGTTGCCAGGACGAGGTAGATGAGGCTGATCAGGCCCGCCCCGGCCTTGCCCCCCACGACGAGTCCAAGCCCCTTGAAAATACGTTGGATTCGGCCGACGTGCGGCTCGACTTCGGTAGGCAAGCAGGAATCCCGGAATTGGTCAGTTTCGCCCTGAGAGGCGGGGCCCATTTGCAACAAATGCGCGCCCATGACCAGAGACTTGATGCGCTTGCCGCGATCAGGCCGATACGAGGTGCAGATGACGCCGGGATCTTTCGCGCCCATGCGTAAAGTCGACGATGGCCATTGCGGCCCGGACCGAGGAGGGCGTGTTGGTCAGATCGAAGCTTTCGGCGAACAACTCTTCCTGAATCCGCCGGTAGTGCGTTTCGTGCAGGTCTTCGGCCCGAGACAGGGCCGCCGAAAGCTGGTCGGGGCTGACGATTACTTCGCCGGCATGCCAGTGATGGAAGTTGGGATCACCGGTCCAATCATGCTGCTGCGAATTGAGGAAGATGCAAGGGCGCGGCCGCAGTAGGAACTCGTAGACTTGGCTGCTGGCGTCGCCAAGATAGATGTCGGCCCCCAGGGTGTAGGTCATGTCGGTGGAGGCGCGGCTGCCCAGATCGATATGGATATTGTCACCCCGCAGGTATCGCTTCGGGATGTCGCCGGCCCGGTCGATGGTCAGCTTGTCGATCGTGACCACGAAGCTGCGCTGGAACAGCATCACATGGGGGGCGAAGATCAGCCCGATGTTTTCGTTGTCCACGAAGTGTTCGAAAACGCGGTGCCCATGTCTGTACCACGAAGACAAGTGGGGTGAGGGATGGGGATTGTAGATCACCGCCTTGCCGGAACCAGGCAGGAATCGCTGCGGCGTCTTTTCCCGCGCCAGGTCGAACTTGGGGTAGCCGACAATGGAGATGGCATCCGGGGCCACCTGTGCTTCGCGGATCAGGCGGTCGCGGATCTTGGGGCCGGAACACAGGACATGGTCGAAACCTGCGCTGGCCTTGTCGAAGCCTATGGCCCGGTCGCCTGCACCGTGGCGGGTATGAATGATCGCCAGGTGGTCGAGCCCGTAGCGCGTCTTTAGCAAAAGCGAGGTCTTTTCGGCGACGACAAGCACGTCCAGGCTGCGGAAGAAATCAAGGTTGTCGCGGTAGATCAGGATCTTCTGGGCAGGGACGATCTTGCCCAGCAGCGTGTCGAGGCGCCGCGTGGCGGCGCAGGGCTCAAGCTGTACATGCTCGATGCGCGAGCCGATGCGCGAGCCGATCCGCTCGCCCCCGATGCGCATGACCTCGCGGGTTAGCGCGGCATTGGTTGTGGCGACCACGATTTCACCGTCGAACCCGCCGTCGGCAAGCGCCAGCGCGATCGGTAAACTGTGAGCGATCTGATGGATCTGGTCGTGGTTGAACAGGAAACCGATGCGCATGTTGGCATGACGTTACCCTTCGCCGTTTTCCCCAGTCGGACGCGAAAATCTTTTTTCAGGGATGCGATTTTGTCCGGGCGGGTGAGCAA
This sequence comes from Novosphingobium pentaromativorans US6-1, assembly GCF_000767465.1. Taxonomy (NCBI): domain Bacteria; kingdom Pseudomonadati; phylum Pseudomonadota; class Alphaproteobacteria; order Sphingomonadales; family Sphingomonadaceae; genus Novosphingobium; species Novosphingobium pentaromativorans. The sequence continues at coordinate 257,590 of NZ_CP009292.1, forward strand.
GAGTGCCCCGCGCGACTGCGGAGAGAGCGGGGCGGCGGCGTCCTCGTCAGGTAGCGATTGGGAACCGGATCGATGAGGATGCTTCGCCTCGCCGCCGTGGCGGCGGTGTTCAGTGCATTTGCCGTCAATGTGGCAGGCGGGGCGCCCGCAGCCGTCGTGCCCGCCACCGTCGCGGCGGTGCCGGGCGCGCCTTCTTCCGAACTTTCCGTCATGACCTACAACGTGAAGGGTCTGCCCTGGCCCATTGCCCTGGGGCGTTCCTCCGCGCTGCTGGAGATCGGTCGCCGGCTTCGACATCTGCGCACGCAGGGCAGACAGCCTCACGTCGTGCTCCTGCAGGAGGCGTTCATTCCCGAGGCCAAGGCGCTTGGCGCCATCGGCGGCTATCCATACGTGGTGAGCGGGCCACAACCGCAGGACTCTTCGGCAGCACCAACGGGCTCGCTCGACGGGGAATTTCGCGCAAAGGTTCACTGGAGCAAGGGTGAGGGCGAAGGCAAATGGGTGGACAGTGGCCTGCTGATCCTGTCCGATTATCCCGTCGTCGCTACGGCGAAGATGGCCTTTCCGCAGGACGCCTGCGCCGGTTTCGATTGCCTCGCGACGAAGGGCGCCGTGCTGGCGCAAATCAAGGTTCCCGGCGTCGATAAGCCGGTGACGGTCGTCGACACCCATCTCAACGCGCGCCATGCCTCGGGTGTATCGACGAGGCGCGCCAACGAAGCCTATGCCTGGCAAGTCGTGGCCGTTCGACAATTCGTCGAAAGGCAGGTCGCCCCCGGGTCCGACGTCATCTTCGGCGGCGACTTCAATCTTGGACATGACCGGGATCGCCTTGCCGCAGCCGCGAAAGATGGAGGGCTTCTGCCTGGCGGGCAGGAAGTTATTGCGACGATGGATGGCAGGGTAAGCGCTCCCTCGGGCAGCGACTTCGACTTCGTCGTCAGCCGTGCCAAGGACAAGGAATACTTCAGGGCGGGGCAAGGCTCGCGCTTGCAATTGACTGGAGTGGACGTTCCCTTCGGTGCCAGCGATGGGGGCTTCGGCCTGTCCGATCATCTCGGGTTCGTCGCCGATTACAGGCTGCAGTGAAGTCCTGAGCCGATCCGCAGGGCGGGGCCTTTCAGTGCCTCCTTCGCGGCACAATCTGCCTAATTGCTATTCTATCTGCGCAAGCCCTGTCGTTCGAGGTTGAAATGTGCGCGACTCTCGTCTGAGGAGGCGCATAACCATTGACTGTGAACCGGAGTTCTAACGCACCATGGACGAAAACCTGCGCAAGGCGGCTCTCGACTACCACCTTTCCCCGCAGCCGGGAAAGCTGAGGATCGAGCCGACCAAGCGCATGGTCAACCAGCGTGACCTTGCGCTGGCCTATTCACCGGGTGTGGCCGCGCCGTGTGAGGAGATCGCGAGGGATCCGGACAAGGCGGCTGACTACACCGCCCGCGGCAATCTCGTCGCGGTCATCTCGAACGGGACCGCCGTCCTGGGCCTGGGCGCGATTGGCGCGCTCGCCTCCAAGCCGGTCATGGAAGGCAAGGCGGTCCTGTTCAAGAAGTTCGCCGACATCGACGTTTTCGATATCGAAGTGGACACGACCGACGCCGACCGGTTCGTCGATGCCGTCTCCCTGCTCGAGCCGACCTTCGGCGGCATCAATCTGGAGGATATCAAGGCCCCGGAATGCTTCGCCATCGAGGCGGCATTGCGCGAGCGGATGAACATTCCGGTCTTCCACGACGATCAGCACGGCACCGCCATCGTCGTGGCTGCCGCGGTGCGCAATGCGCTGGTCCTGCAGGGCAAGAGCCTTGGCGAGGCCAAGCTGGTGACGTCGGGCGCCGGAGCTGCCGCGCTCGCCTGCGTCGACCTTCTGGTATCGATGGGCCTGCCCGCCGAGAACGTCACGCTGACCGACAAGGACGGCGTGATCCACGCAGGGCGCGAAGGCATGTTGCCAAACATGGCGCGCTACGCCCGCCAGACCGATGCGCGTACCCTGCCGGAAGTTCTGCCCGGCGCGAATGTGTTCCTCGGCCTGTCCGCGCCCGGCGTGCTCAAGCCCGAATGGCTGCCGCTCCTGGCCGACAAGCCGCTGATCTTCGCGCTGGCCAATCCCGAGCCGGAGATCCTGCCCGACATCGCGCGCGCTTCGCGTCCCGATGCCATCATCGCCACGGGCCGCTCCGACTTTCCCAACCAGGTCAATAACGTCCTGTGCTTCCCTTACATCTTCCGCGGCGCGCTGGACGTCGGGGCGACGACGATCAACGAGGAGATGAAGGTCGCCGCAGCCGAGGCAATTGCCTCGCTGGCCCGTCTCCCCGCCCATGAAAGCGTCGCGCAGGCTTATGGCGGGCGCAAGCTGGCATTCGGGCCCGAATACATCATTCCCACGCCTTTCGACCCTCGCCTGATAGCCGAGATCGCCCCGGCAGTGGCCAAGGCGGCGATGGACAGCGGCGTGGCCCGCCGTCCCCTCGACCTTGAAGTCTATCGTCGCTCGCTGGCGCAGAAGAATACCCGTTCCGCGCAGCTGATGATGCCGGTATTCGAGGCAGCACGCGGATCGCAGACGCGTATCGCCTATGGTGAAGGCGAGGACGAGCGTGTCCTGCGCGCGGTGCAGGACGTTCTGGACGACGGCATCGCCCGCCCGGTCATCGTGGCGCGCCGCCGCATTCTCGAACGACGCCTTCCCGAACTTGGCCTGCGCTTCGAGCTCGACCGCGATGTCGAGGTGATCGATCCGGAAACCGACCACGCGATCATCGAACCGCTGGTTGAGGCTTATCGCAATGTTGCAGGCCGCAAGGGCGTGCCTGCGCCCGAAATCGTGCGCCATATCTATCGTCGCCCTACCGTGACCGCCGCGATGCTCCTGCGTACCGGGCAGGTCGATGCTGCCCTTGTCGGCGGCAACTCGGAATACTGGGGGCAGATGGAATACGTGCTGCGGATCATCGACCGCGCGCCGGGCGCGCAGCGCGTCTATGCGCTTTCAGGCCTGATCCTCGATGCCGGTGCGCTGTTCATCACCGATACGCACATGGTTCCCGAGCCGACGCCCGAGCAGATCGCCGAAATGACGCTGCTGGCGAGCAGGGAGATCCGGCACTTCGGCCTGGAGCCGCGCGTTGCCCTGCTCTCGCACTCCAATTTCGGTGCCTCGCACAGCCCCAGTGCCCGCAAAATGCGGGCCGCGCTGGCCATGCTGCGCGAAAAGGCGCCCGATTTGGCAGTCGACGGCGAGATGCATGCCGACGCCGCGCTCTCGCAGCCGCTGCGTGAAAGGCTGGTGCCTGATACCCGTTTCGAAGGGCCAGCGAATCTATTGGTCATGCCCAACCTCGATGCAGCCAACATCACGCTCACCGCGCTAGGCGCTTCGTCAAGCTCGCCGACCGTCGGGCCGATGCTGATGGGTCTGTCGCGCCCGATCCACGTCATGACTCCCAGCATGACCTCGCGCTCAGTCCTCAACATGACGACCATCGCCGTGTCCGAGGCCATGAACCGCGACCGCGCAAAATGGACCTGATCAGCGCAATCAGAAGTTCGTTGTCAGGCCTATCTCGATACGACTGCGTGTGAAGCGGTAGAGCGGGACGTTGCTGTCCTGCTTCGTGAAAGTGTAGGACAGGCGCGGTGTGAAGCGTGACAGGACGATGTGCCGGTTGAGCAAGGTCACCTGGCCCGACAAGGTTCTGTCCGAACGCTTCAAGCCGATCGCCGGGACAGCCTTGTCGTAGCGGGCGAATGCCAGTGAGGGTTCAATGTATATCGAGAATCCCGCCGGCAGATCGCGATAATAACCCAGCGCGGCATAGCCGCTCCAGTTTGAATAGGCTGCGTCTCTGGCATCTTGCCGGTTGATTCCGATCTTGGCCGTGAGCGCGCTCGACGAATTAAGCGGATGAAAGGCGCTCACACCAAACGACAGGATCGGACCGCTCATTGCCGGCACGCGCTGGTGGTCCAGCCACTGGGCCGAAGCACTGGCCGATAGCACGAAGGTCGGTGAGAGGTAGTGGGTTGCATCCACGCGTGTGCCGGCGGATCGCGCGTAGGGTGAACCTGCATACCAGCGCTGGAAGCCCGTACCCAGCAAGGAGATGTCCCACTTACGGCTGACGAAGCGTGGCCCGATGTAGGTTCCCAGGGTCATGTCGTCGAAGCGTGACCCGGAATATTCGCGGCGCTGGCCGTTGAACCCCATGCGCAGGCGCGCATTACGGGCAATCCGAGGTGCCCATTCGACGCTCAAGTCCGCAGCGAGGCCAATTCCGCTGCGATGTCGGGCATCGTCGGAGAGTTCGAAAGGCAGGCCGTAGAGTGTCACTTCGCGCGCAGTCGGGCCGGCATTGATATTGGTGTCGGGCGCCAGCGACAGGTTGACGCTGTAGGACCATTCCTTGGACTGTCGGATCGCGAAGAGATAGGCGTCGATATTGGCGAGAACGTCGCGGGGCAGCTTCCCGGCGCGAGTCAGTCTGAACTGTCTGTCGGCATTGGCGTAATCCTTGTCCATGAAGAAGGCGCGCGCCAATTCGAGGCGCACGCGAACAGCGTCGGGATGATCGATCAGGATCACGCGGAACCGGTTGATCGCTTCGCGGTAATCGCGGCGGGTAAGCGCGACCATGCCTTTCAGGAACTGCATGCGGACCTTGTGGAGATCGTCCTTTGCAAATTGTTCCAGGATGCTTGCGGCCTCCTCGGTCCGACCCTCCCGAAGCAATTGTTCGACAAGGGCTTCAAGGCCGACGACCGGTGCGTCTTCTGCATCGGTCGAGGGCCGCGCGTTCATGGCGACAGGCGCAGGCTCATTGGCGGCGGCTTCGCTGCTGGCCATTCCAAAGACCAGCAAGCCTAGCCGCCACCAGTGGCCGAGGCCGGGATCATGGCTTCGGCAGGGCATGTCATTGCTTTCCGATAAGGACGCCGGTGGCTGCACCAATGCCATCGTAGAGGTTCCAGACAGCACCCAGTTCTTCCGCGCCCGGGCCGTAGAACATGCCGGCAAAATAGCCGGTTGCGCTGTCGAGCAGCGAATAGGCGCCTTCCGGAGCGGAGGTGACGGCCGTGGCCCCGGAAAAACCGTTCAGGCCGCTTGTCATGGTTCCCTGGAAACTCAAGCTGTTCCACGCTTGTGGGGAACCCGGTGTAACCGGTCCGGTCATGGGCAGGGTGCCGATGGGAATGGCAGTAATATCGGACGCCGCGCCCGATATCGTACCGTTCGCAAAATTGGCCGTGATCGTCGCATCGCCCCGGATGGAAGCGGTGTCGATGGCAGTTCCGCTGGGCACCGTGACAGAACCTTCCACGAAGCCGTTGAAGGTCGCTGTGCCGCTCGTCGGGATTGCGCTGTCCGACGTTTCGATCCCCGTTACGAACGTTGCGCCTCTTTGCGGGATGTTCGTCGCGGAACGGATGCCCCAACTGCCGTACACGGTCCAGTCGAGTTCACTGCCTGCTTCCTGCGTATTCCTGTCTTCGGTAAACATGGCGACCGAGAGCTTTCTGCCGTCTGACAGGGTCACATTCCGGACAGGGGATTCGTAATCGTCTTCGGTAAAGGCGACGTCCTTGACCCCCAAGGCATTGTTGCCCAGCGTGAACGTGGTTATCGTCTCGCTATCGGGATCGGCGGGTATCGTGATTGTGAAGTGCGCCCCGCCATCGTCGGTCGCAGGATCGGACGAGGAAACCGAGACATCGCCGATTGAAAGCGCGCGCGAGGATTGGACGAGACGGAGCTTTATCGTCTGGTCGGTGTCACTATCTGAGCCAGCGATGAGTTCGTCGAACGAAGTCGGTACGATGGGGTTCGTTCCGAGGCCGGGTTCGGAGACCGCTCCGATCTGGGCTTCCTGGTTGGGATCCTCATCGTCCGGCTGAATCGGCGGACAGGTTGTGCATTCGCCGAAGAACGCATCTTCCGGAATACGCACGCCGACACAGGCCGAAAGGCCGAGCGTCATGGCCGCAACCGAGCCGAGCAGGATGAATTTTCCCGTCCCGCCGCGTTGATGTTGCCGTTCGCTAATTAGGGTCATCTAAACCTCCTGTTTTATTGCCGAGAACTGCCCATCGGCAGTGCGGCAGGCTTGAAGGCTAGGGCGCAGGGGACCATGCGATCAGTCGCTTCTCGCGGCGCGCGGGTTGCACAAGAGGGTGCAACCCGTTGCAAAGTGCGCAAATCTGTGTTCACTCTTGAACAATGGATGCGAAAGCGCACTTCTCTGAGAGATTTCGCCTTGTTCTCAAGGCCTTGTCTCTCAGTAGGGCTGCGGTGGCCGCGGCGCTTGCGGTAGATAAGTCGCTTGTGGGTCGGTGGGCATCGGGGGCGGTGCGGCCAACCGATCACAACCTTTCGCGTATCACCGGACTTGTTGCCTCACGCCAGCCCAGCTTCACGATGGCTGACTGGGAGCGGGATATTACCTCGTTTGCGAGCTTGCTTGGCCTCGATCCCATCTCCTCGATCGCCGAAGAGGGTTTCGCAAGCGATATCGCGGTATTGCCGCCTGCCTTCTTGGAGCAGTCCCGGCGTGTCACCGGTCAGCGCGGCGCAACTTACGAAGGTTTCTGGAGGACAACCCGGCCATCGGTGATCATGAGGGACAAGTTCTTTCACGATTACGGCATGATCCGCGTGATGGCGAATGGCATGCTGCAAGTGCGAATGGGCAGCCAGGGCCTCGTATTCGAGGGCTACGTCTTTCCGGCTGAAGGCAACATCTTCTCGGTCCTTTACGATTCCGTTGGCGCAACCCCGTTGTTCCTCGTGTTTCGCGGTGTACCGCTGCCCAAGGCGGATATTCTGGACGGTTTGATGGTGATGGCCGCGCTCAACGCCGAACGCACGCCGGCGGCGGTGCCCTTGCTTCTCGAGCGCATCGGCGACCTGACCGGTGAGGATCACGAGGACGATCTGATCTGCCAGGAACTCTTCACCCGGAACGCCATCGTCGAGGAAGGGGAGATTGACGGCGCCGTGATCGACCATCTGCTGCGCGATATCGGGCCGGCCGCCGCCGAAAAGGGCGGGGATCTGTTCCTTATGGCGACATCGCAGGGCCGTTTTACGCAAGGCACGACAATGACGGGCCAACTGCGGGGCTAGGCAGGGGCAAGGGCCGCTCAGTCTTCCATGAGTTCGGTCCATTCCGTTTGCGTCAGGTCAACTTCAATCTTGCGTTGCCGTTTGACGCGCCGCAGCTTCTCATCACTGGAAGTGCTGCCGAACCGGCAGTCGCCGGTGACCATCTCGCCCCGCACATGATGGCAGGCCGGCTCGGTGAGCATCGAGAAGATGACGTGCAACTGTGCCGGGCCTGCTTCATTCTCGGTCGCAAGAACCCAGTCATGCGGCGATGTTTGCGGCATGGCCGCGCGTGCAGCCGGTGAGCCACCCGTAATCAGAACGGCCGATAATGCTAAGGCGGTAAGTAGGTCCCTGTTCATGGCCGTGCTCCATCCTCTGATCTCTACTTGAGCGGATAGACAGGCCTGGAATAGGGCGCGGGATCGAATGCGGTCAGGTGCAGCGCCATGCGCAGTGTATTGCACCTGTTGCAATGTCCTGAGGCCGGGAGCGGGGCCGCGACTTGGAAGACTGACTGCCATGCTCGCTATTCGGTTGTCTCTGTGTCCGCTTTACTTGCGTGAAGAAATTTCTAGGCTTTGCAAGTATCGATCGGATGTCGCTGACCGGGCATTCAGGTTTCAATTGTTGCAGGCGAAAGCCGCGTTGGCGTCGGCGGTATGTTCCCGGCACAGGACCTCGATGTCGCGGGCCAGGCCGGCGACCGTCTGTGCATCGGTTTCATGGCCCATGATCGAAACCCGCATGATCGTGTGATCCCGCCATTGCGCCGTTTTCAGGAAATGGCGACCGGTGGCATTGAGGCGTTCGGTCATTGCATGGGTAAGGGCGTCGCCTTGCGCATCGTCGATGCCCGTCAAGCGCAGGGCCAACTGGTTGATCGTGGGCGCGTGGCAAAGTTCGACACCTTCGATCCCGTCGATCCGTGCTGCCAGCTCAGAGGCGGCCGCGCAGTGACGTTCGACCATCTGGCCGATGCCATCGCGGCCCAGCACCTGCATCATCACCCATGCCGGGAAGCCGCGTGCCCGGCGCGAGAGTTCCGGCACGTAATCGCTGGGATGGCGACCGTCGCACTCGTCCCGCGTGAGGTAGCTGGCGTCCATGGTCATGGCCCGGCGGTGGTATTGCGCATGGCGCGTGATCGCGAAACCGCAATCATAGGGAAGCTGCAGCCACTTGTGCCCGTCGACCGACCATGAATCGGCAAGCTCGGCGCCCTTGGCCAGGAAGCGACGGCGTTCGCTGGCGCGGACCCACATGCCGAAGGCCCCGTCGACATGAAGCCAGGCTTGGTGTTCGCTGCAAAGCTGGGCAAGGGCCGCGAAATCGTCGAAGGCGCCGCTGATCATCTGGCCAGCCTGGCCGATCACGATCTTGGCCGCCGCCGCGCTGTCTTCCATCGCCTTGGCCAAGGCCTGCAGCTCGAAGGTACCGCCATCGTTGCAGGCGACGCGGCGGATCTGGTCGCTTCCGAAGCCGAGATAGCGCAGGGCCGCAAAATTGGTGACATGGGCATCGTCGCCGATGAAGACTTCCAGTGGCGGTGCCCCGGCGAGGCCGCATTCCTCGATCCTCACTCCGAGCCGATCGAGGAGGGCGAGGCGGGCCGTGGACAGGCAGGTGAAGGTTGCCATGGTCGCCCCGGTCGTGAAGCCGACCGAACATTCGGGAGGGAGGGAAAGGAGTTCCAATAGCCACTTCGATGCGACTTCTTCGGCCACGGCCGCTGACGGCGCGCATTGGTAGATCGCGGCGTTTTGCCCCCAGGCCGACGTCAGCCAGTCGGCAGCAACCCCGGCGGGATGGGAGCCGCCGATTACCCAGGACAGGAAACCCGGCGATGTGGTGGCGCTCAGCCCCGGTTTCGCAGCTTCGACCAGCTCTGCCAGAACCGCGACGGCATCGCGCGGGGTTGTGTCGAGCGGAATGTCGAACAATGTCCGCAGCTGCTTGACGCCTGCCGCAGCATGCATCTCGGCGCCTTCGCTGCGAGAGATCGTGGCGTGATGTGCAGCGAAGGACAGGACGTCCTGCAGCGAAGTGGGCTGGACGGGCGCGTTCATCGCGGCTGCATCCACTGGGGAAGCAGCGAGTAGGCATCTTCGATCCTACTGTCCCGGGACTCGAGACCGAGCTTGGCCAGCCTTCGGGCCAGCGTGCCGCTGTTATGCGCATCGAACAGTTCGGTCGCGCCGCCAACATGCGTGCCTGCTATATAGACTTGCGGGATGGTCGGTGCCCCGGTCCGTTCTGCTAGCGCGCGGCGGACGCGTCCGGCCCAGTCCGCATCGGTATATTCACCGCCATCGAGGTCGACCTTGCGATAGGGCACACCCAATGCATCGAGCAGTTTGCAGGCCGACCAGCAGAATTCGCACCATTGCAGCGCGAACATGACCACCGGTTGCATGCTGTCAACGACAATCGCATCTATATGGGCACGCGCCTCGCCATCGGCGGGTTCGGCCTTCGTTGGCACCGGGGTGGGCGAAGCGGGCAGGTCGAAACGAAAATTCGGTGAAGAGGTGGAGATCGCCAGTTCCTCTGCGTTCATCGCCTCTTCGATCCCCGCGAAGAGCGGTGTCGTCATGTAGCGCTCGCCTGTGTCCGGGATCATGGCCAGGATGCGCGACCCTTCCGGCATTGTTTCAGCCAGGCGATGGGCCGCCGCGAAAGTGGCTCCGCTGGAGATCCCGCAGAATACTCCTTCCTCACGGGCCAGTCGCCGCGACCAGTCGAGCGCTTCCTGCCCGCCGACCGGCATGACGCGATCGATGAGCCCGTCCTCAAAGGCCCGTGCGGTCACGTGGGGGATGAAATCGGGCATCCATCCTTGCATCAGGTGGGGCCGGAAGCGGGGATGGCTCGAAGTCGGGCTGCCGTCCGCAGCATAGTCCTGCCATACACCCGATGACAGGAGCGGCGCATTGTCCGGTTCGCATCCGACGATCAGCGTTCCGGGACTTTGCGCCTTGAGCGCGCGGGCGACGCCTGCCAGCGTACCGCCTGTGCCAACCCCGCTGACAAAGGCATCGAGCGGGGCGCCGGCAAAATCGGTGAGGATTTCCTGCGCGGTCGTGCGGGCATGCACTTCGGCATTGGCCTCGTTCTCGAACTGCCTGGGCAGGAACCAGCCATGCGTTTCGGCCAGTTCGCGCGCCTTGGCGAGCATTCCGGTGCCCTTCTGCGCCGCTGGGGTCAGCACGACTTTGGCGCCAAGGTAGCGCAGGATCTTGCGCCGTTCGACACTGAAGCTTTCGGCCATGACGATGACGAGCGGATAGCCCTTGCGTGCGCAGACCATGGCAAGGCCGATACCGGTATTGCCGCTGGTGGCCTCGATCACCGTCTGGCCAGGCCTCAGCGATCCGTCGCGTTCGGCCGCTTCTATCAGGCCGAGGGCAAGCCGGTCCTTGACAGAGCCCATCGGATTGAACGCCTCAAGTTTGAGGTAAATCTCGCGGCCTGGAGGTGAGAGGTGCTCCGCCAGCAGCGTGGGCGTGTTGCCAATCAGTTCGAGGATCGAATTGCGAACACCGGCGCTACCGGCAATCGACGGAAAATGGGGCTTGTTCATCGAAGAAAACTCCTCTCATCGGCGATTGTCGCCGGGCTTGGAGGAGATCTTCGCTCTGGTGCGTATCAATCCGATTGCGCCGGGGTAGTTCGAATGTTTCGATTGTTTCAGCCGGGGTCGTAGATGTAGCCGATGCCGCGCACGGTTCGGATCACGGTCGGTTTCTCCGGGTTGACCTCGATCTTCTTGCGAATGCGCGAGATGCGGATGTCGATGCTGCGATCGAAGGGTTCCCAAGCGCGGTCGTGCGCACCTTCGAGGATCTGGTCGCGATTGAGAACGTGGCCTTTGTTGCGGGCAAAGAGCTTGAGGAGATTGAATTCCATGGCCGTCAGCGGGAGTGCGTTGCCCTCTCCATCGAAGAGCTTGGCGGCCTCGAGGTCGAGCGTGCATTTGCCGAAAGCGAAGCGGTTCTTTCCCCCGGCTCGCTCCGGAAGTCGATCGGCAGATCCCTTGCGCCGCAGCACAGCCCTGACGCGCGCGACCAGTTCGCGAAGGTCTACGGGTTTGCCGAGGTAATCGTCGGCGCCCATTTCCAGTCCGACGATGCGGTCCACCGTCTCGCCTGCCGCCGTCAACATGATAACGTGCGGCGCATCGTTCGCCTGCAGGCTACGCAGGACCGATAGGCCGTCTTCGCCCGGCATGTTGATGTCGAGCAGGATGAGGTCGGGCCTCTGCTCGGCGATCAGGGCGCGCAATTCATCGCCGCATCCGGCTTGCGCGACCTCCAGGCCGTGGCGTGCGAGGTATTCGGCGACCATGTCGCGAAGGTCGGCCTCATCGTCGCAGACGTATATCAGCGGTGCGTCAGACATGATTTGCCTTCAGCATTGTCGTGACGAGGCTGCGCAAGTCGCGCGGGGCTATCGGTTTTTCGAGATAGGGCCGGTTGGCGCATTCGAGAAAAGCGCGCACTTCCGGGCTCATCGTGTCGCCGGTGACGAAGGCGATACGCTCAGCGATCTCGGGGCGTTCGCCCGCCAGCGTTTCGAACAGGCCGCGTCCACCCATGCCGGGCATGTTGAGATCGGTCAGAATCACCCGGTAGCCTCCGGAACGGGCAAGCGCGAGACCTCGCTCCGCACTGGCGACGCTGTCGACCTGAAAGCCTTCCTTGCGCAGGATCTCGCGGATCAGGTCGCTGACGTCCTTTTCATCGTCGATGACCAGAACCCGGCCGGTTGCCGCGACTGGTTCGGTTCGCTCCATTTCTGGCAGGGTTTCGGGTTCCGGCTCGGCCAGGGGCAGGGTGATACGAAAATTGGCCCCCTTGGTTGCAGGCACGAGTGCAATGGTGCCGCCATGCGCATTGACGACACGGTGGCAAAAGGCGAGACCGATGCCGGTGCCCTGCCCAGGAGCCTTGGTCGTGAAGAGCGGTTCGAACACGCGCTTGGCAGCCTCTTCCGAAATTCCGGGTCCGTCGTCGATGACATGGATGGTCATGGACGCGCCGCCAGGTTCCTCGCGGGCGCGGATCATGATGCGACTGCCACCACCTTCCCGAATCGCCTGGTCGGCATTGGCGACAAGGTTCATGAAGACCTGCCGAATCTGGCCAGCGTCGCCCTGCAGCGGCGGTAGCCCGAGACCGATGTCCAGCTCGATTCTCGCACTCAGCGCACCTGCACCTTGTTGCAGGGTGTCGATCGCGTCGCGGATTGCCGCGGCGAAGTCTATCGCTTCGACTTTCAGGTTCTGGCGCCGGGCCATTGCAAGGAAAGACTTGACGATTCCGGTGCAGCGTTCGGCGGCGGAGCCGATCTTCTCTATCCGGCGGATCGTGTCAGGATCGCTGGCCTCTTCGCGCATCATCAAGGCGTGGCCGACGACTACGGAGAGCGGGTTGTTGAGTTCGTGGGCGACGCCGGCGAGAAGCTCGCCCAGAGCCGACATCTTTTCGGCCTGAAAGATCCTTTCCCGTTGTTCGGACAGCGTCTTGCGCAAGGCGGATTCCTTGCTGATATCGACCATCGAGTAGAGCACGACGTCCTCGCCGCGATAATCGATTAGGCGGGCCGAGGCGAGGCAGGGAAACGGATCGCCATCAGGACGCAAGGCGTCGACGCGCATTTCATCGACCCGGCCTTCCGGCAATAGTGCGGTTATGAAATCCGCCCTCTGACCGCGGGAGGCAAAGTGCGCACCAAAATCGCGTCCGGAACCGAGCAAGTCGCGCGCTGCGGGGGTACGATAGATGATTTGTCCGTCGCCTATTCGCGCCATGACCAGATTGGCTGGGCATGCTTCAAGAACTTCCCGAAGCAGGGTGTCGGCCTCACGGTCGCTTTCCTCGCGTTGCCGCGCCTCGGTAATGTCGCTCTGGGTCACGACGAAGCCGCCGGTTGCAGTCTGGCGCATCGTCAGGACATGAATCATGCCCTGCCTCGTTTCCAATTCGAGCGGGGGCGGAGCGCGCTCATCGTCTCCCAGGCGCATTTCCATGCTTTCGAGCGCTACGCGCGAGTGGGCTGAGACCGCGCCGCGCGCAACCATCTCGAACAGCAGCAGGCCCCAGTCGAGCCCCGGTTCGACCAGTTCGGCCACGAGCGGATTGAGTTCACGAAAGCGCCGGTTTGCCTGCACCAGTTTTGCAGCGTCGTCGAAGATTGCCAGGCCATCGGGCAGGGCGTCGATGACTTCGCCGATGAGTCGGCGGCTGTCCATGTCATGCACAGCCTGGGCCATCTCAGGCCCCTTCCGCTGCATCCAGACGGCCGGTCAGGGCAAAGACTTCCTCCGGTTCCTTGCCGCCAAGGTCAAGCGTGCCGACCGGTTCGCTGGAACAAGGATCGGGCAAGGCCTGGATGAACGCCCGCGTGCCTACAATGTGCATAGGCTGTGCCAACTGGCGCAATTGGCTCGCCTCTATGACGGCGGGGCCGAAGACGTCGTAGATGTACTTCTGCACTCCGACGACAGAGCCTATCACCGCACCTTGCGAAACGCCGACGCGGCAGCGCCATTGTATCGGGTGGCTGCGGTTGCGCTGCTCCAGATAGCGCACGAAACGCACCGCTGCATTGGCGATCGAACTCGATGCTGAATCTGCAGGATCGGGCATCCCGGCTACCGTGATATAGGTGTCGCCCACGGTCTTGATCCGCTCGCACCCGAACTGGTCACCAATTCGGTCGAAGGCGGTGTAAATGTCGTTGAGTTCGCTGACGACGACCCCGGCATCGTTTTCGACGACGAATTCGGAAAATCCCGCGAAGTCGAGGCACAGCACGGCGACATCCTCGTAAAGACGTGGAGTGACGACGCCGAAGCTCTTGTATTCCTCGTAGACCGAGCGTGGCATCATGTTGAGCAGGAGCTTCTCCACCTGCTCTTTCTCGCGCTTGATCTCGCGCGTGTTCCGCTCGACCATCATGGAATAGGAATCGATCATCGCTTCCAGCTCCTTGATGCGCGAGATATTCTGGCACACCAGGACCGCGATCGGTTCGCCACCTTCTTCTGCGCTGTCGATGGTCACTGCAATGGTCATCGTGCGGCGGCGCAGGCGAAAGCTGGCCTCGGTGGTGAAGCGGACGCTGTCCTTGAAGGCGTCGCGCATCGCGGCAACGTCGAATTCGGGGAACAGGTCGGTCAATGTCTGCCCGATCTCGACGTCTCCGAACCATTCGCGAAAGGTGTCGTTGAAAAAGCGGAAGCGCAGTTCGCGAAGGTCGAGCAGGGCAACGCCGACGCCGATGGCGCGCAGCAGTTGTTCGTTGATGGCTTCTATCGACATGGCGCTATCCCACCACTAGGCCGCGCCGCTGCTCGAACGCCTGCGCCACGGTATCGATATCCTCGGGTGCGACGCCGTGATCGCCCAAGGTTTCGGCGAGGAGGACCTTGAGCTGATCGAAGTGCGCATCGTTGATGTCGAGCCGTTCGTGCAAACGCCTGATCTGCTCATCGGTGAACGAGGCGGGGCCGCCCATCAGGGCCGACACGAATTGTGTCTGATGGTCGACGATACGCGGCAAATCGACGTTCTCGAAGAAGGGTCCGACATCGTCGTCTTCGAGCAGCCGGTCGTAGAGGTCCATGACAATACGGCTGATGACCGCAAAGCCGCCGTACTTTTCAAAAAGCGATCTTTCCATTGCAACACCCCCCGTCGCAATTGCCCGGGGACTTTGCGCCTTGAATTCCGATTCTTGCAAGCCTTCTTGCATATTTATTGCCTTTCTCATGCCGGGACTGCGCAGCGCATGAGGTTATTCGCTATCCAGTTCTGGTTCGCTTTCATCTCGCGATTAAGCTGCTCGTGCAGCGCCGCGATGCCTTGGAGGTCCCAATCGAACGATCCGATGCGGTCGGAGATCTCCAGCATGCCGTGGCTCAGGCCATCGCGTGTCGTGGCATAGCTGCGAGGGCTCCCTGCCAGTACCGCATCGGCCAGGATCTGCGCGTCACGCAGCGCATCGGTGATCCCATGTGCGGTGAGAGGGTCCTTGAACCAGCCCGCATCGCCGACGAGGGCCCAGCCCGGACCGGCACATTCGCGCATGTATCCGGGTTGTCCCGGGAACCCGACAAGGCGACCGGTGCGTGCTGTATGAGTGAGCTGCGCGCCCACTTCCGGGAATTCCTGCTGTATCAGATTGAGGAAGCGCGACGGGTGAAGGGCCTTGCGAAAATCGCTCAGGCGTTCGCGGGGGAGCGAGAGGAAGACGCAGCTTGCCTCGTTGTTCGTGGGAATGACGCCAGCGGCAGCCTGCTTGCCCCAGTACCAACGGAAGCCGTCATTCGGCATCCTGGTGAAATAGCCGTAGATCGACATGGATGCCTGATGCATGCGTATAAGGTATCTGGCGTCCACTTCGCGGGCGATGCCCGATCGGCGTCCATCTGCCCCGATGACGATGTCCGCTTCGACGCGATAGTGGGCGCCTCGCGTATCGCGCAGGATAACCCCGTTCACCGGCCCTTGTGTCTGCTTTCGGATCACGCCCATGCATTCGAGGCCATAGCGGCGTTCCACTCCGGAAACTTCGGCGGCATCGGCAATTACGCGGTCCAGCACTGTGCGACGCGGCGCATAGAGGCGATTGGTTCCGAAGGCGGGTCGGATATCAATGTCGAATCGCTCTTGGCCATAATGAAAGCTGGTCCGCTCGATCCCGGGAGTGCCGCAGGCGAGCAGATCACCTTCCAGGCCCCAACTGGCCAGTTGCATCACCGCACCGCGCATCAGGGCATGGGTCGATAGTGTGTCGCTGCCCAGGGGGCTGCGGTCGACCAACAGGACCCGCGCACCGCCGCGTGCTAGCAGCATGGCGGTTGCAGCGCCTGCAGGGCGGGCTCCGACAACGACGGCGTCATAGCGTTCGTGGTTCCAGATGGGCGTGCTCATGGTGGTTCTCCTCATCAGACGGCTATCGGACGTGCAGCGCCAAGCTGTGCAGCGATCATCGGGGCGAGCGCCTCGGCATCGCGGCCCACGCCGTCGATGAAAGCGGAGGCGCGGTGGCGCATGAAGGGCAGGCCGAGGGCATAGAGACCGGGTATCGCCGTGATGCCGCCGTGCTGGATCAGCTCGCCCGCGGTGTTGGTGACCGGCAGGTGCAGCCAAGGATAACGTCGCGCGTAACCGGTTGCGAAGAGCACGCTGGTTATTCCCTCGGCGCGCAGGTCGAGGCATTCCGGCGCTGCGGCGGGTTCCAGTGGTGCGCTCCATGCAGCGGGATCGTGGTCGGTGCAAAGGCCCGCGCGCTCGATATGTGCATCGATTGCGCGAAGCAGGATGTGACGGCGCTCTTCGGCCGCACGGCATTGCTCGGTCAGGTCCTCGGCAAGCTTGACTTGCAGGCCCTGCGCATCGGTAACTCGACCGACAAGCCGGATGCCTTCACCTGCAAGAGCGGGGAGATCGATGTTTCCGCCTGTCGGATCGCCGACGAGCTGCAGCGAGGGCTGTCTCAGCAGGGCGCCATTTTCGGCTCCTGCAGGTCGTGCCTCGGCCAGAAAGCCGCTTTCTTCGAGCCAGTCGAACAGATCCTGCCGGCGATAGCGTCGCGGCGCGCGGACATGGCGACCAACAGCAAGCGTGACATTTCGGCCATGGCGGCGGATCTCTCGTGCGAGTTGGACGCCCGTCGCCGAAGCGCCGACGACCAGAACGCCGCCGCTGGGCAGCAGGTCCGGAGTGAGATAGCTGCCGGGGGTGACCTGGTGGATAGCGAGCGAGAGCTTGCTCGCCCAAGATGGAAGGCGAGGGCGGTCGCAGGCACCCGTCGCAATGACGACAGAGCGTGCAATCCGGGTGCCGCGCGACGTGGCGACGCGAAACCGGTCCGCCATGCGTTCAACGGCGAGGATCTCGCAATTCTCGGTGACGGGAGCGGCGAAGTCGCTGGCATAGCCTTGCAGGCGCTTCACGAGGTCCGCCGAAGCGAGAAATCCGTCGCTTTCCCGGGCGAGCTGGGCGCCGGGAAGCCGTGTCATCCAGCCCGGTGTGAGCAGGCGCAGCGAGGGCCAGCGTTGCGAGCGCCACCGTTCGCCGATGCGGCCCCGCTCGACCACTTCATGATCGATGCCGCGCTCGGCAAGGCAGCGGCTCATGGCAAGGCCGGCCTGTCCGGCGCCGATGATAAGGCTGTCGATTTGGCGAGACATGTAAGCTTGCTCCTTGGGTTCGTAAGCAAGCCTAGGCAGGGCAGGTATCAGTCATGTGCCGCTGCGCCGGCCAATTTGTTTCAATCGTTTCACGGCAAGCGAGCAGCATGGGATCATGAAGAAGCCCCGTCGGCACGGGCCGACGGGGCAGGAGGACGCTCGGGAGAGCGGGGGGTAGTTATGGAGATCAGGCGGTCTGGGCCGAAACAGTCACTGGCACGCCATTTGTAAGCACATCGAACACGGCAGAGCGCGCGACCGACTGATGGACGATCTTCTCGAGATCCTCGGCGCCGGTATCGCCCTTGATGCGTACCTGGATGTTGATACCCTCGAAGCCGTTGCGCACGGTGTTGTCGAGGCCTAGAATGCCGAGCAGGTCGATGTTGCCCTCGACCACGGTTTCAACCGATTCCAGCCTGACCTGGCGGATCGAGGCGATGTTACCGATGCCCGCGGTAATGCAGGCCGAGAGTGCGGCAAGCAGCATTTCAACGGGGGTTGCACCCTGATCCCTGCCGCAAAGAACGGCGGGGTGATCGCCGTGGATCATGTGCCCGTCATCCCGCTGTTGTTCGCCGCCGGCGCCTTGAAAATTGCCCATGCGGGCTTGGCTGTGGGTGCCCGAAATCCAGTTGCCCTCTGCGCGGAAGGAGAACCTGGCGAGTTCCCGCTGGCCGTCGACGGCACCGAGAGTGGCGAGGAATGCGGGGACATCGACGCCGTTCATGGCGACCTTGGCGGGCTTTTCGAGAGTGGCAGTGGTCATGGTCAAAGGTCCTTGTCTGAGGTGTTTGTGGAAAGGTGAACTTGCTCCGGCGAACGCTTTTCGTTCGTGGCATGCAGGCAAGATTGCGTCCGGGCTGTTTCAATCCGATGCCGCAAGACAGGCGTTCGCGTTTCAATTGTTTCGTTCTTGCCACCAGGCTGCGAATTCGATATTTCTATAGTTCTCGAATCATCGGAGAATGCAGTGCAAGCCGAAATCGTGATCCGCGCACTTTCTGCCCTGGCCCAGGAGCATCGCCTGGCGGCCTTCAGGCTGTTGGTGCAGGCCGGTGAGGAAGGCATTGCCGCTGGTGCGCTTGCGGAAAAACTCGAGGTGCCGGCTTCCTCGATGAGCTTTCACCTTGCTCAACTGGCCAATGCCGGGCTTGTCAGCCAGAGGCGTGAAAGTCGCTCGATCATCTATTCGGCAGACTATTCGGCGATGAACGGCCTGATGGAATATCTCACGGAAAACTGCTGCGGCGGCATTCCCTGCGGTCAGGAAACAACCTGCAATAGCGAAGCGAAGAGGAGGACGGCCTGATGAAGCGTTTTCACGTTCACGTCGGTGTCAGCGACATCGATCGCTCGATCGTCTTTTACAGCAGCTTATTCGGTAGCGCGCCGACAGTGACGAAGCCCGACTACGCGAAGTGGATGCTCGAGGATCCTTGCATCAACTTTGCCATTTCGCATCGCGACGGCGCGGCAAAGGGGATCGAGCATGTCGGCATGCAAGTCGAGGACAGGGCGGAACTTGCCGCGGTCCAGGGGCGGCTTGAGGCGGCGGACGGTCCTGTCCTCGATGAAGGCGCGACGACTTGCTGTTATGCGCGGTCGGAAAAGAGCTGGATTGCAGATCCCGATGGCGTCGTCTGGGAAGCCTTCCTCACCGATGGCGACAGCACGACATATGGCGGTTCGCCCGATCTGGGCGGTCTCGTTTCCGGCAAGGCGGACCAGAGCGCTTGCTGCGTCCCGCAGGTTGTTGCCGCGTCTGCCTCGTCCCCATCTTGCTGCTAGAGGGTGTCATGAGCCACACACCACTGAATGTGCTGTTCCTTTGCACCGGTAATTCGGCACGCTCAATCCTCGCCGAAGCTATCCTCAACCACGAAGGCAAGGAGCATTTCCGGGCTTATAGCGCGGGCAGTCAGCCGGTGGGCACGGTCAATCCATGGGCGATCCATACGCTGGAAACGCTCGGGTATCCGGTCGAGGGCTATCGCTCCAAGAGCTGGAACGAGTTCATCGACGGACCGGAGTTCGATCTGGTGTTCACCGTTTGTGACAACGCTGCTGCGGAAAGCTGCCCGGTCTGGCCCGGCAGGCCGATAACCGCGCATTGGGGCATCCCCGATCCGGCCGCGGTCCAGGGGCACGATGCCGAAAAGGCCGCGGCATTTCTGGAAGCCTACCGCATGCTCAAGCGGCGCATCGACCTGCTGCTTGCACTGCCGATTGCCAGTCTTGAAAAGATGGCTCTGCACGAGACTCTTCATGCCATAGGCCGGGACGCCGATCACCAATGAGTGAAAGCGCAGCGGTAGCAGAGGCCCGTGCGGCGGGACTGGGCCTGTTCGAGAAATGGTTGTCGGTCTGGGTCGGCGGGGCCATCGTCGGCGGTATTCTGCTGGGGAATACGGCACCGCGCCTGTTCGCCGCGCTTGCCTCGTTCGAATATGCGTCTGTCAATCTCGTCGTTGCGGTCCTGATCTGGGCGATGATCTTTCCGATGATGGTCGCGGTGGATTTTTCCGCGGTGCGCCGCGTGGGAGAGAAGCCCAAGGGCCTGGTCATCACCCTCGCGGTGAACTGGATGATCAAGCCGTTCACCATGGCAGCGCTTGGTGTGCTGTTCTTTGAATTCGCCTTCGCCCGGTTGCTGGAACCCAGCGATGCCCAGCAGTACATAGCCGGCCTGATCCTGCTCGGCGCCGCGCCGTGTACGGCAATGGTTTTCGTCTGGTCTCAGCTGACCAAGGGTGACCCTGCCTATACGCTGGTACAGGTTGCGGTGAACGACCTTGTCATGATCGTGGCTTTCGCGCCGATCGTGGCGCTGCTGCTGGGCGTGACCGATATCGTCGTGCCATGGAACACGCTTCTGCTTTCCGTGGCACTCTATGTCGTGGTGCCACTCGCCGCCGGAGCGTGGGTTCGCCATCGCCTGCTGGTAACGCATGGTGGCGACGAAGGTGCCGTCAGCGAGTTCACCGGACGGTTGAAGCCGCTCTCGATCCTTGGTCTATTGCTGACCGTCCTGCTCCTGTTCGGCTTCCAGGCGCAGACGATCCTGTCCCGCCCCCTGCTGATCGTCCTGATCGCGACGCCGATCGTGATACAGAGCTACGGGATATTCTTCATTGCCTACGGCACTGCGAAGCTCTGGAAAGTCCCGCATGCGGTGGCTGCCCCTTGCGCGCTGATCGGCACGTCGAACTTCTTTGAACTTGCCGTGGCCGTTGCCATCGGCCTGTTCGGCCTTGGCAGCGGAGCGGCTCTTGCAACAGTGGTCGGGGTGCTGGTGGAAGTACCGGTCATGCTTTCGCTGGTCGCCTTCGCCAACCGGACCCGTGCCAGCTTCGCAGTGGCATAGCGAGTGCGCGAGGTTCTGCGAGCTATCACATAGGTGGCACGGCGCCATCGCTTGTGACAAGACCGCTCGCCCGTCCAAATGGCGTAAACGGAGTCGAAGGCGGCGGCCGGATCGTCGTGCCGCCAGCCAATTTGCGGGCAGATCGGCGGGAGAGACAGCGCAGCGGCTGCATGTTTCGAGGACGATGGTTAGGAAGGCGATTGAGGCCTAGGACCACAAGTTCAGCTATCATTCCCGGCATAGCCGAAGCCCATCGCCATCCCGAGCTGCGTGGTCACACCATCGCTGATGTGGTCGAGGATGAGAAGCCCGCGTTCATGCACATGCCGACGTTCCCGTTCTAGGGTTTCCACGCTTTCACTGCCTCGGTATCCAGGACGTTGCTGTCGCGGTTCGATTACAACAGGTACTCGGTTGCGTTGCGGGTAGTAGGGCATCCGGTCGAAGTCCATGCCTATGCCGACCTTCCCGGAAGATCGACTCCCAGGCTCAATGCTACGTGCTCGTCGAGACCCGCTGCGAGCACGACAATCATACGCACGACCATCGGCGGATGGCCGTTGGAACGGGGAGCGAATTGTCAGTTTCGCCAAACAAAAAGGTGCCATGCGAGCTAACTGCAGGTTAATGATCGCCGTTCTACATTTCGTGCAACATCGGGGGATGTGGGATGGACCAGCGCGAATACGAACGCTTTGTAGTTGAGCGGAAGATTGAATGCTTTGTCGACGATAGGCGTCATGAGGTTTCCCTCTACGACCTTTGTTCTGGCGGGTGCATGATCGAGGCTTTGCGAGTTCCGCTCAAGGTCGAGACCATGGTCGAACTCAAGCTCAACCATTTCATTGAGGTGAACGGCCAGATTGTCTGGAAGGCTGGGGCGAGCGCTGGCGTGCGCTTCGGCCAAAAACTTCATGAAGCGGCTGTCAGGTATCTGGGCTTTACGCCGCGACACCAGACTTTCGAGGCTTTGGCCCCGCGCGACCGGTTTGGACGAATGCTGCCGCCATTGCCGCAAATGGGATCGGGATATTGATGTCGTAGCTCCGACGCCCGAACATCGTTGCGGGGGTACTGCACCGATGGCGGAGCGCCAAGGCGCTGGGATAGAATCAGGGGCGATCTCAACTGCAATCTGCAATGCCGCAGTGCAAGGGCATCAGCAAGAGGCGACCGGCAATGTGGGCTATTGTCACCTCTTACCCATGCAGCGCCGCACTCTTCGAATGAACTTCACGGCATCGTTTGCGTCACATCGGCATTTCCAGTTGAATTCATCACCTTATGTTTAAACACATAACTTTATGCTGGCTCAATTTAATAATGACCTGAACCAAAACTCACAATTTCTTCATAATTCACGGCCAAATTTTCACAGACGATTCGGGAGATTATCCATGGATGAGCGTGAGCACGAGCGTTTCATCATTGATCGTGAAGTCGAATGCTTTGTTGGTGAGAGACGGCATGAGGTCTTTGTCTACGATCTTTCTGCCGGGGGCTGCATGATCGAGGCGCCCCATCTTGAACTTGAGGGTGGAACGCTCATTCATCTACGTCTGAACCATTTCATTGAAGCGCAAGGCAAGATTGTCTGGCTCGCAAAGGGGTGCGCTGGGGTGCGTTTCGATTGGAAGCTTGCTGATGTCGAGGTCCAACATCTGGGCTTCACGCCGCGCCAGGACCCCTTCGAGACCATTGCGCCTTGCGACCGGCTTGGGAGGCCACTGCCCGCATACCAACAATATTGAGCCTGGAGCGTGCAGATGCTGCACTCGCCTCTTTGTCCAAAGTTCAAAGGCCAAGAGGATCTTCACCAGGGGAAAAAGCAAAGAGGTCCGCGTCTGCGAAACCGTGACCAAATGATGGGTTGATCCCTTGAGCGACGCGATGCTGACAGTCACCGGTGAACTTATCCAATAGTCGAAGCGCTGACCTTTAAATCCGCACCGTCACGTCGCACTTGCAGCAATGGGTGTTCGCAAGTCGCCCGCGCACCGACGCCGATCCCGGTGCCCGTTCGCGCGCCGATTGACAACCATCAGTAAGCGCGCATCGGTATCTCCGGTGATATGCCGCTGAAGGTCGACGAACTTCTTGCCGGCGTTGGACCCGCGCTTTCCTGCGCCTGGTGCCTTAACGGAATCATTTATCGATCACTGCCGTGCTCGGGCTCGCTTACTGCCGCTTGCACTCTCGGGTTAACATCGTCCGATGTCCTGGATCGTTTCGATTGGAAGCCCATGTGCCGGTTGACGAAACGAGTCATAGATCGTCTGCCAAATTCCAGAATGAATTGTTCCTTCCAAGACCAATTGATTGTTGCGCTCATGTTCTTTGCAAGACAGTATGCCAACGCGGGAATGATTCTTTTGGGAGCATGCGCAGATATCATCTGCGCGGGGGGAGGAATTGGTGCCGCTATATAAGTTAATCTTGCTTGAGACTGGCAGCAGCCCAGAAGACGTCATCACGTTCGAGGCTGCAGATTCGGTTGCTGCGCTAGTTCATGCGCACAAGGAAAGTCCCAATAGATCCGCCGAATTGTGGTGCGGGGGAAATAGGCTCTGCCAACTTCGACGCAAGCCAGTGTCTGAAGAGGACCTCTGGGCTGTCTTGAGCACGATTGCCTGATTACTCCATCGATAAAGAAAGCGGCCCGAGTTCGGGTCGCCTTCCCGAAGGCTTCGCCCTGCGGAAATGAAATGGACGAGCCTTCTGGTTTCGATGAAATCGAAACTTGTTACCTAAACGCACAAAACTACCACTTTGTTCCCAAGTTAATGACAAACCACAAGAAATGCTGCACTGCACAATTTTGTTGTGCAGTGCAGCACGATTGCATATATGGAATCAGATCCAAGGCTTGGCAAAGCCGACATAGCGAGAGGAATTCTTGAATGGCGCGAGTGGCAATCGTCACGGGTGGAACACGCGGAATTGGCAAGGCAATCGCACTCAGGCTGAAGGAAAGAGGCCTGACTGTGGTCGCCAGTTATGCGGGCAATGAAGCCGCAGCCCAGACTTTCACAAAGGAGACGGACATCCCGGCATTCAAGTGGGATGTGGGAGACCATGATGCTTGTCTCGAAGGTTGCGCGCGCGTTGAAGCCGAAGTCGGCCCGATTGATATTTTGGTGAACAACGCAGGAATAACCCGCGACGGTACGCTCCACAGAATGAGCTGGGATGATTGGAGCGAAGTCATCCGGATCAATCTGGGCGGTTGCTTCAACATGGCCAAGGCGACATTTCCGGGTATGCGAGAGCGGCGCTGGGGGCGCGTGATCAATATTGGTTCAGTCAATGGTCAGGCCGGACAATATGGCCAGGTCAATTATGCTGCCGCCAAATCTGGCATTCACGGCTTCACAAAGGCGCTCGCCCAGGAAGGGGCGAAGTTTGGTGTAACAGCCAATGCAATTGCGCCTGGATATGTCGATACGGACATGGTCGCAGCCGTCCCCGATACGGTGCTGGAGAAGATCGTCTCCAACATTCCCGTCGGACGCTTGGGCCACGCAGACGAAATTGCCCGTGGGGTCGCCTTTCTTGCCTCAGATAACGCTGCCTTCATCACTGGCTCGACCTTGTCGATCAACGGCGGTCAGCACATGTACTGAGCCCCAGGCCGCTGCGCTTGGGCATGCATACTCATCGAGCGGCGACGATGCTGCAGTGCAGCAATCGACATGACTTTCGGCCTCGATTCAACTGATCGCGAGGCAGGCGAGTCGAATGATTGCGCGGTGCACACGAAGGCCCAAATTTTACTACGGAGAGAGAAAAAATGGATTCTATGACTAAGACGAATGCCGAGAAGATTCCGTTCGACGCAATCAACGACAAGGCAAAGATTGCCATCCAAAAAGGGGCGTCAGCGTTTGGGGCTTACGGCGAATTAGCGAAGGCAAACGTCAGCGCGTTTTTCGAGGCGGGAAAGATCTTTGCCGAAGGCCTGCAGAAGCTTGGAACCTCTTACTCTGAAGACAATCGAGCCAGCTTCGAAAATCTTTCCGAAGGTCTAAAGAGCATGGCCGCTGCCACGTCTCCGGCAGAATTCTACAAGCTGCAGAGTGAGTTCTTGCGCCGTAACGTCGAAGCTGCGATCGCGCGTGGCTCGAAAAGCAATGATGCTCTTGTGAAACTGACCAAGGCAGCAGCCGCCCCTCTTGCAAAACAGGTTGATTTGAATATGCAAACCATTCAGAAGATTGCATAAGCGTTCAATCCAAGAAGAAATATAGATCTCCCCCGGATTTGCTTGGCAACGTAGCCGCGCAGATCCGGGGTATTCTTCTATTCTGAATGCCACCTCAACTCTGTAACCGCGCACTCGTTGGATGTGCGGCAATCCTTTGAGCAGGCCCTAGATCCATTCCGCAATGGGAAGCGAAGAAGGCAACTTTGTCATCCCGCTTGGGTCGTTCACGCCCGCCCATCGATAAATCAATGCAGGCCAGGTTCTATGGCCCCAGGCACTTGCCTTGAAGGGCCGAAATGTCCCAATGCAGATAGGGGTATCTCTCGGGAGGCGGAGCTCGATCACGTGATCGGGTTGTGGATCCTCACCCGGGACGACTTTTCCGATTTTCGCGCCGACGCCCCGGAAATGAGGATTGGCGACGCGGTTGTGCAGACGATCTGCCTGGAGCCGATGATCTTCGACGTGCCTCCACTCATCGCCTTTTGCTCGATCTGGACGCAATTGCCGCTCGGAGACGAGATTGCAACCGGGACTCCTGTTGGCGCCAGCGCGTTTAGGCAGTCGCCGATTTGGCCGAAGGCTGGCAATACCGTCGCCGTCACCGCCAAGGGCCTGGGATCTTCGGGAAATTCCGTTATCGCTGAACGCTGAGGCCCGCTTCCTGAGCGCAAGCGCCGTGCGGTGATGCATAATTGCCGGATGCCGCACATTCAGGCTGGGCGTAAGTTCTGCCGCCATCTGGACACGCGGCGCCTTGGTATCGTCGTCGCGTTTACCGTCGGACGAATAGCCGTCGTGCTGATCAAGATTGCCGAATACCCGAAAGGCTCTGTTCTCGCACAGTAGTACTTTGACCTCGGTTTCAAGAATTCTGACATCGCAATGGCCATCTGAGTGCCAAGATACCCTAAAAAACGCCAGGGTCCGGCTTCGCAGGAATGACGTCGCGAAATTACCGATGCCGCCAAGAAGAATACCGTGCTTGCAGTTCCGATATTGGCGATGCTCAACGCCAGGGCGAGGTATGTTGGCTGTTCAGAGCGCACGATAGAAGGCTGTGCCCGATACAACGGCAACTGGAATTTGCCGCGTTCGGCAGGTCTTCCATCTTGCGTTGCGCTTTAGCGATGACGCCTTGCGTGAAGAGGTAATCGGAGCGCCTCACAATACCTGCGGAGATACTTGAATTGCGCTTCGATTCACGACGTGGCGGCGTTGCACTCTTCGATCAGGGAGGTTAGGCTAACGTTTTGGACCAGAACATTTTATGATATGTTCGGACATGAATGATAAGCAATCGCGCGTGAAGGCCTGTGCTGAACGATCGGAGCGTCGAATCGTAAGGGCAATTCCAGCATCGTGATCAAGGCAAACGGGAGCATTCACAATCATGCAAAAAAGTCGTGCCGGTTCTCGTAGGGCCGCCACAAGAGCGCGCATCGAGCGAGCCGCGTTCACCTTGTTCGATCAGGTCGGCTTTGAGGCCACGACGATCGACGATATCGCCGATGCCGCTGCAATCGGGCGACGCACCTTCTTTAGCTACTTCGCGTCAAAGAATGACCTGCCATGGGCCGGTTTCGACGTCACGCTTGCCCAGTTGCGACAATCGCTTGCCACTGTCTCCACCGATTGGCCGGTAATGGACGGCATCAAGAAGGCAATCATCGAATATCATATGATTACACCCGCCGAGCAGGAGATGCACCGCCGGCGCGTCCACCTCATATCCAAGGTGCCTGCTTTGCAGGCGCATTCCACTTTGCGATATGCTGAATGGCGTGAAATCGTCGCGGAGTTTGCCGCCAGGAAAGTCGGTGAACCGGTCGATTCGCTTATACCGCGAACCATCGCCCATGCCAGCCTTGCGGTCATCCTCGCTGCCTATGAACAGTGGATGCAAACCATTGACTCAGATCTCGTCTCGCTGCTCGAAACCGGAATGGATGGATTGGCCGAGGTCTTTGCCCAGAAGCTGGAAAGTAAGTTCGAGGGAAGTCCCATCCCGACAAAAAAACGCGTTTCACGTTCCGCTCGCGGTTAGCATTACATTGGCAGATTTGGGCTTGTGGACTATGCAAGGCTGCACCCCGAAACGGGGCAGATACTTGGCGTTTAGTGGGACACCTGGTCAGGGATAGCTTGGCTGAATGCTGGCAGCCACGATTTGGCGGCGGGGGGCGCCGTATCCCTTCCTTGCCCCGCTGCGACGAGGCGGCAAGATTGCCGCTAGGCACAGGCAATCGATGTAATGGGCGTATATCGGTAGAACCCGATCCGTAATCGGCGCCAGCTGATATTTGAGTGAATTGACAGCCGGCACGTCGGAGAGATACTATTTCCGGTCTCGGTTGGAGCGGCGATCACATGCCAGCCATGCATAATCGCCGGGCATATGCTGCGTTGTCATGCTTCTGATGCGTCGCGGAGATCCATGGGCGCTGGACGCCGCTCATTCCTTACCGGATCTTGAGGCCAGGATCTTCCGCGCGAATGCTTCGAACGTGGTTGGCGGGCGTCCGAGCAGCCATTCCAGGACGTTGGAATTACCGATGAAATCGTACTTTGAATACCATGCACTGATTGATTCAAAAACATCGAGATGGTCACGCCACTTGGCGTTCAATTCGACGAGTCCGTAGTTCTTCTTCATGAACTCTTCAGGCGTTTGTTCTTCCAGGCTAATGGCTTTGCCCATGACCCGTGATAGAATTGTCGCGATTTCGTGCGGAGAGAGCTTATCCGGCCCAGCCAATTCATAGTTTGCGAAATAATGTTTGGACCCTTCGGTCAGGACCTTGGCGGCGACATCGGTAAGATCGTCAATATCGATAAAGGAGCCTCGCCGATCGGGCCTGACACTCCAGAACATTGGCAACACCCCCGTGCGCCACGGAAAGTCGACGTAGTGTTCGACGACCATGTAATCACATGGTCGCAGAACGGTGCAACTAAGCCCTGACTCAAAGAGTTTTTCTTCTATATCCCGTTTCCAGCGGTGCTGGATGATGTCGATGATGGTGTGATAAACCGAACTCATCACGACGTGCCGCGTTCCGTTCCGCTTTGCGGCCTCGATCATTGCGAACCCATATTCCTTCTCGCGCGCGATCCCAGACGGCCCCACATGATACACCGCGTCACATCCTTCGAGCGCCCTCGTATAGGTATCAACGTCGGTGAGATCGCCGACGAAAACTTCCTGTGCGCCGAGCGCCAGCAGTTCATCATCTTTGTCGGCGGACACCCGAACAGCGCGGACGCTATGCCCTAGGGCGCTTAGTTTGGGCAGTAGAAGTGAGCCTTGTAGGCCGGCGGCCGCGGTAAGTAGAATCTTCATTCGTTCTCCTCTTCGCCCCAAATCCGGCATCAGGGTTATATTGCCGCGATCAATATCCGGGTGACGGACCGGCAAATGTTCGAATGTTGTAAGATATTAACGTATCGACTTGCGTGATGGAAAAAAGGGTTGGGTAGGTCAGTCAAAATAGATCTACCCAACCCATTTATTTAGAAGCGGACACCTGCGCGAACGCCATAGGTACGTGGCGCATTCGTCGTGACTGAGATCAGCGAAGACGATGCAGAATTTACTGCGTTCACCTTGTATCGATCATCTTCAATATTCCGAACGTAGGCCGCAATAAACCAACTGGAGTCAACCGGCTCGAACTGCAGCTGTGCATTCGACTGCCATGTGGAATCCTGTTTCATTCCAGAAATATAATCATAGCCGACCCATCGGCTGCTCCGGTACTGCGTGTCGGCGGAAGCGACAATTTGATAAGAACCCAACGGGATAGTCTGAGAAATGTTGGCGTTGAAAGTCCATCGGGGTGAGTTGAACGAGGGCTTTCCAGAGCAGTCTATCGAATAGACAGGATTGCCGCCGGAATTCACACCCAAGGTGGTGGGACAGCCGACGAACGGTGCAGCAGGGCCCGCCACTGCCTGGTCGTATTTGAAGCGATCGTATTCGGCGTGAAGATATTGTATGTTCGCGCCAATGCGCGTTGTGCGTGTCGCCGCAACCTGCGCATCCACTTCGAAGCCGTAGGATGTCGATTTGCCGACGTTCTGAACGAAGAAGTTGGTGGTACCAGTCCCGTCGACGCCAACTGCGGCAATCTGCTGATCCCTATACTTCCAGACAAATCCCTCGACGTTCAACTGTAGCCTGTTTCCCCAGAAGCGGTTCTTACTTCCGATGGTATACGCGGTAATCTTCTCAGGCTGGAATGATTCGAAGCCAATCACAGGTTGCAGCCCACCCACGCGGAAACCTGTTTCCACAGTAGCGTAAAGCAGCGATTGCGGACCAGCGTCGAATTCCACGCCTGCCCGCCAGGTAAAGCTGTCCTTCTTGACCGAATTGTTGATCGCGGTCACCGGAGAGCGGATTATCAGGACATTGGGCTGCGGAACGCCATTCCCATCGATGTATGGCACGATACCACCGGGCCCCTGGGGCGGCAAGTTGCTGATGCCAAGTAGCGACGCGTCTGGAACCAGATTAAAGAGTGGCGCGTTCAAACAGGGCGTGGGCAACGTGGTGCAGGCTATCACCACAGTATCGCTAAAAGAGTTGTCAGACGACTTTCTGTCATGCGTAAATCGTCCGCCAGCAACCACCCTGAACGTGTCCGTTACGTTCGCAGTAATGCGGGCGAAGGCAGCGAGCGATTCCGTTTTGAGATGGTAAACTGTATAGGCATACAAAGTTTGCTGATTGGACACGTACAGCTCATCTTGGGTTTCGTGATAATAAATTCCACCCAGAGTGTAATCAAAAATTCCTACCCTATCTCCGGCAAATCTTGCTTCAATCGAGTAGTGTTCATCCTGAGTATTGTTGTAATTCTGAAATGGTAAGGTGCTGGTATTGGCCTCTTGCTCCGATTTTCGCCATGATGGAATGATGGTAAGCTCACCTGCGCCGGTTCTCAGATTTATCTCGGCGTTCACTCCGTAATGGTCATTGTTGATGAACTGCTTCGCCTCAAGGTCATTCAGAAAGCGGCCTGCCGGCACGACGAAGAACTGGCGCCGATAAGCCTGCGATCGCGGATCAAGGAGCCCAATAGACGGATCAAGTAGACTGGGGGTTTCCGTATAGCCGGCCCCGTTAAACTGATAGCTTTCCAGATAGGTCGCGCCAGGCCCCCGTCCCCGGATGGCGGAGTAGTCGGCAGCCAGTCGCACGGTGAGATCAGGTCCGATCTCCTGCATGATCTGGAAACGAACAGCCTTCAGGTCCTGGTCGGATGTCCCATCCGTCAGATACCCATCACGCGTTGACAGGTTCCCTGAGATGCGTACCGCCCCATCGTCGCCTGTCGGCAAGTTCAGCGCTCCCTCCAGGGTCACCGAATTGTAATTGCCGTAGCTGCCGTTAACAAATGCGCTCGTTTCACTTAGTTTCGGCTTGACCGGAAGAATATTGATGGCGCCGCCGGTCGCATTTCGTCCATACAGCGTTCCTTGAGGCCCCTTCAGCACCTCGATCCGCTCGAGATCATAAAAGAACCCGGTCGTGGCGGATGTCCGCGGGATGTAAACGTTATCGTAGTTGAACGCGATGGCTGAATCGAAGGTCGAATTGAGGGTGAAGTTCCCGACACCGCGAAGGAACAGGCTCATGGAGGAACCGCCGGTACTGGCGATCGTAAGGGCGGGAACCAGGCGCGTGAGATTGTCGGGACTTACGACGCCAGCCTTACGTAGCGTATCCGGACTCACGACTGCGATAGGAACGGCTGCCTT
This sequence comes from Novosphingobium pentaromativorans US6-1, assembly GCF_000767465.1. NCBI lineage: Bacteria > Pseudomonadati > Pseudomonadota > Alphaproteobacteria > Sphingomonadales > Sphingomonadaceae > Novosphingobium > Novosphingobium pentaromativorans. The sequence continues at coordinate 288,242 of NZ_CP009292.1, forward strand.
CTGAACGTTCTCTGTTATCCGCTGAGCAGTAACAATGATCTCGTCAAGTCGTGCTTTATCATCTTGCTGCGGAGCACTCTGCGCGTTGCTGACTGGACCGTCCTGCGCAGCAGCGAGCGCAGGATTGAACATGACCGGGCTAGCGATAACCGAGGCCAGAATTGCAAACCGGCAAGTGCTATTCCTTAATGAATAGATCTTCATAACATCCTCCCCTATTTAGACATTTCTATATCTGCATTCCTTATTATTCAATTGGTCCGTCCTAATATTGCAAAGCTAGGTTGTTTCTAGGAAGGCACTCCGAGTACAAAGATCCCAATTATACTTGCGCAGACGATTAACAGCCAGGCATCAGTTGCGATGCGGAGGGCAATTGGGCCATGCTTTACTTCCATGAATTCTCGAAAAATGAAGCGTACCTTGATGAACGCGATTATCATGACGAAAATGCCGCCAATTTTGGCATTATGAATAAAAGAAAACCCTTGACCGGATTCCCATGAAAAACACGTCAGTATGACTAGAAGTAGCCAAACCAGCGTCAACCTAATGTCGAATATCTTGGCCATAATCTTCATCCCATCAGGTAAATTAGTGCAAAAAGCACCACCCAGAGTAGATCGACGAGATGCCAGAACAACGCACCGGCTTCGATCAGCCTTGTGCCTGCGACGCCCTCTCCAGCCGGCTTGCGTCTTGTATGAAAGATGGCGAACAGGAGCACGACGAGCCCAACGGTCACGTGAAGAAGATGAATGCCGGTGAACATGAAATAATACATGAAGAAGTCGTTCGTCGCCGGCGTGATTCCGATCGAGATCTTCTGACTATATTCGAAGAACTTTACCACGCCGAAGGAAATGCCGCACACCATCGCCAGGAACAGCAGTATTCTGCCTCTACCGGGCTCGCCGTGCCTGACCTGCCGCACCGCCAACGCGACGAACAAAGAGCTCGTCAGCAGGATCAGGGTGTTGCAAAGGCCGAGAGTCACGTTGAGTAGCCGTTGCGACTGTTCAAAGAGTTCGACGTCCAACGCTCGATAGTAGGTGAACACGAGGAAGAACAGGGCGAACACCACCATATCGCCCAGGATCAGGACCCAGATTCCCTCTTCACGCGATGAGTCTTCATTCGTTGTTTGGACAAGCGGCGTCGTCGCATGATTCAATGGTTTGTTCATTGCAGTTACTGTCCTCCAGATTGCGAGGAATCAGGCCTGGCGTGACTCGCCAGGCCTGATGTCTTCCATTCAATCCGTGCGTTTACGCGCCTGGAGCATGAGGTAGGTGCAGCTGACCATCCAGACAGAGAGCAGTATGATCGGCACCCAGAACGGGAACAGGCCGTTCCATGCGAAGGGACCGTCATAGAAGAAGATCGCGGTGTCTTCTGGCAGGAAGGCGAGAGCAAGCATGAAGCATAGATAGCCGGACCAGCGCGGCATGAGTGGAACCGGTCGTTTGTCCCCCAGAATCGCGGCGCCAAAGGCTGCGGTCTGCACCGTACCTATGATGCCGGGCGTGACCATCGTGAACCAAGCGAGGTCGTTCAGGAGCTGGGTCATCTCAGGTGGGCGGTCAGGGCGGTATGCGGTCAGGGTAAGGAACAACGCTCCGAGGAAGAAGCAGGCAGTCACGACCGCGCCGGTGATGGTCTGTACCCAAGTATAAGGCGCTCGCGGCCCTTCCATGCGTTTCATTACCATTGAGATGGCACCGAAAAAGCACCCGTAAAATGCAGCGCCGATCATGGTGATTCCAGCGCCGAATCGAATGCCAGATAAGTTTTGTTGGTAAACGGCCGCAATTTCCTCCGGGCTAAGCGATGGACTTGGCGGAGGCGCAAAGTGCGCCAGCGGCAAGAATCCGACCATGAACAAGATCGTGCCGATCGGCCCGAGCCATATACAGATTCGCTCTCCGTTTGCAGGTTGTTCTGATTGTAATGACATTCTGCCCTCTCCTTTTTCAGTTCCGAAGCGTCTTCCCGCCCGCCATGACAAGGGATCCGGCCCGGAGTCGTACGACTCCTCCAGCACAAGCGACCGTGGTCGCCTGATCGTGGATGACACTGGGAAAACTGTACCTGCCGAGCCTGACTAGATTCGGCTGATCTTCTGCCCCACCGACACCCTGATCCAATCTCCCACCACCGAAACTGCACTCAGTGCATATGGCTTAACTGCATCGAGTGCAATAATCAAGCGCCGGCGAGAACCGATGAATCTTTGCGGGACGGACCCAATCGAAGAATTCGGTTAAAACCGACGTCGGCAACAATTGCTAGGCACGGAACAAGCGCGTCGAGCAGCCTTGGCATCTCATGACAATAGATCGCTGCAAATGCGCACGTGCGTCACGATCAATACAGATTCGCTTGACATGCAGGCGATAGCGGCCAGGCCGACGTAGGCTGGAAAATCGACGCCGCCCAACCATACGCGCGGTATGGATCGGCAATGCAGCCTTGCGACCTGATCGGTGCGCAGATCGCCTCAAGCCGTCTGGGCGACGATCAGGCGTACGCCATGCTTATCGAGAATGGAGCACATCTCGTCCGGAATGCCCGGATCGGTGATGAGTACGTCCACTTCGTCGAGGCCGCACACGATTGCGCCGGAAGAGGAGCGGAACTTGGAACTGTCGACGAGGAGGATGACCTCTTCGGCGCGGTCGATCAGGCGGCGTTCGGCTGCGATCAGTATGACGTCCGCCTGCATCACGCCTTGCGGTCCGACCGAGGCGGCGCCCATGAACAGCTTTGGGGCGTAGAACCGCGGCATCGAATCCTCGCCCGCCGGGGCAAGAACGATGTTCTGTTCACGAAACACCGTGCCGGATGGCAACAGGACCCGGGTTCCGGCCTGCGGAAGCAGCGCGTTGACGATATGCAATGAATTGGTGAGGACCTGGGCGTCCTTGCCATCGAGGTAGGGGCACATCTGAAGCGTTGTCGTGCCGCCGTCGATCATGATCCCTTCGCCGTGCCCGCACAGGTTTGCCGCGGCATGTCCGATGGCCTGCTTCTGAGGCAGGTTGAGCGAAATTGATTGTTCGAATGGCGTGCCGGACAACTTAAGCGCACTGCCCTCGCTTTCATCGCCGGGGAGTTTTGCGCCGCCATGGACGCGCACGATGCGTCCTTCTTCCTCAAGCCGGGTCAGGTCCCGCCGGATGGTTGCAGGCGATGCATCGAGGCAGGACTCAAGCTCGCGATAACTCACGAATCCCGTCGCGCCCAAGGCATTGAGAATGAGTTTTTCGCGTTCAGCCGAATGCATTGTGTTTCCCTGCGCTTGCCCGTTTGCAGACATTCCGGGGCTCTATCTGAATGGGCGTTACAGGTTGCGCGCCCCGCTGCGCAACCGTCAGTGAGCCGTCACGTTTGCTTCCAGCATATTGCCCAGGCCAATGATCGCTGTTGCCCCGACCAGAAGACCTATGCCGAGCCAAACCATTGTCCGGGTGCGCAGGCTTGCCCCTTTCCATTCCTTGAGGGCAAAGCCCCAGAGCGTGGAGAACAGGATGATAGAGGCCATGTGCAAGGTCCAGGACGAGAAGCCGTAGCGCCCCATCTGGCTTTCGCCCATGGTGTAGAAGAAGAACTGGAAGTACCATAATGTTCCGCCAAGCGCTGCAAGCAGGTAATTGAGCAGCAGCGGCACTTTGACCATCTTTTTGCCCTCGGGAGCATGCGGGGTTCCCGCGTCCGGATTGGCAATGGCGTCCGGATTGGCAATGGCGCCCGGATCGGCAATGGCGCCCGGATCGGCAACAGCACCGAAATATTGCCCGAAGCTGCGATTTTGGCGGATGAGGATGGAGCACCAGATCGCATTTGTGGTCAGACCACCGGCAAGGACAACGCAAAGGACCGGCAGGCCCTGGTTGAGCGGATCGGTACCGGCGGCAAGCGTCAGGTCGCGGATGGGTTGGCCGGCGTCGAGGCCCCAGGCAAAGCAACCCGACATCACACCCGAGAAGACGGCGATCAGCAGACCCTTGCGCAAGTCGAACTCGGCGACGCCCTCGCTCGCTTCGCCGCCCAGTTCCGCATCCTTATTGTGGCCCGCGCGCGCGACGACAACGATGCCGGCAAGTGTGGCGAGGATACCCAGCAGTGTCAGCTGCCCACTGGTACGCGAGGCGATTGCATCGAGGGTTCCGTGGAAGATGGGTGGGCCCATCGTCCCGATCACGGTCGTCAGTCCCAGCGCCACTGCCATGCCAAGCGAGAGGCCGAGATAGCGCATGGTCAGGCCGAACGTCAGGCCACCGAAACCCCACATCGCGCCCCAGAACCAGCACCACCAGAGCGTCTTGCCCGGTGTCTGGACAAGCACTTGGAACAGGTCGTTGGTGCGCAGGGAAGCGAATAGCCAAGGCGCAACGGCCCAGGAAAAGATCCCCCCTGCCAGCCAGAACACTTCCCAGGACCACAGCCTGATGCGCTTGTAGGGGACATAGAAGCTGGCCGAGGCAAAGCCGCCAAGCCAGTGGAACACGACGCCAAGCGCCGGATTGCCTCCCATCAGATTCGATCCCTTTCGCTCATTTATGCGAGAACGCTGCCGTCGATCTCTGCAATCTTTGTCGTTCCGGTCAGCGCCATGGCGACGCGCATTTCAGCTTCGATCAAGCCCAGCATCTTGGTGATCCCTGCCTGGCCGCCTGCAGCGAGAGCCCAGGCCCATGCGCGCCCGAGCAGCACGCCTTTTGCGCCCAGCGCCAGCATGCGAACGACGTCGAGGCCCGACCGTATGCCGCCGTCCGCAAGCACGGTCAGGCGGTCGCCGACGGACTCTGCGATCGGGGGCAGGGCTCGCGCGCTTGAAAGCACGCCGTCCAGCTGTCGGCCGCCGTGGTTGGAAACGACGATGCCGTCGGCCCCCAGCTCTGCCGCTTCGCGCGCGTCCTCGGGATCGAGAATGCCCTTGATGACCAGCGGCCCCTTCCATTCGGATCGAATGAAATCGAGGTCGCGCCAGTTGATCGAAGGGTCGAAGTTGGCGCGCATCCAGGCGAAGAAATCCTCGATGCCGGTCTTGCCCTGCAGGACGGGCGCGACATTGCCCAGGGTATGGGGGCGGCCCCGGAGGCCGACATCCCAGGCCCAGCCTGGTCGCGCCAAGGCCTGAGCCGCGCGCCATGTCGCGCCCTTGAGGCCCGATGCTCCGGCCAGCCCTGTATGATAGTCGCGATATCGGCTGCCAGGTACCGGCATGTCGACGGTAAAGACCAGTGTCGAACAGCCTGCTGCCACGGCCTGCGCCAACAGGTCCTTCATGAACGCCCGGTCGCGAATCATGTACAGCTGGAACCAGAACGGCTTGCTGGCGGCCGCTGCGACTTCAACCAGCGGACAGGCACCGACGGTCGAGAGGGTGAAGGGAACGCCGGCCTTTTCGGCCGCGCGTACGGCTTGGCATTCCCCGCGCCGGGCATTGAGGCCGGCAAGGCCGATGGGCGCAAGGGCAAGCGGCAAAGCCAGTTTCTGGCCGAACAGCTCGGTCGACAGGTCGAGCCGCGAAACATCGCGCATCACGCGCTGGCGCAGGGCCAATCCGGCCAGATCCTCGACGTTCCGGCGCAAGGTCGCTTCGGCATAGGAGCCGCCTTCAATGTATTCGAACAGGAAGCGGGGCAGGCGCCGCCTTGCCGCTTCGCGAAAGTCGGGAACCGATGCGACGATCATGCTTCACCCCTTGCCACTGCTGCGCGCCATTTTGCCCGGTACGATTGCAGGTCTCCTTCGAGAGGTTCAACCCGGCACAGCCCTGCGGCCGGCTTGAGCAGGGGATTGATCAAACGCAGCGCTCCGAAAGAGACATCGTTGTGCGCATTGGCGACGAACACTTCGGTATCGGGCCGCAGTGCCGCAAGCGCCCGTACGAAGACTTCCGCCTCGGCAAAGCGTCCTTCGATGAGAAGTCGGTTCTTCGACCCGATGAGATCGAGCGAAGTGTCGGCCACGAGGGCTGCATAAAGGCAGATGGCCGCGCGGCGTGCGTACCAGGTGCCTGCCCATTCGACCGGAGCATTGAGCCAGCAGGCCTTGCCGCGCGGGAAGGGGCCGAATCCCGGAGTGAGCGTAGGCATCATCACGGTTCCGCGCTCGAGCAGCGCAGGCACGGCTTCCATGAGTTTGCATTGATCGGGCTTGATATCCACCCTGCGCGTGTCGAGCTGGATGACGGTCTCGATCTCGCGCCCGCCCATGAAGCGGGCTGAAGGTACAGGCCAGCCATAGGCGTCGACATTGACCAGCGTGTCGCGCGCTTCGGACAGGGACGCGATCGATACGGTTTCGGCGGCCAGGCGCATCGCGATGAACCAGGTGCCGGTCGACAGGATCGTGGCTTCCTGCCGGGCGATCTGGGGGAAGCCGCGGGCGGCGAGCAGGGCGGCATTGGAATCGTGCAGGCCGGCATGGACCTGGATGCCCGCTGCCAGCCCCGTTTCGATGGCAAGGTCGGCGCGTAGCGGTCCGACCACCTGGCTGGCCTTGACCACCGGCGCGAATCGCTGCGCCCAGCCCATGCGTTCGGCCATGGGAGAGAAGCGCGCGTCGCTGGGGCACCACAAGTCGGTGTGGCAGCCAAGGCTGGTCACTTCGCTGACCGCCTTGCCCGTCAGGAACCAGGCCCAGTATTGCGACCAGGGAACAAGCGTCGCTCCCGCCATTTCCTGAGGGTAGAGGCGCGACATCCAGTAGACCTGCGCGCCGAGATTGAGGCCGTCAGGCAGGGCGGGGCTGCCGGTCAGCGCGAAGGAATCGCGCTCGCGGCGGTAGTCCTCCATCACCTCCTGCGGGATCGGCTGCTCATAGTCGAGCGGAGGGAACAGGGCTCCTTCGCTGCCCAGCGCAACGAAGGCGGCGCCATGGGCGACCGGGATGATCGCTTCGACGGGATGGGCGGAGAATGCCGCGAGCGTCGCCTTGAGCCATGCCGCAATCCGCGCGGCATCCAGACGGCGCAAGCCGGCATCCTCGCACGGGGCATTCGGGCGAACCTGCCGATCCAGCATTCGACCCTCGCGAGTCCACAAGGTAACCTTGCTGAGCGTCTTGCCGATATCGACGACGATGTAGGAACCGGTACCTGACATGCTCTCCCTTGTGAGCATTTTGATTGAATATGATTGGTTTCTATCGAATCAGATTGATAGTGGGAAGAGGCAATGTTAAGCGGGGCGCCATGAATACGATCACCGCGCCATCGCCTCTAGCCGCAATTCCTTTTGCTGTCCCGGAAAGCCGCTGGGACGAAGCGGTCGCGGCATCGCTTACTCCGGAAGAGCTTCTGCTCTACCGCTCCAACCTTCTCGGTTCGGATCTCACCGTTACCAATTTTGGCGGCGGCAATACCTCGGCCAAGCTGGTCGAGGTCGATCCGATCACGGGCGAGCAGGTCGAAATACTCTGGGTCAAGGGTTCGGGCGGCGATATCGGTTCGATGAAGCTCGACGGTTTCGCGACGCTCTATCAGGAAAAGCTGCTCAGCCTCGAAAAGCACTATGGCGGGCCGGACGATGACGACAAGATGGTCGGCTACCTGCCTCACTGCACCTTCAATCTCAATTCGCGCGCGGCTTCGATCGATACGCCTTTGCATTCGCTGCTGCCTTTTGCGCACGTTGATCACGTTCACCCGGATGCGATCATTGCGCTGGCGGCCTCTTCGGGGGGAGAGGCCGTCACCATGGAAATATGGGGCGGCAAGATCGGCTGGTTGCCCTGGAAGCGTCCGGGCTACACGCTTGGCGTGCAACTGCGCGATTTCGTCAAGGCTAACCCGCAGGTCGAAGGCGTGATGCTGGCCGGCCACGGGATCATCTGCTGGGCCGACAGCGCCCGGGCCTGTTACGAGCATACCGTCTCGCTCATCGCCGATGCGGCCAAGTACCTCAATTCCAGGCTTGCTGAAAAACCGGCTTTAGGCGGCGCCTCCGCTACTCTCTTCTCCTCGGCGGAACGCGCGGCCATGGCCGCCGACCTTATGCCTCGCCTGCGCGGTCTGATGATCGGGGCGCGGCGTAAGGTCGGCCATTTTTCGGATGATGCCGAAGCGCTGGAATTCGTGAACTCGGTCGATTTCGAGCGCTTGGCTGCGCTCGGCACTTCGTGCCCGGACCATTTCCTGCGTACCAAGATCGCGCCGCTCACGCTCGATCCCGCACGCCTTCAGGACGATGCGTACCTGGCCGGGAAGGTCGCCGACTACCGTGAACTCTACGCCGCCTATTACGAGCGCTGCAAGCGTTCCAATTCGCCGGCGATGCGCGATTCCAACCCGGTTGTCGTCTTGGTCCCGGGCCTTGGCCGCATCACGTTCGCCACCGACAAGACTACCGCCCGTCTCGCTGGTGAGTTTTATGGCAACGCCATCAACGTCATGCGCGGAGCCGAGGCGATTGGCGATTACATCGCGCTCGACGAGCAGGAAGCCTTCGACATCGAATACTGGCTGCTCGAGGAAGCCAAGCTGCAGCGCATGCCTGCACCCAAGTCGCTGGTCGGCCGCATCGCTCTGGTCACAGGAGGTGCCGGCGGCATCGGAGCAGCCACGGCGGCGCGCCTGATGGCGGACGGGGCCTGCGTGATGCTGGCTGACCGTGACGAACAGGCTGTTGGTGAAGTGCGCGAAGGTTTTGCCCGCCAGTTCGGCAGCGATATCGTTCGCTCCGTTGTTTGCGACGTGACGGATGAAGCGCAGGTAAGCGAGGCGTTCGCTGCATGTGCCCGCGAATTCGGCGGACTCGATATTCTTGTCGCCAATGCCGGCATTGCATCCTCGGCCCCGATCGAGGAAACGACCATCGCTTTGTGGAACCGCAATTACGACGTCCTGGCCCAGGGCTATTTCCTGAGCTCGCGCGCCGCTTGGCCGCTGTTGAAGGGCATGAAGGAGCAGGGCGGTTCTTCGGTCGTGTTCATCGGTTCGAAGAACGGTGTGGCTGCTGCCACCAATGCCAGTGCCTATGCTTCGGCGAAGGCAGCCGCCAACCACCTGGCCCGCTGCCTGGCTCTGGAAGGCGCGTCGCACGGGATTCGCGTCAATGTGGTGAATCCCGACGCGGTGATCCAGGGGAGCCGGATCTGGGACGGCGACTGGCGCAAGGAGCGCGCAGGCGCCCATGGTATCGACGCGGGCAAGGAACTTGAGGAACATTACCGCCAGCGCTCGATGCTCAAGCGCGATGTCCTGCCTTCGGACATTGCCGAAGCCGTCTATTTCCTCGCCAGCGACATGTCGGCAAAGTCGACCGGAAACATGATCAATGTCGACGCGGGTAACGCACAGGCGTTTACGCGATGACTTAAGTCTTATCGGGAGAGGAAGATCATATGTCCGGACGTTACCTGATGACGGCTGCGCTGCTGGCGGCCACTTGCCTGACCACCCCGGCTTCGGCCTGGGGCCGCCGGGGACCACCACTGGACTGATGATGGATGAGTTCCTTGCATGGATCGACATGCGGGGACTTTTAATAGCGAAGGCACAACCATGAACATGCCCCTTTCCGCCGAACTGATCGCCGAGGCCAATACGCGCGACCTTGAAGCGCTGGAGGACGATTACGCGAGCCTCGGACGCAAGCTTGAGCGGGCCGGCATCGCCATCGATGCGATCAAGGAGCGGGTTGCCGACTTTTCCCTTGCCGTGCCGACCTGGGGAGCGGGGCGTGGCGGCACGCGCTTCGCCAAGTTCCCCATTGCCGGCGAGCCGACCAACATCCACGAGAAGCTCGAGGACTGTGCAGTCATAAGCCAGCTTTCGCGCCTGACTCCGCGTGTCTCGCCGCATTTCCCATGGGACAAGGTGTCCGACTACGGCGCGCTGCGCGAAGAGGCGGCGAGCCTTGGCCTGGGCTTCGATGCGGTGAATTCGAATACCTTCCAGGACCAGCCCGGCCAGGCAAAGAGTTACGCAACCGGCTCGCTCTCCTCGACGGTTGCCGCAACGCGCCAGCAGGCTGTCGAGCATAACGTAGAATGCATCGAGATCGGCCGCCAGCTCGGCTCTACCGATCTAACCGTCTGGGTCGGCGACGGCACCAATTTCCCCGGACAGCAGGATCTGGCGCGCAGTCTCGACCGCTACCTCGACGCGGCAGCGCAGGTCTATGCCGCACTGCCCGATGACTGGCGGATGCTGCTTGAACACAAGATGTTCGAGCCGGCATTCTATTCGACCGTGATCAGCGACTGGGGCTCCTCGATACTTGCCGCGCAGGAGCTGGGCCCCAAGGCCAAGTGTCTTGTCGACCTGGGCCATCACGCGCCCAACGTGAACATCGAGCAGATCGTTGCCCGCCTGCACCGCTTCGGAAAGCTGGGCGGTTTCCATTTCAACGACAGCAAGTATGGGGACGACGACCTCGATTCCGGATCGATCAATCCGCACCAGCTGTTCCTCGTCTTCAACGAGCTGGTCGAAGCCGAACTGAACCCGCGAGAGGGCTTCAATCCCAACTACATGATCGATCAGTCCCACAACGTGACCGATCCGATTGAATCCATGCTGTCCTCGGCCGAGACGATAGGTGCATGCTTCGCCAAGGCACTGCTGGTCGATCGCGAGGCGCTGCACATGGCGCAGGAAGCCAATGACACGATGATGGCCTTCCAGGCCCTGCGCCGGGCTTATAACGTGGATGTTTCGCCGATCCTGGCCATGGCGAGACACGAAAACGGCGGGGCGATCGACATGCTGGGCACTTATCGCGAAAGCCGGTGGCGCGACCGCAAGGCGCAGGAGCGCAAGGCCGTGGGACTGGGCGCTGGGATCGTCTGATCCGGTCCATCGGTCCCAGGTTTCGGGCTTTGCATGTCCGGGGTTTATTTCATAACTGCTTTACAAGACGGATAAACGGGAGACTTCATGCCGCGCCGCTCGCTTCGCATCGTACTGGGCCTTGCTACCGCGCTGAGCGCATTGCCCGCCATGGCGGAAAACAGGGCGGAGGCCGACGAGACTTCTGCCGCGGCCCGAGCAGCGGCGCCTCTCGAAGTTGCCTTTCAGGATCCACCCGATGCGGCACGCCCGCGTGTGTGGTGGCACTGGATGAACGGCAACATCACGAAGGACGGTATCCGCAAGGATCTGGAATGGATGAAGCGCATCGGCATTGGCGGCCTCCAGAATTTCGACGCCAATCTCCAGACACCGCAAGTGGTCGATCATCGACTCGTGTACATGACACCGGAATGGAAGGACGCCTTCCGGTTTGCCGCGCATGAAGCCGATCGGCTCGATCTGGAACTGGCGATTGCATCTTCTCCAGGCTGGTCCGAAACCGGTGGTCCCTGGGTGAAACCGCAGGATGGGCTCAAGAAACTGGTCTGGAGCGAAACGACCCTCGCGCCCGGCAAACGCTTTGTCGGGAAGCTGCCGTCCCCGCCGGAAACGACCGGGCCTTTCCAGACTCTCGGACTGCCGCTCAGCATCGAAGAGATCATTTCGGGCAAGCCGGAAGGTGCCGGCGGCGTGACCTATGGCGGGCAGGTTGGCGTGATCGCCTTCCCTGTCTCCGATGCCGGCGCATTGCCCGTCCCAAACGCATCCGACGGAGCGGGCAACCCGCTTTCGGGAAAGGCGCTGATCGATGCCGACATCGCTGGCGGCGTTACTCTCGCGCGTGAGGAGGGCAAGGCCCCGTCGCTCAGGCTTGATTACGCGCACCCTGTTACGGCTCGTGCGGCGACGGTCTTCGTTCCGAACATCAAGGTTCCCTTCGCGGGCGCGGCTTTTATCGGGGCTCTGGAAGCCAGCAAGGACGGTGTGAACTGGCAGCCGATAGAGCGGTTCGATCTTGCCAATGTTCCGACGACGATCGGCTTCGCTGCCGTCAAGGCAGCGCATTTTCGACTGGTACTCAATCCGCGCGAACCCGATGCCAGCCTCGGCTCCCCGGCACCGGGCGTTGCCACGGCCGGCCTGTTTGACGGGATTGCCAGGACTATGGCGAGTCAGCCGCTAGTCGTCGGACAGTTCCAGTTACGCGGCGAAGCCCTTGTCGATCGCTTCGAGACCAAGGCAGGCTTCGTGATGAGCCGCGATTACCATGCGCTGGGCGGGCCGAAGGACGGCGCCAAGGGTATCGAGCCGCAGAACGTAGTCGACCTGACCGAAAAGCTGCGACCCGATGGTACGCTAGACTGGAACGCGCCTCCGCTTCCGGCCGGCCAGCATTGGCGGGTGCTGCGACTGGGCTATTCGCTGCTGGGCACGACGAACCATCCCGCTCCGCCCGAGGCGACGGGACTTGAGGTCGACAAGTTCGATGGCAATGCCGTCAGGAACTACCTTGAGCACTACATCGGCATGTACAAGGACGCTGCCGGCGCCGATATGGTCGGCAAGCGCGGGGTTCGGGCGATCCTGACCGACTCGATTGAAGTGGGCGAGGCCAACTGGACGCCCAGGATGCTCGAACAGTTCCAGCGCCTGCGTGGTTACGATGCGCGTCCATGGCTTCCGGCACTGACCGGCACGATCGTCGGCACGCGCGCGCAGTCCGACCGGTTCCTCTACGACTATCGCCGGACCCTCGCGGACCTGCTTGCCAGCGAGCATTACGGGACAGTGGTCAAGGTCGCCCATGAGAACGACCTCAAGGTCTATGGCGAGGCGCTGGAAGACCATCGGCCGATGCTGGGTGACGACATGGCGATGCGCAGCCATGCGGACGTTCCGATGGCCGCTCTATGGACATTCGATCGCAAGGAGGGCCCGCGCCAGACGCTGATCGCGGATATGAAGGGCGCGGCTTCGGTTGCTCATCTCTACGGACAGAACCTCGTCGCCGCGGAGTCGATGACGGCCGCCATGGCGCCCTGGGCCTTCGCACCCAAGGATCTCAAGCGGTTCATCGATCTTGAATTCGTGTCGGGCGTTAACCGCCCGATTATCCATACCTCGGTGCACGTTCCGGTCGACGACAAGAAGCCGGGCCTGTCGCTGTTCATCTTCGGCCAGTACTTCAACCGGCAGGAAAGCTGGGCGGAATTGGCGCGGCCCTGGATGGACTACATGGCCCGCAGTTCGCTTCTCCTGCAAGAAGGGCGCAACCTGGCCGACGTCGCCTATTTCTACGGTGAAGAAGCCCCGCTTACGGGCCTCTACGGTGATGAGCCTGTTGCCGACGCACCCATTCGCTACGCCTATGATTTTCTCAATTTCAATGCCTTGACCGAGCTTCTTGCCAACGATGGTCAGGATGTCGTTGCACCGAGCGGTGCGCGCTACAAGGCGATCTATCTCGGCGGTTCGTCGAGCCACATGACGTTGGCGGCCCTGCGCAAACTGGCTGCCCTCGTGGAAGGCGGCGCGACAGTGGTCGGCATGGCTCCCATCGCAACGCCCAGCAACACGGGCGCGCAGGAAGGCAATCTGGCCGAGTGGTCGTCGCTGGTCGCGAGGCTCTGGCCGGGAAGCGATTATGCGCGCGTCGGCAAGGGCCGTGTGATCGCCTCGAAGGATATCGAAGCCGCACTGAAGACGATGGGCGTTGCAACCGATTTCAGCTTCACCGGCGCAGAAGCCGGAGCGACGATTCCCTTCGTCCATCGCCGTGACGACAAGGGCGAGATCTATTACCTCGTCAATCAGCAGGAGGCTGCGCAGTCGATCGAGGCGCACTTTCGCGTTACCGGCAAGCAGCCTGAGCTCTGGCATCCTGAGACCGGCAAGAGCGAACCTGTCAGCTACCGCATCAGCGGGAACGAAACTGTGGTGCCATTGCAGCTTGACGGTGAAGAGGCTGTCTTCGTTGTCTTCCGCAAGCCCGCCATGAAAGACGCTGTCACGCTTGTCGCGCAAAGCCAACGGGAAATCGCGGCACTCGATGGTGAGTGGCACGTTGCGTTCCAGGCCGATCGCGGAGCGCCTGCAAGCATTGATCTCGCCCAGCTTGAACCGCTGGAAAAGAACGTGAATCCGGGTGTGAAATATTTCTCCGGAATAGCGACTTACTCCCGGAATTTCACTCTATCCGGCAAGTGGGGAAAGAGCCGCTCGCTGTGGCTCGATCTCGGCAAGGTCGGCGATCTCGCACAGGTTTCGATCAATGGCGTGGACGTCGGGACGGCCTGGCATACACCTTACCGTCTCGACATCGGCAAGGCCGTTCGCAAGGGGCAGAACACCCTGGAGATCCGAGTTGCCAATACATGGGTCAATCGCCTGATCGGCGACCGACAGGACGGCGCGCAGAAGATCACCTGGACTGCAATGCCGACTTACCGCGCCGATGCGCCCTTGCGTCCATCCGGACTGATCGGTCCCGTGCGGCTGATGGAGCAAACCGACGGCGCAGATTGAAACGCGCGCGCTTGCCAAGGCACCACGTGCGGATCAAGACTTGAGGGATGGTAATGACATCCCCTGAGCCTGCGCTGCCCCCGCACCGGCGGCAGATCGATCTGCGCGCCGTCCTTACCTTCAGGGCGGTGCGCTCTACAAGGCGCCCGCCGACCTGGAAGCCGTAGGCTGACACGAAGACCATTGATGGCGTAATCGTGGGGTGCGGTCCATCTCGATCACGAGATGATGTGGCTGTTCCAGTCTGCTCGCCTTCTTTACCGACATTGCCTGAGGGATCGGACATTGCCCATCAGTCCTCCCCTCAACCGTCGCAGCCTGCTTGCCGCAAGTGCTAGCCCGGCGACCGCTCGTCCCCGCCCGCCCGGCTGCCCGACTTGTCGGCCAGTGGCCGCCTGCCCGTCATGCGGCGGTAGAAGCGGGAGAAATAGGACGGGTCGGAGAAACCCAGGTCGTCGGCGACTTCGACGATGCTGGCATTGCTGAAGAAGAGCAGCCGCTGCGCTTCGAGTATGAGCCGGGCGTGGATCAGTTCGACAGGCGTGCAGTCCAGCCTCTTGCGGCAAATGCGGGTGAGGGTCTTGTCGGTGACGCCCAGTCGTTCGGCGTACCAGCCAAGGCTCCGATGTTCGCGCAAGTGTAACTCGACCAGTTGGCGAAAGCCGGACAGCCGGGCGTCTTCCGCAGGAAGGACTCCGTCTTCCTCCTTCTCGCCCGGCAGCGACCGGATGAGCGCTTCGGCAAGGGCGAGGAACAGCGGCTGCGGCGTGCGCCAGTCGGATTGGATGGCCAGTAACTCCCGGCAGAGCCATTCGACGCGCTTCTCGTCTGCGCGCGGAACCGTGCCGCTGGCCCCGCGTGTGAGCATGTGCAGCATGGGATCGGTTGCATCGCCGGCCCGGGTTATGAAGCCTGGCGACAGGGACAGGACATGGCCCAAGGTCTCGGGCGAGAACCGGAAGCCGTGAACGCTTCCAATCGGGACGACCATGAAGCAAGGCGCCTCCAGAGTCCGGACCAGATCGTCACAGCGGAACTCTACCTGTCCCTGCGATACCAGCAGGGCCTGCACGCTGTGAAGGTGGCGATGGGGTGATATTTCCCAGTCATACAGGGCACTTCTTGCTGCGATCGTCTCAATATGTGCGAAATCCGGCGCGGGTTCACTCTCATCCTCACCATAGAGCAGAAAGTTCGGAATCGGGTTTAGGGTCATGCGCGGTGTCCTGAAAGTACCGGCATATTGGCCTCGCGGTGCCTTCCTGTCGAGCCCTGCAAGGCCCATCTTCCAGGGGGTATCGGACGCACCTGATCAAAGTGCGCCGTTTGAGGACGAAGGCAAATGCGTAAACAGGTTGCAATTATCGGAGCCGGCCCTGCTGGCCTGTTGCTGGGTCACCTTCTCAAGGCTGAGGGCGTCGATTGCGTCGTTCTCGAGCGACAGTCGGGCCCCTACGTGCTGTCGCGCATCCGCGCCGGTGTGCTCGAGCAGGTAACCGTCGGCCTCATGGAACGCCTCGGCCTCGACGCGCGAATGAAGGCGGAGGGGCTTCCGCATGACGGTTTCAACCTCGCCGATGGCGAGCGTCTGATCCATATCGACATTGCCGAACTGACCGGCAAGCAGGTCATGGTCTATGGCCAGACCGAACTGACACGCGACCTGATGGAAGCGTCCGAGCCGCGCGGCGTCGAGGTGATCTACGAGGCCGCGGATGTCGCGCTTCACGATATCGTGAGCGATGCGCCTTACGTGACCTACACCCGCGATGGCAGCACGCATCGCATCGACGCGCGGTTCATTGTCGGCTGCGACGGTTTCCATGGTCCCTCTCGGCAGGCCATTCCCGCCTCCGCCGGACGGAGTTTCGAGCGCGTCTATCCTTTCGGTTGGCTGGGCATCCTGGCCGATGTGCCGCCTTGTAATCACGAGCTGATCTACGCCAACCACGAGCGCGGCTTTGCCCTTGCCTCGATGCGCAGCAATACGCGCAGCCGCTATTACATCGACGTGCCGCTGACCGAGAAAATCGAGGACTGGTCGGACGATCGCATCTGGGACGAACTGGCTATCCGCCTCGGCCCCGATGCCGCCGCGCACATCGTTCGCGGCCCTTCGCTCGAGAAGTCGATTGCGCCGCTGCGCTCCTTCGTATTCGAGCCCATGCGCCATGGAAGTCTGTTGCTGTGCGGCGATGCCGCGCACATCGTTCCGCCCACCGGCGCCAAGGGACTGAACCTGGCTGCCAGCGACGTCCATTACGCGGCCGAAGCACTGCTCGGCTTCTTCAAGTCGAACGACAACGATGCGATTGCCGGCTATTCGGAAAAGGCGCTGGCCCGAGTGTGGAAGTCGGAGCGTTTCAGCTGGTCGCTCACGCGGCTCATGCATCGCTTCCCGGAAGATGGCCCGTTCGAGCGCCGCATGCAGGTAGCCGAACTCGACTACATCGCTTCGAGCGAAGCCGCCCAGCGATCGATTGCGGAAAATTACGTGGGCCTGCCTGTCTGAAGGCATATCCTGCAGCTCCTCTGGGTCGCAACCGGAGGATGGACGAAGGGGAGGCGAAAGCCTTCCCTTTTTCGTTCGAGAAGCCGATACTTCCTCCTTTGGGTATAAGTCTGCGCTAATTCTGATTGCAATGTTGCAGGATTGACGTCGCCGTCCCGATTGCTTGATCCAGGTCAACAGGTCGGACTGCAAGGTGCGCCAGGCTCTCCTCAAGGCGAAAATGTCTGATGGAGTTGCAGGGTATGGATGGGACGAGGAACCTCGCTGGCTCTGGCGAAAGCAAGAGGGCGACAATACCGGGCACGCCGCTGTTCGATGGCCAGGCCGCGGATAAGGGCTACCAGCTCAATGCCATGTGCTATTCGTTCAACGACGCCAGGAATCGGGCGGCCTTCATCGCCGATGAGTCCGGCTATTGCGAACGCTTCGGCTTGACGCCGCATCAGCGCGAAGCCGTTGCCGCGCGGAATGTGCTGGCGATGATCGAGGCCGGCGGAAACATTTACTATCTCGCCAAGCTGGCGGGAATTTTCGGCCTCAACGTGCAGGACGTCGGCGCACAGCAGACGGGAATGACGGTCGAGGCTTTCAAGCAGATGCTGCTCGACCAGGCGCAACCATTGCAGGAAGGGAAATAAGATCATGGCAAAGATCCTGGGCGGCTACTTCACCAGCCACGTTCCTTCCATCGGCGGTGCAATCATGCGCGGTGACCAGGAAACGCCATACTGGAAGCCCTTCTTCGATGGCTTCCCGCCGGTGCGTGAGTGGCTCGCCGAGACGAAACCCGATGTGGCCGTGTGCTTCTACAACGATCACGGGCTGAACTTCTTCCTCGACAAGATGCCGACATTCGCGGTGGGCGCAGCCAGGGAATACCGCAATGAAGACGAAGGCTGGGGCCTGCCCGTGTACAAGCCCTTTGCCGGCCATCCCGACCTCAGCTGGCATGTCATCGAGCAGCTGGTCGATGACGAATTCGATGTGACGACATGCCAATCGATGCTGGTCGATCATGCGCTGTCGCTGCCTTTCGAGCTGGCCTGGCCCGATGCCGATGCCTGGCCGGTCAAGCTGGTGCCGATTGCGATCAATACGGTGCAATTCCCGCTTCCATCAGCGAAGCGCTGCCTTGCGCTGGGACGGAGCGTCCACAAGGCATTGTCGAACTGGCAGGGTGACGAGAAGATCGTGGTCATCGGTACGGGTGGCCTCTCGCATCAGCTCGATGGTGAGCGCGCAGGCTTCATGAACCCCGAATACGATCGCTTCTGCATGGACAACCTTGCCGACGATCCCGACGCGCTCACCCGGGACAGCGTGCGGGACATCGTGCGCCTTGCAGGATCGCAGGGCGTCGAAATCCTGAACTGGATTGCCGCACGCGGAGCGCTGGGCGAGAATGCCCGCGAGACGCATCGCAACTACCACATCCCTATTTCCAACACCGCCGCTGCGACAATGCTGCTGGAATCGGTCTGACACTTAGAAGGCGGGAGAGTCGCATGGACGTACTTGAAGACCCGGGTTTCACATTCGATCCCTATTCGCCTGGCATCGATGCAAACCAGTTTCCGGCCTACAAGATCCTGCGCGACGAATATCCATGCTTCTGGAGCGAGCAGGCCGGGAAATGGGTGCTCTCGCGCTACGATGATATCCTTGCCGCCCTGCCCAACTGGCGGATCTACAGTTCGGCAAAGGGCAATCTGGTCGATGAGTTCCCGGGACGCGCGGGGTCGACCCTGGGAAGTTTCGATCCGCCGCGACATGACCGTCTGCGCGGTCTGATCCAGTCGGCTGTGACCAAACGGGCGCTCGACCACCTGATCGCGCCTGCCAAGGCTTCGGCGCGGATGCATCTTGCGGCACTGGAGGGCCGCGAGAGCTTCGATTTCGTAGGCGAGTTCGGCTCGAAAGTAACGGTCGACCTGCTCTTCCACTTATTCGCCCTGCCGCGTCGTCCAACTTCCGAAGCCCGAAAGCGCTTCGGCTTTCCATCGGTTGACGATCAAACGAAAGGCCCCGCCGGATCGCTCCGACGGGGCCTGTCTGTCTCGGCTATACTGGTACCTTATAGTTCTTCGGGCCAGTAGAGGCGCATCGGGTTGGTGACGAGGAGCTTGCGCTGCAGCTCTTCGGTAGGCGCGATGCGCGGGATCATGTCGACGATGTGGCCATCGTCGGGGATCTCGTCCTGCATGTTCGGGTGCGGCCAGTCGGTGCCCCAGATCACGCGGTCCTGATAGTCGGCGACCAGCGGCGCGACGGCATCGGCGAAGGCGTCCCAGGGATCGCCCTTGCCACCTTCCTTGATCGCGTCGAGGCGATCTGGACAGGTCGGCTTGAACCAGATGTCGTCCCTGCTCTCAAGGAAAGCGCGGAATGCCTTCATGTCGGCTCCGTCCGGCCCCTGGGTCACGTCGGGACGGCCCATGTGGTCGACGACGAGGGGGACCGGGATCGCGTCCATGAACGGGCGCAGTTCCTCGAGGATGTCGGCCTCGAAGTAGATTACAACGTGCCATCCCTTTGGCAGACGGCGGGCTACTTCGAGGAACTTGTCCTTGGGTGCATCGTCGACGAGGCGCTTGAGGAAGTTAAACCGAATGCCGCGAATGCCGCCTTCGTGCAGCGCGGCAAGATCGGCTTCGGAAATTGCCGGATCGACGACGGCAACGCCGCGCGCCTTGCCCTGCGACTTGGCAATGGCATCTAGCGTGGCGGCATTGTCCGTGCCGTGGCAGCTCGCCTGGACGATCACGTTGCGCGTGAAACCGAGGTGATCGCGCAGGGCAAAGAGCTTGTCCGGCCCGGCATCTTCGGGAAGGTATTTCGCCTTGGCGCTGAACGGGAACTGCGCCATCGGACCAAAGACGTGGCAATGCGCGTCGACGGCGCCTGCCGGCGGCGTATAGCCAGGCTTGCTCGGCGCGCCGTGCCAGGAAACGATACGATCAGACATAGACAATCCCGTCCATCAGCTTGCGGGCAGTTCGAAGGAGAGCAGCGGTCTTGACGTTGCCACCCTCGTCGGTTTCGAGGACGCAGGACATCTCACCGGTCGGGTGTTCGACCGAGAGCGTCTTGCGGAGACCCTCAGGGATTTCGGCCAGCTCTGCCGCAGGCGAGCCTTCGATGAGGCAGGCGGTGGCGACCGAGACAGCGCCCAGGACGCCGATCGTGGCGTGGGCACGGTGCGGGATGAAACTGCGAACCGTGATCGCGCCGCCGTTCTTCGGACGCGCCACCAGCATCATCTTGGGGACTGACTTTTCCTTGACGTCGCCAAGGTTCATCGTCTCGCCCACGGCAAGCCGGATCGCCTCGATCTTCGCCTTCAGCTCGGTATTGGCATCGAGGCTGTCGCGGTCCTCGTAGCCGGTGATGCCGACGTCCTCAGCCTTCATCACTACGCAGGGCATGCCGTTGTCGATCAGCGTTACGGGCACGCCGTTGACGACGTCGACGGCATTGCCGCTGGGCAGGAGCGCGCCGCACGAGGATCCGGCAGTGTCGCGAAACTCGAGCGGGACGGGGGCGTGGGTGCCGGGCACGCCGTCAATCGCTGCGTCTCCGGCGTAGGAGACCTGGCCGCCCGGCGTCTGCACGGTGGCAACGGCGACCTGGCCGGTATTTTCCATGTAGATCGCAACGCGGGTTTCATCGCCGCTGGCATCGACGAGGCCGCGTTCGATCGCGAAGGGGCCGATCCCGGCGAGGATGTTGCCGCAGTTCTGCGCATCACTGACGATGGCCTGGTCGACGAAGACCTGCAGGAACAGGTAATCGACGTCGATCCCTTCGCGGGTGGACTTGCTGACGACCGCGACCTTGCTGGTCAGAGGGTCGGCGCCTCCCATGCCATCGATCTGGCGCGGATCGGGTGAGCCCATGACGCCGAGGAGGAATGCATCGCGCGCCGCGGTATCTGTGGGCAGGTCATCCTTGAGGAAGTAGCCGCCCTTGGATGTCCCCCCGCGCATCCACATGACGGGTGCGCTGGATTGGACGTCAGACATACTTTAGGCCTTCCTTCTCGAGGCGCTCGCGCATCTTGTACATGTCGAGGCCGAGGACGCCTGCGGCGAGCTTCTCACGCTTTTCGCCTTCGTTGGCTTCGCGTGCACGGGCCTTCTCGAGAACTTCAGCGGCCTTTTCGCGCGGCACGACGACGACGCCGTCATCGTCGGCGACGATCACGTCGCCCGGCTGCACGGCCGCGTTGGCGCAAACGACAGGGACGTTGACCGAGCCGAGCGTATTCTTGACGGTGCCCTGCGCGTAGACGGCCTTCGACCAGACGGGGAAACCCATCTCGGTAAGGTCTCGCACATCACGCACGCCTGCGTCGATGACGAGGCCACGGCAGCCGCGCGCCATGGCGCTGGTGGCCAGCAGGTCTCCAAAATAGCCGTCTTCGCAGGGGCTGGTCGGGGCCAGCAGAAGGATGTCGCCTTCCTTGAGCTGTTCGATGGCGACATGGACCATCCAGTTGTCACCCGGAGGGGCGCTGATCGTCACTGCCGAACCGGCGATGCGGGCGCCTGCGTAGATCGGGCGCATGTAGCTGGCGAGAAGGCCGGTGCGTCCCTGCGCTTCGTGAACAGTGGCGACGCCGCACTGGGCCAGGCCGTCGATCACCTCGGGGGCCGCGCGTTCGATGTTCTGGACGACAATACCGCTCATCAATCTACTCCTCTGCTTCCCTGCACAGATGGATGACCCCTGGCCTAGAGGGAAAGAGAAACTTTGGACTAGCGATTGGTTTTGGCTAAGAGTGTCTGCATGGAAATATGGAGTCTCAACCTTCGGCACTTGCGGGCCGTGGCGAAAATCGCGGAACTCGGGACCGTGAATGCGGCCGCGGCCGCTGTAAATCTCAGTCAGCCCGCAATAACACAGGCGTTGAGTCGTCTCGAGGCCATGCTTGGCCTGCCGCTGTTCGAGCGCCGGCACGACGGGATGATTCCGACTCGTGCCGGAGATGTCCTAGCGCCGCGCATAATTACCGCGCTCGCCCATATCCAGAGCCCGCACGTGACGATGTC
Source organism: Novosphingobium pentaromativorans US6-1 (assembly GCF_000767465.1). Lineage (NCBI taxonomy): Bacteria > Pseudomonadati > Pseudomonadota > Alphaproteobacteria > Sphingomonadales > Sphingomonadaceae > Novosphingobium > Novosphingobium pentaromativorans. The sequence continues at coordinate 310,137 of NZ_CP009292.1, forward strand.
GCGACTGCGCGCCTTGCTCGCGCTGGCCGAGACCGGAAGCTATGCCGGCGCAGGGCAGGAGACCGGCCTGTCGCTGCCGTCGATACACCGCGCGGTGAACGATCTGGCGCTGGCGCTGCGCCGACCGCTGGTGGTGCGACGGGGCAAGTTCGTCATTACGACCGAAGCGGGCAACCAGCTCGCCCGTGAATTCCGGCTCGCCCGGGTCGAGCTGGAGGCTGGCCTGTCCGAAGTGGAGGCGCTTCGGGGATATGAGACGCGGCGGATCGCGATCGGCGCCATGCCGCTGTCGCGGGCGCGCGTTCTGCCGGCGGCCGTGGCGCGGTTCCTCTCACGTCGTCCGCAGGTCAAGCTCACGATTGTCGAGGGCTCGCGCGCTGAGCTGGTCGAGCCGCTGCGCAATGGTTCGCTGGATGTCATCGTCGGTGCCTTGCGTGATCCGCTGATCGAGGAAGACCTCGTCCAGCGCCCACTGTTCGACGATGCGCCGGCCATTTTTGCGCGAAAGGGGCATCCTCTCGGCGAGGGCATCCCCACGTTGGCCCAGATGGCAAACTATCCCTTCTGCCTCGCTCCGCGCGGTACACCGCTGCGCGACAGTTTCGAGCGCTACTTTACCGAGAATGGGCAGGCGCTTCCCGAAGTGCCCGTGGAATCCGGATCGGCGCTGATGATCCGCCAGGTGATGATGAACTCAGACTTTCTGGCCTTGCTTTCGCCCGATCAGATGCAGGTCGAAGTGCAGGCAGGATGGGTCCGCGAACTGGCTCGCTTGCCGCATGGTTATGAGCGCACCATCGGCATGACGACGCGAGCATCGCTGCGCCCCACCGAGGTCCAGGCCGAGTTCTTCGCGGATCTGCAAGCTGCTTCAACGGAAATTGCCGAGTAGTCCAGCCCCTTGAAACAGGTCCGCTGCCTGAGGGTGGATTAGTCTTAGATTATATCGCAAAGCCAGTTCCGATTGGTCTTGATGCTGATGGCCGGGCATTGAGGTTGCATGAATAATTCCATAGCTCTCATTGGGTTTGGGGAGGCAGGATCGACCTTTGCGCAAGGTGCGCAATGGCGCGGCAATGCCAGGGCTTTCGATATCGAACCGTCGCGGCACGATGCGATGGATTCGCAAGGCATTATCGCCTGCGATAGTCTTGCTGCAGCGCTTGAAGGTGCGCAGCTTGTTCTCTCGCTGGTTACCGCGGATGCAGCGGCGCGAGTGGCGCGCGCGGCGGCGCCCCTGCTTGGCGAGGGCGCGCTGTTCTGCGACATGAATTCGGTGGCTCCCGATACCAAGCGGACTGCGGCGCAGGCCGTGGCCGAGGGTAAAGGGCACTACGTCGACGTCGCCGTGCTTGCCCCTGTCGAGCCAGCGCGCATGAAGGTGCCGCTGCTCGTTTCGGGTGCCAAGGCGCCTGAGGCGCAGGAATTGCTCGGTAAGGCCGGTTTCGCCAATGTGCGCACGGTGGGCGAGCAGGTCGGCCGGGCATCGGCGATCAAGCTGGTGCGTTCGGTCATGGTCAAGGGGCTTGAGGCCCTGACCGCCGAAATGATGATGGCCGCGCATGCCGAGGGCGTGGCGCAAGAGGTTCTCGCGTCGCTCGATGCCAGCGAGAAGTCGGTCGGTTGGGCCGAAAGGGCCGACTACAACCTGGACCGGATGTTGATCCATGGCCGCCGCCGTGCAGCCGAGATGCAGGAAGCGGCGCAGATGCTGCGTTCGCTGGGAATCGACCCGCTGATGACGGATAATACCGTCAACTGGCAGCGATCGCTCGGGCAGCTGGCAATGACGCCGCTTCCCGAAGGTTACGAAGCCAAGCTCGCCGGAATCGCGGCGACTGGCACATTCAAGAGAGGAGATGGGCAATGACGCTGGTCATTGACTGCCACGGTCACTACACGGTTTTGCCCAAGGGGCACGATGCATGGCGCGAGGCCCAGAAGGCCGCCTTCAAGGCGGGCGAGGCGCCGCCGCCTTATCCCGAGATTTCCGATGACGAGATCCGCGAGACGATCGAGCAGAACCAGCTGCGCCTGATCAAGGAGCGCGGCGCCGACCTGACGATCTTTTCCCCGCGCGCGTCGGCCATGGCTCACCACGTCGGCGACCAGGTTGTGTCCGAAGAGTGGGCGCAGCACTGCAACAACCTGATCTACCGCGTGACCAAGCTCTACCCCGAGACGTTCGTGGGCGTGTGCATGTTGCCGCAGAGCCCGAAGGCGGACCTTACGGCTTCGGTCAAGGAACTGCGCCGCTGCGTCGAGGAACTCGGCTTCATCGGCTGCAACCTCAATCCCGATCCGGGGGGCGGCCATTTCGAACATCCGCCGCTGACCGATGAATACTGGTTCCCGATCTACGAAGCGATGTGCGAGCTGGACGTTCCGGCGATGGTCCACGTTTCGGGTTCGTGCAACCCGGCGATGCACGCGACCGGCGGCTTCTACCTCGCGGCCGATACGGTTGCCTTCATGCAGCTGCTGCAGGGCGACCTGTTCAGCCGCTTCCCGAACCTGCGCTTCATCATTCCGCACGGCGGCGGCGCTGTGCCGTTCCACTGGGGCCGCTATCGCGGGCTTGCCGACATGCTCAAGCAGCCCTCGCTTGACCAGCACCTGATGAACAACGTGTTTTTCGACACTTGCGTCTATCATCAGCCCGGCATCAACCTGCTGGCCGAAGTGATCGAGACGAAGAACATCCTGTTCGGCTCGGAAATGGTCGGCGCGGTGCGCGGCATCGATCCGCAGACCGGGCACTATTTCGATGACACCAAGCGTTACGTCGACGCGCTGGATATCAGCGAAGAGCAGCGTCACGCCATCTTCGAGGGCAACGCGCGCCGCGTGTTCCCGCGCCTCGATGCACAACTCAAGGAAAGGGGGCTCTGAGGCCATGAGCACTTGGCTTACCAATCAGTGGTACGTTGCCGCATGGGATGCGGAGGTCGATTCCGCGCCGCTTTCACGAACGATCTGCGGTGTACCGGTCATGCTCTACCGCAAGCTTGACCGTTCGGTCGTTGCCATGCGCGATGCCTGCCCGCACCGCCTGCTGCCGCTGTCGATGGGCATTCGCGAAGGCGATTCCATCCGCTGCAAGTATCACGGCCTGAAACTCGGGCCGGACGGCGTTGCGGAAGAAATGCCGCTCAAGTCCGAAGCGGTGAACAAGCGTGTCTGCGCCGAGACTTTCGCGGTCGCGGAAAAGCACCGCTTCATCTGGATCTGGGTGGGCGAAAAGGACAAGGCCGACCCCGCGCTGATTCCCGATCTTTGGCCGTGCAGCACCAAGGGCTGGGTCTTCGACGGTGGCTACTATCCGATCAAGTGCGACTATCGCCTGATGATCGATAACCTGATGGACCTCACGCACGAGACTTACGTGCACTCCAGCTCCATCGGCCAGGAAGAGATCCTCGAGGCGCCGCTCGAATGCCGGGTCGAAGACGAGCGCGTTTTCCTTTCGCGCTGGATGCCGGGGATCGACGCGCCGCCGTTCTGGCGCAATGCTCTCAAAAAGCCCGGACCGGTCGACCGCTGGCAGATCTGCCAGTTCCTGCTGCCCTCCGCCGTCATGATCGACGTCGGTGTCGCGCCTGTCGATGCAGGTGCCACGCTGGAAGATCACGACCAGGGCGTTCGCGGCATGGTGGTCGACTTCATGACGCCCGAAACCGAGACCAGCCATCACTACTTCTGGGGCATGGCACGCAACTTCGACATCGACGACACCGGCTTCACTGCGCGGTTCAAGGCCCAGCAGGGCGGCGTCTTTGCCGAGGACCGCGAGATTCTCGAAGCGCAGCAGGCGGCCATCCTTGCGAACCCGGGCAAGAAGCTGGCGGCCTATCGCATCGACGAAGGCGGCGTGCGCGCGCGCCAGATCATCACGCGCAAGATGCGCGCGGCCGAGGAGGTCGATGGATGAGCAGCTACAAGGACATCCACGAATATCTCGCCGACTTCGAGGACATTCCGGGAACCCGCGTCTACACGGCGGCACGGGCGCGCAAGGGCTATCACCTCAACCAGTTCGCGATGAGCCTGATGAAGCCCGAGAACCGCGAGCGGTGGAAGGCCGACGAGCGCGCCTATCTCGACGAATGGCCGATGAGCGAGGAACAAAAGCAGGCAGTGCTCGATCGCGACTACAACCGGCTGCTCGATCTTGGCGGGAACATCTACTTCCTCTCCAAGGTCTTCTCCACCGACGGCCTCAGCTTCGTGCAGGCCGTCTCGACGATGACCGGAATGAGCGTGGAAGACTATCAGGCGATGATGAATGCCGGTGGCCGCTCGCCCAAGGGCGTTCGCTCCAAGCGGGAAGGAAACTGACATGGCGCGCATTACTGCAGGCGTCGGCTCGAGCCACGTGCCGCTGCTCGGCGTGGCGGCGGACCAGGGCAAGGACCGGGACGCCTACTTCAAGCCGATCTTCGACGGCTACGATTGGACCAGGAAGTGGATTGCGGACGAGGCAAAGCCGGATGTCGTGATCCTCGTCTACAACGATCACGCTTCGGCATTCGACATGAGCATCGTGCCGACTTTCGCCATCGGCTGCGGTGAACGCTATGCGCCGGCCGACGAAGGCTGGGGCCCGCGCCCCGTGCCCGACGTCATCGGCCACCCGGATCTGGCATGGCACATCGCCCAGAGCCTCATCCTCGACGAATTCGACATGACGATCATCAACGAGATGGATGTCGATCACGGCCTGACTGTGCCGCTGACGATGATGTACGGTGCGCCCGAGGCGTGGCCGGTCAAGGTCATTCCGCTCGCAGTCAACGTCGTTACCTATCCGCCGCCATCGGGCAACCGCTGCTGGGCGCTGGGCGAGGCGATTGCCCGCGCGGTCAACAGCTTCGATGAGGATCTCAACGTGCAGATCTGGGGCACCGGCGGCATGAGCCACCAACTCCAGGGGCAGCGTGCGGGCCTTATCAATGCCGAGTGGGACAACAGGTTCATGGACGGCCTTGTCGGGGATACCCAGTCCCTGCGTTCGATCCCGCACATCGAATACCTTCGCGAGACCGGGTCCGAAGGGATCGAAATGGTCATGTGGCTGATCATGCGCGGCGCGCTCGGCAAGAGCACGAAGTGCCTGCACCGTCACTACCACGTACCTTGTTCGAACACCGCAATCGGGCATATCGTGCTCGAACCGGTCGACGGCACGGTTCCTCCCAGTCCTACGCTGGAAGGAAACAATGCCGCAGCGCAGTCGCTGATAAGCTGAAATCACAAGAGTTTTCCAAGGAGTAATCCCATGCGTATTGCCCTCGTCGGCGCCGGAGCCTTCGGCGAAAAGCACATCGACGCGCTTGCCCAGGTCGATGACGTCGAAGTCGTCACCATTGTCAGCGCATCGCTGGAAGAGGCCCGCAAGCTGGCCGACAAGCACGGCATTGCCGATGTCAGCGATAGCTATGAGGAAACCCTCAAGCGCGACGACATCGACGCGGTCATCCTGACCACGCCCACCCCGATGCACGCCAGGCAGGCGATCCAGGCGATGGACGCCGGCAAGCACGTCGAAGTCGAAATTCCGGTCGCCGATTCCTGGGCCGATGCCCAGGCCGTGCTCGCCAAGCAGCAGGAAACCGGGTTGGTCTGCATGGTTGGCCATACCCGCCGTTTCAATCCCTCGCACCAGTGGGTGAAGAAGCGCATCGAAGCGGGCGAGTTCAATATCCAGGCGATGGACGTCGAGACCTTCTTCTTCCGCCGCAAGAACATCAACGCCAAGGGCGAGCCGCGCTCGTGGACCGACCACCTGCTCTGGCACCACGCCGCGCACAGCGTCGACATCTTCCAGTACATGACCGGCAGCAAGGTGGTTGCCGGTCACGTGCTGCAGGGCCCCAAGCACCCGGAACTCGGCATCGCCATGGATATGTCGATCCAGCTGAAGACCGAGGCCGGCCAGATCCTGACCCTCGCGTTGTCGTTCAACAATGACGGTCCGCTTGGCACCTTCTTCCGCTATATCGGCGACACCGGCACGTACATCGCGCGCTACGACGACCTGGTGAACGGCAAGGAAGAGCCGATCGACGTATCGAAGGTCGACATCTCGATGAACGGCATCGAGCTGCAGGATCGCGAGTTCGTTGCCGCGATCCGCGAAGGCCGTGAGCCCAACGGCTCGGTCCAGAGCGTGTTCGAATGCTACCGCGTGCTGGGCGATCTCGCCGCGCAGCTCGACGCGCAGGACGGTTGGTCCTGATGATGCAGCGCAACCTCGCCGGCAAGGCGCTCAACCCGGTCGGGCTGGGCTGCATGAACGTGGCCTGGGCCTACGGCAACGCGCCGAGCCGCGAGGATGCCCTGGCCCTGTTCCGCCACGCGCTCGACAAGGGCTGCGGCCATTTTGACACGGCCAACATCTATGGCAAGGGCGTCTCCGAGGAGATCCTCGGGGAAGCGATCGGCAATCGTCGCGAGGAATTCTTCCTTGCAACGAAGACCGGAATCGTCGTCGACGGCCCGCGTCGCGGGATCGACTGCAGCCCCGAGTCCATCGCAGCCTCGCTCGATGCCAGCCTGAAGCGTCTCGGCACAGATCACGTAGACTTGTTCTACATGCACCGCTTCGATCCCAGGATGCCCATCGCGGACTCGGTTGGGGCCATGGTGCGGGCGATGGAGGCCGGCAAGATCGGCGCTTACGGTGTATCGGAATGGTCCGCGGCGCATATTCGCGAAGCCCATGCGGTCCATCCAATGGCCGCGGTGCAGACCGAATACTCGCTCTGGACGCGCAATGTCGAACTTGGCGTGCTTGAAACCACGCGAGAGCTGGACATTGCCCTGGTTGCCTTCTCGCCGGTCGCGCGCGGTGCGCTCGCTGGCGCCGTAACCGATGTTTCGGCCCTTGCCGAAACCGACTTGCGGCGCAGCCACCCGCGCTTCCTGCCGGGTGCCTGGGAAAAGAACCTCGAGTTGATCGAGCAGTTCAACGCGCTGGCCAGTGAAGCGGGACTGGCGCCGGCGCAGCTGGCCCTGGCCTGGGTACTTTCGCGTTCGGACAATATCCATGTTATCCCGGGCACGCGCTCGATCGATCATTGGGCGCAGAACGATGCGGCAGGCGGCATGACCGTCGACGCATCCGTTCTCGATCGCGCCGATGCGCTGATCAACCAGCAGACGGTGACCGGACATCGCTATCCGGAAGTCATGCGCGGCACGATCGATACCGAAGACTATCCCGTTTGAGGGCAGGGCCCCGATCAGGGGCATTGACCATAAGCGAGGAAATTGCGGCGGCGGGGCATGACCTTGCCGCCGTTTTCGCAAGCTGCGGTCTCGGGCGGGCCGGGTCCGTTCTGCGGAAGATTCCGTTGTTGCCGATAGTTGTGCTATGAAAGTGCCAGCACCGAGACAGGTGCATGACGAACTGGGGCCGTCTTCGATGCGGCCGAAAGTTGCACGAGATGGGACAGGCAATTGAAAGGCTGACCGCAGCGGGCAGAAGGGTCTTCTGGCTGGTCATGCTCGCTTTGCTGATGTGCGTGCCGGTTAGTGCCAGCGATGCTCAGGGACGCTCGCCAACAGCCGTGGCCATGAGCATCGACGGTGCCATCGGACCGGCCAGCGCGGCCTACCTTGCCGCCGGGTTCCAGAAGGCGCGGGAACAGGGCGCACAGCTCGTTCTGATCGAGATGGACACCCCCGGAGGCCTCGATACCTCGATGCGCCAGATCATCCAGGACATTCTCGCGATGCCGATGCCGGTCGTCGTTTACGTTCATCCGAGCGGCGCGCGGGCGGCCAGCGCGGGAACCTACATCGCCTATGCAGCCCACATCGCGGCGATGACTCCCGGCACCAATCTGGGCGCGGCCACGCCGATCCAGCTTGGAGGCGTGGGCGGCTCGCCCGACGAGGACAAGGACGCCAAGCAGAAGCAGCCCGCCAATGCCGGTGAGCGCAAGGCCGTAAACGATGCCGTGGCCTATATCCGCTCGCTTGCAGAACTGCGCGGTCGCAATGTTGAATGGGCGGAGGAGGCGGTTCGCGGCGCGGCCAGCCTCTCGGCAAGGGCCGCGCTCGAAAAGAACGTCATCGACCTGATCGCCCCGGACCGCGCTTCGCTGCTGCGCCAGATCGACGGCATGGTTGTGACAATCGCCGGCAAGGCGCGCACTATCGACACCACGGGCATCAAGGTCGTGGACTTGAAGCCTGGCCTTGGCGACCGCGTGCTGGCGACGATTACCGATCCCAATATCGCCCTGATCCTGATGATGGTGGGGGTTTACGGGCTCTTGTTCGAGTTCCTCAATCCAGGCTCGATGGTTCCCGGCACCGTGGGCGCTATCTCGCTGCTCGTGGGGCTATACGCGCTGGCGGCGCTTCCGGTCGACCTGGCCGGCGGCGCGCTGATCCTTCTTGGTCTTGCGCTGATGGTGGGAGAAGCCTTTGCACCCTCCTTCGGCATTCTCGGCATCGGCGGCCTCATCGCCTTCGTGCTCGGCGCGGCACTACTCATCGATACCGATGTTCCGGCCTTCCAGGTGAGTGCTTCGGTGATAGCGGCGCTGGCCGTGGCAGGTGCGCTGGTGATCGCGGTGACGGCCAGGCTCGGTATGCGCTCGCAGCGCATGCGGGTGGAAACGGGCGAGCAGGGCATGATCGGCCTGCACGGAGAAGTCCTCGATTGGGAAGGGCGCTTCGGTCACGTGCTGGCCCATGGGGAACGATGGGTCGCGACCGGACCCGAAAACCTCGAGCGCGGAGCGCTTGTCGTCGTCGAGGGCATTCGCGGCCTGCAGCTGCAGGTGGCCAGACCGAGTTGACCATGTCTTTCACCAGGAGGAGTATCTAGATGGAAATCGTCGGCGACTTGGGGTTCTACGTCCCCCTCCTGTTCATTGTCCTGATCTTCCTGTGGTCCGCGATCAAGATCCTGCGAGAGTACGAGCGCGGCGTCGTTTTCACACTCGGGCGTTTTACATCGGTCAAGGGGCCGGGCCTTATCATTCTCATCCCGTTCGTGCAGCAGATGGTGCGCACGGATTTGCGCACGGTGGTGCTCGATGTACCGACGCAGGACGTGATCTCCCGCGATAATGTCTCGGTGAAGGTCAATGCGGTCGTCTATTTCCGTGTCCTCGATCCCAAGAGCGCGATCATCCAGGTCGAGGACTATATCCAGGCGACCAGCCAGCTGGCGCAAACGACGCTGCGTTCGGTGCTCGGCAAGCACGACCTCGACGAGATGCTGGCCGAGCGCGACAAGCTCAACAGCGACATTCAGGAAATCCTCGACAAGCAGACCGACGCCTGGGGGATCAAGGTCGCCAATGTCGAGATCAAGCATGTCGACATCGACGAATCCATGATCCGCGCGATCGCGCGGCAGGCCGAAGCCGAGCGCGAACGGCGCGCCAAGGTGATCAATGCCGAAGGCGAACAACAGGCAGCGGCCAAGCTGCTGGAAGCGGCCAATATCCTGAGCGCGACGCCAGAAGCGATGCAGCTGCGCTATCTCTCGACGCTCAACGTTCTTGCGAATGAGCGCAACAGCTCCACGATCGTCTTTCCCTTCCCGATGAACCTGAGCGACTGGCTCAAGTCGATGAAGGACACGTCGTCTTCGAACTGAGTTGGTAATGACCGGCGGTAAACGCGCCATTTACTTCTTCGGCTTACGGTCTGCTTTCACCCGCTCGCGGGACTGCCAGCCCACCGCATGCAAGAACGGGGCCGATGATTCACTTCCACGCCGACGCAGCTATCAAGGACAGCACAAAGGCCATCAACGATGATCGCCCAGATTCGCTGAGGCTCTATGAGCAGGCTGCCTCCCTTGTCCCGATGGGGGCATGGTCTTGCAACTTGCCGAGCGATGAACTGGCCTGGACCGGCGGGGTCTTCGATCTATTCGGACTTTCCCCGCAGGATGACATCGACCGGCGCTTGGTGCTCGAGATGTACGACGAGGAATCGCGCGAATTGCTTGAGCACAAGCGATCCCGGGCCATCGAGACCTGCTCGGACTTCACGCTCGATGCCCGCATCGTCCGTCCCGATGGCTTCGAGCGATGGATCAGGATCACCGCTGCCACGCGTGCTCCGAATGGCCGGGCCGAAGCGCTTTACGGCATGAAGCAGGACGTCACCGAGGATCGTGAACGATGGGAGCGCCTGCGATTGCAGGCCGAGTGCGATGCGCTGACCGGCGTTGCCAACCGGGGGCGCTTTCAGGATTTCCTTGATCGGGGACCTCTGGCGACGGGCCATCGCGTCGGAGCGCTGCTCCTGTTCGATCTCGATGGCTTCAAGAAGATCAATGACTGGTGGGGGCATGCCGCAGGGGACGCCTGCCTCGCTGCTTTTGCCGAACGCCTTCGCCGCGCATTCCCGCACGCGTCCCTGATCTCACGGATCGGCGGGGACGAATTTGCCGTGCTGCTGCCGCCAGCAGGACCGGGTTCTGTGAGCGAGGCCGAGCTTCGCACCGTGATCGGGCATCTGCTCTTGCCGGTGGCATGGAATGGCGACCTTTTGCCACTGGGAGTATCGGTCGGGTTGGCTCATGCCCCAGTCGGAAGCGCCCGTGAGACTTCAGCCGAGATCGGGTTCGACCCACAGGCCCTTTTCCTCGCGGCTGACAAGGCGCTTTACGAGGCCAAGGGCGACCCGGCGCTCGCACTGGTCTGCGCCTGACGCGCCCCTGGCTGCACAAGGTCAGGGCGGGGCAAGTCAGCCGGCAAGGACGAAGCCCGGTGCATCGCCTTGAATGGGTACTGGGCGGCCAAAGTAATATCCCTGAGCTTCGTCGCAGCCTTCATCGATCAGCAGCTCAAGTTGCCGCTGAGTTTCGACACCTTCGGCAAGTACCGGCATGCCCAGGCTCCTACCCAATGCAAGGACTGCCCGGATGATGGTGCGCGCCTGGTGATTGCCTTCCGCCCGCAACAGGAAGGACTTGTCGATCTTGATCCGGTCGAACGGGAAAGAGTGCAGCGTATCCAGCGAGGAATAGCCGGTGCCGAAATCGTCCATGGCGACGCTGATGCCCAGAGCCTTGATCCGGCGCAGCGAATGCAGGGCCTTGATCTTCTCTGAAATAATCGCGGACTCGGTGATCTCGAGTTCCAGGCGACGGGCAGGCAATCGCGTTTCGAGCAGTACCTGCGCAATCGTATCCGGAAGATCGGGCTTCAGCAGTTGGACCGGCGAAAGGTTGACGGCGATCTTGATCTGGGAAGGCCATCTGGCCGCCTCGGCGCAGGCCGTACGCAGAGCCCATTCGCCGATGCGAATGATGTCGCCTGTCTCTTCGGCAATCGGAATGAACTCGGCCGGAGCTACCGGCCCGAAACCGGGGTGATGCCAGCGCAGCAGGGCTTCGTAGCCGCTCAGCATCTTGGTCTTGAGCGACCTCTGCTCCTGATAGACAAGGGCCAGCTCGCCCCGGTCGATGGCCAGTCTGAGGTCGTTTGCAAGTTGCCGGCGACGGCGCGCTTTCTCGTCCATGCCGTGCTCGTAATAGCACGTGGTCTCGGACGGATTGGTCTTCGCCCGGTACATGGCAAGGTCGGCATTGTTGAGAAGGGCTTCGCGGTCCTCGGCATCGTTCGGGAATACGGCGATACCCATGCTGGCTCCCACCACCGGAATCAGCGGATCGCCCTTGCGCGCCGAGAGGCAGGACTCAAGGCGAGCCGCGAAATCGGCAAGTTCCTGCGGGTGGGAGAAAAGTTTGGCCGCAGCGAATTCGTCTCCGCCGAGGCGTGCGGCAATTTCGCCCTCACCGATGACGTCGCGCAAGGCCTCGGCCAGTTGCTGCAGCACTGCATCGCCGACTGCATGGCCGTGGCTGTCATTGATGTCCTTGAAGCGGTCGAGGTCGATGGCCACCAACCCAAGCTGCTTTTGCATTCTCAGGGCGCCATCGATTTCCCTGTCGAGCCAGCGATTGAAACTTGAACGGTTGGGAAGCCCGGTCAGGCCGTCATGGTGGGCCAGATGCGTGATGCGCGCTTCGGATCGGCGCCGCTCGGTGATGTCCTCGAAGGTGGATACCCAGCCTCCGCCGGGCATGGCGCGGCTGCTGATCGATACGCTGAAATGCTCACCGAATTCCGAAACGAGGGGAGGAAGGTCCGGGTCGCCAAGCGACTGCGCCAGCAACGCGCGCATGTTCTCGAGCCGTTCGCGCGGGACCGTCGCACCGGTCCTTGCTTCAAGCGCGGCGCGTGCCACTTCCATCATCCCGGTGCCGGGCGGGCAGGCCTCATCGGGCAGCTTCCACAGGCGGACGAACTGGCGATTACGCAGAACCAGACGCCCGTGGGCGTCGAAGAGGCACAGACCCTGGTGCATGTGTTCCAGGGCAGCATCGAGCTGCAGCCTGGCTTCCTCGATCCGGTCCTGATCCTGCTTGTAGCGGGTCATGTCACGGATGATATTCGCAAAACCGATGAGCTTGCCATCGTCGTCATGAATGCGCTCGATGGAGTCATGGGCCCAGTAGCTGGAACCATCCTTGCGCACCCGCCATCCCTCGCCGACGAACTTGCCTTCGGTGCGGGCCATGGCGACTGCCTCCTCCGGCAAGCCTGCCAAGCGATCGGACGGTGTGTAGAACTGCGCCAGCGGCGCGCCCAGGACTTCGTCTTCGCTATAGCCCTTGAGCCGCTGGGCTCCTGGATTCCAGTTGGCGACGTGGGCGTTCTTGTCCAGCAGGTAGATCGCGCAATCGGAGATACCCTTCACCAGGATAGAGAATTGCCGCTGGCTGGCCGCTATGGCCGCGCTTGTCCGCCGTGCGATGATCCATCCCGCAAGACAGGCACCGAGCAGGAGGAGGGTAACCGTGGCGATCAGCAGTGACATGCGTCCCGGAGAAAGCAGCATACCGCTTTCGGCCATGCGGGAAGGAATCAGGTGGATGGCGGTCATGCCGCTGAAATGCAGGCCGATGATCGCAAGAGCGATGAACAGGGTAGCGACACATCCGCTGGTCGAGGAACGGCGCGCCACTGCAATGGTCATGGCAGGATAGAGCGGCAAGATGGCGATCGCGATTGAGATGCCGACGTATCCGGCATTCCATCGGATCATGGCCGGTATCTGCAGCGCTTCCATGCCGAGGTAGTGCATCGCTGCAAAACCGCCGCCCGTGACCAGCGCCCCCGATGCAATAGCTGCAACCGATTTTTGCCGGGTAGCAAGATAGAAGCCCAGGATCGTTGTGCTCAGGACGAGAGCCAGGGAGCACAGCGTCAGGCCGAGGTGATACCCTGCTATGAAGCCCGGTTGGTAGCCAAGCATGGCAATGAAGTGCGTGGCCCAGATACCGAATCCTGAGGCGAATCCCCCAGCGAGCCGCCACGCTTGCGCGTGGGCCTTATTTACCTGCACCGACTGCCGCAACATCAGGACCGCCGTTCCGCTTGTCAGGAAACAAACGATTGCAGCCAAGGTCACCAGTCTGATCTCGTGGTCGTCGCGAATGCACAAGAGGATGTCGAACAAGCGGGGGGCTCCTGATCTGGAGCTGTGTCATTTCTGCAAGAATGGTTGATAATGTTCTAAACTCGGGGATTTATGGACCTTTTTTGAGCGGTTAGCGCACGCCTGTCGATCGACCGGCTGTTTTAAGTGCTTCAGTAAACATTATTGAGGCGCGAATGGCAGTGGCATTCCGGTGCTTTCGACCGTTGGGCCGCAGTCTGCATCACTTTGCGAGAATCGGGATCTCGCGCCTTTCACGCGCGCTTTCCTGCGCGGCCTGAAGGATTTCCATGACAGCCAGAGCGTGATCTGGCGGCACGTCCGGGACCGCGCTTCCGCGCAGGCAGTCGCGCACGTTTTCATAAAATGCCTGGTAGCGGCCGCGTTGGTTCGTGATGGCGCGGGTGGACCCATCGGTGCAGGTCAGCGTCCCTTCGATGGGGTCGATGCCCCAAGACGCTTCGTGCGGCGCGATCCCGCTTTTGCTCTGCTCTTCCTGAACGTCGAGACCTTGCTTGACGTAGCTGCCGTTTTTGCCGTGGACGAGGAAGCGCAGGCGATGGTCGGGGGCGAGCTGTGAGAGGTGCAGGACAGCCCGCGTCTGCGCGTAGCGCAGCACGACATGGGCATAATCGGGCGCGTGGCCGCCTTTCTTCTGGATGGCAATATCGGCCCAGACCGCTTCTGGCGTTCCGAGCAGATGCAGAGCCTGATCGACGAGGTGCGGTCCGAGATCCTGCCAGACGCCGCCCGTGCGCTTGTCCTTCCAGCGCTCTCCGGCTTCAAGGCGCATGCGATCGAAGTGACTCTCGAAATGCATGACTTCACCTAGCTCCCCTGCGGCAACGAGCGATTGCAGGGTCAGAAAGTCGGCATCCCATCGGCGATTATGGAATACGAAGACGTGACCAGCGTGGCGTTCGGCCCGCTCGATGACCTTTCGCGCGTCCTCAATGGTGACGGCGAAGGGCTTGTCTATCACGACATGCTTGCCGGCATCGAGGGCAGCGATGGCCTGGCCTGCATGAAGGTGATCGGGCGTTGCGAGTACGATGAGGTCAATCGCGGAATCTGCAAGGATTTCATCCATGGCCGCTACAACCGCCACGTTGGGCAAGTCGGCGCGCACTTTGGCCGGATCGCTCGACACCACGGCAGCCAGTTCGACGCCGTTGACCACTTGCAGTAGCGGGGCGTGGAAAACCTTCCCGGCCAGACCGTAGCCGACGAGAGCCGCGCGGATGGGTGCCACGGTCAATATCCTTTCCTTGCAAGCGTGATGGAGGAGAAATCCGAGGCGGATCTACGCGCGCAGTGCCGGATCTTGAAGAGGAATCAGTTGAGGGCGAGCTGACCCTGGCGGCTATCGCGCATGGATCGGGCTTCGCGCCGGGTCATCAGGCAACGCGCGCGTCCGGTCAGGGTATAGACGACATGGCGCTGCGCGCCGCGATTGTGGTGGTCGACCCGAAAGCCTTGATAGTGGCGGCGGATCAGCCCTTCCTTCACCAGCTCGGACACCGCCCTGCTGAGGTTGGTTTTGCCCGAGGTGCGCACGCGTTCACGCACTTCCTCGTCGATCATCGCGCAGGCGGCTTGCGGATCATCGGGCAACTTGCCCAAGCGCGTCAGCTCGCTGCGGATCCTTTCGGTCAGCGCCTGCCGTTTTGGGTCGCGCGTCCCCATCGGGGTCAGGGCATCGCAGAGCCAGTCGCGCAGCAGGATCGAACGCCCGTCGAAGGAAATGAACGGTCCGGCGCTTCCGTCCGGCCTCGCGATTTCGGCAATCAGCGACAGGACCATGAAGGCATAGCGCGGCCGGGAACTGGCATGGGCGACCTGGTCCAGGAGGGCAGCCATGTCACTGACCGAGGCACGCGGTGCGGATGGGGGCGGCGCAACAAACATAACGGGAAGAAATAGAGCACAAACACGGAATCATGAGAATCCCCTTTCTCAGGAGGACAACATTTTGTCGCCAATGACACTTTACCGGCGGGTAAAGTGTCGCCCGTGGCATTTGGCTGGATCTGGATTGATCCGCCGCGCAGGATGGGGAAGCACAAGCCATTCAATGAAAAAGCCGGCAACCCTGTCACGGGTGCCGGCTTTCAATGCAGCTGACATCTGGACTACAAGAAGGCTTGCCTCGCCCCCTTGTGTGGAGCCTCAGGCCAGGTCGTAACGATCCGCGTTCATCACCTTGGTCCAGGCTGCAACGAAATCGTCCGCCAACTTTTTGGGGCCATCGCTCGAGGCATAGACTTCGGACAAGGCCCGAAGCTGCGAGTTCGAGCCGAAGACCAAATCGGTCCGCGTCGCCTTCCACTTTTCCTGGCCCGTCTTGCGGCAGGTTCCGACGAAGGTTTCGTCACCGCTGTCGTCAACCTGCTTCCACGCCGTTCCCATGTCGAGCAGGTTGACGAAGAAGTCGTTGGTCAAGGCACCGGGCCTGTCGGTCAGGACGCCGTGCATCCTGTTACCATGGTTTGCGCCAAGGACCCGCAGGCCGCCGACCAGTGCAGTCATTTCGGGGGCGCTCAGGCCGAGCAGCTGGGCGCGATCGACCAGCAATTCTTCAGTCGGGACCGAAAAGCGCGTTTCCAGGTAATTGCGGAAACCGTCTGCCCGCGGTTCGAGGACGGCGAAGCCTTCAACGTCCGTCTGCTCCTGGCTGGCATCGGTGCGGCCCGGGACGAAGGGGACCTTGACCGAAGTCCCAGCAGCGGAGGCGGCCTTCTCGATCGCAGCGCAGCCGCCCAGCACGATGAGGTCGGCCAGGCTGACCTTCTTCCCGCCCGACGCAGAGCTATCGAAATCGGCTTTTATCGCCTCGAGCTTGCCAAGCACCTTGGCGAGCTGGTCGGGCTGGTTGACAGCCCAGTCCTTTTGCGGGGCAAGTCGGATCCGCGCGCCATTGGCGCCGCCGCGATGGTCCGAGCCGCGCCAGGTCGAAGCCGAAGCCCAGGCCGTCGTCACCAGTTCGGCGATCGAGAGACCCGAGCCCAGGATCCTGTCCTTGAGCGAGGCAATGTCGGCATCGTCGACGAGCGCATGGTCGAGCGCTGGTATCGGGTCCTGCCAGATCAGGTCTTCGGCAGGGACTTCGGGGCCGAGGTAGCGTGCCTTGGGTCCCATGTCGCGGTGGCACAGCTTGAACCACGCGCGGGCAAAAGCATCACTGAACTTCTCAGGATTGTCGCGGAAGTACTCGGAAATCTTGCGATATTCCGGGTCCATCTTCATCGCCATGTCGGCGGTGGTCATCATCGTCGGAAGCCGCTTGTCCGGGCTGTGCGCGCCGGGCGCCATGTCCTCCGGCCTCTGATCGATCGGTTGCCACTGGTGGGCGCCGGCCGGGCTCTTGACCAGTTCGTATTCGTAGTCGAGCAGCATGTGGAAGTAGCCCATGTCCCAGGTCGTCGGGCGAGGCGTCCAGGCGCCTTCGAGGCCGCTGGTGATCGTATCGTCGCCCATTCCGCTGGCATGCGTGCTGGTCCAGCCAAGGCCCTGCTGGGCGATGTCCGCACCTTCCGGTTCCGCCCCGACCAGCGCGGCATCGCCCGCCCCGTGACATTTGCCGAAGGTGTGGCCGCCAGCGGTGAGCGCGACGGTTTCCTCGTCATTCATGCCCATGCGGGCGAAAGTCTCGCGAATGTCGCGTCCCGACTGGACCGGGTCCGGATTGCCGCCGGGCCCTTCCGGGTTGACGTAGATGAGCCCCATCTGGATCGCGGCGAGGGGGTCTTCGAGATCGAGCTGCTTGTCCGGATCGATGCGGGTCTGACCGAGCCATTCCTCCTCGGTGCCCCAGTAGACGTCCTTTTCCGGCTCGAACACGTCCGCGCGTCCACCGCCGAAACCGAAGACCGGTCCGCCCATCGATTCAATGGCGACATTGCCGGCAAGGATCAACAGGTCCGCCCAGCTCAGGTTGGCGCCGTACTTCTGCTTGATCGGCCAGAGCAGGCGGCGCGCCTTGTCGAGGTTCGCGTTGTCCGGCCAGGAATTGAGCGGGGCAAACCGCTGCTGGCCCGAATTCGCCCCGCCGCGCCCGTCGCCGGTGCGATAGGTGCCGGCACTGTGCCAGGCCATGCGGATGAAGAAGGGACCATAGTGACCATAGTCGGCCGGCCACCAGGGCTGGCTGTCAGTCATGAGCGCATGTAGATCCTTCTTCACCGCATCGTAATCGAGCGCCTTGAAGGCCTTTGCGTAATCGAAATCCGGGCCGAGCGGGCTGGGCGATCTGCCGCCCTGGTGCAGGATGTCGAGGGAGAGCTGGTTGGGCCACCAATCCCGGTTCGTCCGGCCGAGCAGCGAGCGAAGATCTCCATGCTTCACGGGGCAGCCCCCGCTTACCGTTTCACCTGTCTTGGCGTCCATGATGCTCTCCTGGTCCTGATCTTGCTCCCCGCTCCCGAGTGGATCAGACCATGCCAGTGCTACGATTGCAAGACGCTCCAATCATGGCGAAAGGTCAGACATGGATCAGCGCGGCGACCTCGTCTGGCGGGGCCGTTTCAGTGCGGCCCTCCTTTACGATCCTGCCGCGCTGCATCACGAAGAAACGGTCGGCGAAAGACCATGCAAAGTCGAGGTTCTGTTCGACGATCAGGATCGCCACGCCCAGTTCCTTGCGCACCCGCAGCAAGGCGTCCTCGATCTGCTGGACGATGTTGGGCTGGATGCCTTCGGTCGGCTCGTCGAGCAGGAGCAGCTCCGGTTGGCCGGCCAGGGCGCGCCCGATGGCAAGCTGCTGCTGCTCACCGCCGGAAAGGACTCCGGCCTTGCGGTCCGCGATCTGGGTCAGTTTGGGAAACAGCTCGAAGACCATTTCCGGCACTTTCTTCGCACCTGAAAAGCCCTTGCGTGTCAGGGCGGACAGGCCGACCTCCAGGTTTTCGCGAACGCTGAGGTGGGGGAAGACGTGGCGACCCTGCGGCACGAAGCCGATCCCCGCGCGCGAACGCTGGTGAGCCTGCATCTCGGTCACTTCATGGCCGTGCCAATAGATATGGCCGCCTGTACACGGGATCTGGCCCATGATCGTCTTGAGCAAGGTGGTCTTGCCCACGCCGTTGCGGCCCAGCACGGTCGCGCAATCGCCTTTCCTGAGGTCGAACGCGACATCCCAGAGCACCTGGCTCTTGCCGTAAGCGGAGCTGACTGTGCGCAAGTTGAGCAGCTGGTCTGCGTCTTCGATCGCCATCAGGCCCTCCCGAGATAGATTGCCGCGACTTCCTCGTCGGCGCGGATTTGCTCCAGCGTGCCTTCGCGCAGAAGCTGGCCCTGGTGAAGCACGACGACGTGGCCGCCCAGTTGCGAGACGAAGTCGATATCATGGTCGATGACCAGAACCGCGTGCTTGCCGACCAGGGCTTTCACGATCTCTGCCGTCTGGGTGCTTTCCGCCGCGCCCATACCCGCGGTCGGCTCGTCGAGCAGGAGCAGTTCGGCATCGGTGGCAACGACCATTCCGATCTCCAGCCATTGTTTCTCGCCATGGGAGAGATTGCCGGCGAGCGCATCGCGGCGCGGTGCCAGGCCGACCGTCTCAAGGATTTCCTCGGCCCGGCTGCGGGCTTCGGCTTCGCCCTTGCGGCCGAACTTGGTCCACCACCGGCGGTCGCGGGTGGCCGCGATCGTCAGGTTATCGATCACCGAGAGCGCGACCAGCACGCCGGGCGTCTGGAACTTGCGGCAGATCCCCAGGCCGACGATCGAATGCTCTGCTTCGGCCTGGATTTCCCTGCCGTGGAACAGGACCTTCCCCGAGGTCGGCCGCACCCGGCCGATGATGGAATCGCACATGGTCGACTTGCCCGCGCCATTGGGGCCGATGACCACCGTCATCGAGCCGCTTTCGATGGAGAGCGAGAGGTCGTTGATGGCCTTGAAGCCATCGAAATCGACGACGACATTGCGCATTTCGAGCATGGGAGCGGTCATGCGGGAATCTCCTTCGCGTTCGGGGCGCTGGCGGTTCCGGCGGCATCGGCCTCGGCGCGATCCTTTCGCCAGCGGGCGAAGAGGTCGCCCTTGCGCGAAGCCCGGAACGGGCGATCCTCCCCGAACAGCCCGGCAAGGCCGCGCGGCAGGACGGTGACGGCAAGAATGAACATGAGGCCCAGGAAGTAGAGCCACATTTCGGGCAGGGCGGTGGAGATCTTGTCCTTGGCGAAGTTCACCAGCAAGGCCCCGGCAAGCGCACCGGCGACGCTGTGGCGGCCACCGATTGCGGCCCAGATCACCATTTCGATCGAAGGCACAACGCCCACGAGGGCCGGCGAGATCACGCCGGAATGCAGCGTGAACAGTGCACCCGAAAGACTGGCGAGCAGGGCGCCCACGGCAAAGGCGATCACCTTGTAGGGCGTTGGGTCGTAGCCCAGGAAGCGCAGGCGATTGGTCCCGTCGCGGCTCGCCCGCAGGAGCTTGCCGAACCGCGAGGCGATCAGCCAGCGCAGGCCGAAGAAGGCCGCGGCGACGGTTGCGAGCGTGACGAAGTAGATGCCCGTCGCGGTTTCGGGAAGGTTGAGGTTGAAGCCCAGCAGCGTGCTGTAATTGGTGAGGCCGTTGAAGCCCCCTGTCATGTCCTGCTTGCTGATCAGGAGCGTGGCGAAGGCAAGGGCGAGGGCCTGCGTGATGAGGGCGAAATAGACGCCGCCGATCCTGCGGCGAAAGATTGCCCAGCCCACGAGACCCGCCAGCGCGGGGGCGACGACGAAGACCGCGATGACAGCGAACAGGGCGCTGCCGAACGGTGCCCACCACCAGGGCAGTTTCTCGATCCCGCTCCAGACCATGAAGTCGGGCACTTCGCCGCTGCCCAGTTCGACGAGCTTGAGGTGCATGGCGATGGCATAGCCGCCGATACCGAAGAACACCCCTTGGCCGAGGCTGAGAATACCGCCTTCGCCCCACAGCAGCACCAGTCCCATGGCCGTCAGGGACAGGGCGAGGAAACGCCCGAGCAGGTTGAGGTCGTAGCCGCTCAACACCCACGGGGCGGCCAGTGCGAGTAGAAAGGCCGCCAGTCCGGAGGCCAGTGGCAGGGAAAGTCTTGCGGGCATCGCCTCGCTCCTATTCTGCATCGAGTGCGCGGGACTTGACGGCAATCACGCCCTGCGGCCGGAACTGGAGGAAAAGGATGACGAAAAGCAGGGTAAGGACCTGCGCAAAGCTGACATCGACGAAAATCTGCGAGAGGGCGGTGATCAGGCCGATGATCAGCGCGGCAACGGTGGTGCCGACGATCGACCCCAGACCGCCGAGAATGACGACGAGGAAGGCCGTGACGATGTAGCCCTGGCCCACATTCGGGGTGACCGGACCCAGCAGGGCCAGCACGACGCCGCCGAGGCCTGCGACACCTGCGCCCAGCGCGAAGATGAAGCAATCGACGAGGCGCACATTGACGCCCATGGCTGCGGCCGTTGGGCGGTCCTGGTTGACCGCGCGCACGAGCAGGCCGATGCGCGTGAAACTGAGGATCGCGGCGAGGCCCAGCAGCACGGCGACGGCCACTATGAGGATGAAGATCCGCAGGGTCGGAAGCTGCAGCCCGGCGATGGTGAGGCCGCCATCGAGCCAGGCGGGCGCCGTCACCGAAACACCGGTCGCGCCGAACAGGTCGCGCGCGGCCTGCTGCATGATGAGGCTGACGCCCCAGGTGGCAAGCAGTGTGTCGAGCGGCCGCGCCGTCAGCCGGCTGACCAGAGCCACCTCCAGAAAACCGCCGAAGATGCCCGCGCCAAGCAGGGCGAAGGCAAGCGCGACGAGCAGGCCGAGCGGCCCCGGCACGATCGTCATCGCCATCCAGGCGAGATAGCCGCCCAGCATCAGGATTTCGCCGTGGGCCATGTTGATGACCCGCATCAGCCCGAAGCTGAGCGCAAGGCCGAGCGCCGCCAGCACGTAGAGCGAGGCGACGGAGAAGCCGTTGAAGAGCTGGCCGGTCAGAAATACCGCGTCCATGTCCTGCCTCCTTTCGCTTGTTGGACTGTCTGCGTTATTCCGGCCCCTGTCCCGGGCAGGGGATCGTTGCCCGGGACAGGGTGGGCGGTGAGGGCCGCCCAGCGGAAAACGGCAGAAGTCAGGTCATCAGATCTTGCAGGACTTGCCCGGGAAGGTGACCGGGTCATACGGGTCCGGGTCGATCGGGGCGGGCGATTTCCAGAGGATCTTGAACTGGCCGTCCGGTTGCGACTGGCCGATGTAGGCGGTCTGGATCAGACTGTTGTTGTTCATGAACTTCGCATCGCCGAGCGGGGTCGGGATCGTGTCGAGCGTGACGGCGGCAGCGCGCACCTTTTCGGGATCGGTGCTCTTCGCCTTTTCGACCGCAGCCTTCCAGACATAGACGTCGAGATAGCCATGGATCATCGGATCGGTGATCACCGCGTCGGCGCCGAACTTCGCCTTGTAGGCTTCGATGAACTTCTTGTTGATGTCATTGTCGAGGCTCTGGAAGTAGTTCCAGGCTGCGTATCCACCCTCGACCAGCGATGGCCCCATCGCCATGGCTTCCTGCTCGCCGATCGAGAAGGACATGACCGGAATGACCTTGGGGCCCATGCCCGCCGCGGCCATCTGCTTGAAGAACGCGACGTTGCTGTCGCCGTTCAGGGTGTTGATGATGATGTCGGGCTTGGCAGCCTTGATCTTGCCCACCACGCCTGAGAACTCGGTTCCGCCCAGCGGCTGATATTCCTCGCCGGAGAGTGTGAGCCCGTCCTTCGCGATGTGCTTCTTGAGGATCAGATTGGCAGTGCGGGGATAGACGTAGTCCGAACCGACGAGGAAGAACTTCTTGTAGCCCTGCTCCTTGGCCCAGTCGTAGGCAGGCAGTGCCTGCTGGTTGGGCTGCGCGCCCGAGTACATGATGTTGGGCGAACATTCGTTGCCTTCGAACTGGACCGGGTACCACAGCAGGCCGTGGTCCTTCTCGAAGACGGGAAGCATGGCCTTGCGGCTTGCCGAGGTCCAGCCGCCGAAAACGGTGGTCACGCCGTCGCCCTCGATCAACTTGGAAGCCTTCTGCGCGAAGATGGCCGGGTCCGAGGCGCCGTCTTCGACTACGGGCAGGATCTGCTTGCCCATGACCCCGCCGGCGGCGTTGATCTCGTCGATCGCTAGCTGAGTGGCGTTCTTCACGGTCACTTCGCTGATCGCCATGGTGCCGGAAAGCGAGTGCAGCACGCCGACCTTGATTGCGTCCGCATCGGCTGCAGACGCGCCCTCGTCGGCGCCCTTGCTGCAGGCGCCGAGCATGGCGGTGCAGGCCAGTGCAGCGGCAAGGAAAGCTCTCTTTTTCATGAATGCCATTGTCTATCCCCTTGGATGCCGGCCTGCGCACCAGGCCGGTCGTCTGCGAATGAATGGAAAGGTCAGAAGCGCGCGCCGATGTATCCGACGACGGTCGCGCCGGCGCGGTTGTCGCCGTTGGACGCGGCGGAGAACTTGTTGGTATCGATGTAGTCGGCGCCGATCAGAAAGTGTCCGCGGGCATAGCTGACGCCCAGTTGCCAGTTGACCTTGTCGTTCCAGTTCGTTCCGTCTTCGTATCCGACGAGGCCCTTCACGGCGAAGCCGGTATCGTCGATGGGCAGCGTGGCGCTGGTGTAGGTGTAGGTGCTGTGCCCGGTGAAATGGTATTCGTCATGGATGACGCCGGCACCCAGCGTGACGGGCCCGACCGGCCCGCTGACGCCTACTTCGTACTGGTCGAAATCGATGTTCTCGGCGTCGTGGAAGACGAGGCGCAGGTAGCGGGCCCGGACCTTCACCCCGGAGATCGTGCCCTGCAGGCCGGCATAGAGGTCGGTTTCCATCGCACCAGCGCCTGCATCCTTGTCGAGGCTCGAGGCCCAGACGCCCGCAAATGCGCTGACGTTCTCGGCAATCGGCACACCTGCCTCGACCGAGCCCTGGATGACCGGCTTGGCATCGCTCAGCGACGCACCGCGCAGGCGATAGTCGTTCAGGAACGTGACCCCGCCGTTGAAGGTGAACGGCAACTCGTCGTCGGCCATCGCCGGACTGGCAAAGGCTGCCGAAGCCGCGGCGAGGGTAAGGGCGCCAAGCGCGGTCTGCTTCAATCGTGTCATTCTTGATTTCCCTCCACATTGAACCCTGACGCCGGACCCGAAAGCCTCGGCGCAGCTGGAGGTTGTGCAGTGCAGCACGAACGCGCCATGGGGTATTTGACGTATGTGCAGGCTGGCTTGACGCAGCTCTGCGGGACCTGACCAAGTCCATACGTCAAATGCCCCATATGATCGGGCCCGCCATGCGCCGATTGTGCAGTTGCAAACAGACGGGCGCGACCAACTCGCCGCTCCATCGACGAAGGACACTGCCAAGCGTGCACCGGGCATTCGCCATGAGTGACGATCGGACTATCCCGCCCACGGCGGCTTGCGCGCCCGCGCGGGCGGATGCGGTTCCCGCCAGCTTGCGCAGCGTCGGCGAGATCGACCTTGCCTTCGTCGACAGGGCGGGGCTCGTGGCCGTTTCGCGCGCCTTTCAGTCGGGTTGCCTGCGCATGCGCATGCCGCGCACTTCGGGTGAGGAGCCCTGCGCGGTGCTTATCAACACCGCGGGCGGCCTTGCCGAGGGCGATCGCCTTATCCAGGGCGTGACATGGGCAAAGGGCGTGCGATCTGCCGTGGCGACCCAGGCGGCAGAGAAAGTCTACCGGGCCCTTGACGAAGGCTCGCAAATAGCAACGCGCCTGAACGTGGAGCAAGGCGCCCAGGCAGAATGGCTGCCGCAGGAAACCATCCTGTTCGACGAGGCCCGATTGGTGCGCG
Organism: Novosphingobium pentaromativorans US6-1; assembly: GCF_000767465.1. Classification (NCBI taxonomy): domain Bacteria; kingdom Pseudomonadati; phylum Pseudomonadota; class Alphaproteobacteria; order Sphingomonadales; family Sphingomonadaceae; genus Novosphingobium; species Novosphingobium pentaromativorans. Next base: position 334,436 of record NZ_CP009292.1, read on the forward strand.
ATACGCAGATCGCGCTGGCGCAGGATTCAAGTTTTCTGGGCGTGGAAGCACTTGTGCTGGGCCGCGAGGCGATGGGTGAGAGCGTCACGCGGGGAGCCTTGCGCGACCGCCTGCGGATCTGGCGGGGCGGCAAACTGATCTATGCCGATACCCTGGCGCTTGAGGGCGATATCGCGGACCTCATGGCTCATGCCGCAGTGGGCGGCCGAGCGCGAGCCATGGCAGTCATCGTCCATGTGGCGAATGACGCCGCCGCCTTGCTCGAACCGGTGCGCGGCGCACTGGAGACTGCCCAGGGACAGGCAGGCGCGAGCGCCTGGAATGGCATCCTGGCGGTGCGCCTGATTGCGCCCGATGGAGAAATCCTGCGCCGCGACATCGCGGTCACACTTGAAGTCATGCGCAAGGGGCGTGCCTTGCCCCGCGTCTGGAGATGCTGAAATGAACCTCACACCTCGCGAGAAGGACAAGCTGATGCTCTCGCTCGCCGCCATGGTGGCGCGCCGCCGGCTCGAGCGCGGCGTGTCGCTGAATTACCCCGAGGCCATCGCGCTGATTTCCGACTTCGTTCTCGAAGGTGCGCGCGACGGCCGCTCGGTGGCCGATCTGATGGAGGCGGGGGCCCATGTCATCACACGCGAGCAGGTCATGCCCGGTGTCGCCGACATGATCCACGACGTGCAGGTCGAGGCCACCTTTCCCGATGGCACCAAGCTGGTGAGCGTTCATGACCCGATCCGCTGATCCGGTCATTCCCGGAGAGATCCTTGCCGCGCCGGGAGTGCACGAGCTCAATGCCGGGCAGCCGGTCACAGCGATCCGCGTCGCCAACAGCGGCGATCGGCCGGTGCAGGTAGGCAGCCACTACCACTTCGCCGAAGCAAACGACGGTCTCGTGTTCGATCGCGATGCGGCACGTGGCAAGCGGCTCGATATTCCTGCCGGCACCGCTGTGCGCTTCGAACCCGGTCAGGCGCGCGAGGTCTCGCTCGTTCCGCTGCGGGGAGATCGGCAGGTCTTCGGTTTCCAGGGCAAGGTCATGGGTCCGCTCGAAGCGGGAGACGCCTGATGGCCTATCGCATGTCCCGCGCCGCCTATGCCGACATGTTCGGGCCAACCACCGGGGACCGGATGCGCCTCGGCGACACCAATATCCTCATTCGCATCGAGAGCGACGCCACGATCCTGGGGGAAGAAGTCAAGTTCGGCGGCGGCAAGGTGATCCGCGACGGCATGGGGCAGAGCCAGCGCACCAATGCGCAAGGCGCTGCAGATACCGTCATCACCAATGCCGTTATCCTGGACTGGACCGGCATCTACAAGGCGGACATCGCGCTCAGGGCCGGGCGCATCGCTGCCATCGGCAAGGCGGGCAACCCCGATATCCAGCCCGGTGTCGAGATCGTGATCGGCCCGGGGACCGAGATTATCGCAGGCGAAGGCAAGATCGTCACCGCCGGCGGCATCGACGCGCATATCCATTACATCTGCCCCCAGCAGGTGGAGGAGGCGCTGGCGAGCGGGGTAACCACCTTTGCAGGCGGAGGCACCGGCCCTTCGACCGGAACAAATGCGACCACCTGCACGCCGGGCCCATGGCACATCAAGCGCATGCTCATGGCGGCCGAGGGATTGCCGGTGAACCTGGCATTCGCGGGCAAGGGCAATGCCAGCGACCCGGCTGCTCTGGAGGAAATGGTCCGCGCCGGTGCCGCCGCTCTCAAGCTGCACGAGGACTGGGGCACGACCCCGGCTGCCATCGACTGCTGCCTGTCGGTAGCCGACCGGATGGACGTGCAGGTCATGATCCATACCGACACGCTCAACGAAAGTGGGTTCGTCGAGGATACGATCGCTGCCTTCAAGGGCCGCACGATACACGCCTTCCATACCGAGGGTGCGGGCGGCGGACATGCGCCCGACATCCTCAAGCTGGCAGGCTTTGCCAATGTCATCCCGTCCTCGACCAATCCGACGATGCCTTTCACCGTGAACACGATCGAGGAGCACCTCGACATGCTGATGGTGTGCCACCACCTCGATCCCTCGATACCCGAGGACCTGGCCTTCGCCGAAAGCCGCATCCGCAAGGAGACCATTGCGGCCGAGGACATCCTGCATGACATGGGCGCGCTCTCGATCATTTCCTCGGACAGTCAGGCGATGGGCCGTGTGGGCGAAGTCATCTCCCGCACCTGGCAGACTGCCCACAAGATGAAGGCCCAGCGCGGCGCCCTGGAAGGTGACTGCGCCGAGGCAGACAACGAGCGCGCCAAGCGCTATGTCGCAAAGTACACGATCAACCCGGCCATCGCGCAGGGCATGGCCCGCGAGATCGGCTCGATCGAGGTCGGCAAGCTGGCCGATCTGGTCATCTGGGACCCGGCGTTCTTTGGCGCAAAGCCCGATCTCGTGCTCAAGGGCGGCATGATCGTGTGTGCCATGATGGGTGACCCCAATGCCTCGATCCCGACGCCGCAGCCGGTCCATTCGCGCCCGATGTTCGGCCAGTTCGGCAAGGCCATGGCGGCAAGCTGCATAACCTTTGTCAGCAATGCGGCCTATGAGGCTGATATTGCAGGAGAGATTGGTCTCGCCCGCACAGTGATGCCGGTCAGTCAGACGCGCGGCATCGGCAAGGCGCAGATGAAGTGCAACGACGCGCTGCCCGATATTCGCATCGATCCCGAGACTTACGAAGTCCACGCCGACGGGGAATTGCTTGCCTGCGAGCCGGCCACCGAGCTGCCACTGGCGCAGCGCTATTTCATGTACTGAGGATTACCATGAAAAGAATTATCAGGATCGAGAGTGAAGCGGCTGAAAAAGCTGCAGATGCGGTCCGCCTGGATTTCGACCAGCGTAATCGCCGCCGGATCGTCTTCACCACGAATGGCGGGGCTTCGATCCTGCTGGACATGGCACGCCCGGTACACTTGCGCGACGGTGACATGCTGCGCCTCGACGATGACAGCATGGTGCGCGTGGAGGCCCTTTGCGAGCCACTGATCGAGATCGCTGCGCATTCGAGCGCCGATCTGGTCCGCATTTCCTGGCACCTGGGCAACCGTCATCTGCCGACGCAGCTTCTGCCCGGCGATAACGGCGGAACCCTGCGCATTCGCCACGATCACGTGATTGCCGAAATGGTGGTCGGACTGGGCGGCCACTGCCAGCCCGTCCTTGCGCCTTTCGACCCCGAGGGCGGGGCCTATTCAGGCACTGGCGGACATCACCACGGACACGGGCATGACCATGAGCATGGGCATGAGCATGGCCAAGCGCACAATCACGCTCACAGCCACGGACAAGAGCATCACGCGCATGGCTGACGCCGAGCTCTTCGACCTGATGAGCTGGATGTCGCCGGCCTGGCCGATCGGTGCCTTTGCCCATTCCAGCGGACTGGAATGGGCGGTGGAGGCCGGTCACGTCACCGATCGCAGCAGCACCCGGGACTGGATCGTCGCGCTTGTCGAGCATGGCGCGATCCACAATGACCTCGTGCTGTTCACGCACGCCTGGCGGGCGTCCCGCCTCGGCGATGCGGGGCGCTTCGACGAAGTGGCGCAGCTCGCGCTGGCCAGCCAGATTGGTCACGAACGCTATGTCGAGAGCACCGCACAGGGCAGCGCTTTCGTACGCATTTCGCGCGCGGCCTCGGGCGTTGCCGATTTTACGAAGCAACTTGCCGGTCTCGAGCGCACGGACATAGCCTATCCCGTTGCGGCGGCGGCACTTTTCGCGCTTCGCGGCATTGCACTGGAACGCGCGCTGACGGCCTGGCTGCACGGCGCGGTGTCCAATCTCGTCTCGGCAGCGCAGCGCCTCGTGCCGCTTGGGCAGACAGACGGCCAGCTGGTCCTTCATGACTGCCGCGAGGTCGTCATGGCCGCCGCCAAGCACATGGCCAACCTGCCGGACGGCGATCCTTTCGATGCCCTGGGCGGCTGCACGCTCGTCGCCGACCTCGGCTGCATGGCTCACGAAACCCAATACACAAGGCTGTTCAGGACATGAACCAGATGGCAACTCCCCTCCCGGCTTCGGGCCCCTTGCGCGTCGGCATCGGCGGCCCCGTGGGCTCGGGCAAGACCGCGCTCATGGACGCACTTTGCAAATACCTGCGCGAGAGCTACCAGATCGCCGCGATCACCAACGACATCTACACGCGCGAGGACGCCGAGTTCCTCACCCGCGCCGGTTCGCTCGATCCCGACAGGATCCTCGGCGTCGAGACCGGCGGCTGCCCGCATACCGCGATCCGCGAGGATGCCTCGATGAATCTCGCCGCGGTCGATGTGCTGGAGCAGCGCTTCCCGGGCCTCGACCTCATCCTGATCGAAAGCGGCGGCGACAATCTGGCGGCCACCTTCAGCCCGGAACTGGCCGACATCACCATCTATGTCATCGACGTTTCGGCAGGCGACAAGATCCCGCGCAAGGGCGGGCCGGGCATCACCCGAAGCGATCTGCTGGTGATCAACAAGATCGACCTTGCGCCGCTCGTCGGCGCCAGCCTTGAAGTCATGGACCGCGACGCGAAGAAGATGCGCGGCGCGCGGCCGTTCGAATTCGCAAACATTCGCGCCGGCAAGGGTCTCGAGGAGATCGCCGGCTTCATCATCAAGGCAGGCGGACTGCCGGAAAGGATTGCTGCATGAAGCGGCTCGTCTCCACTCTTGCCCTTGCAGGCCTTAGCCTCGCTCCCGAATTGGCCCTGGCCCACCCCGGACACGGCAACGGCGCATTCGCATCGGGTCTGCTCCATCCCCTGACCGGCGCCGACCACCTCGCCGCAATGCTGCTGGTGGGCCTTGGCGCTGCAGTGTTCCTGAAGCGGTCGGGCTGGGTACTTCCGCTCGCTTTCCTGGGCGGTCTGACCTTCGGATTCGTGACCGGAACCTGGCTGCCCGGTTCGGCCGCGGAAGCCGGGATCATGGCCTCGCTCGTCGTGCTTGGCCTTGCTGCGGCATTCCAGGTCCGCACGCCGGCTGCCATCGCGGCCTTTCTCGTCGCCGCTTTCGGTTATGCGCATGGCGCCAGCCATGGCATCGAGATGCCGCACGATGCCTCTCCGGCACTGTTTGCCGGTGGGTTTCTGGCCACCAGTGCCTTGCTCCACTTCGGCGGTTATGCTCTTGCCCGGGTGTTGCCGAACCCGGCTTTGCGCCTGATCGGGGCTGGCAGCGCGGGTTTCGGCCTCGTTCTGGCCGGGATTTCATGATGGAGCGCAACCGGATTGGCAAAATCGGAACCTGATCGGGCGCGGGCGGGCACTGTGTCGGACGTCGCGGTCAAGCGCCAGGTCATCGTCGGCACGCGCCGGCGCTACAACCAGTGGGTCAACAACCAGACGCTGGAAGACTATGCCCTGCGCTTCACCGCGACGCGCGCGCGCAGGAGCTCGCCTGCCTGGGTTGCCAATACTGCACTCGGTTCGATCGCTTTCCTTGCCTGCGAGGCGCTGGGCGCGACGGTCACCATCGGTTACGGCTTCGAAAGCATGGCCTGGGCGCTGGGCGTGGCGGCGGCGATTTTCCTGATTTCCGGCATACCGATCTGCTATTACGGCGCCCGCTACGGCGTCGATATGGACCTGCTCACGCGCGGATCGGGCTTCGGCTATCTTGGCTCGACGATCACTTCGGCGGTCTACGCGTCATTCACCTTCATCCTGTTCTCGATCGAAGCGGTGATCCTGTCGGCTGCGCTTCAGTTGTGTTTCGGCATACCACTGCCGATCGGGCACATGATCAGCGCAATGGTGGTCATTCCCATCGTCGCCTACGGCTTTCACCGCATCAGCCAGTGGCAGAACTGGACGCAGCCGATCTGGTTCATCCTGCAGGTTGCACCGATCCTGTTCCTCGTCGAGCAGGGCAGCGATGGCCTTGCCCTTTGGAACGGTTTCGAAGGCGAAGAGAAAGTCGGCTCGATGGCGAGTTTTGCGGTTGCGCTCGCCGTCTTCCTCTCACTGCTGCCGCAGATCGGAGAGCAAGTCGATTACCTGCGTTTCCTGCCCGAGCAGGAGAAAGTCGGCAAGCTGCGCTGGTGGTCGGCGTTGCTGGCGACCGGCCCGGGCTGGATCCTCGTGGGCGGAGTCAAGATTGCCCTGGGGTCCTTCCTTGCCGTTATCGCGCTGTCCTCCGGCATGAGCGCGAATGATGCGGCCAATCCGGCCATGCTCTATTTCATGACCTTCGGCGGCCTCGTCGCCAACGCGACGGGCGCAGTGATACTGACCACGGTCTTCGTTGCGCTGTGCCAGATAAAGATCAACGTCACCAATGCCTATGCCGGCTCCATAGCGTCCTCGAATTTCTTCTCGCGCCTGACCCACCGGCATCCCGGCCGCGTCGTGTGGCTGGTGTTCAATACCCTGATCGCGCTGATGCTGATGGAGGGCGGCATCCAGACTGTCGTCGAGCGGGTGCTGACGCTTTATTCCAACTTCGCGGTGGCGTGGTTCGGTGCGGTGATCGCCGACCTCATGATCAACAAGCCGCTCGGCCTCAGCCCGCCGGGCATCGAGTTCCGCCGCGCCTACCTTTATGACCTCAACCCGGTCGGGGTCGGCGCCATGGCAATTTCGATCCTGTGTTCGACACTTTGCTTCGCAGGGCTTCTGGGAGAAGTGGCGCAGATGCTCTCCCCGGTGATCGGGCTGAGCATATCGTTCATCCTCGCCCCGATCATCGCTGCCGCCACCCGGGGGCGCTATTACATCGCCCGTCCGCAGGACAAATTCGAAACCGCCGAATGCACCTGCAAGGTCTGCGAGAACACCTTCGAAGCACCGGACATGGCGGTCTGCCCGGTTTACGACGGCGCGGTCTGTTCGCTTTGCTGTACGCTGGAGGCACGCTGCCACGATGCCTGCAAGGTCAGGCCGGAAGCCGGCGTCAACCTCTCCGCATTGCTCGAGCGCCTCCTGCCGGGCTCTATCACCGACGTGACCTATGCGCGCATCGCCCGCTTCCTCGTGGCCTACTGCGTCTGCCTTGCCATCGCCGGCGTGGTGCTGCTGTTGATCTTCTATCAGCGTGAAGTTGCCGGGGACGACCCGCTGGTCCTTGCCAGCATTCTCAAGACCGTTTTCGTCGGTTTCATGGCGATTTCAGGTTTCGGCGCCTGGTATTTCGTTCTCTCGCGGGAAAGCCAGCGGGCGGCAGAGCAGGAAACGGAACGCCAGACCGTGTCGCTCATGGAAGAAATCGAGGCGCACGCGCGTACCGATGCCGAACTGCAGCGGGCCAAGACGGCGGCGGAGAATGCCAACCTTGCCAAGAGCCGCTACATCATCGGTATGAGCCACGAGATCCGCACGCCGCTCAACGCAATCTCGGGCTACGCACAGTTGCTGGAGCGCGATGAAAGCGTTCCGGTCGCCGACGCTGTGCGCGTCATCCGGCGCAGCGCCACCCACTTGTCCGACCTCGTCGACGGTCTCGTCGATGTATCACGGATCGAGAACGGTTCGGTCCGGATCGCCCGCGAGCGTGTGAACCTCGTCGATCTGCTCAACCAGATCGTGGACATGTTCCGTATTCAGGCCGCCGCGCGGGGTATCCAGTTCGACCATAGCCGGCCGAACCACTTGCCGCACTGGATCTATACCGACCAGAAGCGCCTGCGGCAGGTGCTCATCAATCTCATTTCCAACGCGATCAAGTATACGCCTGCCGGGTCCGCGGCGCTCAACGTCTATTGGCGCAATCCGGTCGCCGAATTCGAAGTGGTCGATACCGGCGTCGGTATCGAAGCAGACAGTCTGGAACGCATATTCGAACCATTCGAGCGGATCGGCACGGTCCGCGGACAGCAGGGCGTAGGCCTGGGCCTGACGATCGCGCGCATGCTTGTCGATGTCATGGGCGGGCAGCTTACCGTGAAGAGCACGCCGGGCGTGGGCAGCACCTTTACCGTGAAGATGTTCTTCTCCGAGGCGCCCGTGCCGGAAAAAGGGCCGTTGGAGCCTGCGCCCCAACTGTCCTTTGCCGGGCCGCAGCGGCGCATTCTGGTCGTCGACGACGATTCCGCGCACCTCGAACTGACCCGGGACCTTTTGACCCCGCTCGGATTCGATCTCGAATTTGCCGAGAACGGGCGCGCTGCGATCGATGCCTATCGCCGCAAACGGCCCGATCTCGTCATCATGGATGTCGCCATGCCCGAGATGAGCGGATGGCAAGCTGCCCATGCGATCAGGGAACTCGATGGCGACAGCGTTCCGATCCTGATGGTCTCTGCCAATGTCCACGAATTCCAGCGGCCGCGCAGGCCCGATGATCCGCATGACGATTACATCGCCAAGCCCTACGAACTCGACGTTCTGATTGATCGGATCTCGGTCCTGCTCGACCTTGAACCCGCCGAACGACCGGAGGCCGCGCGATGACGGCCCGCATTCTCGTCGTCGATGACGATCCCGAAACGCGCGGGATGATCGAAGCCTTTCTGCGCAGCGAAGGGCACGAACCGATCCTTGCTGCCGATGGTGCGATCGCACTTGGGCTGCTGGACGAGGCGCGGCCGGACCTCGTGCTGCTCGACGCGGTGATGCCGGGGCTGGACGGATTCGAGACATGCCGCCTGCTCAAGTCCGACCCGCGCGCCAGCGATGTGCCCGTCATATTCATGACCGGGCTTTCCGATAGCGACCATGTCGTGCGTGGACTGGAAGCGGGCGGGGTGGACTATGTAACCAAACCCGTGGTTCTGAACGTGTTGAGTGCGCGCATCCGCGTCCATCTCGGCAATTCCAGCGGCGCGCGCAAGGCGATGACCGGGCTTGATGGGATGGGCGCGCAGTTGGTCAGCTGCGATGCGCGCGGCCACATTGGCTGGACTACACCTGCCGCGCAGCGCGTGCTTGACGGATTTTCACCGGACAAGCGAACCGCATTGCAATCGCTGCTCGCTGAACTGATCGTTGAAGCCTCGCAGCGCACAGTCACTGTCGTCCTGGGGGCGGAACGGTTCGATGTCACCCTGGTCGGCGAAGCAGGCAGCGCCGAGCACATGTTCCGCATCGCTCTCTCGCGCGAGGGGCGCGAGGGCGACATGCTGCGCGATGCCTTCGGCCTGACCCCGCGCGAAGCGGACGTCCTCTTGTGGACCGCGCGCGGCAAGTCGAACAAGGACATGAGCGAGATCCTCAACATCAGCGCGCGTACGGTGAACAAGCACCTCGAACAGATCTTCGTGAAGATCGGCGTCGAAAACCGCGCTTCCGCTGCCGCTGCCGCGACGCGGGTGATCTACGAGACCTGACGCAGTCTAGAAATGGACCGACCCGTTCAGGGAAATCGTCGTGGGCTGCTGCGGAGTGAATTGCGGCATGGAGCGGTAGCGAAGGGCATTGCCGAAGGCGAAGACGTCGCCCTTGTCAGCGAACAGGTTCTGCACGTTCAGGCCCACTTGCCAGATGCCGTCGCTGACCTGAACTTCGAAATCGCTCTCGATCAGGTCGCCCATCCTGCGGTCAAGGTCAGGATCGAAGCTCATGCGGGCCGGGCCGACATAGCGCAGGCTCAGCTTCGCGCGCGCATTCAGCTGTCCTAGTGTGAAATCGCGGCGCAGGCCGGCGCGTACGGTATATTCGGGAACGACCGGCAAGTGCCTGTCTTCCAGTTCGAAACCCAGATCATTGCGGATCAGGCGCGCATCGGTGAAATTGCCGCCGGCCTCTGCCTGCCAGCCTTCGCCCAGCGGCAGTTCGAGGCTGCCTTCGATGCCGAAGATGCGGGCGTTTCCGGCATTGACCGTCTCGACCAGGCCATTGTCCTCCAGCACGTCGGATTGCAGGTCATGCCAGTTGGAGAACCATGCGCCCAGATCGAGCTTGCCCCCGCCGGACAGCCGCTGGCGCCAGCCCAGTTCGATGGAGGCCAGTTCATCGCTGCCCAGCGTGTCGATGCTGCCGCTTGACGTAATATCCGATCCGCCTTGCCTGAAGGCCGATCCGTAGCGCACGTAGACGAGACTGGACGAGTCGGGCTGCCAGGACAAAGCGACACTGGGCGTTACGCCGGACTTGTCACGCTCACGCGAGACGGGGCCGGCCTGCAACATGCGCGTCTCGCGGATCGACGAGCGGAAAAGTCGCGCCCCGGCATCGATCGAGATCGTGCCGGATACCGGAACAGTCGCGTCGAAATAAGCGGCATTGTCGTGACTGGTCCGGCGATCGTCGTCGAGCGTCTCCATGGCGCCTGCAGTATCTTCAAGCGAAGTCGCCAGTCTCTGGCGCGCCACAAGGCGCGAGATGCCCGCAAGCCAGGTTACGCCGCCAAGGTGACCGCGCAGGCGCAGCTCGGAATCCCATATGCGGAAATGGCGCTTGTCGAGCAGGCTCTGCGGATTGGCGAGGCCGAAGCCATCTGCGCCGAGCGATGCATCGAGCGTGTTGTCGACATCGTGCCAGGTCATGGCGCTGGCGAACGTCACATCGATGCTGCCGGCCGTGCCGTTCAGCCGTCCAGCGAAGTGGATGAGGTCGTTGTCGTGCGGCTCGGGCGATTGTGCGTCGCGTGAATAGCTGCGCGGGGTATTGACATAGCGCGTGTCGCTCGAGCGCAGCCACTGGCCGAAGCCGGTGAGGTCCAGACGCCAGTCGCTGGCCGGAATGAAGGCGAGCCCGGCGCGCGCGCCCGACACGCGCGTCCAGTTCGCGTCGTTGCGTTGACCGGTATCGATCCAGCCGGGCTCCTTGGCGGCATAGCCGACGAGGCGCAGGGCGGCCTTCTCGCCCACCAGGGGCAGGTTTGCCACGGCGGAGCCCGAATAGCCGGTATTGCCGTGCGCCACGAGCGAGGTTCCCGCAGTAACGTCGAGGCTGGTCCGATCGAGTTCGGGAGCGTGGGACACCATGCGGTAAATGCCGCCGAGCGCACCGGTCCCGTAAAGCGAGCCCTGCGGCCCCTTAAGCACTTCGACACGCTCGATGTCGACGAGGCGGATATCCGGGTCCGGCGCAGCATAAGTGAGGCGCGCTTCGTCTAATACGACGGCCACCGTCGACTGGCTTTCGCCGCTGAAGGCGCTGTCGGCAACGCCGCGCAGGAACATGCGATTGCGCCCCGGCCCCAGTGACGTGAGTGAAAGCCCTTCGATCTGCGAGGCAACCGTGGCGCTGGCGCGGGTAGGGATGCCGTGGATTTCGTCCGCTAGGGCGACCACCGAAACCGCGGCAGGAACCGAGAGCAATTCCAGCGGTTGCTTGGTGGTCGTGACGACGATGGGCTGTGGCGGCGGCGGTGAAACAGGACTGGGCGGGGGCACTGCAGGCCCGATGGCGGCGGCCGGTTCGATGCGCCAGGCCGTCTCGCTTACCTGCCTTGCGACGAAACCGCTTCCGGACAGAAGCTGCGAGAGCGCTTCACCGACCGAATAGTTTCCCCTTACGCGCCTTGTGCGCAGGCGGGGCAGTGCACCCTGCGTACCGATGGAAACCCGGGTTTCGCGGGCAAGCTCGGCAATGGCTTCGGGCAGCGTGCTCGCGGCTATGTCGATGCCGCGGCGCGCCGCTTCGCGCGCGTCAGCTGCCGGGCTGCTCCAGACGCCAAGCGCCAGCGTGGCCGCTGAGACGCAGGCCCATGAGCTGCACCAGATCGCGTAACGCCGCATCCCCATCGTCGACAATCAGCGTCCCCGAAAACCGCCGGTCGCGCAAGGACGCCGGCACTTCCACCGAGACACCCGCATAGCGATGCAGATCGGCGGCGACCAGCACAAGTCGCGCATTTTCGTAGGAAAGTCTGCCTTCCTGCCATGAACCGACATCGACGGGCTTGATCGATGCAATCGTCGCGGTGCCCTTTGCGCCGTCGAAATCGAGACCGCTGCCGGCGGCCAGCTTCACCGGAGCGTCAAGCGCCTGCGAACTGACCTGCACTTTACCCTCGACGACGGCGACGCGCACCGTGTCCTTCTGTTCCTGTACGTCGAAGCGCGTGCCGATGTCGCTGATCGCAAGATCGCCGGCGGTGATCGTGAGGCGGCGCGAGGGATCGTGGCGGATGTCGAACAGGGCGCCGCCGGAAAGGGCCATGCGATCCCGATTGCGGCCCTCGATGGTCAGGTGGCTGCGCGGGGCGAGCAGGATCGTCGAGCCATCCTCAAGCGCGATGCGCTGCGATGCCGCCGCGGTCTCGTAAAGCTCTGGAGCGGGGCCCATGAACTGGGGAACCGCCAGAACCGCAGTCAGGGCCGCGGCAACGGCAAATCCTGCCCAGCGCAGCCGCTTCCCGAAGACCGGACGCACAACGCGATCGTTCGCAGCCTCGGCATAGGTGGCTTCCATCGGGGTTTCGAACTCGGGCGCCGCGGGCTCTGCCAGTTCCTCGCGATGCTCGCCGAGCATCATGTCCGTCAGGGCAATCTCATCGAACGCCTTGCGGTGTGCAGGGTCTGCTTCCAGCCAGAGGGTGAACGCATCCCAGTCCATGCTGTCGTCGCCGCTGGCGAGGTGCCAGCGAACGGCTTCGGCCAGGATCGGATCGTCTTCGCGTTTCATTGTCCCTGTTCCATCTGCGGTCGTTCCCCGCTGTCAGCCCCTCGATCTGAAGACGTCGCCGTGTCGAAACATCCACAGTCGGACAGCGCCGCGCGCAGGCGTTTCATGGCGAGTGCGAGGTGCTTTTCCACCCCGCTTCGGCTAATTCCCATGACTTCGGCGATTTCTCCCTGCCCCATTCCCTCGAAGCGATAGAGCCGCAAGGCCCGGCCAGCGCCTTCGGGAAGGGCGTCGATGGCGTCGCGCAGGATCTGCGCTTCCTGCTTGCGGGCCAGCGCTTCGTCGGCAGGTTCGCCCGGATCCGTCCTGTCTTCCGGCGGCATGGCGACACCGCCGCTGTCCGCCTCAAGCCAGTGGCGCTCACGCCGCATGGCGCGTTGTCGCCCGCGCAGCCGATCAAGAACGAGATTGTTGGCCATGCGGAACAGGTATGCGCGCGGATTGCTGACGGGCCCTGCCGGCTGCGCGCCGACCTTGATCCACAGGTCCTGCAACAGGTCCTGCGCGTCGTCTGCCGAACCGCAGCGGGCGACCAGAAATTGCAGCAAGGGACCGCGCTCGTCTTCAAGTACGCGGGCGAGCCCGGAGGCGCGCGTTTGCTGCGGCATCGGCTCCATGTCGATCTCCGCCAAGAACTTCATGATCGCCAGGCCCTTGCGAGCAAACCGGTGACCGATCGGGTGATCGCCACTTCATGCACTTCGATCCGCTCTTGTGCAAACCCTGCATCTGCAAACGCTGCGCAAAGCGCGTCTCTATCGAAAAGCCGATGAAAGCCCTCGCGGGTAAAGGACCAGTTTTCCATGCTCTGCCTGTCGGTGACGTAGGCCACAATTCGCCCGCCAGTCTTCAGCAGCCGATGTATCCTGTGCAGCATGGCGTGGTTGGAATCTTCGAAATACAGGACATTGAGAGCGAGCACCGCATCGAAGGTCGCGTCTGGCAATGCCAGATCTTCCAGTTTCGCCTCGATATAGGAAGCACGCGCGCCAATGCGCTGCCGCGCGGCTTCCAGCATGGTCGCGGAAGCGTCGGCCCCGGTGACGAGGCAATCGGTGCGCGCCAGCAGTTCGGCCATCGCCGCGCCGGTGCCGCATCCGGCGTCGAGCACCGCTTCTCCCTCGTCCGGCGCCAGGAGATCGACCGCAAGCCGGGTAGGCTTGCGGTTGACCACATCCATGGCATTGCCCAGCAGGCGGCCGGGCAGGCCACTGGGATGGGCAAGCTGCCGCGCAAGTCGGTAAGCCAGCATCATGGGCACGTGCTTGCGGTCAATCAGCCCGCCTTGCCCAGCAGGACCCGGACTTCGCGTCGGCGGCCTGCGTCCCACACCGGACGGGCAGGATCGTGCGGAGCCTGCAGGGCTTTTTGAAGATAGGTCTTCGCTCCCGCCTTGTCTCCCTGATCCAGCAGGTAGTCGCCATAGAAGTAGTTGGAATCGAGACCGTTCGGATCGACTGCCAGCGCCTGCTTGAGCAGCTTTTGTGCCTTCTCGTCGTCCCCCCATCCGATCGGCGATCCTGGAACCTTGTAGTAGAGTACTCCGAGGCTGAGCGCGGCTCCGCCGTCCGCTGCGCGCGGATCGAGCGAATAGGCCTTGGCAATCAGATCGCGGGCCCTCGTTGCCAGGCTCATCTTGTGGAAGATGTTGGCACGATTGGCCTGCTCGCTGGTGATGATGCCCTGCCAGAGCAGCGGTTCGGCCTTGCCCGGATAGCGTGCGACGATGGTCGCGGCCTGCTTGGCCAACTGGTCCAGCGCCTTGGTCTGCGTGCTTGAACCCTTTACTTCGTACGTGATGTGGGCCCAGCCATCGTTCACGGCCTTAACGTCGCTCGCCATGTCGGCGAAGGCGGCCGAGGGCAGGGCGCAGGCCAGCAGCGGGGCGGCCAGAAACGTGAGGACACTGCGTTTGATCATCGGATGGAACTCCTCTCTCTTTATCGTGTCGGGCTGGTTCAGCAGAACTCGGCCCGGGCCTTGCGGATCTGCCCGGCAAGACCGTTGTCGATCAGCCGCGGCGAAATGGCATTGAGGGCGGCGTAGATGCGCTCCAGCGCGCCGAACGAAACTGTCTCACGCTTCTCGACGATGGCCGAGACGATCCGCCGGGCCACCCAGTCGGGCGCGTCTGCTTTCATCCCGGTCACTTCGAGGAAGCGGTTGACCTCGCCGTTGTTGAAGGCGGTGCGCGCGGCGCGCGGGTTGATGTGGGTTACGGTGACCCCGCTGCCCATGAGTTCGCGCCGAAGTCCCTGGCTGAGCGCTGCAAGGCCTGCCTTGCTGCTCGAATAAGCCGCGAACCAGGGATAAGGGATTGCGCCCAGCACCGAGCCGATATTGACGATCTGCCCGCTCCCTCGCCCCTGCATCGGCGCGGCCACGGCCCGGGCAAGTACCGCCGGCACAAGCAGGTTGATGCGATAGCACAAGGACAGCGCGTCGATCGGTTGGCTCTGGTGCAGGCCGAAGCGCATGACCCCGGCGATGTTGACAAGGATATCCGGGCAATCGCCGGCCAGACGTTCGGCAAGGCGGGCAAGGGCAATTTCGTCGGACAGATCGGTGACGATGCTGGCATCGCAAGCATCGCTCTCGACGCGGTCGATTCCGGTAACGTGCGCTCCCGCCTTACGAAGAAGCGACGCGACTGGCGTCCCGATACCCCCGGCAGCGCCGGTGACGGCAATGCGCTTGCCTTCAAGCGGCAACATGCTGGTTCTCCATGGCAATCGCGGCGAACATCGCTCCGAACAAGGCGAACATCTCGCGCGCCATCGCGGTGATCGCCTCGCGGTCATTGGGTGCGTCGAGCCCGTTCACTAGCGCGGCAAAGAAAGTCATGTGGTCCTGGTCGAGGGCCCCGTGCGATGTGAGGTAGGTGAAGGCTTCGGGTGGCAGTCCGAGATTCGCGGCGACTGCACTGGCACCGCGCTGGGCAAGGGCCACGCTAACGCTTTCCAGCACATAGACCATGCCGAAGAAGCAGGCGGCATTGCCTTCGCGAATCCGGGCGTAGGCGTGCTCGACCATGGCCTGCGTTGCCGCGCTGGGGCTGCAGCTGCGGGCCTTGTCGGCATCGCCCCCGGCCGCAGCTATATCCGCCAGGATCCACTCCTCGTGCCCGGTCTCCTCTTCGATATATTCGTCGAGTGCAGTGACGAGCGCGGGCCGGTCAAGCAGGCGTGCGCGTGCCGCCTGCATCAGCGGAACGGTATGGCGTACGTGATGGTAGGCCTGGGTCAGGTAATCGAGGTATGTGCGCCGCGAGATCGTTCCGGCGAGCCCGGCGCGCACTTGCGGGATTGTCAGGAAGCGCAGGCGATCGCGCCATGTTGCAGCTTCCAGCTCATCGAAGAAGGACGGTTCCCCTTCGAGCCATGTCCGGGCGATGGCCTTGCGGCGCAGGCGTCCGTTGCCGGTGAGCATGCCATTGGCTGGCGTGAACGGCGCCGCTTCGCGCCAGGCGGCAACGTGGGCATAAGCCGGCAGCCTTCGGTTCGCGGCGGCGACAGCTTCGGCAAGATCCGCGTCGGCCGATGCCGGCACCAGCAGGGCCTCAGGCGCGGGGGCGCCATCGCCATGGATAAGCGCCTGCGCGATTTCCGGTTGCATCATCAGGGCCGCCTCGACCCATTCGGGGGCAATGTTGCGGCCGTAGCTGGTGACGATCATCGCCGACTTGCGGCCCTCGACCCAGATCCGGCCCTGATCGTCGATCCGGCCGATGTCGCCAGTGGCCAGCGGACCTGGAGCGCGTGGCTCTCCGATCGTGCCGAGGAACATGTCTCCTTCAAGCACGATCTCCCCATCGCTCGCGATCGCTGCGCGCATATGGCCAAGCGGGCGTCCGACCGAACCATCCACGCTTTCGCCTGCGCCTTCGAGCGAGACGACCGAGCCGCATTCGGTGAGCCCGTAACCCTGCCGGACCGGCAAGCCGAGAGCGCGGGCCCTTTGCAGGAGTTCGACCGGTACCCGCGCGCCGCCGACCGCCACCAGCGTCAGGTCGGGCAGGCGCTGTCCAGAGCGTTCGAGAACCGCGACGAGCCCCGCGAGGTATTCCGGGACGAGAATCAGTGAAGTGATCCGCCAATCGGCAAGGTGCGCGACCATGGCCGCGAAGTCGGGGCGGAAGGGATCGCCAAGACCGGCTTCGCGCTGGGGCGGACAGACGTATGTCCCGCCGGCCAGCATGGTCGCGAAGAAACCCGCAATCGTCTCGAGCAGGATCCCCGGAGGTAGCAGTGCGCAGTGGCGACCTGCATGGGCGCTCCCAAGCGCATCGACCACCGATGCAGCAACTGTGAGCATGTGTCCGGCCGAAAGGCAAACCCCCTTGGGCGTGCCGGTCGATCCGGAAGTGAAGGTAACCCGCGCCGTCAGACGGGGCAGTAATGACGGCGCGGGCTGCGGCCCGGATAGAGTTTCATCTTCGGCACCGCAGGCGGAAACGGCATGACGGACCTGTTCGTCCGTAAAGAAGGCGGGGAGAGATAGGACGGGAATTCCGGCTTCGAGAAGCGCCAGTTCGAGAATGGCCGTCTCGGTGCCATGATCGAGGCGCATCACGTATGGATGGGCTGGAACAAGGTGCCGACGTAGCTCTTCCGCACTCTTCGCAACGCGCTCCGCCAGTTCCTTCCAGGTGACAGGCGCCGCGATGATCGGATCCAGCGCGATGCCGCATGGATCTGCCTCGGCGTGAGCGCGTAGTGTCGTGAGCAGGCCAGTCATGCGGCGACCTTGCGACGACGGGCAAGGAAAGCAGAAATTGCGGTTTGCCCCAGGGCGATGAAGCCGGCGCATACCATCGGGTCGCTCGCATAATAGCTGCCCCAGGCCCGTGGATCGCCGGCGCGCTTCGGGTCGGCCTTGGCGAGGACGTGCAGCGTCACGCCGAGCCGCTCGAACATGCGGCGCAGCGGTGCGGTAAGGGTAGCGACCGCGATCTCGCAGTTCGCCCCCAGGTCGTTGGCCGCCATGCCCCAGAGTGCGACCATGGCGAAGGCATCGTCGGCAGCAAGATTGCCGATCTCGATCACGCTGGTTCTCTCGACCGTCCGCTGAAGCGCAAGCGACAGGCAATGCTCTACCGGGCAGTCCAGATAGCGCTCGAGGAACAGGGTCTCCTCACACGCTCGGCGATAACCGAGCGCGGCGTGGGCCGCATTTTGGTGCGAGACCTGCAGGAATGCACCATATCCGGCCTGCACGTTCGCTCCGTGCGCTTCCATGAAGCGCCTGCGGACCAGATCAATCGGCGATGTCTGCGACATCCTTGTCTCCTCGATGTTCGAGGAAATGACGCCGCGCTGGCCAGGCTTCCCCAGTCCGCCGTGTTCGCCAGCGACAGGAAACCCCTGGCGCACGACAAATCGATTGCGTTTTGCGCCCCGGGATCGCCCGCAGATGCGTGCTTCGATGGTAGCCTTGCACAAGTTTCACCCGACCGGCTTGCCGACTTGCTGCTATGACCGGTTCATTCTCGCCTTGCGTGTGATTTGCGCCCCGGTGCCGTCAACACGTGACAAGGGCGCAATGATCCACCATGTTCCCGCTTCAGGTCAGTGCCTTGCGGGCCGGGTCGGTTTCGGCGCGCAGGGCTTAGCAGACACTTCGCATAGAGAGAGCGCCATGAAACTTCGAATCAACGACAAGGAGATGGAGGTCGATGCCGAGGGTGACACCCCGCTGCTCTGGGTGCTGCGCGACGACCTTGGAATGACCGGAACGAAGTACGGCTGCGGTCTCGCCCAGTGCGGGGCCTGCTCGGTCCTTGTCGATGGCGTCGTCACTCGTTCTTGCGTCACTCCGCTGGATGCCGTTGCCTCGAGCGCCATCACCACCATCGAGGCGATCGAGGAAACGGATCTCGGCAAGCGGGTGGTCGATGCATGGATACGCCACCAGGTGCCGCAGTGCGGCTATTGCCAATCGGGCCAGGTCATGGCGGCGACATCGCTGCTCAGTGAAACCGCCAAGCCCAGCGACGACGATATCCGCGCGGCGATGATCAACTTGTGCCGCTGCGGCACTTACAACGCGATCAAGGCCGCGATGAAGGACCTCGCCGGGACGTCCGAGCACGCGGATGGCGGCGAAGGCATGGATATCGGGACCGGCGCGATGGTTGCGGGCGGCGTGGCTGTGGCAGCGGCGGCGGTTGGCGGCACGCTGGCAGTTCGCTCCAGCGGTCGAAACAATAAAACCGGCGGCGAAGGGGACGCGTGATGGGCATGACGATCGATGCACCCGGGGCCGGAAACGATGGCCTCCAGCAGTTAGCCGATGGCGAACCCTCCAACATCTCGCGCAGACGCTTCCTGCTCGCTTCGGCCGGCGCCAGCGCGGGGGCGTTGGTCCTCGGTTTCGGAATCCCGCTGGGCAAGGCGCGGGCTCAGGAGGGCGGTCCCTCCATGCCGGATGCCGCGGCGCATCCGAAAGTGCCTGCCTTCCTCGAGATTCGCCCCGACAATACCGTGCGCCTGCAATGTCCGTTCATCGAAGGTGGGCAGGGCGTCTTCACGGCCATGGCCCAGATTGTCGCCGAAGAGCTCGACATCGATCCCTCCGCCTTCACGGTTGCAGGCGCACCGGCGGACAGCGCCTACAAGATCGTGCCGATGTTTGGCCGCGTTACCGGTGGCAGCATGTCGGTGCGTTCCAGTTACGAGACGATGCGCAGGATAGGCGCTTCGGCGCGGCTCATGCTGATGCAGGCGGCATCGCAGCGGCTCGAGGTTCCCTTCGCCTCGCTCACGACGGAGCCGGGCCAGGTGATCCATAAAGCCTCCGGTCGTTCCCTGAGCTACGGCGAAGTCGCATCGGGCGCGCTCGACATGCCCGTCCCGCCGCAAGACGGCATCAGACTGCGCGATCCCAAGACCTTCCGCTGGATCGGCAAGCCGGTGGCCCGGCTCGACATGCGCGACAAGTCTACGGGCAAGGTGCAGTTCACGATCGACATGGCGGTCGAGGACATGCTGCACGCGGCCATACAGCACGCTCCGCGCCTCGGTCTTCAGGTGGGATCGATCCGCAACGAGGGCGAGGTCAAGGCGATGCGCGGGGTCGATTCGATCCACCGCCTCGACGGCGCGGTCGCTGTCGTCGCCAAGCGCTGGTGGCATGCCCGGCAGGCGGTAGAGGCGCTGCAGGTCGATTGGGCGGAGCCCGGCGACAAGTCCGGCATCCGTTACATGCCGGCCGATTTCGACAGCGAGGCCTTCTCCCGGCAACTGGGCGCCAACACCGAAGCTGGCAACGAGGCCGAGGCCCGGGGCGATTTCGCCAAGGGCTTCAACGACGCCGCGACCAGGGTGGAAGCCACTTATTACAGCCAGTACCTTCATCATGCCCAGCTCGAGCCGCCTTCCAGCCTGGCGCGTTTCAACCCCGATGGCACGCTTGATTTATGGGTGCCCAATCAGGGGCCCGAGATGTTTCAGGCTGATGCCGCCAAGGTCGCCGGCCTGGCGCCGGAGAAGGTCAGGATCCACTCGCAGATGCTGGGCGGGTTCTTCGGACGCCATTTCCTTTACGGTCCGGGTTGCTGCTATCCTCAGGCGATCAAACTGGCGAAAGCCGTTGGCAAGCCGGTGAAGGTCATCTGGAGCCGCGAGGAAGAGTTCCTGCGTGATCCGCTTCGCCCGATGGCGGCGGTCCGCTTTCGTGGCGGGCTTGACAGCAACGGCATGCCCATCGCCATCGAGGCGATCACCGTGTGCGAGGGGGCGAGCGAAGGCATCGCCAATACGCGGGCCAAGGGCGTGGATGGGACGGCGGTCGAAGGACTGACCGCCAAGTCTTATGCCATTCCCAACTCGCGCATCGCCCAGGCCCACGTCAAGAATCCGGTTACGCTCGGCTTCTGGCGCTCTGTCGGCAACTCGATGAACGACTTCTTCTATGAGACGTTCCTTGACGAACTCGCCGACAAGGGCGGGCACGACCCCTTCGAGATGCGCATGCGATTGCTTGAAGGCAACAAGCGCCTGACCACGCTGCTCAAGGCGGTTGAAGCACTCTCGGGAGGCTGGAAGCGCGGCCCGTTCGATGCAGCGGACGGCACCCGCCGTGCGCGCGGCGTGGCGATGGCCTCGCCGTTCGGATCGCAGACCGCAGCTATCGCCGAAGTCTCGATCAAGGACGGGCAGGTCGTGGTCCACGACCTGTGGGAGGCGATCGATCCGGGCAGCATCGTCAATCCCGCGATTGTCGAGGCGCAGGTGAACTCGGCCATTGCCCTGGGTCTCTCGCAGGTGCTGGTGGAGGAAGCAGTCTACAAGGAAGGGGTGCCCACCGCGCGCAACTACGATCTCTATCCAATCCTGCCGCCCGACCGCATGCCGCGCGTCCACGTCAAGATCGTCGAGAGCGGCGAACCCATGGGCGGGGTCGGCGAACCCCCGCTTCCGGCAGTACCGCCTGCGGTCGCCAATGCCGTATCGGCGCTGACGGGAAAGCGCGTACGCAGCATGCCGCTTTCCCGAGTCAAGTTCGATACCTGACCCGACCGGAGATGCAAGAAAGGGGGCGCCGATGCGCCCCCTTCGTTTTTCTGGTCCAGCCCTCGGTCGGCCCCCGTTACCAGGCCACCTTCACGCTGCCGCGCAGGGCAAGATTGACGTGGTCGTGACGGTCCTCGGCGGACAGCTCGCCGCCAAGGACGAAGCCGGCCGACCCGCCGAAAGTACGCAGGCGGGCGAACCAGCCTCCGGTCGCCTTCTCGCCGCCGAGCGAAAAGGGCGTCCCGTCCTCGAAATGGGCCGTCGTCGTGCCGAGGCCGCCGCTCAGGATCTCGCGCCAGCCACCTTCGGTTTCGATGCGGAACCAGTTCTCGTCACGCGCGCTCATGCCCATCAGATCGGCGCCCAGTGTCACGCCGCCATTGAGGCCGAGCTCGTCGCTCTTGCGCGAGCCAACCGTCATGTCGAGCGCTTCCCCGCCGCCGGTTTCGGTGTAGCCGCCTTCCTTGAGGCGGACATAGTCGACGGTGACGGCCGGGCGGAAGTAGAGGAAACGACTGCCGCCTTCGGCCGAAGCGCCCGCCGCGAAGGTGGCGAAGTTGCCGTTCCAGTCACCCTCGATCTTGCGTTTCACGTCTTCCTCGCCTGCCATGCCCACGAAGTTGCGCGTGCTGTCAAAGTCAGCGTGGCCGTAGGACGCGCGGGAGAAGCCGGTGAAGGCACCCCAGTTACCGCGCCAGTGAGCCGCCAGCTCATAGGACCCTGATTTCACTTCGCTTGCAGCGCCATTGGTGTGCCGGTTCCACAAGTAGGCCGCCGTCGCGCCAAAGCGGCCGATGCCGGTTTCATACTCACCGGTAAGCGACCACGCGTAACCATTCAGGTCGTAGGCCGCGCTGGAGCCGGTGTCCTTGTCGCTGCCCCAGAAGGCCAGGTTCACCGTCACGCTGATCGGGCCGCTGGCGACGAGCGGGCCCTGCGGGTCCATCAGTTGTCGCCCGATCGTGCGCGCGCCCAGGCTGATGCCCTCGAAAGAGCCGCCGGCATGATCGGGAAGCATCATGCCGACTGTCTGGCGGAACTGATCACCGTCGGTGATGCCAAGGAAGACGTCCGCGACGTCCCGGTCCTTGCCGAGCGCCACGAAGACCGCATCGTAGGCCGATGCCTGCGAACGGTTCAGGCCAAGCTCCTCCTTCGACCGCCGGGCGACGTCGACGACAATCGTGTTTGCTGCCGCGTCCTCGTCGAGAGCGGCCTTGAACATGAAGGGAACGAGGTCGGTGGCTGTCTCAAGCCCGTCGAGCCCCTCAATGGCGCCCGCGGTGAGCACCTGGTAGCTGCCTTCCGCAGTAGAGACGTCGGCAAGGCGGATGGAAAGCGTGGCGCCTTCTTCGAAAGAGGCCGTGCCCGCAACAGTGTAGGCGCTGCCCGATCCGGCTTCCTTGTTGAGCGTAACTGCCAGTATGCCGTCCTTGCTCACATCGAGCGAACCGATCTGCGCAGGCGTGCGCACATCGAGCATGCCCCCCTCGACATCGATGGCCAGGTTGGCCGCATTGGCAAGGCTGCCAGAGAAGCGCGCGGTACCTGCCAGCGTGAGTGCGTCTGCGCCGCCGCCGAAATCGACCTTGCCCGAGAACGTCGAGCTTCCCGCCAGGGTCATCGTATCGGTCCCGCTACCGAAGGCGACATCGCCTGTCTGCGCCGCGTCGCCCGAAAGCGCCAACGCATTGTTGCCAATCCCGAAAGTGACGTTGCCGGTAAGCGAACCGTCGGCGAGTTCGAGGCGGTCGCTTCCGCTTCCAAGCCTGACATCGCCCAAGATTGAAGGGGCATCGTAGCCCGATGCGACCTGTGTCTGTTTCACCGTCACGCCGTTCGTCGCAGCGGAAAGGTCGATGGCGATATTGCGGCCGGAATCCGCCTTGGCGCCGCTGGCAACTATGCTGCCGCTGTTCTCGATCAGTTCGACGGTGCCGCTCTTGTCGACAATGGCGCTGGCCGAGCCTTTCTCGCCCGACGCTGTCGCCTCGATCGTGCCGCTGTTGCGGATGGCGGAAATCTCGGCGCCCGCGGCAATGTGGATGGCGCTCGTCTGCGCATCGTCGGCATTGCCGCCGGTCGCTGCGACGCTGCCCGACACACGCAGCTCAGGCGTCGACGTTCCCGCGCCGATGTTCAGAGCCGTCGCGTTCGCGCCGTTCGACACCGCTGCGACGGAGCCGGCGATGCCGATACCGTTGGCGATCGTGACTGCGCCGCCGCGCCCGCCGATAGCAAGACCGGTTGCATCGATGCCGGCATAAAGACCGCGAGCTTCGACGCTGCCGTCGATCTGCAGGCCGTACTGGCTGGCCGTGCCTGCGACCGGCCCGATTGCGACGTCGCGGTCGGCAGCGCCGATGACCATCGCCGGTGCCTTGCCGTAGGAAACGACCTTGGCGGAACCTTCCTTGGCATCCTCGATCCCGTCGCCATCCTCATCGGCATTGTCGGGATCGTTATCCTTGGGCGCTACGGCCAGGACGATGCCGCCCGATACGTCGCCTTCGATCACCAGCGCCGATCCGCCTTGTAGCAGATCGTCTGCGTCCAGCTTGGAGGCGTCCGAAGGCACGGTGGTATAGCGATAGCCGGTTGCAAGGATCGTGCCCTGCACGACCATCGCCCCGTCGACATCGCCCGTGAAGTGCGCACCGACCGCATCCTTGCCCTGCACCGAAACGCTTCCAGCAAGACGGACATTGCCGTCGATATCGCCTGCCGCGATGCCGACGACGCGGTCGCCCAGCACAGTGATCTGCCCATCCTGCACGAAATCGCCGGTCAGCGGTCCGCCAAGCGCGATGCCTGCCGAATCGTTTCCTTCGATCACGATCTTGCCGCTGTTGACGATCTTGCCACTGTGGGCGCCAAGGGTTCGGATGCCGTAGCGGTTGGAGCCAAGCGCGAATGGACCGTCAAGGTCGCCGTCCTTGTCGTCGTCGGCCGGTTCATAAGGCTCGTCGATGGTGATGGTACCAGTGTTGACGATCTCGCCGCTGGTGCCGGATTCGGCAACGATGCCGACCGCCCCGTTCGCATTGCTGACGCTCAGGGCGCCGGCGTTGGTGACCTTGTGGTCGCTGTCCATGGTCACCGCGGTACCGGCGGTCAGGACGACCGAGCCGTCCTTGGTGATGTTGATGGCGTCGGCCGCGCCGTTCTTGATCGTGGAGGTACGCAGCGGCGCTGTTTTCTTGGTGGTGACGTCCTCGGCATGGGCAGCCGTGGTCTGGGCCGCCGTTGCAAGAGCAAGCAGTGCAGTGGAGGCAAGCAGGTAGCGCGACATCTCAATCCCTTCAGGTCGGTTTCGCCCCTTGAGACGGAGACCTGTGCGGCCAGCCTTGAAGAAAATTTTCTAGAAGCGGGTATCGATGCCCACGCGCAGGGTTCGCGGCCGCAGCGGCGTCACCTGTTCGCGCCCGACACTGAAGGGCGTTCCAAGCGAAAAGCGGTTGCCGCGGGAATTGGCGATGTTCGTCAGCCCGACAGTCAATCCGAGCCTGTCCGTTCCAAGCCGCAAGTTTGCACCGCTGTCGAGATAGTCGCCCTGCGGTGCGCCCAGTTCAGGCCCGACCCCAAGACGCGAGCGGCCGACATAGCTGGCCCAGCCATTGCCGGTAAGCCTGAGGCCTCCTCCGACCTCGCGCTCCCACGTCACGCCGACGCGTCCGGCGACATGAGCGATATTGGGCACTTGCATCGTACGCGCGACAAGGAACAGGGGCGGCGTGTCGACCTGGCTGCGGTTCCACGTGACGCCGGCTTCCACGCGCAGGCCCGGCGCAATCGCCGCGCCGCCCGAAGCGCTGACCGACCAGACGCGGCCGTCGCCGATGTTGGCGGTGCTGGGCAGGCCGGAACCGTCGATGAAATCGGCCTGGATATCCTGCCAGCGCGTATAGGACAGGCTGAGCGCGAAATCGAAGGGGCCTGTGCCCGCACGCCCGTGCCGGGCTCCGATCTCGAAAGTCTCCGTGCGGTCGTTGCGGAACCGGCGGACGAACTCGCTCTCGATCGCAAAGCCGCCCGGACGGAAGCCTTGCTGATAGCGCATGTAAAGCGCCGTTTCCGGGGCAATCTCGGCATGGAGCGCGAGCGAGGGCAGGAACGTCTCGAGGGAGCGCTCGGCCGTAACCTGGGCGAGCGCCATGGCGAGCTCGCGCGAGACGTCCTCGCCCGAACCGCCAAGGCGCGAATAGGTGAAGCGCCCGCCAGCCGTAGCCACCAGACTTTCCATGATCCGCAGGCTTGCCTCGCCGTATAGCGTCGCCTCATCGATGGTGTTTCGCACGCCGGTCGTTGAGCTGCGCAATTCCTCGCTCTCGAAGCGACGCTTGAGGACCGTGGTGTTGTGAGTGAAGCTGGTACCCAGAAGCCAACTGATTCCATACCTTTCGGGCATCCAGACCCGGGTCTCGTTGGCAATCATCCGCGTGCGGTTCGTCTGTTCGAACAGGCGCGGCGCCCCTTCGGGCAGACTTGCGTCATAACGCTCCTGCAGATGCTGACGCACCAGACCGGTGGTTGAGCGCAAGTGGAGGGCGCCGATGCGTCCGGAGACCACGAACTGTCCCATGGCGTAGTCGGCATCGGAACCCTCCGCGACGCGCGAGGAGCTCTCCAGCGGGGCCCCGTGGCGATCGGCATACTGACTGTCCGCGGCCTCGGTCGCCTGGCCAAGTGCAATGACATCGACCGACCAGGAGGGCGAGATTTCGAAGCGCGCACTTACGCGGCCGCCGAGAATATCGGTGCGGTTGACGTCGTCGCGGCCCAGGGCTGGCTTGTCGATATAGCCACCCTGGCGCACGGCATCGAACGTCGCGCGCAGGGCGGCACTATCGCCGGAGAGGGGCAGATTGATCGTCGCGCTGGCATCGCCGCCAAAGTCGCCGCTTTGCGTCAGTGAACCGCCGAGCGTGCCGTAAAGCCTGGTGGCGCCCATGACCGGTGCATTGGGGACGATACGGATGATGCCGCCCAGAGAACCGGCGCCGTAAAGCGTGCCCTGCGGTCCTTCGAGGACTTCCACGCGGGCCATGTCCGACAGGCGCAAGTCGGGATCTGGCGCATTATAGGCAAGCCGCAGGTCCCCGAGGTACTGGCCCACAGTCGCCTGCGTCGGGCCGGTGAAGCTGGAATCGGCGATGCCCCGGATGAACAGCTTGTTGCGCCCGCTGCCCAGGTGCGTGGAGGTGACGGTCGCAAGGCGCTGCGTGATCTTCTCGGTTCCGCCGATCCCGCCGGTCTCCAGTGCTTCACCATCGAGAATGGAGACCTGGCCCGGCACCTGATCGAAGCGCAAGTCGCGCTTGGAGGCGATGACCACGATCGGCTCGGGCGGCGCAGTCCGATCTGGCCCGGCGACCTGGGAGGTGGCGTGCGGCGGAGGCGTCGACCTGCCAGCCTGCCTTGGCGCGGCATCAAGCCGCCATGCCGAGGGCGCGACTTCGACTGCGCGTGCCCCTGCGGCCCTGGCCAGACGCCGGACCGCTTCTCCTGCCTGCATGCGCCCACGCAAGGAGGGGATCGGCCTGCGGGCGATGTCCGGATCGGCAATAACAATGCTGGTTCCGGTCTGCCGGGCCAGTTCGCTGACTGCATCGCCCAGCTTTCCGGCGCGCGTCGAGACCATGGCCTCACGCGCCAGCGCGGGTGCGGGCAGGGCCAGTGCGGCCGCCAGAAGCCAGGTCGCAGCCTTCACGTTCAGCGTTCGCCGATGATCCAGCGATCGCCTTCGCGGCGCACATCGAGGCCGAGCAGGGCGCCCAGCGCGCGTGGATCCTTTCGGATCGGGGCGAGGCGCAGGGAACCGGAAACGCTGACGAGCGAAGCTCCGGGGGCGGCGTCGAAGGCAATGCCCGTGCTGCTTGTCAGATCTGCTGCGACCTGCCCAAGCGATGCATCGCTGAATGTCAGGCGCCCTTCGCGCCATTCGCCAACCCGGTCAGGCGCGATCGCCTCCAGCGTAATGCGCCCGTCCTGACCATTCCTGCGCAGGATCTGTCCGGGAGAGACGCGCTGGTTCTGGTCGTCAGGATTGAACTGCACCGCGCCTTCCGAAACGGCAACACTCATCTCCTCGCCGCGGTGGCGCACGTCGAACACGGTGCCGACGTCGACCAGTGTGTCCTCTCCCACTTTCAGACGGAACGGGTGCGCATCGTCATGGCGGATGGTGAAAAGCGCCTGCCCTTTCTCAAGGCGGGCATAGCGCGGATCGTCGCGGTCCAGCTCGATGGCGGTATCGCCGCCGAGGTCGATCCGGGTTCCGGGATCGAGCGCAACCGTCCGGATCGCGCCCGGGGCCACGTCGATCCGGTAAAGATCCCGGGAATTTGCCTGCCAGAGCGTGAAAGCGCCGACCAATGCGAGCGACGCCGCAATCGCGCCGCCAAGCCAGCGGCGCCGGGAACTGCGCAGCGAAGCCTCTTCGCTTTGCACGGCTCCAAGGTCATCGTCATTGGCAGGGCCTGCACCGGCAACGAGATCTGCAGCATCGGCCACGGCGGCGGCCACTGCATCGTAGGCCTGGCCATGGGCGGGATCCGCCTCCAGCCAGCTGGTGAAGGCTTCCCATTCCTCGAACTGCGGGTCTCCGGCGCGCAGCGCCCAATCGAGGGCCTGTTGCCGGATCGTCTCGTCAATCGCCATTGCGCCCTCCTTCTGTCCGCAAGACGGAGACGACGGGCTCAAGCCTCATCGCGGGTTTCCTTCCATTCGCTGATCGCTCGATAGGCGCCGCGCAGGTCGCTCTCCACCGTGCTGAGGCTGACGCCCAGTTCCAGGGCGATCTCCTTCTGTGCAGTGCCATCGATGCGGTGCTTGCGAAAGACCGTAACCGCGCGCGGGCCCAGCCCTTCAAGCATGTGCAGGATCATCCCGGCCTCCTGCGCGGCGGCGACCCGCCGCTCGGGAGACGGTTCGGACGCCGCGGCGCCGTCGCCGGCAGCATGGACATCGCTCCAGTCGCGATCGCGCTTCTCGGCCTGCCTGCGCGACCGATAGCGATCGATCATCAGCAGGTCGGCCGTGCGGTAGAGATAGGAAAGGGGCGAAGCGACCGGGCCGGGGCGGCTCGTCGTGATCTTCACCCAGACTTCCTGAACGATATCCTCAGCCGCGTCACCTGCGCCGCGCGCGCGCAGAAATTTCAGCAGCTTGTCCCTGTTTTCGAGGAAAGCCGATTCAAGACCCGAACGGAGCGGTTGCGAAGTCACATAGAGCCAGAATGATTCTCGTTCTTGCGAGCCAGATAGACTGCCTGTTCCCCAAGGAAAAGGGCCGGCCGGATCATTCTGTCGGCAGGCCAGGGCAAGGCCCGCTGTGCAAAGGTTTGTCGCAGGAGAAGCCCTGGGCCGGGCGGGGTGCAAGAGCTTCGGTTACATGCGGCATTCCACCGAAAGACGGAAAGGGAAGCGTCTCACGATGTCGATGCGCTCCGCTGCGATCCCGGCGTCCGACAGGATTTCCAGCCAGTCCTTCTTGCGAAAGGAGCGGGCAATCGAGAGTTGGCCGTCCTCGCGCACGATACGATGGACGCCCATGGCCCGGGCGAGCCACGGGAAGCCGTAATAGGCGAACCGGTGCCGATGCAGGTCATTGATCAGCCAACCGCAGCGCGCGCGGCTGTTCATGTGATGCAGAAAGGCCGTCAACTGCGCCTCGCTCATGTGGTGGGTGACCTGGCTGGAGACGATGTAGTCGAAGCTCTCGGGCTGGTCGGCATAGTCGCCGGTCCGAAAATCGATATCGAGGTCGGCAGGTGTTGCGCTGCGGGCGATCGCCTCGCTTCCGGGATTGATGTCGACGCCGACCAGTCTCGCCTCGATCCCTTGCTTTTGTGCCCATCGGGCAATCGCCCGCAGCAGGTCGCCGTGCCCGAAACCGACGTCGAGCAGCGTGAAGGATGCGGCGTCCTTCGTTGCCTTGCGCAGAAAGGCCAGCGCAGGGTGGGCGGTAAAAGTCCAGCGATTGACCCGCGCGAGATCGCGCAGGACCCGGGCATAAGTCTCGCTATCGAGATCGGCCGCATCCATTTGCTCCTCCTCACGGGAGCGCACTGCAAGCGAGGCCATCTTCCTGTTCCCTTTCCCGGCTGTTTGCCGGGCCTTCCAGGCCATTTGGAACAAATCGCCGTTCCTGCGCTTTTCACGATGAAATGCATGGACTGTCCAGTCCCAAGGCGTGATAGTCGCGCTATTGCAAGCAAGCGCGAAGGGTCTGAGAACCTTGCCGATACATTGCCTTGAGCCACGGTATCTTCGTAAATGGACAACCCGTTGCCTTCATTGAAATTCGCACCATTCGTCGTTTTCGTGGGCCTTGCCGGACTAGCGAATTCGGCCAGTGCGGCAGCTTCACGCTCTGTCTTCGGGCGTTGGTTGACCGACGACGGCGCCGGCATCGTCGAGGTGAAGCGCTGCGGACAGACCCTGTGCGGCACTTTGGAGCGCGTACTTGATCCCAAGGCACCCCCCCGCGACATCAATAACCCCAACACCGCACTCAGGAACCGGCCACTGGTCGGTGTGAAGATCCTGTCCGGGATGCACCCCGATGGGGACCGCTGGAAAGGCGGGCAAGCCTACGATCCGAAGGCGGGCCGCAGCTACCGCGCCTCGGTTGCGCTTGGTGAAAGGGGGCGCCTGGATGTAACCGGGTGCATCCTGTTCCTTTGCCAGACCAAGCACTGGACGCGCGTTGCCGAGGAGAGCGGCCGTTGACGAATGAAGACATCATGACCCTGATAGCGCAGGAAACCGGCATTGCGCCTGAGAAGCTGCACCCAGAGGCCACGCTCACCACACTCGACATTTCCTCTATCGATCTGGTGAGCGTGCTTTTCGAAATAGAAGATCGCTACGGCGTCGAAATCCAGCCCGAAGACATTCCCCCTGATTCCACACTCCAGCAATTGATCGACCGCATCGCTGCAAGCGCCAAGGCATGAGGCACCGGGTCGTCATCACCGGCATGGGCTGCATTAGCGGTCTTGGCAAAGGGCTGGAGGCGAACTGGGCGGCGCTGCGGGCAGGAGCCAGCTCGATCCGGCCTATCGCGCGAGAGGGGATGGAAGGCATTGCCTCGTGGATTGCAGAGGATGGCGAGAGTCCGCGCTGCACAGCAGCGGAACTGCGGCCACTGGGCAAGCTCGATCCGATTTCCCGCCACGCAATCGAAGCCGCCAGCGAGGCCGTCGATCAGTCCGGCCTCGCAGACCATCCGGTACTGCGCGATCGCACGGCGATCCTGATCGGATGCGGCAGCGGCGGCAATGCAACCATCGATGCGGCGTACCAACGCCTTTTCGGCCAGGGCCAGGCCAAGGTTCATCCCCAGACAATCCCGGCCTCGATGATCGCGGCGCCGGCCGCCCACATCGCCATGCTGTACAAGGTTCACGGCCCTGCGTTCACCCTGTCGAGCGCCTGCGCCTCTTCCGCCCATGCGCTTGGCGAGGCCATGCACATGATCCGTAGCGGACGGGTCGAGGTGGCGATTGCCGGAGGAGCCGAGGCGTGCCTATCACAAGGATCGTGGACGGCCTGGCGCTCTCTGGGAGTGCTTGCCCCGGATGCCTGCCGCCCCTTTTCCCTTGAACGAAAAGGCATGGTGCTGGGCGAGGGGGCCGCAGTACTGGTGCTGGAAAGCGAGGAGCACGCGCTGTCGCGCGGGGCGACGATCATTGCCGAACTGGCAGGCTATGGCGCTTCCAGCGATGCCGCGCATATGACGGCGCCCGATGTCGAAGGGATTGCGGCGGCCATCCGTGCCGCTCATGCCGATGCCGGCGCAGGAGTCGAAGCGCCTTCGCTGATATCCGCGCACGGCACCGGCACCCAGCTCAACGACCCGGCCGAAGCCGCGGCCATGCGCAGTGTCTACGGCAAAGGCATCGACCGCCATAGCGTCATCGCGACGAAATCCGCCCATGGACACATGATCGGCGCAGCGGGCGCCATGGAGTTCCTCCTGGGGATCAGGTGCCTCGTCGAAGGCCTGGCTCCGCCCGTTCTCAATCACCTGGGCACGCCTGCCGACTGTGCGCTGCCGCTGGTCCTGTCGCAGCAGTCCATCGACCATGAGGTCCTGGTGTCGAACAGCTTTGCCTTCGGCGGCCTCAATGCCGTCCTGATAGGACGCAAGCCATGAACGCGGTAACGGCCCACATCAATCGCATCGGGACGGCCAATCCGCCCCACGGCGTCCACGATGCCTTCCTGCGCTTCGCCTCTGCGAGCCTGGCCGACGAAAAGACGCGAAAACTGTTTGGCCGCATGGTCGAGCGATCCGGCATCGAGCAGCGCTTTTCGTTCCTCGAACCCGTGACGCTGCTGGACGGGACGGTCACCGATCGGGACGATTTTTATGGCACCGGCGAATGGCCGGGTACTGCAAGGCGCATGGAGCGCTACGCCAGCGACGCGCCGGGGCTGGCCCTCGAGGCGATCCGCGCGCTCGATCCGGACATCGCCGCTCAAGGGATAACTCACCTGATCGTTGCGTCCTGCACCGGCTTCATGGCTCCCGGACTCGATCAGGTCGTGATCGAGAGGGCGGGCCTGGACCCGCGCACCGAGCGTACCGTCGTAGGCTTCATGGGCTGCTATGCCGCGGTCAATTCTTTGCGACTTGCCCATCATATCGTTCGCTCCACGCCGCAGGCGCGGGTCCTCGTCATCACGCTGGAGCTTTGTACGCTCCATTTCCAGCGCACGGTCGATCTTGGCAAACTGCTTTCGATGCTGCTGTTCGGTGATGGAGCGGCGGCGGCACTTGTGACGGCGGAAGCGCAGGGGATTGCCCTCAGGGATTTTCGTGCAGCAACCATCAGCGGCACTGCCGATGCGATCACCTGGGACATCGGCGATCAGGGCTTCGACATGCACCTTGGCGGCGAAGTCCCCGCCCGCATCACCGAGGCACTGCGCCGGGAACGCGACATGACCGATGGATTGCTGCGCGGTCAGATGCCGGCCGAATTCTCTCTCTGGGCGGTTCACGCAGGCGGGCGCACGATATTGGACGCGGTCGAACAAGGCCTTTGCCTGCCTGAAGGCACTCTGGAGCCATCGCGTGCGGTTTTGCGTGAATTCGGCAACATGTCTTCGGCGACGTTGATGTTCATTCTTGCGCGCATGCTGGCGCAACGGGGACAGGGGCAGGCACCGCAACCTGGCATTGCGATGGCTTTCGGTCCGGGCATGGCGGCCGAAGGTTTCCGTTTCACGCTGCTGGGCTGAGATGGCCGATGCCCTGATCCTTGGCGGGGGACTGGCAGGCGCGGCGGCTGCCGTGCTGCTCTCCCGCGCAGGCAAGACGGTGCACCTGATCGAGCGCGAAACCGGCCCGCATCACAAGATCTGCGGGGAGTTCCTGTCGATCGAAGCGCGTCATCACCTTGTCGAACTCGGCATCGATCCAGCGAGGCTGGGTGCCGTCCCGATCGATCGCGTGCGCGTGATTGCAGGCGATGCGCAGATCGAGGCGAAGCTGCCTTTCACAGCTCTCGGCCTCAGCCGCCATGTTCTCGACGAGGCCCTGCTGGACCGTGCGCAAGGGGCTGGAGCGAGGGT
Organism: Novosphingobium pentaromativorans US6-1; assembly: GCF_000767465.1. Classification (NCBI taxonomy): domain Bacteria; kingdom Pseudomonadati; phylum Pseudomonadota; class Alphaproteobacteria; order Sphingomonadales; family Sphingomonadaceae; genus Novosphingobium; species Novosphingobium pentaromativorans. Next base: position 367,054 of record NZ_CP009292.1, read on the forward strand.
GGAGCGGGGCGTGCGGGTCCTGGGAATGGACGCAATGGCGGTGCGCACAAGCCATGGCGAGCGCAGCGGCACAAGCATCCTTCTGGCGACGGGCAAGCTCCCCGTGCGGGAGGAACGAAAGGATAGCGGCCACAAGGACGCTGATCCCTACGTGGGCTTCAAGATGCACTACCGTCTATCGGGGCCTGCCAGGGCACAGCTCGAAGCCACGGTCCAACTGACACTGTTCGACGGCGGATATGCCGGTTTGCAGATGGTGGAAGGCGGCTTTGCAAATCTCTGCCTTATTGTCAGGCGCAGCCGGCTCACCCGGATCGGTCGAAGCTGGTCGGACCTGCAGGCGATGCTGTCGTCGCTTCCACGCGGCGGAGAGTGGTTGGCCGAAGCCGAGCCTCTTTTTGCCAGGCCTGTCACCATAGGCAACCTCAGTTATGGAGAGGTCTTGCGCCGCAGGCCGGACGACGGGATCTTTCGACTGGGGGATCAGGCGGGCATGACGGCTTCGCTAACCGGGGACGGTATGGCATTGGCCTTGCGCAGTGCATTTCTTGCCGTGGCCTGCCTGCGCAGCGGCGAGGATGCGCAGACCTACCGCCAGCGCCATCGCGCAGAAATCGGCCGGCAGCTTACCCGTGCAATGGCATTGCAACGCGCTCTTGAGCAACCGCTGCTTCGCTCTCTGGGGGTGGGGCTGCTGCGCGCATGGCCCGGGTTGCTGACCTATCTGGCCTCTGCAACGCGAGTCACCGAGCGGCCTGCAGAGCACGCTCTGGAGCGCGCGCTCTAAACCACGATTGCATCATCAGAACGGGGTCGAGAGGCGCAAGGCAATTTCCTCCTGACGGGGGACGGGCTGCCCCGGGGCAAAGGCCCTGCTTCCGCTGCTTGCTTCAAGACTCATCAGCGCATGGGGCAGGAGAGCAGGCCCATCGACGGGCATTTCGAAAACGAGATGAACCCCGCTAGCCGCGGCCGGCTCTCCATTGGTCATGCGCATGGCATCGTCCTGCAGGAAATGGCCGCCCCAGCCGCCCTGAACGAACCAGCCTGCGCGAAGCCGCCAGTCCGCTTCGTGTCCCAGCGTCGCATCGAGGCCAGCCTGAAGGGTCTTGGTCTTGGCGACTAGAAGTGCCGATTCGCGGTCCATCCTGCTGGTCATTCCGGCGTGGATCCGCAGCCGCAACTGCGTGTCCCCGCCGAGATCCTGCCAGCCTTCCATGCTGGCCTGCCGGACATGAACTTTCATGCGCGCATCTGGGCTAGGTTCGCGGTCGGGAAGCGCGGAATGGAAAGACTGGAAGCCAAGGCCCCAACCGGAAGAGCCATTGTCGTCCAGCAACTGCCGGGTCTTGGCTTGCTCAAGCGAAATGCGATCCGAAGTCGACCAGTGCAGGTCTGCCGGAAGGACGCGGGCCGAGGGCCCGCCCGGCACGATACTGTCGGCCGCAAGTGCCGGCACCGATGAGGCCGCGGCAAGCAGGCCTGCGATTGTCCAGCTTGCGCGCATCATCTCGGCCTCCTCGATTGCTCTCCCGGTTCGGGTGTCCATCACTGGACGTCACCGCATTGGACAATCCGCAGTTTGGCCTGTCAGCTCACAGGGCTGTTCAAGGCATTATCGCGCTCGCAGCGCACCAGGCAGCGACGATCTCGCGCGCCTTTTTGCCGACGGTGCCTGCATCGAATCCTGACCTGTTGAGACGGCCTGCCACGCCGATTCCGAAACAGCCGGCGGCCCTGGCTTCACCGCCGATCAGCAAGGCGGAGAGGCGCTGACCGCTTGCCTTCTGGTGCGGCTTGTCGCGTCATCTTCGGCCATGCTTCGATTTAAAACCTGTGCGTGGTACCGCAAGCAAACGGTAGCCGAACAATGGCCCTTATCCTCAAGGTTCGGCCCTTTTCCTGTTCAGGCAAACCGGGCTTCGCTTGGCTCACTCTGCCGGGATCGGGCGTGTATCGCCTCCCGGCGCGGCAAGGGGCGCAACGCGATAGAGCCGGAAGGAAACCGCAAGGGCAATCAGGACCAGGAGCGAAACGAATACGGTCACACCATTCCAGCCTTCCCACGACCACGCATACCCGCCTGCAGAACCCAGGACGCTTGAACCCAGATAGTAGAAAAACAGGTAGCCAGCGGCTGCCTGGGCGCGATCGGACCGGGCGCGTCGGCCGACCCACCCTGACGCGATCGCATGGGCGCCGAAAAATGCAATCGTGACGATACCGATGCCCGCGATTACCAGCGGCAAGGGGCTCGCGCCGATCAGGGCCATGCCCAGCAGGAACAGAACGAGAGGTATCCAGAGGCATTTGCGCGGACCGAATTTTCCTGAACAATGACCGGCAACAGCCGAACTCAGCGAGCCGAGCATGTAGAGCAGGAAGATCAGCCCGACCTGCGCCTGCGACAGGGCATAAGGCGGTGCGAGCAGGCGATACCCTGCGTAGTTGTAGATGCTGATGAAGGCGCCCATGATCAGAAAGGCCTCGAGGAACAGCCAGGGCAGGGCCTTGTCGGCAAAGAGACGCCTGAACCCGCCGAAATATCCTGGCCATGAATGATGCCGCGGAGTGAACTGCCGGGAATGGGGCAGGATCTGCCAGAACGCCAAGCCGATAACCAGGGCGGCGATGCCGGTCGTGCCCAGAGCATCGCGCCACCCGAAGAACTCTGTGAGCACGCTCACGAGAAGCCGCCCGCTCATGCCTCCGATTGCCGACCCGGCAATGTACAGGCCCATGGCCCCGCCCACGGCCAGGTCATCGACTTCCTCGCTGATGTAAGCCATCGCGACGGCAGGAACTCCGGCAAGCGCCAGCCCGCACAGAAAACGCACGGCGAGAAGGCTTTCCCAGCTGGGCAGCAGGCCGAGAATGCTGGTCAATGCCGCTGCGGTCATCATCGATCCGATCATCAGCGGGCGACGGCCCACCCGGTCGGAAACCTTGCCGGCGATCAGAAGAACGAATGCCAGTGGCCCGGTCGTGAGCGAGACGGCAAGGCTGGCTTCTTCCGCAGCCACGCCATACGTCTCACTGAAGAACGGCATGAGGGGCTGGGTGCAGTACAAAAGTGCGAAAGTTGAAATTCCGGCCAGCAACATTGCAATGCACAGGCGCCGATAGGCGCCGGTTCCCGGCGTGATTTTCTCGCATTCCATCGGCACTGCTATGGGACGCGCAAGCCGCGGCTGCAATCCAAGATTCTTTCGGGAGCAACGCCGGCGCAGCCGGGATCGCGCCCCGGGCGATATACGACCACGAACACTGGCCTTAGCAAAGGCGTCTGATCATCCCGGATATGCTGCTGCGAAACAAGATACCGAAGTACCGGCCTCTGATCGATTGCACTTTGTGAGCCTGTTGCCCTGCCTTTGCGAAAGGCCCCCGTCACGGCGCAAAGGCGCTCATGCAAGCGCAGGAAATCTTCCGATCCGCCATGATGGAATCACGAGGTTGTCTGGCCGCCATCCATGGCAATCACGGCACCGGTCACGTTCTGCCCTGCCGGACCCACAAGGAACAGGATCATGCCTGCGACATCGCGGGGCTCAGTCACCTTGCCGGTCAATGACTGGAGACGCGCGAGCAGGGATGGTTCCAGCTTCTGGGTCATGAATGAGGCCGGCATGGCCATCCCTGTTTCCATCTGCCCTGGACAGATGGCATTTACGGTTACTCCTTGATGCGCGAGTTCGGCGGCGAGCGCGCGGGTCAGCCCGATAATGCCGTGCTTTGTGGCACAATAGGCGGCAAGATAGGCATGTCCGGTCAGTCCTGCGGTCGAGGCGATGTTGACCACTGAACCCGATACCCTGACGAGATGCGGCAATGCTGCCCGCGTCATATAGAAATTCCCGCTCAGGTTGATCTGGACCAGACGATCCCAGGCAGCAGGTTCGAAAGACGCGGTTTGTCCTCCGTCGAGCACGCCTGCGACATTGCAGAGAATGTCGATCCTGCCTTCGCGTGACGCGACGTCATCGATCACTGCCTGGCACGATAGCTGGTTGGCACAGTCGAGTTCGATTGCACGACATGACCTGTCAAATTCACGCTGTATTTCGCTCGCGACTTGTGCAGCATCTTCGGCACGGATGTCTGCGAGAATGACCTGAGCCCCTTCTTGCGCCAACCGGCGCGCAGTTTCCTTTCCCAGGCCCGATGCGCTCCCGGTTACGACTGCAACCTTGCCTTCCAGACTGGACATCCATTCCTCCACCCAATGCAAATAATCAAAATCGCCGCGTCAGAGCCGCTCGGCAGCCTGGATCTTCGCGCAAACCCGACAGGTCGCTCCCTTCATCCAGTTGGAGGGGCATGAGCCAATCTCTCAGGCATGCAGGCCCCAACGAAAGCAGGATCGCTGCGCCGCGCGGTTCCCTTCAGCCCAATGCCCTCTTGATCGAACGCTGTTTTACAATACCGTTCAGTTCGGTATTGTAAAGAAGAGGGCCAGTTCGATCGGCTGTGTTGATTCCAGAAGGATAGGACCAACCGCGGTCCAGACAGAAACAGGGGCTTGAGAGGCGCTTATGCGAAAGTCTTGCATTCGCGCCGCCTCAAGGTCCCATCCATCCTCGAAGCGACCGCCCGCTCGCTCGTGACAATCAGACTATCCGGCACTTGAAAGGTACCGTCATCTCTCATAGGCCAAAAAAATGAGGACAAAGACGGTTGAGCGCCGCCAGGCGATTGTGGAAGCAGCTTCGGAAGTATTTCAGGAGTTCGGCTACGCCCGCGCAAGCATGTCGCTTATCTCGGCTCGCGTTGGCGGCTCCAAGAGCACGATTTACAACTATTTCGCCTCCAAGGAAGAGCTCTTCGCTGCCGTAACGTCCGAGATCATTGTCGACGGCGCAGTGAAGTGCGCGGATCGCCTGCTCAAGTCCAAGCTGGATGCGCCGCTCGCGCTGAGCGAATTTGCCGAAGGGTTTTTGAAGGTTCTTACCACGGACCGTTCCGTCGCTATCATGCGGGCGGGCATTTCCGGCAGCTTCGAGACGAGTTCGTTGACGGCGATCTACCACGAGAATGCCAGGAAAACCTGGGATCTCGTAGGGCAGTTTCTTGAAAAGTTGCAGACTGACGGGCAGCTCCGCGACGTGGATCTCGATACCATGGTCGCCCATTTCAAAGGATTGATCGAGGCAGGCATCTTCGAGCCGCTCTTGTCGGGCGATACGCCATGGCTTGACCCAAGCCATTCGGCGGGTGCGGCAGTCGATGCCTTCCTGCGCGCATACGGAACCAAGGCATTCCCGGACCACCGCACGGACAAGGCTCGCGCCGCGAAATAGGATATCAAACTGCCGGAACGTGATCGCGAAGAGGCATGGTCCATCAAAGATCGACTGAGCGAGGCTTGAGAGCCGACTAGTGCGTCATGACCTGAAGGACGGGATTTGCCGCGGACCATGGGAATGAGGCGTCCGGCGGACGGCCACGAATAGCCGAGATCTTCACGCGGCAACATGTCGCTTATCCATCTCTTTCCATTTCACTGCCCCGATTACCTGCGGTTCTTGCGAAGGACAGGGCACCAAATTCGAGCTTTCCTGGACCTTGCAGGCTTATCGATAGGGCCCTCGCAATCCCCCTTTACAATACCGAACCGGACGGTATGGTTATGAATATCGACTCACGAGGCTTTGGGTGGCGCCATAAAGCGGCCTCGCCATTTCGAACCACAGAGGGTCAGGATTCGAATACAACTCACCGGATCGCGAAGATGGGTCCTCGGGGCGAAGTCGTACGCTATTCATTGAATTCAAAAGGGAGGTCCAGGCTCAACGGCGGCAGATACGCATCCACCGAACCGTACTGAGCCCTTCATGCCGCTTATCGAGACTGCTGAGAACGCGGGGCGCCGACAAATGCATCGCGCCCTCAAATAAAGGTCACGCCAAAAAGAGCGTGCGATTAGAGGAGAGGAAACCATGACAAGTCGACCTGTTCAGGCCGGATTGATGCTCACTGTCGCCCTTAGTTCCATTGCCATCGCATCGTCTGCCTACGCGCAGGATGTCGGGGCCGAAACTGTTTCACCAGCATTTTCGCCGGACGAAATCGTAGTAACCGCGCGCCGCGTTAGCGAGAGTCTGCAAAGGACTCCTGTGTCGATGGCAGCGCTGAATTCCGATCAATTGCGCTCGGCCGGTATCGGCAAGATAGCGGATATCGGAACAGTCGTCCCCGGTCTAAATCTATTCTATGTCGGTAGCCCCTACAACATGGTCTATAGCATCCGCGGTCTGTCCCGCGGCACGCTTGGATTCCAGCAACCCGCCGTCACGACGTATGTCAACGATGTGCCGACATCCGTGACCGGAACCAATCTGCCCACCTACGATCTGGAAGGGATACAGGTACTCAAGGGTCCCCAGGGGACTCTGTTCGGACGCAACTCCGAAGCCGGGGCGATCCTGATGAATACGCGCAAACCCACGCACGACTTCAACGGATACGTCGAAACCAAGATCGGCGATTACTCCTGGACCGAACTGACGGGCGCCATCAATGTCCCCCTGGTCAAGGACGTCCTTGCCGTCCGGATCGCCGGAAACTTCAATCGACGCGATGGTTACACCAAGAACCTGAGCTTTCCGGGGAATGATTTCAACCAGTTGCACGACCAGTCCATCCGTGTTTCCTTGCTCGCTGAGCCAACCGACAACCTTCGAAATATCCTGGTCTTCGACAAGTTCTCGTCTTCGACGAACGGCATCACGCCAGTCATCTATACCTATGATCCCAACTCGACCGCTGTGCCCAACTTTCCGCCGTTCAACGGCTTCGGCGCAGCCGAGGCGCTTGCCGCCCAGCAGGCGAACGGTCCGCGTACTGCGACATCGCCGATGCTGCTTCCAAACGAGATCCGCAGCACCAGTCTCACCAACACGACTACGCTCGATGTCGGCTCCGTCCAGATCAAGAACATCTTCGGCTACCGCACCAATTTGACGGACTCCTATGTCAACCAGTCTGGCTGGGACATGCCGGTCGTGACGGGCCACGGCTACAACAAGTACAAGCAGATCACCGACGAACTGCAGCTGTCCGGCAAGGCCCTGGACGGTACTCTGAATTACATCGTCGGTCTTTTCTATCTCGACTACAGGCCCGACGGTCTTTCCGCGCAAGTGGTGGCGCCTTTTGTGCTGGATCAGGATTCGGTCCCGTTGGCAGCCGCCGCCTACTATCGCGACAAGAGCAAGTCGGCATTCGGTCAGATCGGCTATCAGCTTTCCGGCATTTCCTCAGCGCTTGATGGACTTAGCGTCGATGCGGGCTTGCGCTATTCGAAGGACAAGCACACCAACTGCACCGTAACCGGCCTGATGGCCTCAGATCCGTTAGGCGAAAGCGATTGCCTGGCGGGAGCCGGTACCCGCGCCGCCAGCAAGGAAGACTTCTGGAGCTATACTTTTGGCCTCAACTATCAGGCGACCGATGACGTACTGATCTATGGCGTGACGCGGCGCGGTTACCGCGCGGGCGGCCTCAACTCTCCGAGATTGGGGGGAACGCTGACTGGACTTCAGTCATTCCGGCCTGAATCGGTGACGGACTATGAGATCGGCTTGAAGAGCAAATGGGACCTGGGCGGGGTTCCAACCTATTTCAACGTCGCGATCTTTCAGGCCGACTACAAGGACCTCCAGTATCCGCTGAACACCGCCGGCCTGAACCAGATTCTCAGCGGCGGTGTGGACGGTGATGGTGATCCTGACAATAATCCCACGACCATCGCCTATGGCAATGTCGGAGACGGGCGCGTCAAGGGCATAGAGGCCAACCTTTCGCTTCGGCCTACCCCGCGGCTGCAACTGTCAGGCGGCTTGTCCTACCTCGACAAGAAGATCACGAAAGGCACGTTCGTAGCGCCAACGAACTGGTTGAACGAAGCGCCGTTCGCGATACCCACGGCAGCGAATTTCGCAACCGGCGTCTTTTATGGTGCGCCAGACTTTTCCTACAACGCGGGCGTGAACTACACCCTCCCGGCACCGGAAGCATGGGGCGAACTCGTGGCCCACGCGAACGTGACCGGGGCTGGTACTGTCGAGTATGAGCTGATCAAGGTGCCTCCTCAGGCTCGTCTCGATCTGCGGCTCGACTGGAATTCCGTGATGGGCAGCAATATCGACCTTTCGGCGTTTGTCACCAACGCGACCAACAAGCTCGCCATCGCGGGCCCGGGCCTTGGAACGCCAAGCTTTGCGTTCACTTCGGTCTATTACAATGAGCCGCGAATATTCGGTGCGCAGATGCGCGTTCGGTTCGGCAGCGAATAAGCACCCTTGATGGACTTCCACCGGGATTGGGAGGGCAATCCCGGTGGTGGACCTCCAGGACGGAAAGGAACGAGGATGCCGCATAGCCTTGAAGAGATGCAATCGATCGTGCGCGAAGTCTTCAAAAGGATCAGCAGCGACGGCAGGGAATCGGTGGCGCCTTCATTCACCGAAAACGGCATATACGATTTCCCTTATTGGCCAACCTACATCATGGGCAGCAAGTACATAGGCATTACGTTTTCCGATGTGATACCCAAAGTCTTGCTCAGGCTTAAACAATGGCCCATCGCCATCTATCCGGTCATCGATGGAGACACGGTGATGGTCGAGTATGCGAGCCACGCCACTTCTGCCGTGGATGGAAGCACTTACGCAAACAGGTATGCCGCGGTCATGAAGCTTGTCGATGGCAAAATCGACTTCTGGCGTGAATACTTCAACCCGGAATGGTTCATGCAGGCGACGGGTTCGCTGTTTGCGCAGCTGGGTAAACAGTATGTGCCCGCTGAAGCCCATCGATTGCAGGCGGACGATCCTTCCAACGTCGCGCGCTGGAGATCGCAATGGGTTCTGCCTGAATTCGAAAATCCGCCGATCTGAAGCGCAGGAATGAGAATGCCCAACACAACGATGCCACCGCGATCCGATGCCGAAATCGAAGAACCCGGAATTGACCGGATCGTGAGGACGGTATGCGCGCCCAACTGTTCCGGGACATGCGGGGTGAAGGCATTCGTTCGCGACGATCGGATCGTCAAGCTGGAACCGGCCTCCTATCCAGATCCGCGATACGAACGCATTTGCCTGAAAGGCATTGCGATGGCGACGCAGCGCCTGCACGGACCGGATCGCCTGTCGCAACCCATGATCCGTGCCGGAGCGCGTGGCGAGGGCAAGTGGCGCGAAGTCTCGTGGGAGGAGGCGTATGCCTTTCTGGCCGAGAAGCTGGAACGCATCGCGGCGCAATATGGCCCATCGGCCAACAGCTGGATGTCCATGACGGGCAATTACAGCATCAAGTCTTCGCTGGCCCCCATGCGTATCGCCAACCAACTGGAAGGTACGACGTTTTCCAACATGGGGATGATGGGTGACGGCAATTGCCCTGCCACCATGCTGGCTTTCCTCGGTGTGATGAGTTCGGCGCAGCGTTACGAAGATCATGTCGGTTCGAAGCTGATCATTCTCGTCGCCAAGAATGTCGCCGATACGGCGCATAGCGAAATGCACTTCCTGTTTGAAGCGATGGACGCGGGTGCGAAGCTGGTCGCCATCGATCCTCGCTTCTCGCGCACCGCGGCCAAGGCTGACCAGTGGATATCGATCCGGCCCGGTACCGACACCGCGATGCTGATGGGCATGATCGCGGCGATCAGGGAAGGCGGATTGATCGACGAACCCTACGTCACTGCCAATACCAACGCACCCTTCCTGGTACGCAGCGACAATGGGATGTTCCTGCGCGCAGGCGACCTGAAGGAAGATGGCGGAAACGCCTATCTTGTCTGGGATGACGAAAGCGCATCGATCGTGCCTTCCCGAGAGGCCCTGCGGCCGCGTCTGCGCGGCGCGATCGAGGTTTCGCTTAGGGACGGTACCACGCTTGGATGCCGCACGGCCTTCGATGTGCAGGAAGCCGACTGGGATGGCTTTTCCATCGAGGAGGCGGCCGATCTGTGCGGTCTGGACGCCGACACCATTCGCCAACTTGGCATCGAGTATGCCCGCACAGATCCTGCCACGATCATTCTCGGGCAGGGCGTCCAGCGCTATTTCAATGGCCACACCGCCTTTCGTGCAGCCATGACGCTCGGGGCCCTGTGCGGCAAGATCGGTAAGCCGCACGCCGGGGTCCACTGGATGGACGGCGCAATGCTGCAGATGGTGACGGCGCTCGACTTTGCATCGCAGTGGGTTGTCCCCGACGGGAAGGTGGGAGGAACGCTGCCCGGCACGCGCATGATGGATATCATCACCAGCGGGCATCCCCACCCGGTCAAGAGCCTGTGGCTCACAAAATACGGCTTCGGGACGCAGGCTCCGCTCTTCAAGCGCTTCGTGAAGGAAGTGCTTCCGGAACTGGACCTGTTCGCCGTTACCGAACAGGTCATGACCCCGGCAGCGGAATATGCCGACATCGTGCTGCCGTGCGTCTCGTTTCTCGAGGAAGAACTCGACATTGTGGGTGGCGGCGAGAATTTCTACGTCCAGTTGCGCCAGCGCGCGGTTCCTCCGGTGGGACAATCGCGCAGCGACTGGGAGATCTTCGCCGGCTTGATGGAACATATGGGCCGGGGTGGTCCCTGGCGAATGAGCGCAGAGGAAGTCTGTGAAGGCATCCTGCGCGATCACGGCCATCCTCTGATCCGCGCGATCACGCTCGATCAATTGCGCGAGGGTCCGGTGGAGATGGCGCTTCCCACGCCCTACGTGCCTTTCCAGGATCTGCAGTTCCCGACGGCCTCAGGCAAGATGCACATCTATCAGGAGGAACTGGCTGAATTCGGGGAAGCGACCCTCGTATTCAAGGAGCCTCTCGAAGGGCATCGCAGCAAACTGTCCAGGCGCTATCCGCTCACCTTGATCAACAGCCACCACGTCCATTCGGTTCACAGCCAGCATCTGGGCCTGGGCTACATTCGCGAACAGTTGCCTGAGCCACGACTGGAGATTCATCCCGAAGATGCTCGCCAGCGCGGCATTGCTGACGGCGATGCGGTTCGCGTCTTCAACGACCGCGGTCACTTCAAGGTGCGCATCACGGTGACTGAAGCGATGCGAAGGGGTTCGGTCAACTTGCCGCAAGGCTGGAAGCGCGAGGACTTCATCGAAGGTCATCACAGCGATGTGATGAACCTGACAATCAATCCCGCACAGGACAGGCTGATGGAAAGCAACTTCAACTTCTTCGACAATCTGGTGGAGGTGGAAAAGGCGTGACAACCAGCAGTACAAGACAACTGGCTTTCGTCATCGACATGAAGCGCTGCATTGGTTGCGATACCTGCGTCATTGCGTGCAAGGTGGAAAATGACGTGGAAACGGGCCGGTTTCGGCTGCGGGTCCTGGATTCAAACCGCGATCCGGTGTTTGAGAAGCCGCAAGGCGTATTCCCGAATTTGACGCAGCACTGGCTGCCGACCATGTGCCATCACTGCGAGGATGCCCCCTGCGTCAGCGCTTGCCCGACCGCTACATTGTGGCGCCGCGACGAGGACGGGCTGGTGATGCTCGACAAGGACAAGTGCATCGGCTGCCAGCGCTGCGCGGAGGAATGCCCTTACGATGCGCTGTCATTCGACAGTGTGCACGGCGTGGCCGACAAGTGCAGCGCCTGCGCGCACCGGGTCGATCGGGGCCAGGACCCCAGTTGCGCCGTGGTGTGCCCGACCCGCGCGATCCATTTCGGCGACATTCACGATCCGCAGTCGAAGGTCGCCCAGTTGCTGGCAACGCGCGAACACAAGGTACTGGCCGAAAGCCGGGGTGCCAAACCGCAAATCTATTATCTCGAGCCCTGAGGCATGACCCAACACAGCAAGGCGAGTGACAGGCTTGTCGTCATTGGCGGCGGGCAGGCTTCGGTACAGCTGATCGAGGCGGCCCGGCAACACGGATTTGCGGGCCGGATCCAGCTGATCGCCGAAGAGCCTGTCCTGCCCTATCAGCGCCCCCCCCTGTCCAAGCAATATCTTACCGGGGCGTTCGGACAAGACTGGCTGCATTACCGGCCTTCCAGCTTCTACGAGAAGTATGCGGTGGATCTTTCACTGGGGACCCGGGTTGCATCCATCGACCGTTCCGCTGGCCGGGTCGTCTGCGAGGATGGAACGAATCTCGGGTATGACCGGCTTGCCATCGCCACCGGCACTCGGGCCCGGCGGCTCGACGTACCCGGCGCCGATCACGCGCATGTTTTCTCGATCCGCACACTTGCCGATGTGGACAGTCTGCGCGCCCGTATGGGTCAGGCCCGCCATGCCGTTATCGTCGGGGCGGGATTCATCGGTTTGGAGACGGCCGCCGTGCTGGTCCAATGCGGTATCGCCGTGACCCTTCTGGCAGCAGGCGATCGGCTTCTGCCTCGGGTGGTCGCAGGCAGCGTCGCCGAATTCCTGCTGGATCATCATCGGATGCATGGCGTCGATGTGGTGCTCGAAGCCAATGTTGCGCGTATCGAACCGCGCGCATTTGGCGGGCTTGGCGTGCGATTGACCGATGACCGGTGCTTCGAAGGCGATATGGTCCTGGTCGGTATCGGTGCCATCCCCAATGTCGAACTTGCCGACGAAGCAGGGCTGGCCTGTAACAATGGCATTGTCGTCGATGAATTTGCGCGAACAAGCGATCCGGCGATTGTCGCGGCCGGCGATTGCACCAATCATCCCAACCCTCTCATCGGGCGGCGCATTCGTCTGGAGACCGTGCACAATGCAGTGGAGCAGGGCCGCACCGCCGGAGTTTCTGCGGCAGGTGGCGAACTGCCTTATGTCCAGACACCCTGGGTGTGGTCGGACCAGTACAAGCTGCGATTGCAATCCGTCGGCATCGCTGAAGGGCATGACCGCACGGTTCTGAGAGGCGAGCGGAGCGCCGGACGTTTCAGCCTGTTCTACTATCGTGACGACACTCTGCTCGCAGTCAATTGCATCAACCAGCCGCAAGTCTTTGCAGCCACACGCAAATTGCTGAACCAGCGCACTGCGCTGCATCCCGATCAGGCGGCCGATACAGCCTTCGACCTCGCGTCGCTCACCGCGTCAGGCGTGAACCTCAACTTCGACGTGCCCTGGCCTCCCGTCTCCAAGCGCCGACAGGCCGTGCTGGAATGGGGCTTCGAATGAAGCCCGACCTGCAGGCTTCACCGCCGCTGCGTTGGCAGGTGTCCAGTACATCGTGAGGGGGCTGACGCTGCTCATGCATTGGCGCAAAGAGCACAAATATCGATTGGTTGCGGCAGAGCACAAACCAGAATTGTGCTTTTCACTGCTTGGCTGGCGCGATGGATAACCGGCCCTTTCGCATTGAAATAATGACAAGGTTAGCAGCGTTATCCTTCGCCAGCTGCTTACATCGTTGCCTTTTCATCAACTGACTTTGCGAAATAATCGGTTCTGGTTCCCTCTCAGACAACTGCAGCATGCAGGTAGAAAAAGAGGGAGGGGACCAATGAACAAGATAGTATTGGGCGCAATGTCGTCCATGCTTGCGATGGCATGTGCGCAAACGGGCCACGCGCAATCTGCGCCTGCTCAATCGGACGCTACCCAGCTAGGCGAGATCATTGTCACTGCACAGCGTAAGACAGAGAATGTTCAAAAGGCCGCAATTCCGATCGCGGTCGTCTCGGCTGATTCTCTGAAGCAGGCTGGGGTCACAAGCCCGGAAATGTTAACAAGGGTCGTTCCGTCCCTGACCGTGGTCAATTCGGGTGCAGGCGGTATGAGCCTGTTCGTTCGCGGTGTTGGCAACTTCACGCTCAGCCCCAGCTTCGATCCTGCAGTCGCGTTCAACTATGACAATGTGTATATCGGGCGGCCTGCCGGTACGGCTGGCTTCTTTTACGATCTGGAACGTGTAGAGGTCCTGAAGGGGCCCCAGGGCACCTTATATGGACGCAATGCCACGGGCGGGGCCATTAACGTCATTCCCAACAAGCCTGCGCTCGGGATTTTCACAGGCTACGTCAACGGTAGCTATGGAAATTACGACGCGATAAGTCTGGAGGGCGCAGTCAACGTCCCAATGGGGGAGGACGGAGCACTCCGCCTCTCTGGCAACATGGTGAAGAACGACGGATACTTGTCCGATGGATCGTCGGACGGCGACACGAAATCGATCCGCGTTCAGATGATGGGTGAATTGACTCCAAGCCTGACAGTGCGCGTGGGTGCCGATTATAGCGCCCTGCGTGGGCGCGGTTCCGGCGGGACGTATTTGGGAAGTTACGCTTTCAATGGCATCGACTATACCCAGACGCCCAGCCCGCTTGCTCCCTCGATCGGCACTTTCGATCCAGTTGCTCAAGCCTATCGCCAGACCTTTTTCGTGGCCCCGGCCGGTCGTTTTCTCTCACCGTTCACCGACACGCCTTTCGTTCGCCGCGACAGCTACGGGATTACCGGAGAGGCCAATCTGAAGACAGCGATTGGCGATCTCACCATCATTCCGTCTTGGCGTTATTCGAAGAGCGATACCATCAACTCGGCCTTGCCATTCCTGACGGCAGTTCAGGCGAAGGAGGAACAGTATTCGTTTGAAGGCCGTTTCGTAGGCAAGCGAATCGGAATATTCGATTACACCATCGGAGCCATGTACTTCAAGGAAACGCAGGTCGAGGACATCGTCGCGAACCAGAGTACGCTTAATACGTACCAGAATCTGAACCTCACAGCCGAGTCGGTTGCCGCATTTACGCGAATAACGGCTAATGTCAGCGAGAGCCTGCGCCTTGTCGGCGGTGCACGCTTTACCCATGACAAGAAGGCTGCGGTCGACGATTCAGAAAATATCACGATTATCTGCGCAACCCTGCCCACTCCATGCATCGGCGCAAATGCACCGCTCTTTACGGTTACTGACGGCGTCGAGGGCCTGGGGTTGACGAATCTTTCCCCGTCCGGGCCCGGCGGAGTGGTTCCCTACCTCGATCCGAATGGTATCCCCTATCCGGGGGTTATTCTGAGCCGTTCGGCACTTATCGAGATCGACGACAGTACTTCCAAATCAAGCTTCACCTGGCGAGCTGGCATCGAATACGATGTTGGTCCCAGCTCTCTGCTCTATGCAACCGTTGAGACCGGATTCCGCGTCGGCGGCCTGCAACCCGTCAATGGGTACGAGGCATACAAGCCCGAGAAGATCACTGCCTATACAATAGGCAGTAAGAACCGCTTCTTCGGCAATCGTGTCCAGCTCAATTTCGAAGGCTTTTACTGGAAGTACAAGGATCAGCAGATCGCCGCACTTGGCACGGATAACCAGGGCGTACCGGGCTTCTTCGTCCAGAACGTCGGCGGATCTACCAACTACGGTGCAGAAGTCGAGCTCCGGATCGCCGCGACCCCGACAACTCGTCTCAGTGCCGACATGCAGTATCTGCACACGGAATACGATCGCTTCACGTATTCCGTTCCGCAGCAGGGCCGGCCAGCACCGTTCGTAGGATGCCCGTTTACGCCCGGCGTCGATTCCGGCAGCAACGTGCCGACGTACGTTTTCAATTGTTCCGGGAATCCGGCGTTCAATTCACCAAAGTGGACAATCAACCTGGGGGCGGAACAGACAATTCCCCTTGGCGATCATCGGTTGATCGCCTCGGTGGATACGCAATTCCGCTCAAGCCGCTGGACGGGATATGAATACATCCCCTTCATGTTGCAAGGTTCAACCTGGCAGACAAATGCTCAGGTCAAGTTCGAACCGAAGACCGGAAACTGGTTCATTGCCGCCTATGTTCGCAACATCGAAAACGATCGTTTCATAGTTAATTCTGTGAACTATTCATTCGCAAATCTCGTTGCAGCCACAACTAATCCTCCTCGCACTTACGGAGCACGGATCGGTTTCAATTTCTGAAATAGGGGAGAGGAGGAATAATATGATAAAGGATGTCAAGCTCTACACGCTGGGGTTCCTATCGGTTGCTGTGCTGATCCTGGTTGGAGGCATGATTCCGGGTAATCCCATGATGATACCCGCAAGCACCAGCGCTGCTGATGTTGCCGCAAATTACAGAATGCATAGCCAATCGATCATCTGGTTCTGCATTCTCATGAGCCTGTCGACATTGTTCTGGGGCCTTTATGTCGTCGTGATTTCTGTCGCCATGGTTCGCATGGCTCCGCGCTCGCTCTTGTTGATATTCATGCACTTGACGTTCGGTCTGGTTGCGGTGCTTTCGCCGTTCTTCGGCACGGTCTTTTTTGCGGCCGCTGCGTCAATGCCGGATCTGTCTCCCGACGTCATCAAGGCTGTTCATGAGGTTGGAAAGTTCTTCCTGCTGGGCAGCATCTTCACCCTGTTCAGTTCCTTTCCGCTCGCAACTGCCATTTTCCGCGATCACTCTGCTGACCCAATCCTGCCGAAGTGGTTCGCCTGGGTGAACATTGTCTATGCTGTGATCGTACAGACAAATGTGTTCGCTCCGCTGTTCCCATTTGAAAATCCGCTGGGGCTGGACGGGTTCGTTGGCAAACTGGTGCCTCTCATCGCAGTTGAACTCTTCGTCGTGCTAACCGCAATTGCCATGTATCGGATCAAGGCTCAGGCTTGGAAAGAGGCCGATACGATGAGTGCCATTGTGCAAGGGTAACGCACACTCCAGGAAACTTCTAAGCCCCGCGCGCTGAGGGCGCTGTATCGATCATCATATCCGGGGAATGATGTCGGTGGCCGAGCGACGTGTCTATCATGTACTCTGGCAGAACCGTGCGACACAGCGCAAGACGCCGCGTGGGGCGGACGATGAAGCCCGCAGGGAGTGCCTTGCGTGGCCGATTGCGCGGCAACTTTGGAGCGAGGATTGCTGGCCGCTCTGGCCGAGTTGTTCGTCACCTGCGGGCCGCCAGCCGACATACGATCAGACACACTCACAAGCATACGCGCCTCGTTCATGCGATAGATCGTTTCGCGCTTATCCAGGCGAAGTTGTCGTTAGGGGGTGCCATGCGATTTCCTCGACCGGGAGTCAGAGTTCCAAAATGCTCGGAATTCGCACTTCGAAATAGAAGTCACCCCCTTACAGCCAATTGCAATGATAATAATCATTATGTAAAAACCAATGCCATATCAATATGAAAGAGACCGTTCGTCGATTTCGCTTCGAGCGGCGCGCGGGCACGGCAAAAGCCCGCAAAACCAGCGGTTCGCGGGCCGTCCCCGCGGTGCTCGGAATGTGATCCGCGCGCCAGAACCGGTGCTGCGGGCGCCATCGCGCGCGGCGCGCCGGCCAGCGCGGCAGCGCGCCGTAGCCGCGCTGACAGGCGCGCCGCGCGGCTGCGGACAGACGCCCGGCTCGCCCCGCAGCGCGCCACGAACCCGTCCGATCATTTCGATTCCATCGCGGGCCCGGCAAGCCTATACTCGGCCCCGTTAGACTCGGGTCGCCCCACAAGCGGGGATCTACTGCCCCCCGCGCAGCACACGTCCCGGCGCCCTCGCGCGCCGCCCGTGCCGCCTGCCGAACGCACCCGAGCGCCCGGACCGGCAGTCCACCTTCCTGCGATCCCTGCCGCTCTCCCCCCCTCGCTGCGCCGTCGCTGACGCCGCGCGGCTAGGCCAAGACCGGAGAGGTTCATCATGGCTGAGTTTCCTCATGCTAAGGGCATCCGCATCAACCTGACCATCGTCATAGACTGCACCGACACGGCGCCCCGCGTCTTGCTCGCGGGCCGCCCGGCGCCCACGCCGCCACCCCCCGAGGCGCCCGCGCCCGCCTGCGAGCCGCCGCCCTCGCCGCCGCCCCCGCCCCCCCACAACCTTGCATCCGCGCGCCGAGGACGCAGACGACCAGGCGAGCGCGCGGCGGCTTGGTCCTCCGGCCGGGAGACCGCCTGGCCCCCGGCCTCGGTCCGCGCCAGCCAGGGCCTGCGTCCCCGCGCCTTCGGCCATCTCGCGCTGGCCAGAAGCCTGCGCACATCGCGCTATCACCACCGCGCGGCGCCGAACGCGCGCCGTTGACCCCCGCCGCGGTCCGGAGCCGGACATCGCCCTGCAGCTCCAGACACAGCGCATACCGGGAGACGATCATGAGCCTGTCCGAACCCGAAGCGACCGCGGGCCCCGCAAGCGCGCTAGCGGTGCCGCCTGCGCTCGAGCCCGGTCCCGATGCGCCGGGACCATACCCGCATTTCACCGTGACAGCGCTCGATCACCCGCTCTATTCGCACTACCTGATCGATCCAGCCTGCCGCGTGATCGAGCCTTTTTCGTTCGCCCTGAGCGAGATGGTCCGGGGCCGCCCGCGCCAGACCGTCAGTGACTACATCGGCGCCTTTCGCCGCTGCCTCGACCGCTGGGCCGGGACCTGCCCCACCAGGGTCGATCGCCTCCTCACCAACGCCGACGAAGCCCGCCTTGCGGTTTGCGAGCTGGTGCGCAGCAATGGCTGTGCCCTCCGCCGCAGCCGTCTGAACGATGGCAGCTGGACCGTTCATGCCGCCAAAACCCAGGCGCCCGGCAGCGACCGGCGAGCCGCCGGAGCCGCCGGATCATCTCGCGCTTCCGCCCAGCAAATCTACCTCGCCTTGCTCACGCTCAAGCACTGCTACGACGCCCTGATGGCGTGGGGCCGGTGGCCCCACGCCAACCCGATGCTGGTCGACGATGTCGCCATCCACAGGAGGATGGCGGAGACGATGCCGGCACCTCCCTGGGCCTCTCCCTTCGCACGCTACGCCGGGCTCCAATTCGTCGTCGTCGGCATGCACGAGCATCCGGTCGATCTCAGCCTGACAGTCTACACCCCGACCATCCTCGAAGCAGCCCGCGCCTGGCCCGCGGGTCTGGCCGAAGTCACCTGGTTGCTGGCGAACTGCGGATTCCGGATTTCCGAAGCGCTCGCGCTGACCCTGGCCGATTGGGCGAAATACGACTTCGGGGGCGAAATCGACGCCCCCAACAAGGGCTCGCGCGGAGAGCGCTGCAAGGTCCTGTTCCTGACCCAGGCCGCCGAGGCGCGCCTCATCGCTTACCTCGAAGGCCCGCGCGCCGAAGCTTCGGGCATGACACTGCGCGCCGCGCGGCGTCTGGTACGCCGGCATGGCGTGCAGGCACTGGCCGATACGCCGCTGTTCCTCTCGCCGCACGGCACCGCCATCAGCTACGCCCTCTACCATCGCCATTACTTCCGCACGGCGCTGGACGCGCTTGGACTGGCGTCGGTCACGCCCCATCGGCTGCGGCACGAACACGCGCTGCGCGCCCTGCTCACGATCATACGGACCGCGCGCGATCCCGCCGACGAGTCGCGGATGGTCGAGGAATATGCGCAGGTTCTTGGCTGGAAGAGCGGCGCGCGCATGTTTCATTATTACGCGCCGCAAATCCGGTTCTATCGCTCGCGCGCGGCCGTCGACATGCAGGATGCGGCCGGCGCGGCTCCCGACGGCCAGGTCATCGCCATATTGCCGCGTCCCACCCCCCATGACCCCCACCTCGAAGCCTTCTACGCCGGCTTCGAGCGGTGTGCGCCCGCCTCCTCGCGAAAGGCTCGCCGCGCTGCGGCAATTCGTCGTCGATTCAAAGCTTGAACCGGACGCCTTCCTCACGGAATATCGCAGCCGGGGCTATCAGATGTATCTCCGAAATCACGAACACCCCATCAGGGTCTTGCAGGCCGCCGCGGTCGTTCTCGCGCCGCTTGGCATGCCGACCTTGGCACAGGTACATGCCGCGCTGGGCGGTCCAGGGTGCTGGTTGAAGCGCAGCCGCAAGGGAGCCTATGGGGCCTCTTGCGGCGAGCAACGGCACAAGCGTTTTGGCACCGTGGATGCGGACTCCGGCCTGATGCAACGGAATGTCTGACAATGCTGATCGAATACCCGGAAGCGCACTCAAAGCAGCGGCATGGAAGTGTTCCGCGCCGTCTTTCGCGAAGGTGAGATCGGCTGCGCTTGTGTGATGCGTCATCGCCCCCTCTAATAAGATCCGCCGATGGCTGGCAATGTCCGGTTTCGGGGATTGCCAGCCAGCCCTTGAACGGCCGAAAAGTCGGCGGATTGGCCCGTCTTGCCGAGGTGGCAACTCCCGACCCAGAGCCGGTCGTTCACAGCAATCAGGGACAACGCCTGCTGCGGCCGAAAGCCGCCATACCGCTTACGGGATCGAGCTTGGATCCTGCTGATGACTGCAACTAGGGTGCAGAGCGGACCTTGCTCGGTCTGCGGTGACACGGCGGCTTTGGGCCAAAGTCAGCGCATTTGCCTCTCAAGCACATCCAGGAACATCCGGTATTGACGTGCCAACATTTACTGGAACCAATCGCCTCGTCTGGGCAGTCAACAAACCACTTGAAATCTACAATTGGAGCATCGAGAAATGGTTACTAAGTCTTAGACAGGTAATTTTCTGGTAACCGGGTTTAGGATTCGAGCATGAAATTGCGCAGCATTCCCCAATCGCCATGGTTCCCCGCACTCGTCGCCATGGGTTGTATGTTTTTGACCGGTATAGCCAGCTCATTTGCCAACGAGGATGGGCCATTCAAATCGGTCGCTATGGCTGTAACGATTATCCTCGCGCTTATTGCTTTTGGCTCGATCATTATGAGCAGCGTCCGCTTTCTCCGGCTCATGAGAGCCCCAGAAAAGCGGGCGGGGAACACAAACAACTTTCTTAATGGAATGTTTTCTCTCTGGCCAAAATCCGCGAAATATCTAGATATTCGAGACAATCTTGACGAGCGGCCTATTTGCGAAGGCCTTGTTGAATATCGGGCTGTACTCAGAGATTACCTTTCAAAGAAGGAAAGCGGGTCGCTTGTATTGACAAAAATCGGCCTGACAATTGCAATTGTCTTGATCTCCGTCCCTGTCATCACCTGGATCATGATACTGTATCAGGCATTCGGAACAACAGAAAAGCTGCCAAATGCTTGGCTCCTAGTCGTGTCAAGCACGGCAACGGGCGGCCTCGGCATGGCAATAGCGTTGGTCATTTTGAAGCATGTCAACAATGAGAGGGAATATCTCATTGATATCCAGGATAGAATTCTGAATTATTCTGAGCTTGCAGTGTTCTTTCAATCCTCCGATGTGCCAGAATCTATCAAACTGGAATTGCTTCGATCATTCCTCAAGTCGATGCACATAAGGTCTAAGACGATTAGCATTGGCCCCCAACTCAGTGACGGTAATATAGATGGTGAGACAAAGTTTCTTGAGACGTTTGTGTCAGCACTAAAAGGGGCATCCAACTAAGCTCAACTGATATCGGCAGTGTTGTCGAATTGAGTGCGTTTCTCCACTGCTCACCCCATACCTAACCTCTGGAGGTATAAGCCGTACGGCAACTTTTAGGATGTCGGACCGGTGACGGAAGACCGGAAATGTTGCACAAAGCTGACGTTTCAGGTTAACTCCCAATATGACCGCATTGGCGTCGGTTTCGGATTTTCGGCTTTTTGGCAGAACCCCGGTCGACGCTGACTGGCCGGTGTTAGCGAACCCAGTCATTCAGTATGTCGACAGTGAACGGCAGCAAAGTCCCAAGGCCCACCAAAGTTGGCTCCCCGCCAGCGGTGCGGGGAGCCAACGGTTCAAATTTCGGTATTCTCGGCGAGGGCAAGCGCGTCTTCCACGTCGATCCCAAGATACCGCACCGTATTTTCGATCTTGCTATGACCGAGCAGGATCTGGACGGCGCGCAAGTTGCCGGTTGCCCGGTAGATGATCGACGCCTTCGTCCGGCGCAGCGAGTGGGTGCCATATTCGCTTCGCATCAGGCCCACACCGGTCACCCATTCATCGACAAGCCGGGCATATTGGCGGGTGCTGAGATGGCCGTTGCGATCGACCCGACTTGGAAAGACATAATCGTCCACCGTGCCGCCACGGCGTTCAAGCCAAGCCAGCAGACTGGCGCGGGCATCAGGAAGCAACTCAAACTGCACAGGGCGGCCGGTTTTCTGCTGCATCACGATGGCGCGTGTTCGGATCTGCCCGCCGCTGACAATGTCGCCGATTTTCATTGGCACGAGATCACAACCACGCAATTTGCTGTCGATCGCCAGGTCGAACAGAGCCCGGTCTCGAAGGCGACGACGCTGATTGAGGTAAAAGCGGATCTCCCAAATTTGCTTCGGCTTCAGCGCCCGCTTCGCGCCGACAGCGCGACCTGCGTTCCAGACCTGACGCTTGGCGGATGTAGGTTGGGTTTCAGGCATTTCCATGTTCATTCTCCGATAGCCAGAATTGGCCAACGGAAGAACGTCTGGCAGCCGCAGGGGGAAGTGCTGCGAGGCGTCGGCTGCATAATTGTCCCTATTCGTGGGGGTAGGTCATGGCTGAGCAGCAATTGACAAGCTTTGCCAAGCTTTGCTATTTCAGGGCATGGAGGTTGCCATGGCTACGATGAACATCTCACTGCCCGATCCGATGAAGCAATGGGTGGAAGCGCAAGCTGATACTGGTCGGTATAGCAATGCCAGCGACTATGTGCGCGATCTTATCCGCCGTGACCAGGAACGCGCCGACAAGATTGCCGCCATGCAGCGCCTTGTCGACGACGCCCGAGCTGGCGGTCTGAGCGATGAGACGATGGCGGATATCCGGGCGCGAGCGATCAACCAGGCAGGCCTGCAAGCCTGACTGTGCCACGTTTTCACTTAACACGCGCCGCAGCCGACGATCTGACAGCCATTTTTCTGGAAGGCATCGAGCAGTTTGGCTTGCCGCAGGCTGACGCTTATCACGAAGGGCTGAGTGCGATTTTCGCGTTTCTCGCAGACTATCCCCATGCCGCGCGCTTGCGAGAGGAAATTTCGCCGCCAGTTCGCGTGCATCCCTACAAGGCACACCTGGTGATTTATGATGTAGGAAATGAGGGCGAGGTCATCATTCTACGCGTCCGGCATGGTCGGGAAGATTGGACATCATCGAATTACGACGGTTAGCCGTGAAAAGGTCCGTGCTGGCGGCCAATCTGCAGAGATTCTCACCACACTTAGCGTTTCTCCTGCCGACCAAGATGCGTCGTTCTCCGCGGGCTTTGAACGACAGCTTCTGCCAGAACCTGCTCTTCTCCCAGCGCGAGGCGTCTGGCAGCAACGCGCCCTGATCTCGGTCATATAGCGATTGCGATCGCAATCCCGAAGGCCGACGTTTGTCCGTGCATCAATAGCCCTTGAGATCAATGGAAACTCGCCATCTAGGCGCAGTGCCTAGCGGCGTTGGCAAAAGCGCTGCGGAAAGTGGCGTCTGCAAACCGGTTCCTGACACCGCGTCAATGCGGCGCAACCGGTCATCGCGAGGATGCTGGCAAATAAGAACTGGCGGCAAATTGCCGCAGACGGATGGGAGCAGCATGGGACGTCAGCCATCTACCAGACATGACCATGCGGTGATCCATTCCGCTTCCGCTGAGACCGCTAACTCGCGCCAGTCCAGACGCAGAAACGCCGCTTGCGGATTTCGCTTCGGCGAGAGCAATTCGATCACCTGATATTGGTTCGGCACCGAATGCTCGAGCTCCTTCGAGCGCACGCTGCTGCTGCCGGCGCCGCACACAATCAATCGGTTCGTTGCGTTCGATCCGCGGTCACGGACCAGTGTCTCACGCAACTGCGCTTTATGCTTGTGCCCGTGGAGCACGATGTCGAAGCCGTTGCGTTCCAAAAAGCGCTCAACGAGCCCGGCGTCGCGGATCGTCGAGCTGTCCACCCAATGCTCGGCAGTCTCGTTGCTCTCGCCGTAATCGGGATAGGGGTGTAGATGGTGGTGAAGCACCGCAACCGCCACGGTGTCGGCCTCAATGTCGGCCAGCAGCGCTTGCACGGCCTTTATCTGTTTGCCGCCGACAATCCGTAATGATTCTGGTCGGTCTCGTAGACGCAAGAGTTCAGCGAGACGAAAGAGATGCCTTGTCCGCCGAACCGGTGCATTCCGATAATCTCGTGCGGTTCGGGTCGCGGGGTTCCTACGCGGAAATCCCAGGTCACCAGCGGATATAGGGTGCGGAAAAGCGTTTCGCCGTAGAATTGCAGAAGAAAGTTCAGATAATTGTCGAACCGCCGGCCGCGCGCGATCTGCGCGTCCGCCCAGCTGACATCATGGTTGCCCGGACAGAAGACGAAGCGCTCGCGCGGAATCCTGAGTTTGTCCGCCATCGCGGTGCAGAAACTCAGCGCCTCTTGGAATTCTTCCTCGACACCCCGGTAGACGATGTCGCCGGAGATCACCACGAACAGCCTTCCCGGATCGAATGTGAACGGCCGGTTCCTCGATACGAACTCGTCCAGCATATGCGCCTCGAGCGTGGTCGAATAATCGCCATCCCGGAAGCGGTGCATGTCAACATTCTTGCCGTCGATCACCTTGTAGCCAAAATGTGGGTCGGAAAGGTGGATAATTACGGGAAGCTCGGAACGCGTGCCCGAGACGCCTGACGCTGGACCCGCCGCCGTCCCCGAGCGCACGGCGATCTCGCTCGACCACTGATCGAGCTGCGCGGCGAGATCGAGCGCTTCGCTTGCGCGAAAGCCCACGCTCGCGAACTGCCGCAACTGATCCGCAGGCGAGGCAAGCACCGTCGGGGAGTTGGCGAGCCGGTGAGCGGTGCGATAGCGCTCGAGCGCACGCGCATTGTTGCCCAGCACGAACTCGGCCTCTCCCGCGACCGCGTTCGCCCATTCGTCCGATACGGCATCCTCGTCGCCGCAATCCTCGGCCAACTTTGCGTAGAGCGCGAGCGCCTGACCATTTGCACTAGGCCCCGACATCAGGAGCATGCCCGCGTGGGCCACGCGTAGATAAAGGTTGTCCGGCGCCTCGCCGACGCCCTTCGCATAACACTCGGCCGCCTCCGTGTAGCGGCCTTGCCGCTTCAGCAGGCCACCCAGCATCCCCAAGGCTTCGAGATCGCCGCCATTGAGCCGCAGCGCTTCCCGGAAGCTGGCCTCTGCCTCTTCATAGCCTTCCTCTCCGTCGTTTCTGAGGTACCAGCCGAGAAGACGATGGATCTCATAGTCGCCAGGCCGCGCATCGCGAGCCACTCGCGCGATCGATGCGGCGGTCTTCCAGGCCTTGAGCCGGGCAAACTTGTCGGCAAGCTCAAGCAGTGCGAATGGAGGCGGCGCCGGCACTGCCTTCGCCCAGCTCCACACGGCATTCAACTGCTCGAGGGTCGTGGCGCGGTCGATCTTGCCCCGGAGATCGCGCTCAAACGATTCCGCGTCATCAGGGTCGGCGGCGAGCCCCAGCGCCTTCAGATGCAACTGAACGGGGCTGGCATATGCGGTCGCCGCAACCTGCTCGATCCAACGGGCTAGGCGCGTCGCCGACTCGGCGCGCTCGACGGCGTCGCCCGCCTGGTAAAACAGAACGCGCCGGTTGCGGACGTTGAACGGGAGGATCGTACCTTCCAGCGCCATGATGATCGTGCGGTGATTGCTAACCGCTTGGCGCACGCCGAGCTCGAAATAGACATTCCCGTTCGGCATCGACAGATCCGCGATCATCACCGGAGAGGACACGATCCTGTCCATCAACTGAGTGGTGACGTCGCCCGCGCCGATGATCTCGTCGGCCCTTACCGCGATGTTTCCGGTCTCGCTGACCGCCTTCGCGATAATTTCATGATAGATGATGTCGAAATCTGTCGATGCGATCGCCTCGTCGCGCACATATTGATGCTCGCCGAACGGCATGATCACCAGGATATCCAACGCCTATTCTCCTGATCCGCGAGTTCGATCGGCCAAGGCGTCATGAGGTGGTCCCGCCTTCCTGTACAGGTTTGCGGCTAAGTTAAGCTCATCCGGTTGTTGTTTACGCCGCCATTCTGGTGATCAGATCATGGGGGGCATGCCCCCCATGATCTGAAGCGTCGATTTGCCCATATGCCTCTGCCGGGGTTTTGCCTGCAAGGCGTGAGTGAGGCCGGTGATGGTTGTAATAGGCGAACCAGCGGGACAGGCCTGCGCGCAGTTCGGAACCCGTCTCGAAGGCGTGCAGATAGACGCACTCGTACTTCACCGAGCGCCACAGGCGCTCGATGAAGACGTTGTCCATCCAGCGCCCCTTGCCATCCATGCTGATTTTCACTTCGGCCGCCCGCAGCACGCCGGTGAAGGCCTGCGAAGTGAACTGGCTGCCCTGATCGGTGTTGAAGATGTCCGGCTTGCCAAAGCGGGCCATGGCATCCTCCAGAGCCTCGACGCAAAAAGCCGCGTCCATGGTATTGGACAATCGCCAGGCCAGCACCTTGCGGGTGGCCCAATCCATGATCGCAACGAGATAGAGGAAGCCTCGGCGCATCGGTAGATATGTCACGTCCGCACACCACACCTGATTGGGCCGCTCGATCTTCATGTCCCGCAGCAGATAGGGATAAATCCGATGCTCCGGGTGCGGATCGCTCGTGCGCGGGCGCTGGTAGATCGCCGCCAGCCCCATCTGCGCCATCAGCCGTCGTACCCGGCGGCGGCCCACCGCATGACCAAGCCGCTGCAGGTGCCGCACCATCTGCCGGCTGCCGTACCACGGACAGTCCATGAACGTCTCGTCGATTACCCGCATCAGCGCCAGCGTCTCCTCGCTCTGAGGCGCAGGCGTATAATAATAGGAAGACCGGCTGATCGACAGCAGGCGGCACTGCGCCGCGATCGACAGGCGCTGGTGAGCAGGCTCGATCAGCAATCGCCTCTGGCCCGCGCTCATCGACCGGAGGCTTTCGCCAAAAAATCCCGCTCCACCAGCAATTGCCCGATCTTGGCATGCAGCTTCTCGATTTCCGCTTCGGTCTCCGTCTTCGACGCCTGCTCACCGCCGTCGAACAGGCTGGCCATCCCGTCCACCGCCTGACGCTTCCATCCCCCGATCATCGTATGGTGGACGCCGTGCTTCGCAGCCAGTTCCGCCAGCGTCAGTTCACCACGGATCGCCTCCATCGCAACTTTCGCCTTGAATTCCGCGCTGTAGCGCTTTCTCGTCTTCTTCATTCCCGTCCATTCCTTAGGTCGGGATGAGCTTAACACCCTGTCCAGATTTCCAGCACCACGTCATCATACCATGGCGCGCGCAAATACCACAATTGGGCCGACAGCGCATTTCTGTCATTCTGCATTGCGGTTCAAGCCAACGCTAAACGTCGGCTGCTTCCGAGACCTGACATTCGACAACATCAAAGAAATGACGGCAATGTCCCAAGCCCAGTTATTCCAGCTCTCCGGGGTCGAGGTGAATGAAGGTCGGCTTTCGACGGGCCTGTTTTGTCCGGTGAATGGCAGCATTTAAGGCGGCGGCGGCCACTTGCGCAATACGGCGCGGTCGAGGATTGCATAATCCAATTCTTCCAATTTCTGTAACCTTGCGCCAAGTCGGCCGCCGGGGAAAACGGGCGCGAAACAAATAGGTGCGGAAATGCGCTCGTGTCGCCGCCCAAAATATCATTTGAATCTTGCTCCGGAAGTTTGAACAGCATGCATGCATTCGATCGGCGCCTTCTTTATTCCTGGTTGCTGCTGACACTGGGAGCGGGCTGCGCGCTTTTCATGCCAGTGGTAATCGTTCTGCTCATGCTGACGATTATCGGCATTCCCTTGGGGTGGCTTATCGCCCTTATGCCGGGGGCATGGCTATATTTAACGCCGACGCTTGCAATCTATGCGATCCTGCGCCGACTGTCAGACAGGACGCCGCATCTAGCGATGTTAGCGGTGGCCGCCATACTCCCGCTGGCCGCCGGCTTTGGCATTCCATGGTGGGCCAACGGAATCACCGAACGACGCGTCCAGCTCCTGATCGCGCAAGATCACGGTACCCCTCCAATATTGCAGCCAAATCTTTCGATCACCCACGCAATTGACAGGGGCTTAGGCTCTCCGGGTAAATGTTCGGACACTTGCCAGCGGCTTCTATTTTCACGCACCGCGAAGAGCATTACCCAAGTGCCGCTCGACAAGCTGTCAAATGGGCCCGAACTGCCCAGCCCCGCTCATCGCTTTTCACTCGGATCGATCGGTCCGGAATGCAACCGCGCTCGTTTGCAAATGGTGTATGCCTCAAGCGCAGAAACTGGACGCGACGTTCCACCCCCGCCACCACCGCTGTGGGATAAACTGGATGAATTCCGGCGGGAGGGGTTGTGCTTGCATGACGAGATGGTGCGAGATGTGCGTACCGATATTCTCGTGGTCGAACGGTGGAATTACGATCCAGCCTTTCGAGGCTTTCATTTCGATGGTGGGGGTTGGCGCCTATCACTACATCCCATCACTCCATTTAAACGGCGGGAGGTATTCCGACGCACGCCTGCCGGCTTGGTGCGGCTCATGCGCCGGACTGAAGTCCGGTATGCACTCCTGGCAGAGCCGTTATGGCTGTCGCCCGGTTTCAGTTTCGACACAACCACGCCTACGCACTGGGTCTGGCGCGATGGGCGTGTCGCCGGCAGCCCGCTTGAAACCTTTGAGCCCACCCAATGGAACGGAATAATTGCCAACGATCTGACGGTGTCTGGCCTGCGATGATGCGAGTGACGACGCCAACACGACCCCGCAGACCTGCAGAACTACCGATCTCAATTGTTATTTCGCCTCCAGCTGGAAACAACCCCGAGGCGGGCTAGTGCGTGAATGTATGGCAGCTCTCGACGATCCAATCTGAGCCAGCCAATGGCCGCTCTTCAGGCGTGTGTGGTCCTCCCCACACACATGAGGGCGTGCAGAGGTAGGCGCTGTCCTGATCCTGGCACTCTTCGTTGCTTGTAATTCCGGCAGAAATCCCCATGTTACTGAACACTGCGCGCATTCGTATTCCGTAGGCGCGCGCGGCAGAGAGACCATGCGCGCTCCCGCTTACATGACGGGAGGGGTGCTGTGGACCTCAACGAACTATTTTCCCGCCACCAGATCGCGCTGATCCGCGCGGATCGAACCGAAACCTCCAGCGAGCATCGCCGATATGCCGCACAGGCAGACTGCTTCGCTTCGCGAATCGGCGCGCTGCAGCAGCACCTTGGTGCTCGCACGCCCCCGCTGGCGGCCGCTCGCGGGAGGCTCTCGCCATGAGCCGGGCGATGAATGTGGCTCTCACCGAAGCCGAAGTCATCGCGCACTGTGAGGGGGCGGACGTCGCCATCAGCGCGATCGAGCCGCTGCCCGCCGGCGGCACCCATGTGGTCACTGTAACCGGCGACGGCGCCGCGATCATGCGACGCGTGCTCGCCAAGCACCTGATCGAGGGCCGAGTGAAACGTTTCGCTTTCATGCATTCGCGCCCCACGCCGCTTTCCTATTGAACGGAATCCCGGCCGCAGCGCGGCGACCGGCATCAAGCCTGCCGTCGCAGTTTCACCAACGTTTCGTCGAGACTCGACAGGTAGCGTGAGCGGTCGGCATTGCTGAATGGGGGCGGTCCACCCACGATATCGCCGCCGACGCGCAGGTCGGCCATGATCGCCCTTGTCGCGATGGCGCTGCCTATCGATGAACTGGTGAATAGCTTGCCGGTCGGAGCGATGACCGTCGCCCCGAGTTTCAGGCACCGGTCCGCCAGCACGATGTCCGCCGTGATTACGACAGTGCCTGTGGTGGCATGCTCGACGATCCAGTCATCCGCTGCGTCGAAGGCGTCGCTCACCACCTTTCGCGAAATGAGCGGATCGCGCGGCACGCGGATCGGGCTGTTGCTTATGACAACGACCGGTACCTTGTAGCGGGCAGCAACCCGGTAGGTCTCGTCCTTTACCGGACAAGCGTCGGCATCGATTAGAATCTGGATCATGTCTTCCCATAGCGACACAGCGCGCCAATGGCTAAGCGGCACATCGCGCTTTCGTCTGCTCCCGCGTGCGCCGAGTGCAATGACTTGTTTCGCACGGACGCGGCCAAACTGCGGCCATCGCACACATTCGAATCCCAAAACGGCGGAATGAGAGATCGGTGGCGGAAAGTGCCCCTTCACGTAGACCGCAAGATCTGCCTTTCAGTCTTTGAGAAGTTCGAGAAGCCTGGCCGTCTTGATCGTGGCGAAGGTCGAGAAAGCGTCGGAAATGGCATAGGGCAGGAGGATGCGCTCCCCGACTTTCATGCCGCCGCACGAATAGACAACATTGGGAACATACCCCTGTCGCTCGGCAATTTCCGGCTGGACGAGCGGTTCGCGCGAGCGAGCGATCACACGCGACGGGTCCTGCTTGTCGAGGAGGACGGCGCCGATCGAATAGTGGCGCACGGGTCCGACGCCGTGGGTGAAGAGAAGCCAGCCCTCGTCAAGCTCTATGGGTGAGCCGCAATTGCCGATCTGGACAAACTCCCACGGATATTTGGGCTTCATGATCACCTCGCCCAGCCCCCAATCGTAAAGAGTGTCGGAGGTGATGAGGTGAAGGCTTTCATTGTCGTGGCGCGCGATCATCGCGTAGCGTCCGCCGATCTTGCGGGGAAACAGCGCCATGCCCTTGTTGCGCGCCGCAACGCCTTTGAGTGGTGCCATCCGAAATGAAAGGAAATCGCTGGTTTCAAGCAGTTCGGAACGAATGCCGCGACCGCTGTAGGCGGTATAGGTCGCATAATAGGTGGTTCGTCCTTCATCCCTGAAAGCCACGAAGCGAGCGTCCTCGATCCCGTTCGCCTGCATATCGGTGACGGGGAAGATCACCCGCTCGGCAATATCGCTGTCGGGATCGAAGGTGAGTTCCAGATGATCGCCTAGACGGGCCGTCACCTCCGGCGTGCCGGCAAGCCGTTCGGGCGGGTCGATGAAGACCGTTCCGTCGGCGGCCAGGACTCCAGACCGGAAGGTCAGGGACGAGATGTGGCCTTCGCCGACCGCGCGCAGGCTCAGAATGAAGCGGCCGCAATCCTCGGCCAATCCCGACTGGTCCGGATGCAGCACGATGCTGGGGTTGAACAGGGCGGCCGCCTCGAAACTGTATTCATGGAGGAAATAGGCGCCGACGAGTTGGCGCTGCGCTTTCGAAAAGGCCGCGTGGCTGGCAAGGGCGTCTTCCATTTCCGCCGCGCGCCGTTCGAAGATCGCAGGCAGATTTCGGTGCCGGTCGTCGAAGTTCCGCAGCGTTGCGGCAAGCAGTTCCAGCGTTTCGTCCTCCCCAAGGGCGAGGACGCGATCGACGATGTGATTGGCCCGCGTCTTGTCGACGGGGTTCAGATCCCTGGGTTCGACCGCAGGCCGGAACGGGCGAACGACGACGCGCGATGGATCGGGCCGCAGATGGAGCGCCTGCCGATTGAAGAATGGCGCGTGCGGTGTGACAGCCTCACGCATCGACGGTGCCTATCGGCAGCGGTGTGATCGCGCGCATGGCCCGTGGTGCTGCGGTCGGGCAGCCCGCGTCATCCAGCCGCTTCATATCGGCCAGCCCAAGCAGATAGGACAGCGTCGATTCCGCTCCCCGGTTTTCGTTGGCCCGGTCGGGATGAAGCCCATCGCGGCAACTCCCGGTTGCGACATCGACAAGCTCGACGGCCAGGTCGTTCGCGCCGAGAAACCAGGCGAAGGCACGCTCCGACTCCGCTCGCCACGGGAAATCGGGATCGACGCCCCGCGCCGCGATACAGGCCGCAATCGTTGCACACGCTTCCAGGGGCTGTTGATCGAAAGGCTGCGGCGCACTGCGGGGTAGCTGCAGGAAACCGTGCGATCCGACAGGCCGGAAATGCCCCTGCGGCGCGGTCTGCATCGCAATGAGCCAGTGCAGGCTGCGGAGCCCGGCATCGACGAGATGCGGCGCGCCCGTAGCGCCCCCCGTGACGATCAGGGATTGGGGCAACCGCGCATTGTCATAGCTCAGGCCATCCTCGAACCATGTCCATTCCGGGGTTTCGTTCGCCCGCAGCAGTCCTTCCAGGCGGCCGGCGAGCTGAACCCGCGTCCGCGCAGCCGCGTGATCTTCGGGGTATGCGGCACAATAGGAAACGAGACCGAGCAGGGTGAACGCCCATGCGCGCGGGGATGTGAAGGCTGCCACGCCTTCCAGCGCTTCGCAGAAGAGCCCCTTCGCCCAGCGCGCGCGTCCCGGCGCACAGGCATGTGCGCTATAGGTGCCGAGCGCCCAAAGCGTGCGTCCGTGGCTGTCCTCCGATCCCGCGGGCTCCAGCCATTGCCGGTTGAACCCCATGAAGTTGCGAAAGCGCCGGTTGTCGGGATTCCAGCCATGCTGGATAAAGGCCGCGAATGTCGACGACAGGCGGCCGGCAAGCGGCGCATCGGGTCCCCCGGCAAGGCTGCAGCACAGCAGCAGCGCTCGCGCATTGTCATCAATGCAATATCCATGGTCGCGGTCGGGTATGGCATGGACAGCATGCTGGAACATACCAGTGTCGTCGCACATGGCGGTAAAATGTTCGAGGGCCATCGCCGGGAGCGTTGGATCGAGCAGCGCACACGATAATTTCGGGGCGGGACCGGCGGGCGTGCCCGGCCCGGGGCATGTCGCAAGCCTGCCCTCTCGGCAGGCCGCGCGAAAGCTGGCGGCATAGCGGTGCGCCGTATTGGCCCATGTCATTGGACGGCTGGCGGCATAGGCTTTGCGCCCCATCGCCAGACGCTGCGTCTCGTCACCCAGGAGGGCCGCTATCGCCGGTCCGAAGCCGGCAGGATTGTCGAACGGGACCAGCACGCCCGATCCGTCGGCCAGCAGTTCGGCGGCATGCCAATAGGGCGTGGAGACGACCGGGCGGCCCACGCCGTGCGAATAGGCCAGAGTGCCCGAGGTCATTTGCGATTCCACCAGATAGGGCGTGGCATAGACATCGCACATGGCGATGTGCTCGAGCAGTGCGGGGCGATCGACGAAGCGGTTGATGAAGACGACATGGTCGTCGAGGCCAAGCTCGTGAACGCGGTCCACCAGGCTGTCGCGATATCGCTCCCCCTCTTCGGCGTGCAATATCGGATGAGTCGCGCCCATCACCACATAAACGACGTCGGGGGATCGCTTGACGATTTCCGGCATCGCCTCGACTATCGTTTCGATTCCCTTGTTCCAGCTGATCAGCCCAAAGGTCAGGATGACCCTGCGCCCGGCAAAACCCAAGCGTTCTTTCGCGTCCCGTGACGAAACGAGCGGAACATCGGGAATGCCGTGCCCGATGATATCGATCCGGTCCGGGTCGGCGCCGTAGGTTTCGATCAGTATCTTACGGGCCTTGCGGGCCATGACGATCACGCGAGCGGATGCTGCGATTATGGCATCCATGACCCGGCGCTGCGCCGCGCTCGGCCGGTCGAGCACCGTGTGCAATGTGGTGACGAGCGGAGCGTCGAGCCTGGCGATCAGGTCGAGGACGAGCGCGCCCGCGTCACCGCCAAAGATGCCGTACTCATGCTGCAGGCAAACGAGATCGAACCCTTCGCGGTTGATGAAGTCTGCGCCTGCCCGATAGTCGCCAGCTTCCTCCTGCCGGATCGTCTTTCCGACGATTGAAGGAAAGGCGTGGTCAGCACCCGGCTCGCACATCGCGACAATTGTCGTTTCGGCGATCTCGTCGAGCGCCCCGACCGCGAGTTCCAGGTCGCTCGTGAAGGTGGCTATGCCGCAGCGGCGCGGAAGGGCATTGCCGATAAAGGCGATCCGGAGCGCGGGTGTGTGCAAGCCATCTCAGTGCTTGCCTTTCGGCTTGACGATCATCTTTACCGCGGACGTTTCCTGGACCGCGAGTGCCGTGGGCGACTTCGGCTTTGCCACCTTGGGCTTGCGAAGCTCGCGATTGCTGCGTTTTTGTGATTTGGCCATTTCAGACGGCTCCAGCTTGGTTGTTCCGGATCGATAGGTCGGCAGAAGGCCGCAGGTGGGAAAATGCAATCAGCCGCCCCGTCGCATTCCGGGGGAAATAGGGACGGTGGCGATAAGGGAAAGATCCCAGGCACAGGCCGATGGTTTCGATCGTGCGTCCGTATCTATCGATCTCCGTCGGATCGGTCGCGGCGGAATATCGCATCAGCGCGATTTGTTCGTCCTGAAGTAATTGATTGAGGCACATGGCGCGCGCTCCTGCATCAAGCGAGGGTAAAAACTTATCCCTCTGTCACGTGGAGCTTGTTCGAAATCAGGTGATGAAGGCTCTTTAGCACATGGACGAAATATCACTGCACGAATTCAGGAATAATATTTGGAGTTCGGACAGGCGCGGCAGCCGGATCCTTACAATGCGAATGGGGACCCGCACAAAATCCCTTTTTTAATCAGCAATCCTATAGGATAGCTGCGTTTCACCGTTCGCGATCCCTGGAGCTTGGCCGCTATCGGCTCCTCGATCCTGTCGGGGAGCCGATGCGGGCACATGAACATCCGACCGCTTTCGACGATGCCTCCCGAGCCTCTCAACGGCAGGAATTCAGGCGATGTCAGGCAGCTTTTGCGAACTTCTCGACCTTTATGTCCTGCTCGTGCTCGCGGGCCTGGGCTAGCTCATAGGTCGTCTGCATCCGCAACAGAGTGTCAGCCTTGATGCCAAACGCTTTCTCAAATCGGATAGCCATATCGGCAGACAGGTTTGCATTGCCGTTCAGCAAGGTGCTCAATGCCTGTCTGGATACGCCGAAATGCTCGGCCAAAGCCGTCACGCTGACCTGCGCAGGCTCCACGATTTCAGTCTTCAACCAGTCCCCCACATGGACCGCGAGCGAAGGGTGCATCTTAAGCGCCATGATAATCCTCCAGATCCATATCGATTAGCGCGCCTTCATCATTCAAACCGAAGGTCATTCGCCAGTTTCTCGTAACCGTCATCGACCAGCTCCCCTTCCGATCGCCTGTCAGTTCATGCAATCCGAAGTTCGGAGGCACCGACAATTCTTCGAAGCTTTCCGCGGCGTCGATGAAAGCGAGCATTTTGCGCAGCCGCCCCGCATCTCCAACCAGGCCTTTGGCGTTGCCCGTCTCGAAGAAGCGGCGCAGGCCTTTGTGCCTGATGCTCTCTATTTCCATCGCTCGGACATAGTCCCGCGGCGCGCTAATGTCAAGTGTCGCGCGACACACGTCGGCGGACGCGAATAATGGATCCTATACTCACGCTGGCCATTCCGGCCATCGGAGAATGATCATGGGACATTCAGACCTCGACCCCGCCATACATGACCGACGCCCTTGGAATGCAGGCATAAACGTTGGACCCAAGCGCCCGCTGAAGCCTCGCGATATCTGGGCGATCCGTTTCTATCTCGACGAACACAAGCGTCTGCGTGACCGGGCCCTGTTCGATCTCGCCATCGACAGCAAATTGCGAGGCTGCGATCTGGTCAAAATCAGGATCGGCGACCTGATGAGCGCAGGGTGGAGGTGTCAGTCCTCTGCGAACCGCTCTCCACCGGACGAGCCTCTCTCTAGAACACGCATTCTCTAGGCGGCGATCATCTGCCGAAACCGCAGCATGGCCCGCTCTCGTCGTCGGAACGGCAGATGTGTATTTTCCGCCCGGTTGTTGAGATAGCGTCCCATCTCTCGGCGCTGCAGGTTGCCGAGTTCACGCATGGCGGCCGGATAGGAGCGAAGCCCGTCGGTGACGATCTTCTCTGCCTTGCCGTGGCGCTTCAGGGCCTTCTTCAGGAAGGTCAAAGCAGCCGCTTTGTCGCGGCTTTTGGTGACATAGCTTTCCAAGATCTCCCCCTCGTGGTCAACCGCGCGCCAGAGGTAGCACATCTCGCCGTTGATCTTCACGTACATCTCATCAACATGCCACTGCCACTGCCAGTGGCAAAAGCCTTTCATGCGGCTGACCCGCCGGCGGCGAATATCAGCCGCGAACATCGGACCAAATCTGTTCCACCAGAATCGCACCGTCTCGTGGCAAATGTCGATACCCCGCTCGAACAAAAGGTCTTCGACGTTCCGCAGCGACAGCGGAAAGCGGACATACATCAACACCACCAGCCGGATCACCTCCGGCGAGGAGTTGAAGCACCGGAAGGGACTGGGCGGCTTGGCTCTGGATTCACGCTTCATCCGAGTCAATTAGCGGGCCCTTGCCCACCCTGCCACGCAGATCTGACAGGTCCGCGCGAACCAATTCCCGGCTAAAATGCTTTCCTCCCGAACTGGGGCGGCGCGTCAGTCGAGCATGGTTGCCCGGCGTATGAGCTTTTCGCGCAAGGCGGCCCCTTCCTGCGGATCGTTGACGGCCGAGTTGATCGGCTGAATGCGCCGCACCGAAACATATCCGAAGATCATGAACCACATCAGCAGTGTCTTTTCACGCAGGGCCGAGCCTTCGATTCCTGGATTCGCGGCGCGAAATGCCTCGTCGATCTCGGCATTCAAAGCAATGTGCAGACGATAGGCTTCGGTATCGCCGTCCTGCTCCTCCACGAGTTCCATCTCGTTGACGAGGCGATAAAGGTGCGGATTGCGATCACCGAAGTCGATAATCGCCTCCGCCACCCTACGAGGCTGGTCGCCAGGCTCACAAGTTTCCGCCCGTGCTGCCAGGATGCGTGCGGACAATTCCTGCATCGCCAGGGCGTAAACGCCCAGCAGCAGCTCGCGCAGGCTCCGGTAATGGCGATACAAAGCGGGTGCGGAAACGCCTAGCCTTCGCGACAAATCCTTGGTGGTAAGCGCCCCTGCCCCATCCTTCGAAACGATCTCGTATGCTGTATCGAGCAACGACTGCCGCAAATTGCCGTGATGGTAGTCCTTCTTGCGCACACTCTTTTCCGTCGTCCGATGCATGATCAGTCACGCCTCCTCGGGCCGTGACGATCCTCTACGCGGGCGCGCGGTCGCGCGTCCACCGCTATTTTCATGGTCGACGGCAGACGCCCTGCCGATACTTCACGTGCGCTGGCGGTTTACGACTGGACGAGCAACCCTGCGGCAGCAATGCCCGCGATGGCGCATATTTCGTCATTGTCCGAGGTATCGCCCGAAATACCGACCGCTCCAAGGACACTGCCCTTGTCGTCAACGACGATAACACCGCCCGCCGCCGGAACGGCGCCATGGGGGAGCAATGGAGCGAGTGAACTCACGAATGTCGGCCGTTCCGCCGCCATTTCGCCAATCTTGCGCGACGATACGCCGATCTGCAGCGCGCCCGAGGCCTTGCCCATAGCAACTGCAAAGCGTCCGATCGAAGCGCCATCCTGTCGTTCATAGGCAATCAGATGCCCCCCGGCATCCAGAACAAGGATACCCAACGGCTTCAGGCCCCGCTTCGCGCCTTCGGCAAGGCTCGCCGCGATGATGTCCCTGGCCTGCTGCAAAGTAATTGCCGACATGTTTCATTTCCTGTGTGCTTCAGTTGATTTTTCCAAGGCGGCGGGCATGGCGCCGCCGGTCGCCCAATCGATAAGTTCGACGACGTGAACGACAGGCAGCCGCGTAGCCCCGCCAATCTGCATTGCGCACCCGATATTGCCGGTCGCGATGACATCGGGCTCAAGGCGCTCCAGATTCTCGACCTTGCGCTGGCGCAGCTGTCCGGCGATATCGGGTTGAAGGATATTGTAGGTGCCCGCCGAGCCGCAGCACAGATGCGCTTCCTTCGGGGTTAGCACTTCATAACCGGCAGCGCGCAGAAGGTTCGGGGCTGCAGTCGTGATCTTCTGACCGTGCTGCAGCGAACATGCAGCCTGATAGGCGACTTTCAGACGACTGGTCTGCGTAACCGGT
The DNA here is from genome assembly GCF_000767465.1 of Novosphingobium pentaromativorans US6-1. Classification (NCBI taxonomy): domain Bacteria; kingdom Pseudomonadati; phylum Pseudomonadota; class Alphaproteobacteria; order Sphingomonadales; family Sphingomonadaceae; genus Novosphingobium; species Novosphingobium pentaromativorans. The sequence goes on from NZ_CP009292.1 coordinate 404,646, forward strand.
GGCAGAGCTTCCTGTTCGGCAAGCCATTCGCTGACATCCTTGGCAAGCGCCGAGACCCTTGCGGCCTTGTCAGCATAGGCCGGATCATTGCGCAGCATGAAGCCGTAGTCCTTGATCGTGGTGCCGCAACCGGATGCGGTGATGACGATAGCGCTGAGCCCGCCAGCCTCTATCTGAGCAGTCCAGGCATCGACATTGCGCCGCGCTGCAGCCAGGCCCTCGGCCTCGCGCCCCAGATGATGGACAAGCGCGCCGCAGCATCCTTCCCCCGGCGCGAGAACAACCTCATGGCCAAGACGGTTGAGCAGCCGCATCGTGGCGGCGCGGATCGCCGGCTTCAATACCGGTTCGGCGCAGCCCTGAAGCAGGGCTATCCGACTTTTCGGCGCAGCTGGTGTGCTGCTGCGCACCGGTTCAGGACGTACCGGCGACCTGGGTGCCAGGTCGAGCAATACCGAGAGCGGCCTCAGCCCGGCCGTTGCCCGCAGCAAGGGCGCCAAGGGCCGCGCCAACCGGGCCAGCCCCAGGGCCAGTCGGAAGCGACGGGGATAAGGCAGGACGGAGGCCAGCAATGCTCGCATCAGGCGCTCTTGCCAGGGCCGGCGATAATTCTCGGCGATGTAGGCGCGAGCATGGTCGACCAGGTGCATATAGTTCACGCCGGAAGGACAAGTCGTCATGCACGACAGGCACGAGAGGCAGCGGTCGATATGTTTGACGACTTCCGCCGTAGGCCGGCGTTCGTTCTCCAACATCTCCTTCATCAGATAAATTCGACCGCGAGGCGAATCCAGCTCGTCTCCCAACAGCACGTAAGTCGGGCAGGTCGCGGTGCAGAATCCGCAATGCACACATTTGCGGATGATCGCCTCCGACGATGCCATGACGGGATCGGCGAGCTGGGATGGAGAGAAACTAGTCTGCATTGCCGACTTTCCCGAAACGGCCCGTCTCGAACACGCCGGCGGGATCGAAAGCCCGCCTTATCCGCGCTTCCAGCGCTGCGTTGGCCGGCGGCAAGGAAGGGAGGGCAGGCACACGAGACCGCAAATCGGGATCGCCGCGCACCAACATTGCGTGCCCTCCCGCTCTGGCTGCGCGTTTGCGGATAAGCTGCGGATCCGCCGCGCTGCTTAACCAGAGGAGACCACCGCCCCAATCCATCATCCAGCACTCGTCGGCGCCAAGCTCGGCCACGAGTTCGGCTGCCGATCGTGCCGGCAGGCTCAGGCGCCAGAGTGGTTGAGCATCGTCAAGCGGCGCCAGCGTTCGCAGGCTGTCCCAGATCGCAGCAGCTTGCGACGGCGATGCTTCTGTGACGGCAAGCTGATCGCTGAACATGGCCGTGAGCGCTGCAACGCGCGCCTTTACCGAAGGGCCGAAACCTTCGATGCGCAAGGCTGTCACGGCACTGCCATTCGCAATGTCCGCAGGAAGATAGGCCGCCGCTGCCGCTCCCACCGAAGAGCCCAGAACCCGCGCCATCGCGATGTACGCCTGTGTCGGATCGAGCTTGCCCAGAAGGCACGTCACACTCTCCCGCGGCGCAGGCAGGACCTTGAGCGTCACTTCGACGAGAGCGGCAAGCCTTCCCCAGCTTCCGGCCATGAGCTTGGGCAAGTCGTAGCCGGTCACGTTCTTGACGACCTTGGCTCCGGCAACAAAGCACTCTCCTCGTCCCGAAACTGCCGAGAAACCCAGCAAGTGATCGCGCACGCTTCCCGCGGTCAGGCGGCGGGAACCGGCTACTCCAGCGGCAACGACACCGCCGATGGTGGCGGCGCCGGAAGGACGCGCGAAAATCGGGCCATGATCGAAGGGATCGAAGGCAAGCGACTGCCCTTCATCACGAAGAAGCGCGACTATCTCGAAAAGCGGCGTGCCCGCGCGCGCCGTCAACACCAGCTCGGCCGGGTCATAGTCAACGATCCCCTGGAAGGCACGCATGTCGAGGATGTCGGCATGATCTGCCGGTGCACCGATCTGCGCCTTGCTGCCGCCGCCGCGCAAATTCAGGCAACGGCCTTCGGCGGCGGCTGCAAGGATCGCCTCGGCGAGTTGGATTTCGTCGTCTGGGGCCAGTACAGCCATCAGAACCTCGGGAGTTCGGGAAACGGTACTTGCCCGTGATGGACGTGCATGCGGCCCAGTTCCGCACAGCGATGAAGAACGGGAAACATCTTGCCGGGATTGAGCAGGAGATCCGGGTCGAAGGCGCACTTCAGCCTTTGCTGATGCGCAAGGTCCACTTCACTGAACATCACAGGCATCAGATCCCGCTTTTCAACGCCGACGCCATGTTCTCCGGTCAGGACCCCGCCGACTTCGACACAAAGACGCAGGATGTCATTGCCGAACGCTTCGGCCCGCTCCAACTGTCCGGGCTGATTGGCATCGTAGAGGATCAGGGGATGAAGATTGCCATCACCGGCATGGAAGACATTGGCGACGCCAAGCCCATGGCGCTCCGACATCTCCGATATTCCCCGCAAGACCTGCGGCAGCCGCCGCCGGGGGATTGTGCCGTCCATGCAGTAATAATCCGGAGCCAGTCGGCCTACCGCAGGAAAGGCAGCCTTGCGGCCCGCCCAGAAAGACAGACGCTCTTCCTCGTCACGCGAAATGCGACAGGAAATTGCCCCGTTCGCAAGTGCTATGCGTTCCACTTCGCCGATGAGATAGGCGCACTCGTTTTCCGGGCCGTCCAGTTCAACGATCAGCAAGGCCTCGACATCCAGCGGATAGCCTACGTTGACGAAAGCCTCGGCGGCATGAACGGCGGGACGATCCATCATCTCCATCCCGGCCGGAATGATGCCGCCGGCGATGACGTCGGCAACGCACTGCCCTGCCGCCTCCACGCTTGAGAAACCGATCAGGAGGGCACGGGCCATCTCCGGCTGAGGCAGGATTCGCAGTGTGACCTGGGTAACGACACCCAGCAGTCCTTCGGAGCCGACGACGACACCGAGCAGGTCGAGGCCGGCAGAATCGAGCGTGCGCCCGCCAAGGCGCAGGATCTGCCCGTCCATCATGACGAGTTCGACGCCCAGAACATTATTGGTAGTGAGCCCGTACTTCAGGCAGTGAACGCCGCCACTATTCTCCGCAACGTTGCCGCCGATCGAGCAGGCGATCTGACTGGAAGGATCGGGCGCATAGTAAAACCCCTCGTCCGCAACAGCCTGACTGACCCCCAGATTGGTAACGCCGGGCTGCACCACGGCAATGCGGTCGAGATAGTCAATTTCGAGAATGCGGTTGAACTTGGCCATGCCGAGGAGCACTGCGTCGGCAAGCGGCAGCGCGCCGCCGGACAATGACGTTCCCGCACCGCGCGGCACGACCTTGACGCCATTGTCGTGACACCAGCGCAGAATCAGAGAGACCTGCTCTGTCGTCTCGGGCAGGACAGCCAGCATGGGCGGTTGCCGATACGCCGTGAGCCCGTCCGATTCATAAGGGCGCAACATGTCCGGATCGTCGATGACCCCCTCTCCCGGAACGATCGCGCGCATAGCGGCGACGATCTCATCTCTGCGGGCCAGGACATCCGCATCGGCTTCCGGTAAACGCAAACTCATGAAAGCATCGATCCCCTGCCGCTCAACAAGCGGATAGCATCCCTCTCGGGCGGCCTGCGAACCGCCTTGTCTTTGCCGAGCCAATCCCAGCTTGGGCCGGGTGCCGTGTTCAGCGGGCAGCCCGACATCGATGTTCATAGTATTTGAACAGATAGAATGTCCATAGCCCAGGTGAAAAACCTATAGCTGCCTCGCCACCCATTCTCCGGTGCCGCAGGACGAATGGGTTCAGGCGGTTTGCGCGAAGCCGCCGCGAATGTAGGCATCGATGGTGCCCGCACATTCGATCTTGTCTCCATCGGCATTGATGTCCGCGTAACGGCGGATCGGATCGAGAATCGTCATGCCCTTTCGGCCACACGGACAAGAACCGAAATCGGCCGTCACCTTGTCTCCAGATATGAGACCGCCCCAGCGATAATCCGTGGTCGGGTCCATGAAAGCGAAGCGTCCTTCCACCACTCCTTCGCGCGCGAGGAGCCGTTCGCCGCGTTCGTCGAGTATCAGGGCCGCAGCGAACGGATGGACATGGTACCGACCCGCACCGCACGCAGGGTAAAGCCAACTCATTTCCGACATGCCATAACCGGCCGGCCCCCGTGTGCCGTAAAAGTCGTTCAACTGCTCCTGAAAATCGTCAGGCAAATTGAGGTGCTTGCGCCCGCCACCCCCCGTTATGACCGAGCCGGGCCCCAGCTCGGCGCGCTCGATCCCCCTTTCCCGGGCCAACAGCATGAGATCCCACAATTGCGCCGTCATTGCCGAGAGCCATACGCGTTCATGCCGCAGTTCCAGGAATTTGTCCGCCATCGAGGCGAAACGCTCCTTCATCTGTTCGGATTGCGCTGCCGCCTGCGCCTCCATTTGCGCAATCTCGTCTGGAGTAGCGGTACCGTCTGCCATGCGGCGTCGCATTTCGGCCATGCGCATGATGGCGACATTGCGCATCGGCTCCTCAATCAGCACATAAGTCGAGTCCGGTCGCGCGAAGCCCTCTATCGTGAAGGCGTTGATGCTTGTCGCGGTATAGGTCCCCAGTACCGGTCCGAAGCAGAAGAAATGGAACTGGCGCTCGGGAGGCAACGGCCGCTCCATCTCACGGAAATGCAGGATGAAATCCTTGAGCCTGTTCATGTCGCCGGTGCTCTTGGGGACCATCGACAGTTTACCGCCTGTGCCACTGGACGTCGTCACACAGTAACCCGCAGCCCAAAGCCGTTGCAGCAGATCGTCAATGTCGGCAATGCCCTCCACGTCGACATCCGAATAGTCCGGCGTCGAAACCATCGCCAGCCATTGCAAAAGGGCCTTCCAGCGCCCTTGAGCCAGAAAGGACGCGGGATAGCTCTTGTAATTGCTGTGCGCGAACAGAAGCGGCACAACGTCGTCCAGCGAGCGAACGCGGTCTATGCCCATGTCCCGTGCCCGTTTGTCCAGCACCGGGATATGCGGCCGCTGCGCGTCCAGAGCTTCCTGCGTCGCAGCTATGTGCAGGGGACGCAGGACTTCCTCGGGAATGTCGAAGACATCAGGCATTTCGCGCAGGGCCTTTAGACGTTCGATCGCTTCACCCATCACAAATCTCCTTTCAGTCCTCGTCGTTGACCCAACGCACCATGCGGTGCAGCGGGAAGAATCCATCGTGGGACATGCCGGTAGCCAGGCTTTCGGCGCCGCCGAGTGTCACAACGCGCTGCACGCCCGCAGCAGCAAGTGCATCGCGAAGCCCGGTCTTGCGTTCAGCAGGATAGATGCCCACGGTCTGTGTCGCAAAGCCCGCATAGCGCACCGCCTGCTCCAGGCTTTCCACCCGCACCACGTTCACGATCTTGCCATCGGGATAGATGTCCAGCGGCTCATCGGAACGGATCACCAGGCCTCGGCCTTCATAACTACCCCACACGCGATAGAGACCGTCGAACGCGCGCAGTACCTCGATTTCGTCCTGCAGCTCGCTGGTCACCGGCGATGCCAGAACCGAGGCAGTTCGCCTTTCCATGCCCAGGCGTGCCTGCAACTGCGCGCAATACGAATCCACCGCATCCTCATCGCCCGCCTCGACGAAATGGAAACGCGCCGAGACGCAGGCGGCCTGGTTGTAAGGTGTGGAATCGGTCGCCGCGCGCTCGGCGGTCTCGCTAATTGCTTCTGCGGACTGCAATGCCTCCTTGCCTATCATCGCAATCGATGTCTTCGGGTCGAAGGCCACCAATTCAAGGCCCGGACCGATATATTCGCGTGCCCCGCGGATCGCCGCCTCCCCGCCCCAGGCCACCAGCTTGTCGAAAAAGGTAGGGCGAAAAATCCGGCCTTCGACGTCTCGGTCACCGCCGCGCCAATACACGGCGCTGAAGGAACGAACCACGGGATGGTCGGCATCCACTGACGCCATCGTCTGAAGTATCGCAGGCGCGGTGAAAAGATCGTTGGACGGCATCTTGAGGAGATGCACGCCCTTGCTGAGCGCCCCGCGCGTGATGCTGACCGCAGCCACACCGGGTGCATTGCCGGCCAGAATGTGCACAAGCCGTGCGGGAAAGGCGCGGATCTTGCCGTGTTCGCCGATGCGGTTGGCAAATGGAACCCATCCGTCCAGCACGGCGGGATTGCCGATCTCCCCCTCGACCATAGAAAGCAACCGGTCGCGTTCGAACAAGGTATGAAGCGCCTCATACGACCTTCGCACAATGCCCGTTTCAAAAGAACCCGCCTCGATCATACGGTCTCGGGCGAAGGCTAGATGGCCCGCTGTGTCGGCTTTAAGCGCCTCCCCAGTGGCGACCAGGAAGTCGAGAATCTCGGCCAGAGGGATATTCCAGGCCGGGGGCGGGGCCGTGCGCGGCCAGACAAGCTCGGTCAGATCGAGCTCGGGAAGCCGATAGGTCCTCCCGCCAGACTGATACAGCACGTCTGCAGCATTGCGCACTTCGCCTTTCACAACGTGAATGACCGGGATGGCATGTGCCTCGTCTGCGTGAGGCGGTCCTTGCTTGATTTCGGTGATGGCCGGCACGATCCTGTCCCTAATGGTATTCGGCGCATGGAGCGCCCATTGTCCCGCCAGCGTGCCCGATTGCCATGACCGAAGAAAGGATCGATCCTGCCAAATGAGGGCGGTTATATGGTCATTTCGCTGCGGCCCGGCCAGCCCTCGTGCGGTTTCGGACCCGATAGATCTTGGGAGTCATGCCGAACCAGTCGCGAAACGCGCGCGCGAAGAACCTGCTGTCCTTGTATCCCACACGCTGTGCCACCTGATCCACCCGCATCGGTGTATTGCGCAACAAACGCGCGGCCGCGTCCATGCGCAGACCCCGCTGATAGTCGTGGGGAGTCATGCCGATGGTGGCATTGAAATGGCGTGAGAGGCTGCGTTCGCTGACCCCGACAAGCGCGGCCAGATCGGCGAGACGAAACTGCGCATGATAGTTCTGGGCCAGCCAAAGGCGCGCACGCGACACGACAAGGTCTTCCGGTTCCCAGTTTCCCATTTCGTCGTCCGTATGCGGTGGATCCTCGCCAAGAACCTGTTGTCGCAACGCGGTCGCAACGAAGGCTGGCATGAAGCGGTCGAGAATGCGGCAGATCAGCGGCGGTCCGGCTGCCATGGTGCTGGCGCATCCGACATTGTTCTGAAACGTGATCGTTTCTACCGCCTCGGGTCGCACCGCCGGAAAGCGTTCACGAAAGGCCACGGCGCGCGACCAGAATACCGCGGCGGCATGGCGATCGAGAAGGCCGGAAGCTGCAACCGGCACCACGCCGCCGCCCTGTGCCGCAACGACGGCTCCTCCCTCATGCTGCGTACGCAGAAACGTTCCGATCCGCTGCAGGTCAGACTCAGCGATCGCAAGGGCCCTGTCCCAGGGCATGGAAGGAATGAAGATGAAATCATAGGACTCGTCACCGGACAACGGCCCATCGACTTCGATCATCGTGCCGTCAAAGGCGCGCTTGCTGGTTCCGCCAAGCGAGAGATGCCGCGCGACCATGGGATCGCGCAGACGCGGAATGTCCATCTCAATGACCCAGGATTCGTGGGCCAGACGCTCGTCGACGAGGTTCCGCAGCAGCGTGACGATGTCTTTCAGCACCGCAATCGAAGAAATCAGGCAGCCTTCCAGCACGAGAATGGCGATCCGGGCCATGCCCGGCCTGATTTCTTCGATACTTGCATCATCGCCTGGCGCTGCCCGCGCGTTTTTCACGGGCAACGCGCCGGACGATGGTCGCGGTAGCTAGTCATCAATCGGGCAGTACCCACTTCGCATTCTCGCAGAAGAACTTGCGCTTTACGGCATCCCCAAGCCCTGCGGCGTTGATGCTTTCGTTAAAGCGGCCCATCGGGTTCTTGCCGCCTTCGATATGCGGGAAGTCGCTGCCGTAGACGTAGACGTCCTCGAGGCCGAAGCGCTTGATATATCCACCGACATCCTCAAACTCGAAGGGGACGACGCGGATATTGCGCATCACGTATTCCGATGGGCTGAGTTCCATTGCCCAGCCTGTATTGCGCTTGTTGAAGGCGCCCGAATTCTCGATCCACATATCCATGCTGTAGGCGAGTGGACCGACCCAGTTCGCGGCGACTTCGGCCACCAGATAGCGCAGCTTCGGGTGGCGTTCGAACACGCCGCCCAGGACCAGCGTGGTCATGAAATTCTCGGTCGCCTTGCTCATGTTGTTGAGCGTCCAGGGATCGAGAGAGAATTCGCCGCCCAGCTTGAAGCCGCTGAAGGCAGGCGCGTCGCGCCAGCGCTCGGTCTTCAGGAAGCCAAGATCCGCGCCGACATGCGAGCAGAGCGTCAGGTTCCCCTGTTCGAAGATGTCATAGAACGGATCGAGATCGGTATGCGCTGGCGATACACCGCCCGGAAGGACGGAAGCGGGCGTCCAGAAAGCGCGAATGCCCTTGGCGCTCCAATGCTTCAGTTCGGAGATCAGGTCGTCGACCGTCTCACCGACGATCGTCACGACGGGGCGGACGCGCGGACCGTACGCATCGTTGGTGCGCACGCACCACTCGTTGTAGGCGCGTATCAGGTCCAGGGCGTACTTTTCACGCCCTTCGGTGATCGAACCGTGGATCGCCTGCGGCACGTCCTTTGTCGCCAGCAGAATGACGGCCTGGAGGCCCATCGTACCTGCAAAGAGCATCTGCGACTTTACGCCCATCATGTCGAGCGCGGGCCCTCGCCGGTCGAAGTTGAACGAGCCCGGGGCTGCAGCGCGCTTCTGATTCCACAGGTTGTCAGGGGTCAACTCGGTGTCGTCGGCCTCCTGGAACTCATTCGAGGGGTGGGTGGAAGCCTGCACCACTTCGGCAAGCCGATCGGTAATGCTGCCGAAGGCCTCGCGCCAGTGATTTACAGGCGTGTGCTCGTGCGCATCGGCATCCAGTATTTCCCCGATGAATGGCTGCAGATCGGCAGGCACCGCTGTCGTGGTGGGCATGTCCATGATTATTGCTCCTCTCAGTAAGTCACGCTTATACGCGGCCTGTGGATCTTCTTGTTTCTATGGCCACGCTCTTACGTGGAAACCCGTTCGCTCCGCCGGGTGAAACGGCTGCGCAAGACCTCGTCCAATCGCACTTTTTGCAGGAAAGATAAAAGCACGATCCACCCTCCAAGTCTACTCAGACGGCTTCGCCATAAGGCCGAAGAATTGGCCGTTTCGTCACACGTGGAGCGCAAAATGCAGCTCATGAACGCTTGTCCTTCGGGAGAATCGAATTGGAGATGATCTGCTTCATCACCTCGATGCTCCCCCCCGCGATTCGAGCGATGCGCGCATCGGCATAAGCACGCGCTATCGGATATTCCCAAATATAGCCCCAACCGCCATGCAGTTGCAGGCACTCATCCAGAACCTTGCCCTGCAGTTCCACACAGGTCATCTTGGCGATGGCAGCCTCCGTCGCATCCAGTTCGCCTGCCATGTGGGCAGCGATGCAGCGATCCACATAGACCCGCATCACGGATGCCTGCGCGTGCATTTCAGCGAGTTTGAAGCGCGTATTCTGGAAGTCCGCCACGGTGCGACCGAAAAGCGGCCTCTCGCGAACATAGTCCTTGGTCCATTCGATAGCCGTCTCGAGAATGGTCTGGCCCCGCACCGCCTGTACCAGACGCTCCTGCGCCAACTCCTTCATCATCTGGTAAAAGCCGCGGTTTTCCTCGCCGATCAGATTGCTGGCCGGAACCCGTACATCCTCCAGAAAGATTTCGGCGGTGTCCTGAGCCTTGAGACCGATCTTCTTGAGCTTCTTTCCGCGAGAGAACCCGGCGCGATCGGCCTCGACCATGATGGCTGATACCCCGCGCGCCCGCCGCCGGATCAGTCTTGCAGGCCACCAGCAAGAGTTCGGCCGCATAGCCGCCGGTAATGAACGTCTTCTGGCCATTGATCACGAACTCGTCGCCGTCTCGCCTCGCGCTCGTCCGGATCGCTGCAAGGTCGGATCCGGCCGAAGGTTCGCTGAAGCCGATCGCAGCGCGCATACGACCCGAGGCCATCTCGGGCAGCCACTTGTGCTTTTGTTCTTCGGTGCCGTAATCCAGCAGATACGGCGTCACCATGTCCGAATGGATCATGAAGGACGGACCGGAAATGGAGTGTCGGAACAGTTCCTCGGTTACGATCACCGAGTGCAGGAAGTCACCCCCAGGGCCGCCATATTCCTCCGGCACCGTGCAACACAGCATGCCCGCTGCGCCAGCAGCCAACCATGCTTCGTGCGGGACCATGTTTTCCTCTTCCCATTCTTCATGGTGCGGGACGAACTCACCGCGAACAAGTCTCGCAACGGCGTCACGAAACATCTCATGTTCGTCGGAAAAAATAGTCCGTGGTAACATGCCCTCTCACTCTCCTCCGGTTTTCCGGCGCTTGCTGCATCGAGCCCACAGGCCGAACCGCCTGCCCGCTGCATATTAGCCATTTTTATTCCGTAGGGGCAATATGCATTCTCTATATTTTACGATTTTGCAAGCAACGGAAAGCCCCGAGCGCTTGACTAAGACGAGAGGCTCAGCCAAGACAATTGTCTCTTATATAGAACGATCAATGCATATATGCATTTAAAGGAGTAGGAGCCCGCAATGCGTCTCGTGATGTTCAAGCATGCGCACAAGGAAGGAATCGCGGCCGAGTCCAACGACGGCGAACTGCGAGGCTTCACCAGCGACAACGACGGCTATCCTGGCGACATCGACACGCTGGTACAGACAAGCGCCGACCTCCAGACCGTGGGTCGCGCCCTTCTGGACGGAGAGAGATTCGACCGGGAAGAAATCACCTTTCTTCCCGTGGTAAGGCGCCCGCGAAAGATCCTGTGCGTCGGCCTGAACTATGTCGATCATTCGCTTGAAGCAGGCTTCACGCCGCCCGACTATCCGACAATCTTCGGCCGTTTCGCGACGACCCTGATCGGCCACAATCAGCCGATCGTTCGCCCGCCGGTCTCCATCGAACTCGATTACGAAGGCGAAGTTGCGGCAATCATCGGCAAAGGCGGCCGCAACATCCCGATGGACGAGGCGTTGAGCCATGTCGCCGGTTATTCGATCTTCAACGATGCCTCCATCCGCGACTATCAATGGAAATCGCCGCAGTGGACAATGGGCAAGAACTTCGACGCCACCGGCGCCTTGGGTCCGGTCATGGTGACAGCCGACGAGTTACCGGCCGGCTGTGCCGGCCTGAAACTGGAAACGCGCCTGAACGGAAAGACCGTGCAAAGTGCCAGCGTGGATGAAATGATCTTCTCGATCGCCCAGCAGATCGTCATCATGAGCGAAGTCATGACTCTACAGCCAGGGGATTTGATCGCCACCGGCACCCCGGCAGGCGTTGGCATGGCGCGCGAGCCCAAGCTGTGGATGAAGGCCGGCGATGTCGTGGAGGTTGAACTGGAAGGCGTAGGTGTACTGCGCAATCCGGTCATAGATGGCGCCTGACAGCATCGCGCACGTCGAGATAGTTTGAGGGCCGGGGATCTGCACAAGATCCCCGGCCCTGAATTTTTAGCCGCGCCGCCAGGTACCTGGTGATGCCCGCCGTTTACTTGCTGCTCGCCAGGTAATTTGCCAGCGCATCCAGTTCAGCGTCCGAGATTTCCGTCTTTCGGAAGTTGGGCATGTTGAACAGCCCGCCACGCACGACGCCTTTGATGAAATCCGGATCCAGGTCGGTCCGCTTGAGCAGAACGCCGGAAATCTCGGTTCCCTTATAGCGTTCAGTCAGAGCGACGGTGCCGGGATAGCCGGGTCCGTCAGAATGACAGATGGAACACCACTTGGTGTAGACGGCCTTGCCCAAGCCGGGGCCGTCAGCCTGGATGTCCATCTTGGCGACCTCCGGCAATCGGGGCGTCCCGGGGATCGACTCTTCCTGCGTAGGGTTGGACTTGACCTCGCAACCGGCAAGGCCAAGGGCAAGGGCGAGCAGTCCCGTGTGAAACAGGCGCTTTGCGATCCGCGAAGTCATGCTTCTTTCCTCAGATGCCTTGGCCAAATTCCATAGCGCCCTGCCGACAGAATGCCTTTCGGATCGAGCGCGTCCTTGAGAACCTCGCTGACGCGGCGCTGGATATGATCGTTGAAAGAGTAGGTGGACTGCACGAAGTCCTGATAGATCGGCGGCGTTCGGTATTCACCCCAGCCATGTTCCGCAGCGGTCGCGATCAGGTGCCTGAAGGCATTGCGCATCTGCTCGTTTTCCTGCGGATCCTCTCGGATAGGAACGCCGATCACCAGCATTTGGCCTCTTGGCCAGATACTGACCGGAGGACTGAACCAGAGAAGCGGCACGTTGTATTCCTTCGCCGCATCGACGAGTACCCGGTTGGCTTCGATGATCGCCGCTCCGGTTCGCGGGATCACGGGCGAAAACCACATATGACCGGAAGTCGGATTTGGATAGAAGGCGGATCGGCCGCCAATCTGGAAAGCAAGCAGATTGGGAATACCCAGAATCGTAGGATGAGTTCTGAATTTCGCCATCTGTTCCGGCGTAGCCGGCAGATCGTATACCTCATCATCCTGGAATGTGACGCCGGGAATGCGGTCGGTGAACAGCGCCTTTGTATGCTCCCACTGCGCCTTGATCACGGCGGCATTGCCGTAATAGGCAAAGCGGCAACTCCAGAACCCGCCTTTTTTCGCTGCCTGTGCTTCCATCTCCGCGATATTCGCATCGGTGCGAATGTACATGGCAGCCGACGTCGGATCTGACAGGTCGCCACCACCGAGCAGGGGGCTGCCGATCTCTGGCATGCCGTTCGTCGCCATGGTGTCTTCAAGATAGTTCTTGATGTCCACCAAGGTTTCAAGATCGGCAAAACGCGGCACGAACACCGTTCCGCGCCGGAACGCCTCGGGCTTTGGCCCAAGCCAGAAACCCATCTTGGTAACGACGCCGAAGTTGGACTGCTTGAACAAACCATCCAGGTAGGGTCCATAGCCCCAACGGAACTGCTGCCATGTCTTGGCAGCGGGCATCGCGCCCATACCCGTTCGCAACACTTCACCATCGGCCAGAACGACTTCCATGCCGCAGTGCGACTCGTAATGGTGCCGCAGCATTCCGTATGTGCCGCCCATGCCGCCATCGAGCGCGTTCCCGATCAGGCTTCCCCAACCCGGATCAGGTGTATCCACCCAGAAAGGCAAGTTGCGCTCCTGAATGTACTGAAAGAGGTCAAAATAGCTGACCCCGGGTTCGACCAGAACGGTACCCGCGGTTTCATCGAAACCGAGAATGCGATTCATGCGCTTCAGATCGAGCACGACGCTGCCCGAATAGACCGGTGCTGCGCCGCCATAGCCCAGGTTCTTGCCTGTGGAGACCGGATAGATGGGAATGCCGTATCGATGTGCAACCTTCATGACTTCCTGCACATCGTCGGCGTTGTCGGGCGCGATTGCGGCAGAGGCGACCAGTTCCTTTTCCTCGCCCTTCCAGGGTGAGTAGGTGTCCTTGTAAGTCGCCATGTCCTCGTCACTGGTGAGAACCCAGTCACTGCCCACGATCCGTGCGAATTCTCCAAGCGCCGCGCTATAATCGGCCTCGTTTACCCCAGGTGGTATCCTCACGACGTCAAACCCTTTCCGACCGGATCTTCGCCGGCCCCGCTTGATTGGCGCCGCTGGGCGCCATTATCCACGCGACGAGACGATCCCGCCCGCCACGAGCGAAACGTTCAGCCGGCGTTCCGGGGGCTGGCATGCCCGGCGCGCCGCGCGCCAATGCCAGCACCGCATTGCCATGACGCCGCGCTGCCGCAATCTCTCCGCGCAGCCAGGCCGCGTCGCCGGCCACACTATCGTCGATCGAATGGGCATAGACTGCCGCAAGCAGGCGCAGCCCGTGACGTGCACCAAGCTCCTCGATGCAGTACATCGACCCTGCGCTGGTAAGGCCAAGGATCGGAGCGGACAAAGCTGCCGGGGACCTGGCCATTCGCCCGAACCAAAGCTGCGAAATGTCACCGCGAAAGCGCTCTACCCTGGGAACGCGGGCGACCAGCAGTCCGGGTAGCGCTGCAGCAACCGGAGCGCCTTCATCCAGTATCGCCATGCGAGGGACTGCGAGTGCCGGCTGCAGCGACGACATGCTTCCCGAAAGCGCCATGCCGGCTGCGGCGGTGCCGACGGCCGCAGCGCCTGCTAGGACCTGCCGCCTGCTCAAACCCTCTCCCGAAGCGGAAGAAACCTGCATCCCGCCCATGCTCCTTATAGTTCGTATGGATGGAGAATTATGGCTATATCATCAGTGCGTCAAGCATTTCATTCATAGAACTTATTCGCGTGATCTGCCCAGGTTCATCGGCCCGGTACGTCGGCCAGAACGAATTCACTTGCCCGTTCCCCGATCATGATAGCCACGGCATTGGTATTACCGGAAACGATGCTCGGCATGATCGAATTGTCGGCGACCCGCAGACCTGCGATACCCCGAACCCGCAGCTTCGGATCGACCACTGCAGCCTCGTCGCTTCCCATGCGGCAGGTCCCGGAAGGGTGATAACAACTGTTCCCGGCAGCGCGTATGAACGCCTCCAGTCCAGACTCCGAATCGACGTCGGGTCCGGGCGACAGTTCCTCGGGCCGATACCTGCTCAGCGTCTGTCCCTGCATCACCTGACGCAGGAATTTCATCCCCCGCGCAATGACGCGCACGTCGTGCGCATCGCAAAGGCCTCTGAAATCGACCGATGGCGGCCGCACCGGATCGGAAGCCGATATATGCAGGTTTCCTCTGCTATGCGGCCGCAGAAGCATCGTCGAAATCGTGATCCCCGGGAATGCATTGAGCTTGCGCGTTTCGGGATTGTCATAGGAAAAGGGATTGGCGGTGAACAGCACATCGCAATCCGAGACAGCGGGATCGCTGCGCCAGGCAGCCACTGCCGATCCGAAAGGCAGGCTCAAGGCGCCGCGCCGGGTTGCCATGAACCGGAGTCCCTCCCATACGGCACGCAGCCCCCGGGTGCGCTCGTTCAATGTTGCGTGACCGTGCACCCGCCACTTCATCCAGGTCGCCCAGTGGTCCTGCAGGTTCTCGCCCACAGCGGGCCGGTCGCATACGACCGGAATGTCCAGGCTCTGGAGCCGCCGACCATCGCCGATTCCCGATCGTTCGAGAATCGCCGGCGAGTGAAGCCCCCCGGCACACAGGATAATCTCACCCGATGCCTCCGCGCGTGCCGGTCCGGCGCGCGTGGAATAGACGACCGCCTCGGCGCGCCCGTCCCTGACGACGACCCGGTCGACGAGAGCGCCGGTCACCACCCGCAAGTTGGAATTGCGGCGCTGCGGCCGGAGATAAGCGTCGGCCGCGCTGTGTCGCCATCCCGACCTGGTTGTCGCCTGGCCGAACCAGATGCCTTCCTGATCCCGCCCGTTAACGTCGCGGTTGACCGGCAGCCCCGCCTCGCCCGCCGATGAGATCAGCGCGCTGATCAGCGGGTCCCGCTCAGGCACCTGCGTGACGCAAAGTGGCCCCTCGCCGCCCCGGACTTCAGGATCGACTTCATCGCCGACGTAGCGTTCCATGCGCCGGTACACCGGCAGGACGTCCGCCCATGACCAGCCGAAACACCCCTTCTGTGCCCAACTGTCATAATCTCCCGGGTTGCCGCGCATGAATACGCCGCCGTTAATTGCGGACGATCCGCCGACAATCTTGCCGGCGGGAATGTGCAGGCGGCGGCCGCCCATGGATTCCTGTGGCTGCGACTGAAGGCACCAATTGACGCGTGGATCGTTCAGCGTCTTTCCGCAGCCAAGGGCGAAGCGGGTCCAGATGAAATGGTTCGGTGGGCCTGCTTCGAGCAGAAGCACGCGGTAACGTCCGTCTTGCGCAAGCCTTCCTGCAAGGGCGCATCCGGCCGACCCGGCACCAACGACGACGTAATCGTAACGCTCTCCCTGAGCCTCCTCACGCCTTTGCATCAATCCTTATCCTCGCAAGTGATTGCGCAGGCGTTCATGACCAGACTAACGGTGATATAAAGACCTGTCAGCATCACGATATCGAGGGCCAACGCTGGACCCAGTCGCGCCTGGAGCCGTTCAAACGCTTCAGGTTCGGCCTGCTTATCCGCGACCAGCGAATCGACAACGGCAGCGACGTCGCCAAAGCCGTCATCCAGCGGCAGTTGCGCTCTCCCGATCGCCGCCTCGATAAGCCACTCGGGAACAGCGAGACTGCGGGCGGCAGCGCTGTGATGCGCCACCGGAAGCGATGCGCCGCAACGAAATGCCGTGCGCATGATCACGAATTCCCGGACTTCGGCGGGCAGACGCTCATCGGCACGAAGGGCATCGGCAAGATCCATGAGCCCAAGAGCGGCCGCCTCGTTCCAGCATGCCATACGCCAGAAGTTGCCTCGGTCAGGCCGCACTCTTCGTGCCACTTCATCGCCCAGCCGTCCGCGCAATCCTTCTATCGAAGGAAAGGGGAACGTCGATCGACCAGCCCGCGTCATGTTTCAGGACGTGACAATGCCGCCAGCGCGCAAAGGCTCTGTAACGCCGTCCCAATCGCGCGCGGCCTGTTCCATCATGTCCGAAAACGACTTGGCATAATCAGGAACCTGAGCCACCTCGATATAGGGTCCCTCCCCCATGCTCACATAGATTACTTCCCCGCCAGGCAGGACATTCTCCTGCACTATCTCGCCGCCCACTGCGGCGATACGGCGGCGCGCCTCGGCCATGTCCTGCACCACGATGCAGATGTGGTTCATGTCCTTGCGGCCAGCGTCCAGCCAGTCCTTGTAGATCGACGGTGCATCGTTGAACTGACCGATCAGTTCGACCTGGACTTTACCCCAATAACCCATGACCGCTGTAAAATGCGGCCGGCTGGGCTGCCCCCGGTAGGTTATGTCGGCGGTCCGCTCATTCCAGAAGAACGGCCCCGCCCCCATGCGCACCCAGAAGTCGATGGCCGGGTGCAGATCCTCTTCCTTCAGCACGAAGGCGATTTGCATGATGTCGCCCAGTTCCGCCAATCGCGAACTGACTGATTTGATGGCCTCGGCCTGCATTGATTATCTCCTTCAGACGACGGCGAGCGTATAGCGCGGGGCCGTCGGTCCCCTCTTCGATCCTGTCTTCAATCCTGCGACACACTCGCTGCGCCGCGGGCAGGGCTCCATTCGAGCGGCAGGTATTCCATGCCGTTCACCGGCCCCGAGCGCGTGACC
Source organism: Novosphingobium pentaromativorans US6-1 (assembly GCF_000767465.1). Classification (NCBI taxonomy): domain Bacteria; kingdom Pseudomonadati; phylum Pseudomonadota; class Alphaproteobacteria; order Sphingomonadales; family Sphingomonadaceae; genus Novosphingobium; species Novosphingobium pentaromativorans. The sequence continues at coordinate 421,947 of NZ_CP009292.1, forward strand.
GGCGTTTCGCCCTTGGCGATCCGGAAATCCGGAATTTTCGCCAGCCATTCCTCAAGGAAGACGCCTATTTCCATGCGCGCCAGATTGGCCCCGAGACAGCGATGATCGCCCATGCCGAACACCGCATTGGGCTGTGGCTTGCGGGAAAAATCGATCTTCAGTGGATCGGGGTAGAGCCGCGGATCGAGGCCATGCAGCGCATTGATCAGATAGACGTGCTCTCCCTTGCGGATGGTGACACCGTCCAGTTCCACATCGCAAGTCGCGACACGCAGATTGTTCACCACGCCATGCCGGCGCATCAATTCCTCTACTGCCTGGCGGCGTTGGCCTGGATGATCGATGAACCACTGCCGCGAGGCCGGGTCCCGTGCCAGCGCCCCCATGATGAAGCCCGTCATGGAAGCGGTCGAATCGAGCCCACCCAGCAAGACGTTCAGCGCCAGACTGAGTTGCCGCTGCCTTGAGATCGGTTGCCCACGGAAAGTGGCCGTTGCAATCGCCGACAGTACGTCTTCACCCGGCTTTGCGGCCCTTCGATCAAGCCATTCCATGAGGTAGCGGGCGGCCGCTTCGAAACCGGCGTTGCGTTTGTCCTCTTCGGATTCGCGGATCATCTGTTCCGCAAGAGCACGCAGAACAGGTCGATCCGCCAGAGGCAGGTCGATCATGGCGAGAAAGATTTCGACAGGGAGAACGAGCGCGAACTCGCCCATGAATTCGCAACTTCCGCGCGGCGCCAGCTTTGCAACCAGTTCAGCCGACAGTTTGCGCACTTGACCGGCCATTCCGGCCACTACCTGAGGGCGAAAATAAGGCGCAAGGATCGCGCGCGCTTCCTCATGATCGAGACCATCGTCGTTTGCGGGTGAAAGACGGAACTCGGGAGGCGGCACCGGAAGGCTCGCATCGCGATTGGAGAAGTGCACCTTATCCTTGTAGATCGTGCGGATAAGATCGCCGTTGACCGCTATCCAATGGCCGCCGTTACGTTCGGTCCAAACCAGATCGGGACCGCGCGTCAGGTCGCTCCAGGCAAGATGCACGTCTTCGCCAGGAGCCACGAGACCATGGATATCGACATCAACTACACGGTCGCTCACAATGGCACGATCAGACGCCAAACCGGACTCTCCCAAGGGTAGCAGGATACTCTGCTTAATTGCATTCATAGAATAATCATTCTACTCATCGTAACGCAAGCAATAACGACACGAAGCCGGGCGGTGATGCACAAGGAGAACTGCCCCCTTAAACCGGAGAGTGTCCATGGCCCAAGAATTCGATCTGGTCGTCCGGCATGGAACGATTATCGACGGTACGGGATCTGCCCCTTTCCAAGCCGATATTGCGATCTCCGGAAATCGCATCTCTGCAATAGGCTCGGGGCTACCCGGCGGCGTGGAAGAAGTCGACGCAGCCGGCTGCATCGTCACGCCCGGCTTCGTCGACGTCCACACCCACTACGACGGACAAGTGATGTGGGAGCAGCGGTTGAAACCTTCGTCAAATCACGGCGTAACCACAGCGGTCATGGGTAACTGCGGCGTCGGCTTCGCTCCGGCACGGGCATGCAACCGCGACTTGATGATCCGCCTGATGGAAGGGGTGGAGGATATTCCCCAGGTGGTCATGGCGCAGGGCCTGCCCTGGAATTGGGAGAGCTTTCCCGAATATCTCGACGCACTGAGCGAACGTCAGTGCGACATGGATTTCGCCGCGCAGCTGCCGCACAGCCCGCTACGCGTACATGTCATGGGCGAGAAAGGCGCGTCGATGGAAGCGGCCAACGACGAAGAGCTTGCGGAAATGCGCCGGCTCACTGCCGATGCAATCAGGGCTGGCGCCCTTGGCGTATCCTCGTCGCGCAACATCTTCCATCGCTTTCGTGACGGCAAGCCTGCCCCCAGCGTCCATACTGAGGAAAAGGAATTGATGGCGCTCGCGGCGGGGCTTCGCGATGCAGGCGACGGCGTGTTTCAGATCAATCCCAATCTGGAGGCCGACGCCGAACGGGAACTGGCGCTGTTCGGTCGCCTTGCGAAAGTTTCCGGTCGCCCCCTGAACTTCAGTCTGTTTGTCCTGCCCCACGACGACAAGGCATGGCCCGCCTACGTCGATGGAATCGAGTCAGCGCGCAAGGCGGGTATGCAAATCAATGGCCAGTTCCTGCCGCGCCCTCCCGGGGTCCTGTTCGGCCTCGACCTCAGCCTCAATCCCTTTTCCCTCAACCCCAGCTACCGCGCAATCGAAGACCTTCCTCTACCCGAGAAGGTGACTCGACTTCGCGACCCGGAGCTTCGCCGCCGTTTACTGCAGGAGCGGCCCGAAGATCCCAATCCTTCATTGATCAGCTTTGTCTCCAATCCCAGCTGGAAGCTCTATGCACTGGCGGAACCGGCCCGCTACAGCTTCGAGGCGGAGGAAAGCCTCAGTGCCCGCGCTGCCCGCGAAGGCCGGGATTTGCGCGAACTCATCTACGATGCGCTGCTGGAGGACGAAGGCCATGCAATCCTGTGCGCCTACAGCAATGACGTGCGCGGCTACCTCGATCACACCCTGCCCCGTATTGGCGCCGAGGGCACGATCGTAGCGCTTGGCGATGGCGGTGCACATTACAGCCTGATCTGCGACGCAGCCTACACGACGTATGCTCTGGGCGAGCTGGTCGACCGCGAAGAACTTGACCTGTCGAAGCTTGTCCGAGCATTGACCAGCCAACCGGCAGCGTCCGTGGGACTGTTCGACCGGGGTACGATCGCGGTTGGCACCAAGGCCGACATCAATGTCATCGACCGCGACAACATTGTCCTGCACCGCCCCACGGTTTCCAGGGACCTGCCTTCAAATGGCAAACGCCTGTCCCAGAAGGCCAGCGGATACAGAGCCACGATCGTCAGCGGTGAGGTGACCTATCGCGACGGACAGGCAACAGGGGCTCTGCCCGGTCGGCTGGTGCGCGCAGGCGCCGCCGCAATGTCCGCGCAATAATAGCTCAAAAGAAATAATCATCCACCTTGTGCAATACCTGTTGCGTCACAGGCCACCATGGCTCTAGATAGACCTGCGCGAAGACGCAGGTGAAACACTCAGGATTTTTGGGAAGTTCAGATGGTCATGTCGTTCCAGTCCGATTTTCTCTATCCGGACGTCATACCCCATCATGCCCGTTTCTCAGGGGGGCGCACCGCCGTCATCCACGGCAATCGCACACTGACCTGGTCGCAGCTCGAACTCCGCACACGCAAGGTCGCCAATGCGCTGTTCGACGCGGGCCTCAAAAAGGGCGACAAGGTCTGCCTCTACATGCGGAACAGTCTTGCAGCATTCGAGCTGTTTTGGGGCGTCATCCGCTCTGGCGGGGTTGTGGTGGCGCTAAACACCATGGTCTCTCCGGATGCGCTAACTGTGCTCGTTAACAATTCGGATGGCCGATGGTTGTTTACGGACAGTCATGGCGCACCGATGGTAGAGGACATCGCCTCCGACCTGACGGGAATTACACTGGAATCCATCTATTCCGATGTTCCTCACGAAACCTTCGGGTTGATCGAGGATTTCGTGTCAGCCGGTTCGGAAGATCCCGTCGATGTCCGCATCGATCCGGAAGATACTCTCAACATCGTCTATTCATCGGGTTCAACCGGTATTCCCAAGGGAATCGAGCAGAGCCATCTTTCGCGCCACAACTATACGTTCGGAACCGGACACTACTTCGGATTCGATGCTGACTCGGTCACGATCCTGGCCACCGCGCTCTATGCCAACGGAACCTGGCAGACGATGGGCCCGACCATGTTCCGCGGCGGGTGCATTGTCCTGATGGATAAGTTCGACGCGCTCGGGTTCATCACAGAAGTCGAACGGTGCCGCTGTACGCATGTCTTCCTGGTTCCCACACAGACAGTCGCGATCCTCGCGCATCCTGAGATTGCGCAGCACGACATGTCATCGCTGCGCATCATCGTTTCAGCAGGCCAGCCCCTGGCCCCGGCCACATTCGAAGAGGTGCAGGTAAAGCTGCCCCATGTGGAGCTGTGGGAAGGCTACGGGATGAGCGAAGGGTTCGGGACGATCGTCGGTCCACCCGACTATGCTAAGGGCAAGCAGGGATCGGTCGGCAAAGGCATGTTCCTCGACGACATCCGTATCATCGATCCGAACACGGGCACCGAACTGCCGCAAGGGGAAATCGGCGAGATCTGCGGTTATTCGATGGGGCTCATGAAGGGCTACTACAAGGACCCCGAAAGGACGCGCGAAACGGTCTGGACGGGGCCACGCGGGCGCACCTATCTGCGCAGCGGCGACCTCGGGAGACTCGACGAAGACGGCTACCTGTACATTTGCGGCCGCGCCAAGGACATGATCAAGTCGGGCGGCATCAATGTATTTCCGGCCGATATCGAGGCCGTCTTCACGGCTCATCCCGCCGTTCAGGAGGTAGCCGCACTGGGCATATTCCATGAAAAATGGATGGAAACGCCGCTTCTCTTCGCGATCCTGCGCAAGGACGGCAACGCAACCGCACCCGAACTGAAGGCGTGGGGCAACGAACGCCTGAGCAAATATCAGCGAGTGAGCGAAGTGGTCATCGTCGATGATCTTCCTCGCGCCAACTACGGCAAGGTCGACAAGGTTGGGCTGAAGCAACTGGCGCGACAGCACGGCTTTCGCCTGCCTTTCGACAGTTAGCCGATACGATAACAAGGGGAGAGGGAGCATGGATCTCCACCGCATAAGAAATTGGCGCTTCGAACCCGTCATCCAGAATTATGAAGAGCGCGATACGATCCTCTATGCGCTGGGCATAGGCTACGGCGCCGATCCGCTCGACGAGCTCGATTTACCCTTCGTCTTCGAACACAAGCTGCAGGCTGCGCCTTCGATGGCTGTCGTCCTGGGCTATCCAGGATCGTGGATGCGCGAACCCGAAGCCGGTATCGACTGGGTGCGCATGTTGCATGGCGAGCAGGCGATCACCTTGCATCGCCCCCTCGCCCCGCGCGGGACTGTGAGAGCTGAGCACCGGATCCTGGGCGTGGAGGACAAGGGCGCCGAGAAAGGCGCCTTGATGGTCATCGAACGGCAGCTTTTCGACGATGAAAGCGATGCTCCGCTGGCAACGCTTTGGCAGAACATGTTCCTGCGAGGCGATGGCGGTTGCGGCAGCTTCGGAGAGGTTCCCAAATTCTCCACCGAACTTCCGGATGGTCCGCCTGTCGATGAGGTGACGGTCCCTACCGCGGCCAATCAGGCACTGATCTACCGACTCTCGGGAGACCTGAACCCGGTCCACGTCGATCCGGCGGTCGCGCGCCAGGCAGGCTTCCCGCGCCCGATCCTGCACGGCCTTGCTTCCTTTGGCATCGCCGCCAGGGCGATCATCCGTGCTTATGCCCAAGGCGATCCGACGAAGCTGAAAAGCCTTTCGGTCCGGCTAAGCAGACCAGCATTCCCCGGCGATACGATCCGCTTTGAACTTTATCCCGATGAGCGCAAAATTCGCTTCAGGGCCATCGCAGTTGAGCGGAACGAAACAATTCTGAACGGCTGCGAGGCAGTTCTGACCGACTGAGCCGTTGCCCGCGGCCGGCAAGTCGTCAACTACAGGGCCCAAGGGATCCGTTCTAAAGGAGATTGATCATGGATTATCCGGAATATGAGGGCCTCAAGCTCGATTGGCCCGAGGACGGAATCCTGCGCATCACCCTGTCGCGTGGCAACGTGAATGCGATGAGCTTTCAGATGCACCATGACATATCGCAGATCTGGCGACGTATCGACCGGGACCAGGATGTACGGGTCGTGATCGTTACCGGCGAAGGCCGGTGCTTTTCAGCAGGCGGCGACTTCGAAGCCGACGGCAAGCTGATGGGCAATTGGAACGACATGATCGAGATGGTCAAGGATGCACGCGAACTGGTGGAGAACATGATCCACTGCAGCAAGCCAGTGATCTCCGCCATTAACGGCCCAGCCGCGGGCGGCGGCCTCGTCGTGGCGCTCATGTCCGATATCTCGATCATGGCGCGTTCGGCCAAACTGGTCGATGGCCATACCCGTCTGGGCGTTGCGGCAGGCGATCACGCATCTCTGCTCTGGCCGCTGCTGTGCGGCATGGCAAAGGCGAAGTACTATCTGTTGACATGCGATCCCATCCCAGCCGAAGAAGCCGAACGCATCGGGCTGGTGTCGATGTGCGTGGACGACGGTGTGCTCATGGACCGGGCCCTTGAAGTCGCGCGCAAACTCGCCCGAGGTGCGCCGACGGCGATCCGCTGGACGAAGCAATCGCTCAACGGGTGGCTGCGCATGGCCTGGCCGATCATGGACACATCCCTCGCGCTGGAGGCGCTGGGATTCATGGGACCGGAAGTGCGTGAAGGCATGGCCAGCCATGTCGAAAAGCGCGAACCGAAGTTTGACCCGCGATCCCCGCTCTAGCCCAGCCCGGCGCAATGGCTCGAGCCTTCCCAGAGCCACGGCGCGTCGACAAGTTGTTGCCTGATAAGAATGACACTTTCGTTGAAGAAACCAAACTCGTCACATGCCCCTTGCGGACTAATGTTAACTGCTATAACATTGCTCCGCCTGCAGTAGTCCAGGCGAGACAAGAAAATGGAGCGGATCATGAGTTCGGCCGATAATCAGGTGCTGGATGTATTCGTCGTGGGCGCTGGCTTCGCGGGCCTGTACATGCTGCACAGAGCACGCAAGGCCGGCTTTTCGGCCCAGGTCGTCGAAGCCGGCCCGGATGTCGGGGGCGTTTGGTTTTGGAACGGCTACCCTGGCGCACGCTGCGACGTGGAATCCATGCAATATTCTTACGGCTTCGACGACGAGCTTCAACAGGAGTGGTCGTGGTCTGAAAAGTTCGCCACGCGCGATGAAATCATGCGTTACGTCAATTACGTGGCCGATCGCCTCGATCTGCGTAGCGGGGTGAAGGTCAACACCCGGGTCACCGCAGCGCACTACAGCGACGTGGATGGACTTTGGGACGTCGCCACAAGCTCCGGCGAAAGCTATCGCTGCCGCTATCTCATCATGGCGACGGGAGCCCTTTCCTCCACCCGCATCCCTCCGATCCCCGGACTTGAAACCTTCAAGGGCGAAGTCCTGCATACCGGAAACTGGCCGCGCGACCGCCAGATCGATTTCGCCGGCAAGCGCGTGGCGGTGATCGGCACGGGTTCATCGGGCATCCAGGTCATCACGGCCGTCGCACCGGAGGCCGAACGGCTGACCGTTTTCCAGAGGACTGCCAACTATTCAGTCCCGATGCGCAATCGACCGATGACACCTGAATACGAACGGCAGTGGAAGGACCGCTATCCCGAACTGCGCCACGAGGCCCGGTACAATACCACTGCGGGCACCATTTATGAATTGTCAGATCGCTCTGCGCTCGAAGCGACGCCCGAAGAACGCGAGGCCGAGTTCGAAAGGCGCTGGCAGATCGGCAGCCCCAATTTCCTCCGCGCCTTCAAGGATATTAGCCTGGACGAGGAGGCCAATGAATTCGCGGCGGAGTTCGTGCGCCGCAAGATCCGAGAAACGGTAAAGGATCCGGAAACCGCAGCCAAGCTGATCCCCACAAGTCATCCCATCGGATCCAAGCGGATCTGCGTGGACAATCATTACTTCGAGGTATTCAACCGCGACAATGTCGGGCTGGTCAGCATCAAGGAAGAACCGATCGTCGAGATCACGCAGAACGGCATCCGCACCAGTGCCGCGGAATATCCGTTGGACGCAATCGTGTTCGCTACCGGCTACGACGCCATCACTGGACCGCTCAACGCCATCGACATCCGTGGGCGCGAGGGCCGGCTCCTGAAGGACGAATGGCGCGACGGTCCTTCGGCATACCTTGGCCTGATGGCTTCGGGCTTTCCCAACATGTTCATCGTGACAGGCCCGGGCAGCCCCTCGGTTCTGGTGAACGTCATCAATGCCATCGAGCAGCACGTCGAGTTCATCGGCGATTGCCTGACCTGGCTGCGCGACAACGACCTCGACACCATCGAGCCCGATCCGGAAGCCCAGGAGAAGTGGGCCGACCATGTCGACGAGGTCGCGAATGCAACCCTGATGGTGCGCGGCAACAGCTGGTACATGGGCGCCAACATCGAAGGCAAACCCGTGCGTTTCATGCCTTATGCGGGCGGGATCGGCCCCTATGCCAAGAAATGTCAGGAAATCGTCCAGGACGGCTATAAAGGCTTCGTTGTCAGTCACCATTCGCAAGCTGCAACGGCGAACGCAGCGGAATAGAGCTTGTGGCAGAAATACACCCTGAGGCCCGCGCCGCACAGATCGACCTTGTCCTCGACTGGGCCCGAAAAGCCGGGCTTCAGGGCTGGAATTCGAAGGATTGCCCCACTTCGCGCGAAACTTTCCGCGCAGCTTCCGCCATAAAGATCGTTTCGCCACTCCCCGATCTGGCGCAAGTGAGTGATATCTCGCTGTCGCTGCGCAGCGGCAAGCGACCCGCGCGCCTCTATCAATCGAGCCTCGAGCGCGATCTGCCGACAATAATCTACGTTCATGGCGGCGGCTATGTCGTAGGCGGCCTGGTCGAGGCCGACGCGGAATGCCGGCGCCTGGCCCACTCGATCGGCGCAAACCTGGTTTCAATCACTTACAGGCTTGCACCGGAATACCGATACCCCTCGGGAATAGAGGATGTGCAGGACGCGATTGGCGCGATCTGTGCAGGAGAAGCAGGCATTCCATGCGACCGCTTCGCTGTTCTGGGGGTCAGCGCAGGAGCCGGGCTCGCGGTCGCCGCGATTCGCCGGATACTCGACGAAGGAGGCCGGAAACCGGCGGCGGCCGCGCTCCTGAGCCCATGGCTCGACCTTACACTGTCGCTGCCATCGTGTGACCTGTACGGCACCGGACACTTCCAGGAGCTATCGCAACTGCTCGATTTCAGGGCGCTCTATCTGCCCGATGGCATGACCGCGACCGCTCGCCCTGAACTGGCCCCCGCGCGAAACCCATTGCCGGAGAACTGGCCCTCGACCATTCTGCTCGCCGCCGAACTGGACCCTCTTGCAGACGACACTGCCCTGTTCCAGCGCCGCCTCGCTGAGGCAGGGATCGACCATCAATGCCGTTATGCACGCGGTCATCTGCACGGCTTCCATACCTGGTGGCAGCACATGCCTTCCATCCTCCCCGACCTGGCCTGGCTGGACAGCGCCATCGCTAGCGCTCTGCGCGGCGTTGAATGAAACGGGCATGTTGTCGGGTTATCGCGGCCCCGCTCATTATGTCCAGGGCCCTGGAGCGATCGACGCGCTAGGCACACTCGTCCGGCCACACGGCCGCCGACCTGCCGTCGTGTGCGACGGCACCGTCCGTGAACTGCTGGGCGAACGCATCGACGCTGCCTTGCGCGCCTCCGGGGTCGATGTCTGCAATCTGGATTTTGCCGGTGAAGTGACGCCCGGCGCCGTCGATGCGATGGCCCGACATGCGCGCCGCGCCGGGTGTGACTGCGTCATCGGCATCGGTGGTGGCAAGTCCATAGATGCTGGGAAATGCGTAGCGGTCCGCCTCTCCGCCCCTTTCCTTTCGGTACCGACTGCCGCCTCGACCGACGCCCCCGCCTCCCTGGGCGCCGCGGTCTACAACGAGGCGCATGTCCGCACTGGCAGCGAGCGACTGAAACGGCACCCGGAACTTGTCCTCGTGGACACCGCCGTCATTGCATCGGCGCCAGCGCGCTTGCTTGCAGCAGGCATCGGTGACGCTCTGAGCAAGAAGTTCGAGGCGCAGGCCGCCGCCGCAGCCGGGGCGGGCAATTACCACGGCTATGTCCCTACCCGTTTCGCCATGGCCATTGCCGATACATGCTATCGCACCTTGCGCGAGCACGGTCATGCCGCCTTTGAGGATGTCGAAGCGGGACGAACAAGCGCCGCACTCGAAGCCACTGTCGAAGCCATTATCTTCATGTCGCCGGTAGCATTCGAAAACGGCGGCTTGTCCTTCGCCCATTCGATGCAGACGGCCTTGATGCAGGCTCGCGGCGCGTCCCGCAGAATGCACGGCGAACACATCGCCTATGCGCTTCTCGTCCAGTTGGCGATGGAAAGCCGCGCTGACCAAGAAATCACCGATCTGGCGGGTTTCCTCGGCCCTCTTGGCTTGCCCGTTTCGCTGGCCGACCTCGATTGTCCGGAACCGAGCGAAGATGAGTTGTGCTCCATTGCTGCGATCACCTGCGCCGAGAAATGGGCACACCACGTGCCCTTCCCGGTTGACGAGGCGATGATCGTGGCAGCGATGCGCCGGATCGAGAAACTTTCAGATGAATGGAGAGGGCAATGAACACCCCAGTGTGGCGCACGCCACTGCAATTCGACCGCATCGTGGTGACCGGCGGCGGCTCCGGCATAGGACGTGCGACCGCCCTGGAACTGGCAAACTGCGGCGCTACGGTCTACATCATGGGTCGAAGACCCGATGCTCTGGCAGCCACCGCCTCGCTTGGTGAAGGATTGTCGGGCCGGATAGTGCCGATCCCTTGCGATCTTCTCGAAATCGATGCGACGGACGCGGCTTTCGGCGCTGTCGAAGCAGACGGCGGGCCCGCCTTCGGCCTCGTCCATTGCGCAGCTGCCACGACATATTGCGTGGCGAGCGAGATCAGCCATGCGGCTTTCGACCAGACGATCCGCACCACTTTGTATACCGGCTTCAATGCTACAAAACGCTGGGCCGAGCCAATACTCGCCGCGGCGCAAAAGACCGGCGAAGCGCAACCTGCCAGCGCCGTGATGCTGTCCAGTGCCGTGGCCGCGCGCGGCGGACCGGGCATAGCGCACAGCTCCGCAGGCAAGGCTGGCCTTGAATCCTTCGCCAGAGCCTGCGCGCGCGAATGGGGACCCTCCGGTATCCGCATCAACATTGTCGGCCCCGGCGCGTTCCCCGTCGAAAAGTCCGAGAAGCTGTGGTCAGATCCGGACATGTACGAATTGGCCAGCAGCGCAACGGCACTCGGCCGGCTTGGCAACCTGCCCGAAATCGTCGCGCCTATTGTGTTTTTCCTGACCTCGGGATCCGGTTTTACCACCGGGCAGACGATCATCTCCGATGGTGGTTTCGGACTGGTGCCATGGGGCATCCGGCCCGATGGCCTCAAGCGGGGCCTCAACAATAAATTCGACGACAAGGAAAGTTGATCGCCTCGCCGGTGCGCACGCAGATGCAGCGCCTCCCTCCGCCCGCTATCATGCTGCGGGAAAGGGGACGAAGCCTTCAAATTTGTCGGTGCCCAGTTCCTTCACATGATTGCGCATGAAGGCGATCAGGTTCTCATCGGTCAGGAACACTGTCTCCCCCTGAACCAGATTCCCCTGGAATTTTATGAGGATCGTCAGATTGCGGTGTAGCGGATATTCGTCGGCGTAGATCGCCATGTGAAACAGCACATGATCTTCTCCCCACATCGCGACGCGCGGATCATGCACGCCCTTGATCATCTCCAACGGCCCTTCCGGGGCGAAGGGGAAGTTGGCGTGGTACATGCGAAGCACAGACTCCCACCCCTGCCAGGCGCCGATGGGGTGCAGATTCCAGCATGGATCGGGAGAAATCGTGGCGGCAAGTCGCTCGAACTCGTTGTCGTGTTCCGCCTGCATATGCTCAATCATGTTATCGATCCGGGCTTGGCGGCTCACCGGTTCACGCAGCCTCTCGAGCTGCATCGAGCGGGTCACTTTCAGGTCGTCGAGGAACCCAGTCATCACGCACTCCCAATACAAAACATCGGCCTTGCCCAAGGGCCGGCCTTTCGCCATCAGCGTAGTTCCGCTATGCGACATGTGCAACGAATATATTTCTGAAGAAATGACTTTGCCATACCAACGGAGAGCGGACAATGAGCGGGCAAGCACTACTTGTAGCAGGCGCCAGCGGGCATCTGGGTCGACGAGCGCTGGAACAATTGCTGGAAAGCGGCAAGGGGCCGCTGATCGCAACGACCCGCACACCTGAGCGGCTGGCCGATCTGGAAGCGCGCGGCGTGGAAATCCGGCATGCCGACTATGACTCACCTGAAAGTCTACCCGCCGCTTTCAGCGGTGCTCACCGGATGCTGCTGGTGAGCACGGATGCCGTGCTGGCACCTGGGCAACGATTACAGCAACACCGGGCTGCGATCGCTGCAGCGCAGTCGGCAGGCGTTCGCCATGTCGTGTACACTTCCGTGACCGCCCCGCGCCCAGGAACTGGCAGCCCCATCGACGAAGACCATTACTGGACCGAACATGCCCTCGCAGACAGCACAATGGAGTGGACGATCCTGCGCAATGCGCTTTATGCGGACCTGCTGCTGATGACTGCAACGACGGCCGCCGCGACAGGTCAGATCGTTTCCGCCACGGAGAATCAGGGCCGGACTTACATCCCCCGTTCGGACTGCGCAGACGTGGCAGCAGCCGTCGTGGGCAGCAATACTTCGGGCCGCGCCATCCTCGACGTCACGGGCAATGAACTAGTGACCCAGGGCGAGATCGCGCAATGGATCTCGCGGCGATCGGGCAAGAGCATATCCCACCTGGCAATTTCCGCCGATCAACTTCTACAAGAAATGCAGGCTGCCGGCTATCCCGAGCCCTTGGCAGCCGCCATGGTGGGCTTCGACAAGGCCTGCGCCGAGGGCTACGCAGCCATTCGAACATCTGTCGTTCGCGACTTCCTTGGCCGCGAAGCGGTTCCCGTCTTCAGCTTCCTTGAAAAGGCCTGGGACAGTCTGCCCGCGCAATAGCGCCTGGACTTCTTCGAAGCGTCTTCACCCACTGGACCAGGCGCGACGAGCGCACGCAAAGAGGAAGGCATCGCCGACTTTGTCGCCAAACGGCGCTCGCGCGGTGCCCTCCCCCCGGTCCAGCTCCCGGTCAGGCCTTGCCCGAGGCCTTTTCCGTGTCAGCCCGCATGTCGGCAGATGTGTTCCCGGACCGGGGCTTCAACCCCAACATGATCATTCCCAGCACAACGACGCCGTACATCGGCAAGATTGCCTGATACGTCAGCGGGTAGGTTCCGTAGCGATCATGGACTACACCGATGACAAGCGCGCCGATGATCGTGCTGAACAGAAACGGCTGGAATAGCCCGATCGCCTTGGGAAACTCCCTCAACGAAAATCGTCGAGCGAGAATTGCAGGGATCAAGGGAAACAGCACACTGTTGCCGATCGAGAACAATACGGCTGCGAGGCCGAGTACGGCAAAGGACGGCGTTGATACGACCAGCATGTTGGCGCCGAACATCATCACCAAAATCGCGACCTGAAGCACGGGCAAAGGCATCCGGTCCACCAGCCAGCCGGCAAGGAATGTCCCGGCCAGACCTGAAAAGGCGGCGACGGACATCATACCTGCTGCATCGCTCAACCCGCCGCCCAGTTCACCGAAGAACAACGGGAGGTGGAAGAACGTGCCAGCCATCAGCGAAGTCAGGGGGAACTGGAACAGGACCGCCCCGACAAAAGCCGGAGAGATGAGGATGCGCAATGCCGAAGCGGAAGCTACCGGAGTGATGTCCGCGGCGGTCGTCGGCTCATTGACCATCGGTCCAACCTTCCTGACCGTGAGCAGCACGAGAGCGACGCCCAGTACGAGGATAACGCCCGACGAGGTTGCCAACGCGCCTTGCCAATCGTCCATCTGGATCAGCATGGCCAGGATCGGCGGTCCCAGAATCGCGCCAAAGCTCATTCCCATGCTGACCACCGCGATCGCCAGTCCGGGCCGCGCAAAATTGCGCACCGCCAAATTCTGGCCGAGAACCGGGCCCGTCAGCGCGTTGGCAGCCGCTCCAAGCGGAACCATTGCAAGCATCAGCAAGCCGAAACTCTGCGCCCGCGAGGCAAGGAGCAGCGCAGTCGCACTGAATACGACCCCGACCAGCAACAGCAGGGTCGGCGTATAGCGGCTGACCAACATCCCGACAACGATGCCGAAAAATCCTGCCGACACGGAAATCGTCGTCAGGATGACCATGACCTCACCCGTCGACAGGGAAAAGCTGCGCATCCATTCAGGCGCGACAACGCCAAGGCCGGACATGCTCAGCCCGGAAACGAGCGTCATCACCAGCATACATCCCACGATTGGCACCCAATTGCCCAGGCTTGTCGTGTCCTTGCCGTTCATTGCCGTCACTCCCCGCGTTCTCGCCAGATTACTGAATTGTGTAATTTCATGCTTCACCGCGGCGACTTGCGAGTAGCCAGGCGTCGGCGGCACTGTGAATATCAGGCCATGAACGCGCCGCCGTTCACGCGCAGGATCTGGCCCGTTACATACTTGGAGGCTTTCGATGCGAGGTAGAGTGCGGCGCTCGCGATATCGCCGGTATCGCCAGCCCGGTCGAGCGCGTTGCCGCTTTTGATCGAATCGACAAATTCATCGAAACGCGCCTGATCGAACCGCCCGTTTTCATCAATGCCGTAGCGGCGGGTCATCGGTGTCACGATGAGGCCTGGTGAAATCACATTGCAGCGAATGTTGTGCTTGCCCGCCTCCTTCGCAGCGACGCGGCTAAAGGCGCAGATGCCCGCTTTCATCGCGGCATAGGGTGCCAGACCGTCATCGGGGCAATCCATGGCCGCGGATGCGCAGTTGATAATGGACCCGGCAAAGCCCCCACTGCGCATTGCCCGAATTGCATGCTTGGTGCCCCAAGCCGATCCCTTGAGGTGAACGGAATATAGACGATCCAGAAAGGCCTCGTCCAATTCCTCGATAGACTGGCGGGCGGCGACACCCGCGATATTGGCCATGACGTCCAGCCTGCCCGTGATCTTTACGGCTGCATCCACAGCGCTTGCAACGTCGCTTTCTACCGCAACGCTACCGACGATCGATTCAGACCGTCCTCCCTCAGCGACGATGTCTTGAGCTACAGCATGCAGCGCCTCGCCATTGATATCCAGCAGGACGACATGCGCTCCGACTGTGGCGAACTGCCGGGCTATGGCTTCGCCAAGTCCGCTCGCAGCACCGGTCACGACCGCGGTACATCCGTCGAGTCTGAACTGTTCAAGCGCCACCTCGCACCTCCGTTGTGGTGCCGACACCCCCCGCGCGGCGCCAAAACCGATCGAACCTGTCGCGAAACCGCCATTCAGTTGTGGGGAACGTCGGCATAGTAGCCCTCGGCGGCAGAACCGGTCATCAGAATGTATTCGGAATAGAGGCCGAACTGGGCGCGGGTATCCACGTACATCATGTGAAGCTCGTCATTCCAGATGGAGGTCTCGACAGCGATAGGCAGACCGGCTGCGGCCACCAACCTGCGGGTTTCAGCCCATCTTGCAGGGTCTGTCGTGCGAAATCCATGATGGTGGATATTCAACCGCGCTGGCTCATCCGGAATATAGTCATCGTAGGCCTCCAGCGCCCCTCTCTCGGGAATGAGGACTTCGATCATGAGATCCCCGACCCAGGTGTGTACGGCACGGAGCCACTCGATGCGATGTTGCCGCCGCACTTTGGTAACGCCAAACTGGCGACCCAGAGTATCGCAAACGCCGTCAATGTCGCTGCCGACATAGCCGATCTGAAAGAAGCCATCGAACAAGGTCATGCTTTTGCGTCCCTGGCCTGCTCATCGACACGAGCCGCGAAGCTCTCAAGATCCATCGCTTTGGAGATCATCTCGATGTCAGTGGAAAAGACGTATTCCCGCATCTCGTTGATCAGGTTGCCGTCGAAGGCGAAAATGAAGACATAGGAGAAGGTGGCGACAGCACCGGTCGTCCGCAGCGGTCGCAGGCTGGTCGCCTCGACCACGACCGTTTGCGCCACTTCATCGATCAATAACTTCTCCAACTTGTAGTGGCTGGCCGCGAACAGTCCGTTCGTTTTTGCCAACACCTCGAGGAAAGCCTTGCGTGTCCCCAATTCTACAGGGGCAGGCAGAAAGGGAATGCGATAGGCAAGCTCATCGGCGAAATGCGCGCTGATCCGCTCCAGGTTGCGCTCGCCGTTCGGTCCGAAGTCGGCGAGGGAATCGAATAATTCGCGGGTCAGCCGCTCCAGGTCCTTACGTGTCAGCATTTTCGATTCTTCCTCTCCTGCTTGTTCAGCCACCCAATGCCTCATGGACCAGTTCGGCACCGCGAAAGCCAATCATCATGGATGGAGCGCTGGTGTTGCCGGATGGCAGGCTGGGCATCACCGAGGCATCGCAGACCCGCAGCCCCTCTACCGCGCGAACGCGCAAGGCCGGATCGACGACCGCCAGCGGCCCCTCGCCCATCGCGCAAGTGCCGACATGATGCGATCCGGGAAACACGGTCTCGCGAATGAAGGCGCGAAGTGCGTCGTCATCGGCCTGCGCTGGGGGCGTCACTGGCCCAGGCGTCAGCGCAGCCAGCTCTCCGGTCGTGAAACACTCCAATGCCCAGCGCATCCCAAAAAGCAAGCGGTCCTCGTCGGCCCGATTTCCAAGGGGCAAACTCACCTTGGGCGCTGCGTCTGGATCGGGTCCTGCCAGCTTCACCGACCCGCGGGCCTGAGGCGACAGTAGAGTCGGGGTAATGGTAATGCCGTTGCCCGGTCCAGTGACCAATGCGCCCTTCGCATTAGGCACGACCGTAAAAGGCCGAAAACTCATTTGAAGATCGGGCGCCGGAAGGTCGGGCGCGGATCGCAGGAGGGCCGCAGCCTGCGATCCGCCGGTGGCAATCGGCCCGGTACGGGTCAAGAGGTACCGTAACCCCTGAAACAGCAAGGGCAGCCCTTCCATGTCGCGATTCATCGATGCGCGGCGCTGCGCCTGGGCATTGCACCACAGATAGAGATGATCTTGCAGGTTGCGTCCAACGCCCGGCAGATCGGCCACAGGATCAATTCCCAGGCCGACCAGTTCCCCGGCAGGGCCGATGCCCGATCTCAAAAGCAACGCGGGACTGAGAATCGCGCCGGCGGAGACGACGATCTCCCTTGCACGCGCTTCGATCGGTTGACCTTGGTGCCGATAGACGACGCCGACCGCGCGATTACCTTCAAAAAGGATGCGCTCGACATGAGCATTTGTCTCTACGCGCAGACTGCCTTTGCGCAGAGCCGGCCTGACGAAAGCATCGTATGCCGACAATCGCCGTCCACGCCTGGTGTTGAGTTGCAACAACCCGACCTTGTCGTCGTCGCCTGCGTCATTGAGGTCGTCCGCAACTCGCGCGCCCAACCGCGCGGCCGCAGAGATGAACGCGCGCGCCGAAGGGTGAACATAGGCCAGACGGTTGACATCCAGTTGCCCGCTGCCACCGTGGATCGCGCTGTCTCCGTCTGTGTGCGACTCCATCCGGCGATAAGCGTCCAGCACGGTGTCCCAGTCCCAGCCGCGTGCGCCGCGCTGGACCCAGTCAGCGAAATTACCCGGAGTGCCGCGCATGTAGAGCAGGCCGTTGATCGCCGTCCCTCCGCCCAGCGTACGCCCGTGCGGGACCGGATGCACGCGATCCCCGAGATCGACCGTGGTTGTCCAGTTATAGCGGCCATCCACCAGGACCCGGCCCAGTCCGGCCGGCACGCCGATCCAGGGGTTGTCCGCCGGTCGGCCGGCTTCGAGAAGCAGGACCCGTAAAGGCGAAGCGCTAGCCAGCCTGCCCGCAATGGTGCTTCCGGCTGCGCCGGCGCCGATCACGATGACATCGCTCTGGAGCGTCATCGCCCCGGTGCCCTGTACGACAGTGCCAGCCCTCGATGTGCCGTGAAAGCACGCAAGACCTAATTCTCCGGGCGGGAGATGTTGAACATGTTACCGTAGGAGGCGGCGAGGATTCCTCCGTCTACAGGCAGTTCGATGCCGGTTATGTAGGTCGCCGCATCGGACATCAGGAAGCATACCGCTTCGGCAATATCCGAAGGCATTCCCATATGTCCCGCAGGCACCATTGCCGCAAGCCGCTCCTGGTTTGCCTTTTCTCCGGGAGTACCCAGGCCTGACATCCTGGTTACGATGTTCCCCGGCAGAACGGCGTTGACCCTGACCTTCGCGGTCGCCGCTTCGAGCGCCGCATTCTTCGTCAGACCCACGACAGCGTGCTTGGACGCCACATAGGGACTGGACCCGGGAATGCCCCCTGCCGCCCCCATCGAAGCCGTATTGACGATCGCGCCCCCTCCCTGAGCGATCATCACAGGAATTACGTATTTGAGACCCAGAAACACCCCGCGGACATTGACTGCGATGGTGCGGTCGAAATCGTCGGCCGGACAGTCCCAAAGTACGCCGTAATAGCGCGGAATGATCCCGGCATTGTTGAAGAATCCATCGATCCTGCCGAAATGCGACTTGGCCGCTTCGACGTAGGCACGAACATCGCCCTCGTCGGACACGTCGGCGTGCTGTCCCACCACTTCATGGCCCAGCGCTTTCATGCGGGAGACCGCTGCATCGAGTTTGTCCGCGTCAATGTCCACCAGCATGACGCGTGCGCCGAGCTGCGCCATCCGCTCTGCAGAGGCCAGACCGATCCCGTCGGCCCCACCGGTGACGATGGCCGCCTTGCCACTCAGATCCACGTTGCTCACTCAGCCTCTCCTGTATCGCCGTTCAAATGCGCTGACCGGGTTTCTGCAACCCGCGCTTGCACAGCTTATGTGAAACATAAATTTCTTCAAGAGAATGGTTGTCGCAGGAAGAAGTCTTTCCTGACTTTCCGCCATCAGGATGGGTCGAACAGAACATGGATGTCCCGCGGCGTCCGCATCAGACCGCCTTTGACGGTCGGCTTGGGCATGTCCGGATCGAATCGCAAGCCGGGCAACCTGTCCAGTATAGCATTGAGCGCTCGCGACATTTCCAGGCGCGCCAGATGCTGGCCCAGGCACATGTGCGGCCCCAGACCAAATCCGAAGTGACTCTTGGTTCCTCGAAACAAGTCAAACTTGCGCGGATTCTCGTGAACGGCGGGATCGTTATTGGCTGCGGCCATCGACACATTGACGATCGCGCCAGCCGGCATCCTGACCCCTCCAAGTTCGGTGTCCTGCATGACCATGCGTTGGGTGAAGATGATCGGCCCGTTCCAGCGCAGGGTCTCTTCCAGGACCAAGGGCACCAGCGATCGGTCCTGTCGCACGGCCTCAAGCTGCTCCGGATTCTCCAGCAGCGCCATCAGCATGCATCCGGTCGCCCGGTATGTGGTGTCGCCCGCGGCGTTGATCAGCCCCCTGAAGAAGGAGACGATGGTTTCGTCGGACAGACCATTATCGCCTCCGAGTTGTCCAAGCAGAGAGACGAGGTCATCGGCCGGGTTGCGCCTGCGCTCCTCCAGCAGGTTCTGGAAATACACGCCGAGCTTGCGCGAGGCCTCCTTGCCGTAACGGATATAGTCGCTGTTGAACGTCAGGGTGACGGCCAGCCGATGAAAAGTTTGCACATCGCGCTGCGGCAGGCCCAATTGCCGGTAGATGATCTCGAAGGGATAACGCTTTGCGAACTGCTCAACGAGTTCCGCGCGACCATCGCCGATGAAGCGGCCGATCAGGTCGTTTACCACCGGATCGACCAGCGTTTCGCTCCATTTGGCGACTTGCTTGGGCATGAACGTAGACTGGAACAGGCCGCGCACCTGCGTGTGCTTGGGCGGGTTCATGGCCGAGATGGTATCCCCGAACGTCACACCAAGATTCATCTTGAGCACGTCGTTAGAGAACAAGGCAGCATTGCGCATGACCGCCTGCACTTCAGCATGGCCGATGACACGGAACTGCGGAATTCCGGCCACTATGCTGTCGGCAGGTGCGCCAAGCAGTTCCAGGATCGTACCTGGCTGGACCGGTCCGTTGGCACGCGCCCTATCGAAGATTGCGTAGGGATCCTCTATCTCGCCAAAAACGTCGTCGTCGATCACGAACGGGTCGAAGTCGGCTTCGTCGAAGTATTCGATTGGTGCAATCGTAGCCATAAGCCTCTCCATCGGCCCGCCAGTTCATCCAGATCATCAGCCGGCCGTATGCCGAACGTACAACGCTCCCCTTGCCAGCACTCGCCGGCTCTTACCGGCGCTCGTCAGCCAATGCGCAGCGGTTTAGCGCGGCAGCACAGCGACGCCTTCAGGTTCGCTCTCGCCCGACAAGGCCGCGCGCGCCCTCGAGCGTATGTACTGCCGGATATTCTCTACTGTATCCGGACTGAGCTCCTTGAATGCCGGCATGCCGTTAGGTTGCAGGATTCCCCCGATTACGACCTGTCGCATCATCTCCGCATCGAGCGGAAAGGCCGAAGCGCGCAAATCGGGCACTTGTCCGCCTGCGACTACGCCGGCTCCGTGACAGCCGCTGCAATAGCCCACGTAGGCCTCCATGCCTGCCTCAACGCGGCCGGGATCGAGCTTCATCTCCGGATCATCCACGGGGACTGCAGCCTCAGGCGCAGGACTTTCCTCCAGCTGGGCCTTTCCATCGAGTGCGAAGACCAGCAACCGGTTTATGGAGCGACGATACTGCCAGCCGAACTGCGCAGCGATCTTGCCCATCATCGTGGCATTGGTTCCTCCCCAGCCCGCCACGACAGCGATATACTGTCGGCCATCCGTGCTGAACGTAATCGGAGCACCGGCAATGCCCATGTGCGCGTCGAAAGACCAAAGCTCCTTGCCGCTGCGGGCATCGAAGGCGCGCAATGTGCCATCGTTGAGCCCCTGGAAAACCAGTCCCCCCGCGGTCGTCATGGTCCCGCCGTTCAGGATGCCGGGCGTCGGGACCGACCAGACCTGCCGCTGTCGGACCGGGTCCCACGCCTGCAGTGTACTGGAACCCGCGTTGGTCGGCACGTCGCCGTCCCTGAGATTGATCCCCAGATTGCCCTTGCCCGGAACGTACTTGTAGGACTGTCTGGTAACGCCCTTGGAATTGAAGGCGCCGGCAATCTCGTTGGTGGGAATGTAGACCAGCCCCGTCTGGGGATTGAATGACATGGGCGCCCAGCTATGAGCTCCCACATTGCCCGGATAGATCAACACTGTCTTATCGTTCTTGTAGTAGCGAATACCCGGTGCTTCGACCGGCCGGCCGGTGGTCAGATCGATGCGCTCCGCCCAGGTGACCTTGGCGATCTTTTCCGCCGAAATCAGTTTGCCGTTACTGCGGTCGATCACGTAGAAGAAGCCGTTCTTCGGCGCCTGGAAAAGAACCTTCCGCGGCTTTCCATCGATAGTGACCGTCGCAATCTGCATGTCCATCGTAGCGGTATAATCCCAGCTTTCCCCGGGATTGACCTGATAATGCCAGCGATACTCGCCGGTCTTGGCATCGAGCGCGACGATCGATGCGAGGAATAGATTGTCGCCACCGCCAGGACTGCGCACGGCTTGGTTCCACGGAGAACCGTTGCCGACCCCGATATAGACCAGGTCGAGTTCAGGATCGTAGGTCATGGCGTTCCATACGGTGCCGCCTCCCCCGTATTTCCACCATTCGCCCTTCCAGGTCTTGGCGGCCATACGCATGGCTTCATTTTCGAAGCCGTCGGCGGGATTGCCTGGCACAGTATAGAACCGCCATACCTTCCGCCCCGTCTGCGCATCGTAGGCGGTGACATAACCACGAATATTGCCGTAGTCGGCTCCGCCGAAACCGATCAGCACAAGCCCGTCGAAAATCCGGGGAGGACCGGAGATGTAACCGCCACCCGCAAAATCGAAGGTCTGCGTCGACCAGCGCTGCTTGCCCGTCTTTGCGTCGATGGCGATGAGCCGCCCGTCGGTGGTTCCGACATAGATCTTGCCGTCCCACCAGGCGATGCCACGCGGCCCCCAACCTTGCCGCAGGGAAAGCCCCTCACCGCGCTTCATCACTTGGGGATTGAAAGTCCACAGCAGCTTCTTCGTCTTCACGTCGAAGGCCCGAACGATGCTCTGGTCTACGGTAAAGTAGATCACACCGTCCACGGCCAGCGGCACGGTTCCGGCGTTGTGCGTTTCTGGCAAGTCGAGCGCAGCCACGAGCCCGAGGCGATCGACTGTACCGGCATTGACCTCGCCCAGGGGACTGTAGTGCCATTCGTCATAAGTCCCGCCATAAGAGGGCCAATCCGCACCGGCATTACCGTTCGTCAGCAATACCGCCGAAGGTGAAGGTCCTTCAACGCTGTGGCGTGCGTGCCATTGCCAGTACAGAACGAACAGCACAGTCGTCGCGACCGCCAGTAGAGTGAGCCAAATGCCCTTGCTTGTTCCGGTCTTCACTTGTGCCACGTCTTCATTCTTTCCCTGGGACCTCGAGCCTGCGGCTCCGGCCATTTAGCTCGATCCGCGACGTCAGAGGGTCGCGGCTGCGCGCACCCGTCGTAGCGGGAGCTTTTCCAGCGCGCGTGACTGCGTGCGGCTTCTTGGCAAGCGCTCGGTCGACAGTTGCAGACCGTCGAGCCGACCGATCGCGCGCTCGATCGCGGTCACGGCTTCCAACCGGGCAAGCCAGTTGCCCAGGCACATGTGAATGCCAGTGCCGAAACCCAGATGATGGCCTTCGTTTCGCTCGATCAGATAACGGTCGGGTTCATCGAAACGCTCCGGATCACGGTTCGCGGCTCGTAACACGATCACAACCTGCTCGCCTGCGCAGATCTGCTTGCCCGCGATGACGAGATCCTCGATCGCCACACGTGGCTGGCCCGCAGAGGAAGGATCGAATCGCAAGGTCTCTTCCACAGCCTTGCGAGCCAACCCGGGATTCGCACGTACAAGCGCCTGCTGGTCCGGATTGGACAGCAGGCAGAGCATCGTATTGGCGATCAGGTGTGCTGTCGTATGCAGGCCAGCGCCAAGCACGAGCATGACCATCCCCACGAGCTCGTCCTGGGTCATGCGATCGCCGTCCTCTTCCGCTGCTATCAGCGCGTCGATCAAGTCGTTACCGGGAGCGAGCCGCCTTTGTGCAATCAGCCTGCGAAAATATTCGGCTTCCTCGACCAGGGCTTCCTGCGCCGACCGCTTTATGTCCTGCGCCGTACCGCCGACTACCGTGTTGATACCCGAACTGCGGTTCACCCACTCGAGCAGCAGTTGATGATCCTCAAACGGTACACCGAGAATGGAAAGGATCATGTGGATCGGAACGGGATAGGCGAATTCTTCAAGAAAATCGAAGCTATCGCTCTCTTCCAACTGATCCAGAAGCCCATCGACAAGCATCTCTACCCTGTCCTGCCAGGCTTTCACCGCCTTCGGCATGAAATGGGGTGCAGCAAGCTGGCGTAGGCGGGCGTGCTGCGGATCATCGGTATGTATGATCCAGGTCATCATCATGTCGACCACCTTGACTACTGCTGGCGGATCAACGCCCGCCAGGCCCATCGGTCGCACGAGTTGACGGGCAGACGCGGCGCGGCTGAGACCTGGGTGGCGATAGGCTTCGTCCGCTGCCCTGAAACCGGTGATGAACCAGGTGTTTCCAGGCCCCTTGAACACCGGATCTACATTGCGCAGGCGCCGAAACAGGGCAGGGGGATCCTCCACTTCCCAAGGTCGGGCGAGATAGTCGGCGAATTCTTGCCCGAGCACCGCATGGTCGCTGTCGTTCACTGCTTTCTCCCGCCCATGCCTGATCGGTTTCAGCCGATCATCACTGTCTTGCGATGAATGAACTCCTCGAGACCTTCCGGCCCGCCTTCCTTGCCATAGCCGCTCAGCCCGACCCCGCCGAAAGGTGCGAAATGCACAGGCGCCATCGCGGAATTGAACAATACCGATCCGGCATCCAGTGCATATCCGAGCCGCCGAATTCTGGCATGGTTGTTCGTTTGGGCGTAAGCCGCCAGTCCGTAGGGCGTACCATTGGCCAGTTCGATGGCTTCTTCCTCGCTGTCGAACGGGGTGATGGTTAGAACCGGTCCGAAGACTTCCTTGCGGAAGACGTCGCTCTGAGGCGGCACATCGGCAAGTATGGTAGGCTCGATGAACCATCCGTCCGCATACTCACCCTCCATCCTTACGCCGCCGGTCACGACCCTGGCACCGCTTTCCGCGCTTGCGCGTGCCACAGTATTCAATATGCGTTCGCCGGCTACCGGCGTAATGACCGGGCCTACGAAATTGCTTTCCAGCAGCGGATCGCCGATCGGCATCGCGCGTGCAACGGCGGCGGCCCGCTCCACCACCTCGTCATAGATCGAACGCTCGACCAGCATGCGCGTCGGAAGAGAACAGCCCTGCCCGGCATTGACCATGCAAGTCCCGACCGAAAAATCGAGCGCAGTATCGAGATCGGCATCGGCGAACACCAGGTTGGCGGACTTGCCCCCCAGTTCGAGCAGTGCCGGACGCAAGTTGCGATTGGCCGCATCCAAGATCTTGTGGGCCGTTATATCGCCGCCGGTAAAGCTGATCTTCGCGATGTCGGGATGCGAGGTCAGCGCTCCACCCGCTTCGGCCCCACCGTGGACGATGTTCAGCACGCCCTCTGGCAAGCCTGCCTCCAGCGCAAGCTCCAGGAAGCGCTGCGAAGTGAATGGATTGATCTCGGCCGGCTTGTACACCACGCAGTTCCCGGTTGCGATCGCAGGCGACAGTTTCATGCCCATGGACATGATCGGACCATTCCAGGTGATAATCGAAGCAATGACGCCAAGCGGTTCCGGCACCGTATAGGCAAATCCGGAATAGGCCCGGTCGCTGGCCACGCGTCCGTCCAATCGGTCCGCCCACCCGGCATAGTAATACATCCAGTCTCGGGCCAGACCGGTCATATGCAGCGCCGTGGCCATGGATGCGCCATTTTCAAGGACCGTCAGCCGCGCGAGCTCGTCACGGTGTTCGTCAAGCAAGCGCGCCAGGCGCTCCATGATCTCACGGCGCCGAACGCCGGGCGTGTCGCGCCACATGGGGAACGCCGTGCGGGCGGCGGTAACAGCCGCGTCGATCTCTGCAGCACCGCCCATCGGCACGAGCGCCTGCACTTCGCCCGTGGAAGGATCGACATGCGACCAACGCCCCGCTCCATCCGTCGAAAGCCGGCGACCGCCTATCGCATGACGCGGCTCAGGCAGCCCTTCTCTTGCCGCCTGATGGCGATCCTTCATCGAAACCGAACTGCCCACGCGGCATCTCTCCCTAGCCTCGGCAGGCGCCGGCAATGCGGCGCAAACCTTTTCGTATATAAAGCGATCAATCTATAAGTGAAACGAACTTGGCAGGTCAATCGCTTTCCTCGTCGCTTGGGGAACGTAGCGCTTATCCCCCGAACAGCAAAAATCCCGGCCTATCGACAACCCGGTCGTGCAACAGCAATTCCAAGTCCCGGAACGAACTTGCCCGACGAGAAGCGCAAGGCAGAATCGCCTTGCCCGATCAGACGTACCCGGCATGCCATCGATGCCGGTTCACCAGCCTCGGATTCGGGGCGCAAACCGGCAGACCGTGCAAGTCGGCAATCCGTCATTCGTCTTCATAGCCCGTCGGGATCACCACTGCATTCGGCCCCTGGGACCGCGTCTGCCAGGCCTCCTGCAAGGCCTCGCGGACATTGTCGGAAGGGCCCAGTTCACGGCAGGGAATATCGAAGCCACGGATGATGCTGCCCACGCGCGGTCCCAGCGTGCGCATGTCCATGTTCAAATAGCTCGGCTTGTGCGAATTCGTATCGATGCCGAGACGCGCAATGTATTCACGTTCAAAGTAGCGCGTGGAGCCGTAACCGCCGTTGTCGAGGATCACCAATGTGATCGGCAGATTCAATGCGGCAATGGTCCACAGGCCGTGAGCGCCGAAACGCAGCGAGCCGTCACCCAGTACACAGGTCACCGGCTCTCCCGATGCAATGGCAACACCGGCAGCGGCGCCAGTGGCCCAGCCCAGCGACGCACCGGTCGCGGCCACGTAGCGCGAACCGTCCAGACTTGTCAGCGCATCGACGAGAAGCGAGGCGGACATGACCGATTCATCGACCATCCAGCCATGGTCCAGGACATCGTGCAGGAATTCGGCCGCCTTCGCGTAATTGGCGAAAGCGCGGCCCGTGGCCGTGTCCGGTTTCGGCGCCGAACGCCTGCCCTGGGCCATTAAACGGCGCAGACGCTCGGCGCGCGAAGCCATCAATTCAGCAGACGGCGGGTCCGCCGAAAGCCCTGCAAGCAGGGCCCGAGCGAAGGCCCCCGCATCGGCAACTGCCGTCCAATCGGCTGTCTCGGTCTTTTCCAGCCTGTCAGGATCGGCATGCACCTGCGCCACGAAGGAAGCATTCGGGAACCAAGGGGTCGGCCGCGGATGCCCCTCGATCATCAACTGGGCACCGATCACCACCACGACGTCTGCGTCCTGCTCGAAGGGTGTGCCGCGACCGGCAAGCATTCCCGCCGTCCGCTCCCTTCCCGGCCCGACGCCAAGTTGTCCCTGAAAGCCGCCCTCATAGGCGACCGGTATCTCGAACCTGTCCGATATCTCTTCGACAATCTCGGCCCCGCCCAGCCTGCGGGTTTGCCCGCCCACCACGATCAGCGGCCGTTCTGCACGCGTCAACGCATCGATCACGGCCGACATGTCACTGGGGCAACTGGGATGACGCACCGACATGCGCACGTCGACTACCGGAGCCTTGCCCTCGTATACATCCTCGCAGATGGAGAGGAACGCCGGCCCCGAAGGAGAACCGATCGCCGCGCGCCTGGCTGCCTCAAGCCATGGCCGAACCGGCGTGTCGCGTGTCAGTTCGTGCGACATGCGCGTGTACGGCCGGGTCATCCGCACGGTATCCCCTTCACAGACCGTACCGTCCGAGCCGCGAGTGCGGTAAGTCGACGCCTGTTGCGATGCCATCAGCAGCAGCGGGGATTCATCCCACCACGCGTTGTAGAGGTTGGCCATGGCGTTGGCCGTACCCGGCAGCATGTAGATCATGGCAACGCCCAGACCGCGTACACGGGCATAGCCATCGGCTGCCGCCACCGTCACCGATTCATGGATCGTCGGCACGTACTGAATTTTGGAGTTTTGCAGCTCGTAAAGCACTGAAACCATCGAACTGCCCGGCAGGCCGAATACGTGTTCCTGCCCGTGATCTTCCAGGAAGCGGACAATTTCCCGTGCGCCAGTCGCAGTGACTGCGCTATCTTCGTCGGCCATAGATTCCTGCTCCTGACATTCGTGAAGTTTGTGTCTTGCCTCGTCGTTGCAGAGCCCTCTCAGGCCTCTGCGCGAGAAACGAGTTCCATCAGGTGCGCCATCGAGTCTGCGGGATCCTTGAGTACGGCGTAGGGCTCCAGCTTCTCCACCGCATCCCAGTTCTGCATGACTGCTTCGGGCGTAAAGTCTGCGTCGCTGGCGATGAAACCGTCGCCCTCCCCGAAAAATGTGCGCCACATGCGCCCGCCATGACAATTGTAGAAATTGCCTGTGACGCGGCAATCCTCGTGCGCAAGCGCAAGGACGCCGACAGAGGGATGGCGAATGTTGAAATAGCGATCGAGCCATGCGCGGCTCGCCTCTTCCGATCCGTCCGTCAGCGCCTTGCCGAAATCCTTGAAGGAAGCAGCGGTCATGCGCGTATGTCCCGCAGGGCCGAGACCGTTCACGAGGATGCCATGCTCCTCCCCTTCAAGTGCCGTTGTGCGGGTAAATCCGATCAACGCACCTTTGGCGGAAGTGTAGGCCACGCGGTTTTGCGCCCCCAGGTAGGCCGTACTGGACACGATGTTCACGATCCGACCGAAGCGCCGGCTTTTCATATGCCGCCACGCCTCTTTGGTGACGTTCCACGCCCCATGGAAATGCACCGCCATGTTGGCATCGCGTTCTTCTATCGAGCAATCCTCGAAGGAACTGTGCCCGACCACACCTGCATTGTTCACGAGTACGTCGATACCGCCGAAATGCTCGATCGCATCGGCGATGACGGATGCGCCGCCTTCGGGATCGACGATATTGGCGCGATTGACGACAGCCGTGCCGCCGGCTGAACGAATCTCTTCAACCACCGCATCGGCCGGAGAAACAGCCTCGGTTGAAAGACCGTCCATGGCGATCGAAGCGTCATTCACGACGACCGCTGCACCGCGTGATGCGAACAGCAAGGCATGTTCACGTCCCATCCCGCGCCCCGCGCCGGTAATGGCGACCACGCGCCCATCAAATCGCAGCATCGCAACTATCCTCTCTCATCGAGGGAGCACGTCTCACGCGTGCATTCCGCTTGGCCTGATGCCACCATATCATTGCCCGGCTGCACTTCAACAGAAAAGAATGATAATTTCATATAGGCAATGTTTCATTAGTAGAATATCAGTCGAAGCGAAGAATCTTTCTTACAAGAAATAGTCCTTTCCCTCCTGCAATATCGGAGTATTGTGTGATGGACCCTGGCGCAGCGAAACCGATTGCACGCCGGGAAAACTGGAGAGGGCAAGGCCATGAGGGAAGAACAATCCTTCTGTCGCATCTGCAATGGCTATTGCGGTATGCGGATCAAAATCGACGACGATGGCAAACTGGCGGAAATCCGGGGCGACAAGAGCCACCCCCTCAGCCAGGGATATGCCTGTATCAAGGGCATACAAGCCGTTGAACAGCATAACGGCCCCAACCGGCTCCTGCATGCCTACAAGCGTGACCCCGACGGGAACCTGCAAAGGATCGGCGTGGAGACGGCCCTCGACGAGGTCGCCCAGCGCCTGAGGTCGTTGATCGAGCGCCATGGCCCGCAAACCATCGCAGCTTACCGGGGCAATCCAAGCTGGTACGACAATCTGGCAAACATCTACAGCGGAGCGTTCATGTCCGCGCTGGGATCTGACCAGATCTACTCGGCCAATACCCTCGACCAGTCGGCAAAGGTCATCACTTCCGGCCGCCTCGGTAGCTGGCATGCCGGTAGGCCGACTGTCGAGGAATCGGACGTCTGGATGATCGTGGGGGGCAATCCGCTCGTGTCGCTGGCGGTCTACGGCTTCTATTCCAACCCCTTGAAGACGATCAAGGACGCACGGGCCAGGGGCCTGAAGCTCATTGTCATCGACCCGCGCCGCACCGAAACCGCGCAGCATGCCGATATTCATCTCCAACCCTATCCTGGCGAGGATCCTACACTGCTTGCCGGAATGCTGCGCATCATTCTCGAAGAGGGATGGCATGACGAAGCCTTTTGCGACCGCTTCGTCGATGGGCTCGACCGGCTCAAGGCGAACCTCGCTTCCTTTACGGATGCTTATGTCGAAACCCGCACAGGCGTATCTGCAGCACTTGTGCGCGAGGCAGCCGAGACTTTCGCCAGAATCGGGACCAAGGGCAACGCGGGCATGGCCACGGGATCGTCGATGGCCCCGCGCGGCAACCTTTCCGACCATCTGACCGAATGCCTGAATGTCGTTTGCGGCCGTTATCGCCGCGAAGGCGAACGCGTTCCCCATCCAGGCGTGTTCTGCCCGCGCCGTCCCCGCTACGCCGAAGTCAATGCCCCCACCCGCCCCTGGGAACGCGGCCCAAAGAGCCGAGCCCACGGGCATGGCCAGATCGTAGGCGAAATGGTTTCATCTGGCTTGGCCGACGACATCATGAGCCCCGGGGAGGATCGTATCCGCGCCATGATCGCGGTCGGCGCGAACCCCGCGGCAACGATTCCCGACCAGCGGCGTGTCGTCAAAGCCCTGCGCTCGCTCGACCTCCTGGTAACGACCGACCCCGTCCTTTCGGCAACAGCACAGATGGCCGACTATATCTTCGCGCCGCGCCTCATGTACGAACGGCCCGGAGCCATTCCGTGGATGTGGGGAGACGATCGCTACGTCACGGTTCCTTTCGCCGGATACACCCCGGCAATCGTCGACCCACCTGCGGATTCGGAAGTGGTGGACGAGTGGTACGTCTACTGGTCGCTCGCCAAGCGCCTTGGCCTTCAGATGGAAGTCGCAGGGGTCGATCTCGACATGGAGAATCCGCCTTCGACCGAAGAAATCTACGCCATGTGCCTGCGCGACAGCCCCGTGCCCTTCGAGGAGATCAAGGCGCGGCGTGGGGAGATTCTCGAGGTCGAGCCGCAATTCGTCGAACCTGCGAGGCCGGAAGCGCAAGGTCGCTTTGCCGTCATGCCTGCCGACGTGGTAAACGAGCTCAAGGCCGTCCGGAGCGAGACAGCCACATCCGATAGTGCAGGCGCCTACGCCTTTCGCCTCACAGTGCGGAGGCTGCGCGAGGTCTCTAACACGATGGGGCGCGAACTTTCTGCCGTACGGCGCAGAATGCCTTACAACCCCGCCTACCTGCACCCGGACGACATGGCCGAGATCGAAGTGGCCGCAGGAGACGAGATCGAGATCGTCTCAGAAACCGGAACGATGGCAGCCATCGCCCAGCCGGACGCGGATTTGCGACGCGGCGTGGTATCGATGGCCAATGGCTGGGGCGGACTGCCGGACGATCCCAAGGCCGACGTTCGCGACGGCACCAACACCAATCTGCTTATCGGTCTGGGCCATAACCAGTACTTCGATTGCTACAACCGGACCCCGCGCATGTCCGCGATTCCCGTCAACGTGCGCCCCTGCGCCGCGGCAGCACCGCCAAAGGCAAAGCGCGCAACCGCGTAAGGGAGATTGTCCATGGCCAAGGTGATGGTGAACCTGGACGCCTATTGCGATAAGTACGAAAATATCCGCTTCGAGCGGCGCGACGGCATCCTGCTCATGCAGCTTCATACGGATGGGAAGGAGTTTGCGAACAGCGCGACGTCCCATACCGAATTGGTCGACGCCTTCAACAATGTCGGCGCCGACCACGACAACCGCATCGTCATACTGACAGGGACGGGAAGCGCCTTCGGCAATCGCATGAACGATGCCGATCCGGGCGCCGACGGAACCGCGGTTGCCCGGCTGCATTACGAAGGGCGACGTATCATGCAGAGCGTGCTCGATGTGGAAGCACCGATGATCGCGGCGATCAACGGGCCTCTGACGCACCTGCCGCCTTTCGCCCTGACTTGCGACATCACGCTGTGTTCCGAGGACGCAGTCTTTTCCGATTACGTCCATTTCGTCCTGCACGGGGTTGTGCCAGGCGACGGCGTGCAGACCGTCTGGCCCTATCTGCTAGGTCCAAATCGCGCACGATACTTCCTGCTGACCGGCCAGGAACTTTCCGCGCGCGAAGCCCACGATCTGGGGGTGGTCAACGAAGTCCTGCCTCGCGACCGGCTTCTGGCCCGTGCATGGGCTTTGGCCGAAGAGCTCAATCGGCGCCCACACGCCGCATTGCGCTATACCCGCCTGACGCTGACCCAACGCTATCGCCGCATGATGCTGGAAGATACGGCCCTGGGTTATGGTCTGGAATGGCTGGGGGTAAAGACCAACGAACCGTTCCAATACTGACGGGACCGTCGACAGCGGGACCGACGCCTACATCAGGTTCAGGATACGAGAGCCATTGCGCACCGCCATTGTACGCAGCGCTTCTTCACTGACCCCCATTTCCCAAAGGGAATCGAGAAAGTCGCGCAACCCTGCCGCAGGTCGCGGCAGGTCGTCGTTCCAGCCAAAGTCCGACGAAAGCAGGACCTTGTCGTAGCCGACCCGCTGGACGATCCGCGCGACATCTTCTACCGGAACGGGCTGATGGCCCATGTGCGCCACGCAGATCTGCGCGCACAGTTCGATCGTTGCCCCCAGTTCCGCCAGTTCCACGCTCTGTTGCTCGTCAAGGTGCGCGCCGCCGCCCTTCTCCATCGCATGCGTGACGATGACCTTGCCGCGCTTGCCGTAATATCTGGCCAAGGCGTAATGCTCTTGCGGCGTCGTATGGCCGGTTGCGATAGCCGCGTCGTACTTGTCGACCAGTTCGACTATATCCTTGACCACACTGGTCAATTCACCGCTATCATCGATAGCCAGTTGCCCCGTGCCTTCGTAGCCAAGCATCGGCCCGATCCCGTTGAGATGATCCTGATGGCTCGACACGGTAGGCAGCCAGACGATCTTGGCCCCCAGCTTGAGGGCCTGCTCCGCTGCATAGGCATTGATCCCGCCTACCTGATAGTCAAGCACGATGCCGCCGCATGTGCACAGGCCCGGCACCGCCTCCTGCACCGCCGCTGCAAGCTGCGGCGTGGGAAAATCGTGCGCCTTGAGCACGATCGCACCCATGTCATGGGCCACCGCGTCCCGCGCCGCCTCGATCGCAGTCACCGAAGGGGAAACGATCGGGTTGATGAAATCAGGGCCGAAATGACAATGAAGGTCGACTGCGCCCTCGAAACGGACATGTCCCATGATCCCTCATTCTCCAACTGTGCAGATTCCAACACCGACCCGGCGACGCCGGCGCCTGCAAAAAATTGGGGCGCTCCCAAGCGAAGCGCCCCCTGTTTCAGTCGATCGCGTCAGAAGCGCTTGGTCACCTCCAGGCCGTACGTACGACGCTGCCCGACGACGCCTCCGACAAGTCCAAGGCCCGCTCGCACCAGGTCGGTCTTTTGAGCGAAATAGTGCTTGTCCAGCAGGTTCTTGCCCCAAAGAGCAATATCGATATCTGCAGAGTCTATCGTCACCCGGATCTGACCGCCCAGCAGGCCGTAGGCCTTCTGAAACTGATACTGATCCGACACGCCAAGCGCAAAGCCCGGGATACCGGTCAGGTCATCCGGGAATGTCTCCGGACCCTTGACCTTCTGTGGGTTCACGACGTGCGTATCCTTCCAGCGCCAGTTGAGCGACGCCGCGATCTTTCCGAAATCCGTCGGTTTCGTATAGGAGCCGAACAGAGTGTAAGACCACTTGGGCAAGTTATCGATCCGATAAGCGTCGGCTGCATTGACGATCTGGTCCGTCACCGAATCGAATACCTCGACCCGCTGATAATTGCCCTTCGCATAGCCAAGCGTGGCGCCCAGCCGCAGACCCTCAGTCAGCGCAAGTTCGAGATCGAACTCTGCACCGTAAAGCCGCGCCTTGCCGACATTGTCGAGACGATTGGCAAAGCCGGTATCGTTGAAGACCGGAACGACGATCTGCGCGTCGCTAAAGTCATCATAGTAGAAGGCACCGTTCAGGCGCACCCGCCGATCCATGAACTCGGTCTTGAAGCCAACTTCATATTCAGTCACGTATTCAGGATCGTAGGGGATGGCCAGATCCGCACTGGGCCCCAAACGCGATGTGACGCCGCCACTGTGGAAACCCTTCGCCACCTTGCCATAAAGCATCGTGCCGGGGATCGGCGTCCAGTCCAGAGAAAGCAACCAGGTGAAGGCCTTGTCACTGGTCTTCAGCGTCGTCGAACACGGCACGGTCGTGTCGAACGGGATGTTACAGCCGGTTGGATTGGTCAACTCGTAATCGGAATAGATGGTGCCGGTGGCTACCTGCTTCCTCTTGTCCCAGGTGTAACGCGCGCCGCCTGTCAGATTGACGGAATCGGTGAGGGCAAAAGTCGCCTGACTGAAAATCGCAGGCGAATTGCGCGTAATGTCGGGAATCGTGGTCGAGGTTCTCCCGTTCGGACTGAAGGCGCTGAGTAGCGCCTCAAGGGCGCGGCTCTGCTGGAATTCGCGACCGCTGAAATGATAGTAGTAGGCACCTACAACCATATCGAGCCGGTTGTCGAAGCCGCTTATCAGCAGTTGCAGCTCTTCCGAAAAGGCATTGGTATTGCGCCGCTGCGGAGCGGTCAGCAGTGCGAACTGGGTTCCGTCAGCGTCAGTGTAGGAACTGCCCTTCAGGTGGCGATAGCCGCTGATGGACTTGATCGTGAACGAGTCACTGAGATCGTAGGTGATTTCAGCCGAGGCCATGTAGGTGTTGACGCGCTGGCCACGGTTGTCCGTCACGTAAGTGCTGTAGTCAGGCGCATTGACGATCTCGTTGAAATCGCTGACCGTTTGCTGATAGGCCGGATCGGTGAACGAGAAGTCCCCGCCATTTTCGACATAGGCCGAGAGAAAGGCGGGACCGGCCGGATCGACATAGACCGCTCGCACTGCCGTGCCGGATGCGGTGATGCGCGAATAGGATCCGCGCAGGAGGATTTGCAGATCGTCAGACGGCTCGAGTCGCAGCGAACCGCGCACAAGATAGGTTTTGCGGCCGCCGAAATCCTCACCCGTCGGAACGCTCTTCAACCAGCCACCGACATTTTCATACTCACCGACAACACGCAGTGCCGCTGTATCCGACATCGGCACGTTAACGAAGCCGGCCAGGCGTGCGCCATCGCGGTTGCCCAGGCCTCCCAGCATTTCGGCTTCGAAATTGTCGGTAGGCGTCTTGGTATAGATCTGGACGGCACCGCCAACGGAGTTGCGGCCGAACAGAGTGCCCTGCGGCCCCTTGACCACCTCAACACGGTCAACGTCGTAAAAGTTCGTACCGGCCGAACCGCCGACACCTTCCACGAACACGTTGTCGACATATGTGGTTACAGGCTGGTCAAAACCGATCAGGTCGTCCGTCTGGCTGAATCCGCGCAGGAAGATGTAGCTCGATGCCGGATTGACGATAGCGCTCTGCTGGATCTGCAGACCCGGCGTAATCGCGGACAAGTCGTTGATATTACGTGTTGCGGTCTCTTCCAGACGCTCGCCCGACATGGCGGCGATCGTAATCGGAACGTCCTGAACGTTCTCCGCACGTTTACGGGCTGTAACGACGATCGTCGCAAGTCCCTCATTGCTTATCGCGGAGTTCTTCTGCGAGCCTTCCTCCTGCGCACTGGCTGCACCAGCCAACCCGACGACACTTGCAGCGCCAAGCAGGCCTGCCAGGCATCGGCGCGAAATCGTAGACGAATGTCCTGCCTTTTTCATACTTTTATCCTCCCCTGCAATGGCGGCTTCCCGCCACTCGAGCACCAACTCCGTCTCTTGCTATCCCGTATTCGGATGCATGCGTCGGCACGGAGCGATTATATGCATCAAATGTACG
Organism: Novosphingobium pentaromativorans US6-1; assembly: GCF_000767465.1. NCBI lineage: Bacteria > Pseudomonadati > Pseudomonadota > Alphaproteobacteria > Sphingomonadales > Sphingomonadaceae > Novosphingobium > Novosphingobium pentaromativorans. The sequence goes on from NZ_CP009292.1 coordinate 456,825, forward strand.
AGATACTCAACACAAGAAATGATCATTCATTCCATAGAAGCGCGGAAAGATTCGAACTGTGACATCTCGGCTATAATGCGATCGGTCAATCTGATACCGGCGGCTTCGATGCCTGGCCGACAGGACCGAGGTCGACTCGGACCTTGAAGATGGTGCCGGTAAAGGCATTGTTCTGCCCCAGCGCCTCGATGACGGGCACGCCCCCATCGAAGCCGATATCGAAGTTCTCATTGTAGCCTTCCGGTACAGTGATCGTCCGCGCAATATACCCTTGAGCAATCTGGCGGCCGTCCGAACGGATCACCATTCCGCCCCCCTTCCCCAGCCCTTGACCGTCATAATCGAATTCGAATTCGAGCTGCACGGACTGTCCGGGCGTAAGCGCCAGTGGCGCCGCCAGTTCGAACTGATCGGCAGGAAGCGGCGAAAGCGCATGGTGCACCACGGCTTGCCCCCCGGTGATCGCAAAGCTCCAGCCCCCCAGACTGCTGCCCAGGGCAAGCAAGACCCCGCTGCCCGCCGTAACATCGGCCGACACGCGGAAGCTGCGGTTGGTGATGGGCGGAGCCACATCGGACTGCAGGGAGATCCCCTTGCCCCAGAAGTCGTAATGGCCGCGTACCTTGACATAATGCGCAGACGCGCTTGCTGCGCGCGCCGCATCGAGCCGGTCGTCGACCGGATCGACATTGTAGATCTGCACTTGCTCGTCGAACAATTGCTGCATCGCAGCAAGGCGGGCCGGCTCCTTCTGCGCTAGATCGTGCGTCTGGTTGAAGTCCTCGTCGAGGTTGTACAATTCCCACTTGTAATCGGGGGCGAGATTTTCCGATGATCGCGGACCGACGCTAAACATGTGCCATGGCTCGCGTTGCGGCGTGGTGTTGGCCAGCCAACCGTCCTTGTAGATCGCTCGGTTTCCCAGCATCTCGTAATATTGGACATGGCGACGGCTCGGCGCGCCAGGGTGCTCGAACGAATAGCCAAGATCGATACCGTCCACTTTCTGCTGCGCCACCCCGTCGATCGTGCGCGGTTGGGCAATGCCGGCTGCACCCAGCAGGGTCGGATAGACGTCGATGACATGGGCGTATTGCGAGCGCACTCCTGCCTGTTCGATACGTCCGGGCCAGGAAATGATCATGCCGTTGCGCGTCCCGCCCAGATGTGACGCAATCTGCTTGTAATAGGGAAATGGCGTGTCCATCGCGATGGCCCAGCCCGTGCCATAATTGCTGTGCACATAAGGACCGCCGATCCGGTCCATCAAGGAACTGCGTTCTTCAGCTGACATGCGCTTGTTCCCGATCTCGCCCGATTCCGCGAGAGCGCCGGCAGGCGAGGCCGCGCTGTCTGCGCCGTTATCCCCTTCGATGAAGACAACGAGCGTGTTGTTGCGCTGACCCATGCGAGCCAACTCGTCCATGATCCTCCCGAATTGCGCATCTTGGAAAGCCAGTTCCCCGGCAAACGCTTCCATCATGCGTTCCTGCAGCGCCTTGTCCCCGGCAGAGAGGGAATCCCAGTGCGGCACGTCTTCGGGCCAGGGCGGCAGGACGGCATCCTGCGGCACGAGACCCATGGCCTTTTGCCGAGCGAGCGTCTCCTCGCGCACTTTCTCCCAGCCTTGCGAAAATTTGCCGCGGAACCTTGCGATCCATTCCGGCGGTGCCTGATGCGGCGTATGCGCACTACCCGGAGCATAATAGACAAAGAAGGGCTTGTCGGGCGCAGCGGCTTTCTGCTGGTGAATCCAGGCGATCGCTTCGTTGCCAAGGCGCTCGTCCAAGATCGATTCCTGCGCTGTGTCGACGACCCTGGACGTTCCTCGATAGAGCGTCGGGCGCCACTGATCCGTGTCCGCACCGATAAATCCGAAAAAGTACTCAAAGCCCAGTCCGCTCGGCCACCAATCCTGCGGACCGGCGGAGCCGAATGGCCCCTTGGGCATATTGTGATGCTTACCGAACCAGGCCGTATTGTATCCGCCCCTTCTCAGCACTTCCGCAATAGTTGCAGCGCTCTTGGGCATAATGCCGGTATAACCCGGCGCCCCCACGGCGAAGTCCGTGAGCGCTCCGGTAGCCACCGCATGATGGTTGCGCCCAGTCAACAGGGAGGCTCGCGTCGGTGAGCACATGGCCGTGGTATGGAAGCGATTGTAGCGCAAGCCGTGCTCTGCCAACCGCTCGAGATTCGGGGTCGCGACCGGGCCGCCGAAAGCAGAAGCCGCGCCGAAGCCGACGTCGTCGGTCAACACCAACAGGATGTTCGGCGCGCCATCCGGCGCCACAGGAATTGCGGGATAATCCTCGGGAATCGGGCGCATCTCGGGCAGTTGAGGCGTATCGGAACGTGCCGGAGACGCCATAATCAGCAATGCGGCTCCCATCACAGTTCCGAATTTCAGATAGACGCTCATCGCTTCCCCCCAACTCATGATACCTGCGTTCTTCGACGCCTAGCTCGGCCCTACCGCATCAGCCCGAACGCCCTCCGCAAGGAGGCCAGCTCAATCTGCAATGGCACCCGCCTCCAATTCACTTTGACGGGCGATTGCGGCGTGGCTGCGGGCACGCCCCCTGATCGCGGTCATCAAGGCAGGCACTCCAAATGCCAGTGCGCATCCGGTCATCGCCACCGGCAGTCCATGCCGGTCGGAAATCGCTCCGACGAGCGGCTGAAGCACTGCAACGCCAACCAAAGTCACACAGAAGAAATAGATAGCGGTGACCTGACCGCGCAGGTGACGCGGCACCGTAAGCGTCAAAGTCGTCATGGCACCGGTAACCGCGCATGCCATTCCGAGCAAACCGAGGAAATAGAGAATAGCTGCCGCGATCTCACCCGGCGCCTGCGCGAAGCCCGATATGCCGAAGATGCTAAGAGCCAAGCCGACAATTATCGCATCGAAAGGCAGAGGCATTGCCTTGGCCCCGCGTCGGCCGGAAATCCTGACCGCGAGCAAGGCGCCCAGTAGAGCGCCGGCCAGGCTGAGCGTTCCTGTGACCTGTCCGGCCCGCGCGACATCCCAATGCCACACGCGTGAGAAGACCGCCACACTCCATGACGCCAGGTTGCCAAGTGCTGTATAACCGATCCCAGCGACCAAAAGGCAGGAATACGGTCCCAGATTGGCAGCAAGATAGGCTTTCAACCCACTCGCGGGCACCGCAATGACGTGATCGCCTTCCCTGCGTGACTGAGCACGACGATCGCGCGACATGAAAAGCAAGGCTGCGGGCAGCAAGCCCACACATGCAGAGATCAGGAAAGCCTCCTGCCAGACCTCCCGGACACCGACGATCGGAAGTTCCATGCGCGGCATGCCTTCGAGCGCTGCAACGAGGGTACCGCCGCCAGCCATCGCCACGAATGCGCCGGTCGTCGAGCCCGTCTGGAAAATGGCGACCGCACGCGTGCGCAAGTTAAGCGGCACCCGATCGGCGATGAGCGAGAGCGCGCAAGGCGACAGACACGCCTCTGCCAGTCCCACACCAAGTCGCGAGACGAACAAGAGTGAAAAACCGGAAGCAAATCCCGCCAGCGCTGTCATTGCCGACCAGAAGATCAACGAGCAGGCCAGCAGAACCATCCGGCTCCAGCGATCGACCATCCACCCGAAAGGAATCGCGAAAATGATGTAGGACGTGGCAAAGGCCGGTCCCATCAGCAGACCCAGTTCGAAGTCCGAAAGCTCCAGGCTGTGCTTGATCTTCTCGATCAGCAGCAGGGGCAGCATCCTGTCCACATAGGACAGGATGTGAACAAGTGTCAGCAGCGCCACTATGCCCCAAGCCGCAGCAATCGTCCCTGGTCGAAGAAGACCGCCCTGCGAAGGCCTGCTGGGGCGGGCAACCATCAACCGGATCATCGGGCCGAATTGACCAGCGGATCACCCGCGCCCACCTCGAGCCCCGGCCAGCGCGGGCCTGCCCCGCGCAAGGCGCGGTGGATGAAGATCCACCCTACCGCGGCGAGGAGCACGAAGACCCCCAGCACCTGAAACGCGGCCGAGTAAGAGCCCAGCACGTCACGCAGAGCCCCCGCGAAGAATGCGCCAAGCCCGGCGCTGTAGAAAAACGGCTGTGACAGGCCGATCGCACGCGAGAAGAGAAGGTTTCCGAAGCGGGAGCGCAGCATGGCCGGGAAGCAGGGGAACAGAAACGCGTTGGCGAACGTCATCGCGAACGCTGTTCCGGCGACTACCACCAGCGGCGGCGATGCGGCGATGGACACGATCACGATTGCGACCAGGACAATCGGCACCATCAGAAGAAAGCGCAGATCGAAACGGTCTGTCGCCATCCCCACGAACGGCGTGCTCACACCGCTCACGATCGTGGCAATCGACAGGATATAGGCGGCCCAGGCCGGGTCTGCGCCCAGTTCGCCCATCAGGAAAGGCAAATTGAAGAAGAAAGCTGAAGAGATCGCCATCACTCCCACAGCGATGAAAAGTATTCCAATGAATACTGGATCACCCAGGATCTGCTTTGCTGGCACGACCACGGCCGGACCGGTCGGTGCATCGTCTTCCCCTTTCGGTTCCGACCTATGAACCGGAGGCACCATGAACCAGGCGACCGGGGCGCACAGCGCCATCATGCAGGCCATGACAAGGAGAGCCCTGTGCAGGTCCATCGCGCTCCAGAGCACAGCTGCGATTGCCGGCATGGCGGCCGCGCCGATCTTCATGCCCAGGCTGACGATCGACACCGGCAAACCGGAAGCAACGAAAGTGCGCACCGCGCGCGACTGGCCGACCATCTGGCTGGTGAACGAAATCGCAATGCTCCCCGCCACGATATACGCCAGGTAAAAGGCCCATAGGCTGCTTGTCCAAGCCAGGATGGCGAAAGCGACCGCTCCCGAAATAGCGCCCAGACACAGGAAAGCGCGCTCCTGAAAGCCCGAAGCGAGCAACCTGCCGACCATCACCCCGTGGAGGCCCGCCACCAGAGTCGCCAGAACACCGGCGAGCAGGATCGTGCCGCGCGAAACGTTCATCGTTTCGACCCATTCGACGGCGAACAGCCCATAAGTATTGGATACGGAACCCCCGACCACGACGAGCAGGAAAGTCGATACCAATACAGCGGTCCATGGCCGAGACGATTCCTGCGCCGTCATTTCACTCCAATCCCATCGCCTTGCCGCTCTTCACGGTCTTCGATTTAATTGCCGTCGTAAAACATTCATTCCCTAAATGAAAGCAATAAAGGGTGCCGAGAGTCGGCCAGGCCAACGCATTGGCGCTTTCCCGAAGGTGATCCCGGGCCTGGCTGCGCGATTAACACTCTTGCAGGGAGGAAAACTTTATTCGATAACGGCAACTACCACAGAGTTTGTCCGGACAAGCCGGACACCAAGATCCGGGGAGAGTTATGAGCCAGGTTCTAAAAGGCAAATGTGCCCTGATTACGGGGGCAAGCAGCGGCATCGGCGAAGCGACGGCTCGCAAGCTGGTAGCCGAAGGGGCAAATGTCGTTCTGTTCGCGCGGCGGGCAGAGCGAATCGAAACGCTCGCAAATGAACTGGGCGAACAAGCCCTGGCAGTCACCGGCAGCGTGACCAGTCACGCCGATCTGCTGGGTGCGAGCGAACAGGCGTCCAACCGCTTTGGCGGCGTCGACATACTGATCAACAATGCCGGGATCATGCCTTTGTCTGCCCTTGCAGAACGGCGGGTCGAGGACTGGGACCGCACGATCGACGTGAACATCAAGGGCGTTCTCTACGCAATCGATGCCGTTCTCCCCGGCATGCTTGCTCGCGAAAGTGGCCATGTGGTCAATATATCTTCGCTGGCCGGCTTGAGCGTCATGCCCAATACGAACGTCTATGCGTGCAGCAAGTTCGCGGTTCGCGCGATCAGCGACGGCCTTCGGATGGAGAGCGACGGCAAGGTCAGGGTCACGACCATCTACCCTGGTGCAGTCCAGACCGAGCTTGCGGAAACCATCCCTGAATCCGACTTGAAGCGGCATCTGCAGGACATGTTCAAGGGCGAGGCAATGTCACCCGCAGCAATTGCCGACGCGATCTTCTATGCCTTGTCGCAACCCCCCTCGGTCGGCGTCAACGACATCACCATTTCGCCGCCCGGCATGGGCTAGATCAACGCGAAACCGATCAGGAAATGACGCGGTTGCCGCAGGATCTTGCCTCAGCAGACGCACCTGCATGCCAGGAGGATCTGCAACGGCGAAATTCGACGCCTGCGCACAACGAAAGATAGGCTAGGTTAGGCTTCGGAAACCGGCAACGATCCGGAAGCACTGATCGAAATCGGTCAAAGGAGAGCATCATATGGGAAGTCTAACCGGTAAGGTGGCCATCGTCACCGGCGGCGGCAGCGGCCTGGGAGAAGCCAGCGCCAAACTGATGGCTGCCCAGGGCGCGCGGGTCACGGTCGCCGACATCAACCGGGGCAATGCCGAAAAGGTCGCTGCGGAGATCGTGCAGGCCGACGGCGAGGCAGTTGCCGCGACTTTCAACCTGCACGAGCCGGAGTCCATTGGCGCCATGGTCAAGGACGCTGCAGCCCATTGGGACGGCGTGGACATCCTCTTCGCCAATGCGGCAGACCTCGCCCCGGATATAGGAATGCGGGACATCGACGTGGCCACGATGGAAATCGAGGTCTGGGATCGCATCTTTCGCGCCAATGTCCGCGGCACGATGCTCTGCATCAAAGAGACCCTGCCTTTCATGAAGCAGCGGGGTGCCGGCGCCATCGTCATAACCGGGTCAGCACTGGCTCTCAGAGGCAATGCAGCCCAAGTCGGCTATTCTTCCGCCAAGGCGGCGCTGATGCAGCTGTCCCGCTCTGTCGCGACCACGCACGGACCTTCCAACATCCGTTGCAACGTCGTGCTGCCGGGGCTTACGCTTACAGACTTCGTCAAGAAGTCTGTCGCCCCCCCTTTCCTGGACATGGTCCGCGATGAGACATTGTTGCCACGCCTGACCGAAGCGAGCGATGTCGCCAACGCGGTAGCATTTCTGGCATCCGACGCAGCGGCCGCCATCACTGGGCAGGCTCTGGTTGTCGACGGCGGCGAATCGATCCACTTCCCGGGCATAGGAAAAATGCGCGAGGTTGTTGCCGCTGGACACCTGATGCCGGACTGACGGTGCCAAACTGAAGCCAGGGAACCGGAAAAGGGCTGCCAACCTCAGTTCACGCCTCAGTGCAAAAATCATTTCCTAGGTTTCAGTTTGACTTTTGGCGGCCTGAACGACATTCGAGGTAAAACCATATTCGGACAGCACGTTGTGAACATGAAAAGTCAAGCTGAACCGGCTCGGCGCGCAGGCGGCAAAACACGAGTCAAGAAGGACCAGGGGGTCAATGCCTCCCCCGCCACGCGGCGGCGGAAGGCGTCGTTGAAAGGCGACGAGGCTGCTTCGCCGGACGAGGACACGCCAACGACCCGCGCGCCCGCGGTAAACCGGGCCGCTGCCATTCTCCGCTTGCTGGCGCGGAGCGATGCTCCCTTGGGTGTGAATTCGATAGCAAGGCACGTGGGCATCGTTCCAAGTACCTGTCACCATATCATTCGCGCACTTGAGATCGAGGACCTGATCTCGGTCGATCCCGACGACCGCCGGTGCTCGATCGGCCTGGGCCTGGTCAATCTCGCCCGCCGCGCTCTCAACCAGAACCTGCCTGAGGCAAACGCGCAATTTGAACTGGACAGCATTGCCGAAGAGTTCAAGCTCACCACATCGCTTACCCGTCTCGACAACCGGCAGCGCATGGTCGTTGTAGCGGTCGCAGAGCCCGAAGTTCCCTTTGCCATCCGCGTGAACATCGGACAGCGGCTCCCCGTCTGGGCCAGTGCCACCGGCCGCCTGTACGCCAGCACTCTCGACCTCCCCAACGGCAAACTGCAAAAGCACTTCAATGCAGTGAAATGGGCAGTCCAGCCGACATTCGAAGAATGGCATTCGCAAGTCGAATATGCCCGCACCAACGGCATCGGCGTGGATCGAGGCTTTTTCGTTCCGGGCATCGAAATTCATGCCGCTGCCGTTCACGAATATGGCCGTATGCAAGGAACCATTGCCGCCCTGACCACTATCGGCACGCAGGACAAGAACAGGGAGCAGGAACTCCACGAAGCGCTCAGGACGGCAGCGGAACGTCTGTCGACCTGATCGGGCGGCACTCGCCGGATGAGGACTGAACTTCGCATGCAACAGAATGAAAGCCTCGCCAGCGTGGAAGCGCGCATCTCGATTTGCGAGACGCTGTCGGCATGGGCCGACTGCCTGGATCGCAACGAATATGACCGTCTTGCCGAAGTCTGGGATGAGGACTGCGTCTGGTCGACTTTCGAGTCGCAGGAGGACCACGACATGGATCGCCCTGCCATGCGCGGGGCGAACCGTCGCGAATCGATCCTCAAGTTGGGCAAGCTGCTTTCCCGCATCGGCCAGACACATCATCTGATCGCCAATCAGCGCATCTCGCTGGATGGCGACACCGCACGCGTGGAGTGCCTGGTGCGGACATTTCACGCACCGAAACCGGACGGACCGCAAGGTTTCTGGGAATCGCTGTCACGCATGTACGTCACGCTGGCGCGCAAGGATCGCTGGCGCATCACCCGCCAGGACTATGTCGTCCTGATCGGCCTCGGCAGCATGGACATTTTCCGCAAGAACACACCTCGGACATGACCATTTCGGCAAGGCCAGAAGCAATCGGCCCTGCCGTGCTGCCCGCCAGGCCGGCGATACCCTCGCCTGGCCCAGGATCGACCGCGCATCCGCCCCGGTCCCCGGGTTTGTAGCAAGATGATGAGCAACAGGCGCTCGCGCAGTTCCGCAGCCCGGCCCTTGTCCACGATGGCCAGTGAACTGCGCGACGGCTGGGTGGCCTTGCTCGCCGCCTTCACGGGCTTTGCCCTGAGCCCGATGTATCTCATGGTCTATTCGTTCGGTCTGTTCATCGCGCCGCTTTCCAACGAGTTCAACTGGAGCCGCAGCGAGATGGGGCTTACCTTGACGATTTCAGGCCTGCTGACGGCTCTCGTCTCGCCGCCTGCGGGATGGATCGCGGATCGGTACGGCACGAGATACATGGTCCCGCTCAGCATGCTCCTCGCCGCCGGCTGCTTTGCCGCGTTCAGTCGCTTCGGCCCGGACGTGCGCTATTTCTGGCTGGGCTACGCAGTGCTTGGAACGCTTATCGCCGGGTGCAGCACCATGGTATTTACCCGGATCGTCAGCGCGAATTTCACATTCGCAAGAGGAACTGCGCTCGGTTTGGCCTTCCTTGGCACGGGCGTCTGCGCGATCCTGACTCCGCTGCTTGTCAATGCCGGGATCGAGCGGTTCAGTTGGCGCACGACCTATCTCCTGATCGGCATGGTCACAGCTGGCGCCGCCGTGCCAATGGCCATCTTGCTCGCCAGCAATCATCGCATCGATCGGCAAAGGCCGCTCCGCCCATCGTCGCAGGCAGAAAGCGGCGCCTTGCGACGTGCATTGTCCACCCGCGAATTCTGGTTGCTGGCGACTGCCTGCCTCTGCCTGACAGCTGCGCTCACAGGCATGGTCCCACAGTTCGTGCCTATACTCGAGGCAAACGGTATCAGCGCGTCCGGGGCCGCTGCGATTGCCAGCTTCATGGGCGCTGCCGTGGCCGGGGGACGGATGTTCAGCGGATTTCTGGCCGATCGTTTCTTCGCGCCGCGAGTGGCAGCCCTGTTCGTGGTCGGCGGTACTGCGGGATCCCTTCTTCTGATGACCGGTGCGAGCGAAGTCGCATGGCTGGCTGCATTGGCTATCGGTCTGGCCTTCGGCGCGGAAATCGACCTCGCTGGCTACATTGCTTCCCGCTATTTCGGGACACGCAACTTCGGCGTGATATATGGATTTCTGTACATTTTCATCGTGATCGGCTCGAGCGCGAGCCATATGCTCTACGGAGCAATGTACGATCTCACCGGTGGGTATTTTGCCGCCCTCGTTGCGGCGATTGCCTTGCTTCTCTGTTCGATCGTGTGCTTCCTGGCGATGCCCGGATTTAGCGATCTCGTTCGCGAAGACACTCTGCTCCAGGAGCAATCATGACTCAAAGCAAGGCCTGCTTCCCGCCGAATCTGCTGGCGGGGCGCACCGCTCTGGTCACTGGCGCCGGGCGCGGCAACGGTCGCGCAATTGCTGACGCGTTGGGCCGCGCGGGAGCGAAAGTCGTGCTCACCGATGTGGATGGGACTGCCGCCGAGAACAGTGCAGCGAGCATGCGCGACGACGGCATTTGCGCGTGGGGCATGGCGCTCGACGTCACATCCAGCGAAGCGTGCTGCGTCGTCGCGGCACAAGTGGAACGCGAAGTCGGCGATATCGGCATCCTGGTCAACAACGCCGGGATCATCATTCGCGAACCAAGCGATGCCCCCCAGGGCGATGCCAATTTCCGCAGAACCATCGATGTCAATCTCAACGGCACGTTCCATATGACCATGGCGTGCCTGCCCTCGCTCAAGCGAACGCGCGGCGCCATCGTCAACATCGCCTCGCTGACCTCGTTCATCGGCCATACGGCGAGTGGTTACGCTCCCTCGAAGGGCGCAGTCCAGCAACTGACCCGCTCACACGCACTGGAATTCGGTCAATGGGGCATACGCGTCAACGCCGTGGCGCCGGGCGTGATCATCACAGACATGACCGCACAGACCCAAGCGAACACCGAAACAAGCAAACGCCTGCTGGAGCGAATTCCCCTCAATCGCCTTGGCGAGCCAGCGGAGATTGCCGCCCCCGTTGTCTTCCTGGTCTCGGACCTTGCGAGTTACGTAAACGGTGCAACGCTACTGGTCGACGGCGGCTTCATGACAAGCTGATCCGGTCGATCAACTGTCGGCCCGCCCGATGATGGAAATGCAGGCAATTCCCAGATAGGGCACACCGCCCAGATTATGGGTCAATGCCAATCTGGGACTGTCGATCTGCCGTTCACCCGCGCGGCCGAGCAACTGCAGATAGCTCTCGTAAAGCATGCGCAGACCTGATGCGCCGATCGGGTGACCGAAACACTTGAGGCCGCCGTCGATCTGGCACGGCAGCTTGCCATCAGCATCATAGAAGCCGTCCAGAACATCCTTCCAGCCCTGCCCGTCCTCGCTGATGCCCAGATCTTCCATCGTCACCAGTTCGGTGATGGAAAAGCAGTCATGCACCTCAAGCATCGACAATTCTTCGCGCGGATTGACGATCCCCGCCTCGTCGTAGGCGCGCCGCGCGGCATTGCGGGTCGTGCGAACATGGCTGCCGTCCCAATCGGCCATTGTCATTTCCACGCCGGAGCACGTCGAAATCTGGATCGCCTTGATCGTGATGGCCTCGCTTTTGCCCAGCGCACGCGCAATCTCGGGCGTGGTGACTATGGCGCAGGCCGCTCCGTCCGAAACGCCGCAGCAATCGTAAAGGCCAAGCGGATCGGCGACGATCGGCGCATCGATGATCTGCTCCATGGTAAGTTCTTTGCGGAGGTGGGCCTTGGGGGACTTCACTCCGTTCTTGTGACTTTTCCAGGAGACATGGGCCATAGCCCGTTTGAGATCCTGCTTCGAAATCTGATGCTTGGTCCGATAGCCGCCCGCCAACTGGGCAAAGCCTGCCGGTGCCGAACTGACCGGTTGCCACATGTCGTTGAAAGCGCCCTTCCACGGAATGGGCAAGCCGCCGTAGCCTGTGTCTTTCAACTTTTCCGCACCGATCGCCAGCGCGATGTCGCAAGCGCCGGCGGCAACTGCGTAAGCAGCGCCGCGCAAGGCCTCCGTTCCGGTCGCACACATGTTCTCCACGCGGCTCACCGGAATACCGTCGAGCCGCAGCGCCGTAGCGGCCGGGATCGAACTGTTGCCTACATTGACCCGATCCATGCCCGAGCCATACCAGGCGGCACTTATCTGCTTGCGCTCGATGCCGGCATCGGCGAGCGCTTCGTCGAATGCCTCGGCCATCAGTTCGGCTGTACCAGCTTCCCACCGCTCACCGAACCTTGAGCATCCCATCCCGATAATCGCGACGCGATCCCTGAATCCGCTAGACATGCTGTTCGTCCTTCATCGGAATCGCCTTCCAGAAATAGCGTCGATAACCGCGCTGCGAATCCAACTCCTTGATGCGGAATGCCATTCTGACACGCTCACCGATCTCAATGCCTTCATCCGGGCCATCGACCATTTCCATCAACACCCGCGCACCGTTGTCGAACTGGACAAAGCCGACATAAAGTGGCGGATTACGATAGAAATTCAGCCAGTCTGCCGTCACCGTCACAACGCGTCCGCGAACCCCTGACATTGCCACCTGTTCATAATCGGCCGGCCTGTTGCACTCAGGATTGACGCAGTAGGGAAGCTGCGGAAACTGCACTGTGCCGCAAGATCGGCACTTGCCCGCCCTGAAACCCGTTACCTGCTCATTGGCGCGCCAGGCCTCGGTCAGCATGGTCTTCTGGTCGGTCTCCGCCCGCATCCCCCATTCGGGCGTAAATGCGCCTGCAAAGGTGGCGAGGCGCAAATAGTCCCGGGTCACGAGGCCATCATCCATTGTCGCGGCGACCAGGCCCTTGTTGGCAGGCTCGGCGGTCTTCTGAAACAACAGCACGTCCACGCCCTGGCCGAAGCCGATGACCATGATCGTGTCGCCCACCGCAGCTCGATCGATGGTATCGGCAAGCATAAGCAATGGGTGTGCAGACCCGGCATTGCCACATTGCGCGGCCAGTTGATCGGCGATGACCCCATCAAAGCCGATCTTCTTTGCCAGAGCCGTCGGAACAGCCTTGTTGGTCGCAGCCAGCACCAGATGCTGCACCTCGCCGATCGACAGGCTACAATTGTCCAGCGCCTGACCTACCGCGACTGGCACCAGTTTTCCGTAACCCTCGTCCCGGATCCAGCGCTCTTCCCAATTGTAGTCGTAATCGGAACCGGCCGCGCGGAAATGATCGACGAAATAGTCTGACCGACTGGCACCGCCAAGAAAGCGGGCGATGAGATTCTCGCTATCGAGCACGAAGGCTGCAGCGGCAGCGCCGTTGGTCAGCTCCGCGACACTGGCGGGCCTGGCCCGCGGGGCATCGGAGGCAATCACGAGAGCCGCTTGCGCGGACAATCCTTCCAGCCCGGCGAGCAAGGCACTGGTGCCACCTCTCTGCGAATGCCCGACATCCTGCGCGCGCAGCGACGCGGGCAGGTGCAACGCTTCGGCGACTATGCTCGCGTTGAGCAAGTCATCGAACGGCAGATTTGTGGAGGCCAACGTCAGACTGGCGATCTTCTTGTCGAAGTGGCTTAGAGCGCCAAGCCCTGCTTCGACAGCCATGGTGACTGCATCCTCATCCCACGATGCGAATGCGCGGCTCCCCTTTGCCTGGCCCTTGAGCGACGGCGCCATCCATCGATGGGCAGACGCAATGGCCGCCCGATCGATCCTGAGCCGCGGGACGTAGGCGCCCAGCGCGCTGATACCAATATCGGCCATGGCGTATCAGACCGGATCCCAAGGGATCACCTCAGCGGTGATCTGGATCGGGAAGAAAGATCCCTCGAAGGCGGGAAAAACCCGTTCAATGCAGGTTTCCGGCGTCCAACCTTCGGCCGTGTGCATCGTGCGGATCGGCCGCGGCTGGCTGAACAGCATGATCTCGTTCTTGCGAACGCTGAAGATCTGACCACTGACATTTGCCGCACCGTCGGAGAGCAGCGCAACGGCGAAGGGCGCAACCTTGTCCGCAGTCATGGACTGGAAGGCCTCGACCCGGTTGCGGTTCTGCTCGCTGTTGTCGGTCTTGATCTCGCCGATCAGCCTGGTCATGGCCCAGGGCGCAATGCAGTTCGACCTCACGTTGAAACGCTTCATGTCCAATGCGATCGACTTGGACAGGCCGGCGACACCCAGCTTTGCCGCCATATAGTTGCTTTGACCGTAGTTGCCGATCAATCCGCTGGTCGACGTCATGTGGACAAAGGCACCGCTCTCCTGCTCGCGGAAATGGGGCGCAGCGGCACGCGAGACAAAGAAGCTGCCGTCCAGATTGACACTGCGAACCGGGGCCCACTGGTCGACATCGATCTTGTGGAAGAGCTTGTCGCGCAGCACCCCTGCATTGTTCACGACACCGTCTATCCTGCCGAACGCATCGATAGCCGACTGGATTATCGCCTGGGCGCCTTCCCAGGTGGCTACAGTATCGCCATTGGCCACCGCCGACCCGCCGGCCGCTACAATCTCATCGGCAACAATCTGGGCCGGTCCGGCGTCCGCTCCGTCGCCGCCAGGACCGCAACCCAGATCGTTGACTACCACGCTGGCGCCTTCGCGAGCTGCGTACTTGGCGATTTCCGCCCCGATTCCGCCGCCGGCGCCGGTTACCACCACAACCTTGCCGTCCAGAACACCCATTATCAATCTCCCCGGGATCTTCCGCTTTCACCCATCTCGCATGCTTCGCCTGCGACGCTCTGCAGATCTTCAATGTTAATGCCGAAATTTCTTCATGTCAAAGTTTATATCACACAGGAAATATAAACCCGCTTGAGCAAGCGTCCTCAAGCGCAAGAACAGACGCAACGTGGACGCGCAGCTGCACGGCTGCGATGACGCGGCATCGCAGCTGATGAACCCGTAACCTTCCGTTTCGGAAAATGACCGACGCGGCGAGTGCCGCCTCGCGCAGTCCGCGTTACTGAGGCGTCCCGAATTCCTCGCCCAAATTGAACAACTTTATGGCATTGCCAGCCCAAAGCTTGTGCAATTCCTCATCATTGCGCGCCATTGTTTCAGCGAACCCGAAGGCGTCGTTCTGATCCCAGCCATCGAAGTTGGAGCCAGTGTAGATGTTGTCAATGCCCCATACCTGGACGAGAAAATCTCTTGCACGCGGGTCGTGCACCGAGTTCTCGAAATAGAAGTTGCGCACATATTCGCTGACGGGTTTCTTGGCCTTGCTTGCGGGCATCCGTTCGGCTGCCTCGGCAAAGCGACCAAGTTGGTAGGGCACAAAACCTCCACCATGAGGAATGCAGATCTTCAGGTTCGGATAGCGGTCGAGAACTCCACCGAGAACGAGATTTCCGAAAGCCAGGGATTCGCGATAGATGTATCCCGCTATCCAGCCAAAATTGAAGATATCCTTCTCATTGAGTGCGGGATCCCAGGCAGGATCGTCCGTCCCTATCGGCGCGCCATGCAGGAACAGAGGTTCGCCGATCGCCTCGAGATATTCGAATATCGGAAACAGGGCTTCGTCGAACAGTTCGCGGCCAGCCAGGTTGTCGGTCGACATGTTGACGCCGCGCGAATAGTGAAAACTCTTGAGGCGTTCGAGCTCCTTCACAGAGGCTTCAATGTCCTGAAGCGGCAACATCGGCTGGAAAAAGAACCTGCCCGGTTCGCCCTCGCAATAGGCTTCCATCTCGTCGTTGACCACGCGGCAGTAATTGGCGCCCTCCTCGGGGCTCGCGCCATAGCAGAAGAAGATCGGGCTCGCCGTGACGCCCATGACGTCTATATTCAGGCTGTCCAGCTTCTCACGCCGAACGTGGGGGTTTTGCGCACCTTGTTGCCCCGATTCACTGCTCCCCTTGAAAGGAGCGGTCTGGTACGTTCCGGCGCGAAAGCTCTGGGTTCCATTACCATGGTCGATCATTTCCGGACCGTAACTGCCCGCAGCGCCCAGCATTTTCGGCGTCAGGACGTGGGAATGGACATCGATTTTCTTGAGACGTCTTGCCATGCTGGTTCTCGCAAATACTGATCTGTTAAGTAGTTGAATTCAGGCAGGACCGATCGCAAGTCCGCGGATCTCGCCAAATTCCTGCTCGCTTTTGAAGAATTTGTCGCCGCCGTCGGTGCTGACGAATATCTGGCCGTAAAGGCTCGCGCAGACGACCACATGAGGCACGGCCGGATGAACGGCGACAGTGCTGACATGCGAATTGGCGGGAGTGGGAAACTCGCACGGATCCCAGGATTGGCCCGCATCGCGGCTGCGCTGCAGCAGGCCTGCCCGGCCGGGTGTCGTATCCCCCGTGCAAGCATAGACGACGTCGGTTTCATCCGGCTTCAAGGCGATGTGGCGCACGTATTGCGTCAATCCCAGCTTGCGCTTGAGTTCCACAGGTGCCGGCAACCAGCCGTTGTCGTCCGATGGGTAGATGTCGGGAAAGATGTGACGGCGAAAGGTCGAACCCCTGTCGGTGCTGATAAAGACACCGCACGGACTGGTAATATAGACTTTCCCATCTGCGCTGAGCGCTACACCGTGATTGTCCCCGAACAGGACATGGTCTCCCAGCGGGCGAATCTTGGTCCAGCTGTCTCCGCGGTCGTGACTGACCAAGGTGCCGTAAATCTCGCAAGTGGCCCAGATGGTGTCGTGACTGGCGGGATCTATCTGGATCCGGGTCACATGCGAAGCACCGATCGGCGGCGTGAACGCCGGTACGTACATGGGCAGTTGCTGCCAGCTCTTGCCTCGATCCGTCGAACGAAACAGCGGATAGTCTGTGTCCCAGCCGGCAATGCCCGCGAACAGGATGTTCGGGTCATCCGGGTGCCACGATACAGACCAGACCTGCTTGTAATTGAACGGCGAGGAAATGAACTCGAAGCTCTTGCCGCCATCCTCGCTCAGATGCACGCCGATATGCGAGCCTGCCAGAATATGCGTGGGGTCATGCGGCGAGACCTCCACGGCGCGCACGTCGATCCAGGCCCCCCAAGGAGCAACCGCCATCTTCTGAGCGGCCTGATAGAAGGACCGGCCGCCATTGTCGCTCATGAAGACGCCCGATCCCATCGATCCAACGTAGACCTTGAAGGTTTCAGTCATATCCGGCCTTTCGTTGATTCACGGGTCACTGCGCAGGTGCGGACGTATCTTCGCCTGCATTCAACCTGCTTTCCTGCGCGGCCGGTTCGGGCGGATCCATCTCACCCGCTTCAATCAATTCCTCGATCGTGCGGTGGCGCACAGTCGCGCCATCGACAAAGCCAAGCTTGTGCTCCGGCTCATGGAGCATGAACGGCGGCGGACTGTGAATCCACGAGCGATAGCCAAAGTCGGCCGACCACTGATGCGGGATCCATGTATCGTCAATCGCGTCGACGTCCGCTCCGTATTCAATATCACCGCCGGTGGGCGATGGCATGTAAAGGAACAGAGCCGAACCGATGCGATGACGCCCCAGGCCCTGCTGCGATTTTTCCCAACCCTGACGCTCCATATAGGCCTTGCCGACCATAATCTCGTCGATGTCCTCGACGATGAAATTGGTGTGATCGTACTTGAGCCTTCCGTCGCCCACGAAAGGAACATTGGCATCGAGCAGTGCTGTCGTGTGATGCATGCTCGAACCCGGGCAGCGCAGATAGATGCCGATCCCCATCTGAACCTCGCTGACGCGAAAATCCAGCCGATCGCGATAGAAATCGAGAGCCGCGTTGACATCGGGATAAGCGAACACGGCATGCATGATCTGCTTTGGCTCGGCTCGATGCCGCCACTTGCGCCACTGGTTGAAGCGCTGCGTCGAGCCGGGCGCGTTTAGCGGCGAGGGCGAAGAGACAACCGGAATTTTCTGCCACAGCCGGAGCCCCATCGCCTGCCCAAAGGACGTCACGAAGTGGAATGTCCCCTCTTCGTCTTCGGTAACGTCATGGTCGCGGCGCAAATCCGAGACGTATCGCCGCAGGCTGTCGGCATCGTCCACCCCCCATATCACTTCCCGCACACCGCAGCCGACTTGGTCCGATTTTGGAAGAAGTGGGTCCTCGATGTGACGAACGGAGATATAGGAACCCTCCGCCAGGCGGTAGAGCGCGTGATCAGCTGTCCGCTCCACTCCAGGCAATCCGAAATCGTCGAGAAAGCGCGCAGCCTTCTCCAGATCTTCGACCCCGAAGTTCAGCCTTGCGATACCGTTAAGCATAGCCTTGTTCTTCCTCTCGGCGGCGAACTTTCATACCGACCGCTCACTTTTCTGTGCATCTGTTGCGCCGCGCGCATAGTCCTTGATGCCTTTCCAGCCCTCGTCATCAACGTCGGAGAGCGCCATGAAATTGCCGCCGTTGGCCAGCCACGCTCCGCCGTCCACCGCGATGGCCTGGCCATTCATGAACTCGCATCCCGGCGCCATCAGGAACACGCCTGCATTTGCCAATTCGCTCAGTTCGCCCAGCCGGCCCAGCGGATTGCCACACGGATTCCAGCCGTGTTTCACCAGGGGATCGAGACGTGTCTGCGATCCCTCGGTCTTGAAAATCCCCGGCGCGATCGTGTGCAGCCGGATCCCATGCTTGCCCCATTCGCTCGCCAAGGACTTGGACATGATCTCGATGCCGCCTTTCGCCATGGCCGCAGGCACGGCAAAGGGCCCCCCGTTCCAGATCCAGGACGCCAGGACGGACACCACGGTCCCTCTGACTCCCTCGGCTATCCAGCGCTTGCCGCATTCCTGCGTCAGGTAGAAGGCACCGCGAAAGGCGATGTCGGTGATCGCGTTGAAGGCATTGGGCGAGAGATCCTCAGTGCGCGAGATGAAATTGCCCGCAGCACTGTTCATCAGGCCATGGATCGGACCTCCGTCCTGCCAGCAACGCTCGACAAGGCTTCTGACCTGGTCTGGATCCCTGACATCGCAGGCGAACCCCCGCGCATAGCTGCCGGTTTCAGCCTCAAGCCGGGCCGCGGTGCGTTCCACCACTTCGGCCCGGCGCCCTGCCAGATAGACCGAAGCGCCAAGAGTAGCATAGGCGTCCGCCATCGCCTCGCCAATTCCGGTGCCGCCGCCGGCAACCAGAATGCGCATGCCCTTCATCAGATCTGGTCGAAACATCAAATCCCGCATTCAATATGTCCTCGTTCCCAGAATCTCTTTTTGTTCGGCCGCAATCACACGTTCGCAGCCACCACGCGCCCTTGCGGTACGATTCTTTACTACCGCACAGCAGTGCACATGCGCAACAACCATTTCATATAATGATTATCTGAGCTCAATCGAAGCTGACCTCCTGCCTCTACGGCAAACAGCATCAGTGCATGTATTGGCCGCCGTTGACACTCAACACTTGACCATTGACCCACTGTGCGTCGTCAGAGGCCAGGTAGGCCACCATGGCGGCAATATCCTCGGGCATTCCCAGGCGGGGGCTTCTGGTTATCGCCAGCAGGTCGGCCTTGCTCTTTTCGGTATGATCGCGTTCGACGGTGTCAGTCAGAACCAGACCGGGAGCCACGGCATTGGCGCGGATGTTTTCCTTGCCCCACCGGGTTGCAACGTGGCGCATCAGTCCGTTCAGCCCCGCCTTGCTCACGACATAGGAGACATAATGGGGCATCGACGTCATCGAAGCGTCAGAGGACGTGTAGCAGATGCCGCCGCCACCGCGCTTGAGCAGCTCGGGAATGGCATAGCGACTGCAAAGCAGGTGGCCTCTCAGGCCAACTGCGATCGTCTGGTCGAAGACCTCGAGCGGAACACTGACGGCATCCGTATCCTGTCGCCGGATGCTGGTGTCCGCAGCATTGACATGGATGAAGTCGATGCCGCCGAAAGCGGATACCGAATCCCGCACCATGGCAGCGACCGAGGCTTCATCGGCGATGTCCAGCCGCAGGGCAAGCGCACGCCCGCCGGCAGCTTCAATCTCCGAGCAGATCGCCGAGGCACCATCGAAGTTCAGGTCTGCAACAACCACTGAAGCGCCCCGTTGCGCCAGAAGGCGTGCCACGGCGGCGCCAATGCCCACTTTCGCTCCAGCCCCCGCCACGATCGCCACTTTGCCGCTCAGACTACCCATTCTGCCTTCCTCCCCGGTTCCGATCAAAGCGCGCTCGAACCGCCGCACACGAAGTGCATGGCTCCATTAACCCAACGCGCGTCGTCCGATGCCAGGAAGAGTGCCACACCTGCCACGTCGTCGGGTTCGCCGATCCGCCCCATGGGGTTTTGCTCGGCAAGCATTTCTGCGACTTCATCGCTATATCCGCCACCGAAAGTCGTGCGAATATAGCCAGGTCCTATGGCATTGACCCGGATGCCGTACTTGCCAAGGTCAAGCGCGGCCACCTTGGTAAGTTGCATGACCGCTGCCTTGGAACTGGCGTAAGCTGCCAGATTGGGTAGAGCCTTCACGCTGCCGATAGACGCCATGTTGATGATCGCTCCACCCTTTTCCTTCATGTGCGGCGCAGCCGCCTGGATGCCATGAAACACCCCATCGACATTGACCGAATAGCTGCGTTTCCAGTCTTCGAAGCGCAGTTCGTCGACCGGCACGAGCGGCGCTGGAAATCCGGCATTGTTACACATCACATCGATCCCACCGAACCGGTCGATGCACTGAGCGACGCAGGACTGGATGGACTTAGGATCAGTCACATCGCAATGAGCCGCGACGATCCGTCCCTCCCCCTGTGCCACCGTTTCATCCATCTCACTGGAAATATCGGTCGCCAGAACCTGTGCCCCTTCCCGCGCATATCGCCAGGCAATTGCCTGCCCGATCCCTGCGGCACTCCCGGTTACGAGCGCGACTTTGCCTTCCAGCCTTCCCATCGTTCCATCTCCGCTTGTAGAGCCTTGGACGGCTCAACATCTTTCATGTTCCATTCGCACGCGTCGACTGCTCGGCAAGCCACTTCGCGCTATTGCGCAAGAGCTGGCGAAATCCGCTCACCTGATAAGCGGATGGACCGTCACCACATTGGACATAGACGATCGGGCTGGCCTTTTCCTGACGCGCCCAGACTATCAGGTTGTTGCCGGCAGGGCGCTCCCACCCCTCATTGCTGTCAGGCCGCCCAGCCATGGACGCGCCGATCGAATAGAACCCGCTTGCGTCGAACCGGTAATTGCTGCGCATCAAGGGGACCAATGTCTCTTCGAACACTTCGCCCATATAGAGCTGGTCGGTGATCTCGAAACCGTCCTCCAGTCCTGCCGTAACAGGATGATCGGCAACCGGCGTGACACGGTGCGTAACGCCGAAGCGATAGCCGCTATCCGGGACCTCGCGCCCGCGCAGTTCGCCCGGTTCCGCCATTACCGCGCCGCCCAGAATTTCCGCGTAGCGCGGCCAGCGCGGCCAGCCGATGATGGCGTGATGCAGGAACAGCATCGGCACACCGCAAGCCAGCAGACGCTCGAACCCGGACTTGTACGCTTCGCTCGGCTCGAATTGCACGGGCGCCTGGGGGATGCGATAGTCCTGTCCCGGCACGTCGTAGAACAGAATCAGGTCGAACCGGGAAAGACTGTCCGGATGCTCGAACAGCGCCGTGGCGGCCGGATGCGCGACGTTGCACCAGTTGTAACCAAGATCATCATAGAGGACGTCATCCAGCAAGGCGAAGAAAGCCTGAGCATCGAATGGATGCCCGCCAGTGACGACCGCCACCTGACGCTCTCGGGTACGCGCCGTGAAGCGTTCGAAGGTCATGGCGCAGCCGCTTTCAACCGATGCGGCTTTCGAACATCGGCGTTCCGGGCGGCAGCATTTCCCCACGGCGATACGTCCGCGCGCCCGCCGCCAGCTTCTGATCCACCCCGACCGGCCATTTGCGCTTCAAGGGATCGGCAACAGCAAATTCCAGTCGACCGATACCGTCAATCTCGATCACCCCGCGCTCGCCGTCCTGCAGCGGTCCCAGTCCCTGATGATTGACCCCGCAAGCCAGCACGTCGCCCGGTTCCAGCGGCAATACCCGCGAAGCGTATGAAACAATCTCGCGGACCGGATTTTCCATGTCGCTGGTCGGATAATCCTGCCGCAGTTGGCCATCGACCCATAGGCGCAAACGGGTCGCCTGCGGATCGGGCAGATCGTCAGCGGTCACGATCCAGGGCCCCAGCGGGCAGAAAGTGTCTGCCGACTTGTTGATGAAAGTCACGTTTTCGCGAAAGCCGCGTGCCGAAGCGTCGACAACGCAGGTGTAGCCGAACACATGATTCAGGGCCTCTTGAGGCGAAACGTTTCGCGCGCGGCTTCCGATCACCACGGCCAGTTCGCCTTCATGCTGGAACTGGATCGCTTCGTGCGGGATGAGGTGAATCGTCGCTCCCGGATCGATCACCGAACGAGACGACTTCACAAACATGTTGATCGGCTTCACCGGCTTGTCCGGCAACTCGAGAAATTCCTTGTAGTTGCCCAGGCCGAAAAACATCTTGCGCGGCCTGGGCAGCGGCGCGCGCAACCTGACTTGCTCAAGGGCCTGCCCCGGTTGATCGGAGCATGCTTCGATCGCGGGCCGCAATTCAGCGAACCGGGCGATGATTTCCGGCATCCGGTCTCGGGGCAATTCTGCCATGATCGCTTCGCCTACCGCGGCGGAAAGATCGACAATGCGATCGCCGACGACAAGACCGGGACAATAATCGTTAAACAGGGCAAGCTTCACGATACAGCCTCCTCGATCGCCGGAGTAAAGGCATTGGCACCCATGAAAAAGCTCCCATTGCGGGCCGCCTGAAGCGCTTCATCCGCCTTGGGGTCGACATCGGAGGGCCACACGCGGCGGCGGGGATCGGTTACCGAAAGCGTGAACCCCCCGATCCGGTCGATTTCTATGCGGTATGTCTCGCCATGCTGCACGGGACCGACCCCGCGCATGTCGGTACCGCAAGCGATCAGGTCCCCCGGCTCCAGGGTTGCGATGCCGGATACGAACGCAATCAGTTCAGCAACGGAATATTCCATGTCGCTCGTGCTATAATCCTGCCGCAGGGTCTCGCCCTGCCACAAGCGCACATTCAGGTCTTGCGGAGAGCCCAGTTCATCGGCTGTGACGATCCACGGGCCAAGCGAGCCGAAACCTTCGTGCGCATTGACAGCGATTCCCTGGTCATCGAGAATTCCGCGGACGTTGAGATCGATTGTCGCAGTATACCCGAAGACATGGTCCAGCGCCTGCTCGACGGTAATGTCGCGCCCGCCCTTGCCGATGATCACGACCAGTTCCGCTTCGTGATGGACCGCGCCCAGCGCCATGTCCGGCAAGCTGACCGACGATCCCGGCCCCGTGATCGCATCCGCCGGCTTTAGCCAGAACACCGGCATGGCGCGTTCGTGCGTTCCGCCTTGCCGGTAATTGGCAAAGGTGCACAAGGTCAGTTCCGGATGCGTCAAAGGGGCGTCCAGGCTGACTTCTTCCAACGGCAGCACGGGACCATCGTGTCGTTCGAAGGCCGCCCGTAGATCGTCGAAGGCAGCGATCACGGCGTTCATCCTGTAGCGGGGACGCAGCGCCATGATCGAAGCCGGCAGCAGGTCGGTCACGTCGCGAATGCCGCCCTCGGTGACAACTCCCAACCGGTCGTCGTTAAATCTCGCCAGCTTCACCGGCATCCTCCTCCTCAAGTTCGCAGCAGAGGCTTGTCGGCCTCTGTCTTCGCGTTTGGTCAGTAACTCTTGGGCATTTCCAGTGCTTTTTCCGCGATGAAACACAATGCCAGCTCGGGACTGATCGGGGCCAGCCGCGGAATCATCACTTCGCGCAGGTAGCGCTCCACGTGATACTCTTTGGCATAGCCCATGCCGCCGTGCGTCATCACCGCCCTTTGGGCTGCATTAAAACCTGCCTCTCCCGCCAGATACTTTGCCGCGTTGGCATATACGCCCGCGTCTGGCTTGCGGTTGTCGTAGCACCAGCCCGCTTTCAGCACCATGTTCCAAGCCGCCTCCAGCTCGCACCAATTGATCGCAAGCGGGTGCTGGATTGCCTGATTCTGACCGATCGGTCGGCCGAAAACGACACGTTCGCGCGCGTAGTTCGCCGCCCTGTTGAGCGCAGCGTACCCAATCCCGACCGCCTCGGCCGCGATCAGCACCCGCTCCGGATTGAGGCCGTCAAGGATATACTTGAATCCCTGGCCTTCCTCGCCAATCCTGTCTTCGAGGGGAACCATCAGGTCTTCGATGAACAGTTCGTTCGAATCGAGAGCCTTGCGCCCCATTTTTTCGATCTCGCGCACCGATACGGCATTGCGATCGAGCTTTGTGTAGAACAGGGTCAGGCCATGCGTGGGACTTTTAACGTCTTCAAGCGCCGTGGTCCGGGTCAGGAGCATGATCTTGTCAGCAACCTGGGCGGTCGAGATCCAGACCTTGAGCCCATTGACCCGGTAGTGATCGCCTTCGCGCACCGCTCTTGTCTTGAGCTGGGTCGTATTGAGCCCGGTATTGGGCTCGGTAATTCCGAAGCAGGCCTTTTCCTTACCCTGGATCATCGGGGTAAGCATCCTGTGCTTCTGTTCTTCCGTACCGAATGCCACGATCGGGTGCAGACCGAACATGTTCACATGCACGGCCGTCGCACCGGACATACAGGCCCCCGATTCGGCAATCGTACGAGTGACGATGGCAGCTTCCTGGATGCCCAGCCCTGCACCGCCGTAGGCTTCGGGGTAGCAGATACCCAGATAACCGGCGTCCACCATCTCACGGTAGAAGTCTTCGGGGAAGCCGCCTTCCTTATCCTTCCGCAACCAGTAATCGTCGCTGTATCTTGCGCAGATCTGCTGCACGCTCTCACGGATCGCCAGCTTCTCCTCGGACCATTCGAATTCCATGTGACAGCCTTCTCCCCAAACAGCGTCGATCGCGCCGCCGGACACCGTTCTGACGATGTACGCTATTTCATATGTGATAGAAACCTTTTATATAGGCTTCTTGTTGCGTCAAGTGCGCGCAGGCCGGACGGGCTCAAGTTTCCGCCTTGACGTCTATGTTAATAGCTGTAACATATGAGTGTAGGGCCGCAGAGTCCAGCCGCCCAAGTGGAGACTGCATGAAATGATCGCTTTCGAAAGGCTATCGGACGAACTGTCTTACGGCGCGGTAATCCGCGGCATCACCCTCGATGACATCGCATCGGAGGAAAACCGCGAGCAGCTTCGCAAGCTCTGGTTCGAATACGGCCTGCTGCTGTTCCGGGACACCGATGTAACCGACGAACTTCATGTCGAGCTGAGTCGCGTATTCGGCCGACTGGAAGGACACTTCCTGAAGGACCGCATCGTCGACGGCCACCCCGAACTTGTCGCCTTCGGCTCCGATCCGGTCAAGGAACAAACCATAGATGTCGGCGGCCGTGTCCTGATTGGCTACATCCCATGGCATACCGACTTCCGCTGGATGGCCCACCCCAATCATGGCGGCATCCTGCGTGTGCACAAGCTGCCAAAGAAGGGCGGCGCCACCGGCTTCACCTGCATGATTGACGCTTACAACAGGCTCGACGATAACCTGAAGAAGCGGATCGAAGGCCTTGAAGCGGTCTGCAAGATGATACCCGACGAGCGCATGATCCGCTTCTTCAAGCGCGAAAAGCTCACGGTGCTCAACGAGGGCACTTCGATGGAAGCTCTCCAGGCGCGGCCTGCCACCGACTTTCCGGCAGTTGCGCATCCGCTCGTTCGCGTCCAACCCGAAACCGGTCGCAAGATGCTGTATTTCACGCCGCACAATGCGGTGTCGATTCTCGGCCTGGAACCGGACGAATCCGACGCATTGATCGAGGAACTGAGCTGGGTCATCACCGACCCAGCCTATGCCTATTACCACGACTGGAAAGTCGACGATCTGGTGTTATGGGACAATCTTCGCATGCTGCACACGGCCTCTGGAGTCGAACCGGGCGAAGAACGCGAAGTACGTCGAACGACGATTGCTGCGCCGGAGCCGACCGGGCGAACCCTGGAAGAAGGTGGATGGAAGTGGGAAGATAACCGCTTCGATTCCCAGACTGCTGCTGGCGCTTCGGCTTGACGGTGGTGGTGCGGCCCTTCCTGCGGATCGCCCCGAAAAGGCATCGACGACATGGAGGGTCGCCACCTGCCGCACCGGAATCAAAGCCGGGAAAGGCAACATCGTTACGGCACCCGCCGGGATGTAAATTGCGGTATGTACGGTAAAGTCCAGCTCGCACGGTAGAAGCTATGTTTGGCTGTCTGGAAATTCGTCGTTCCGGCGGATTTTGCAGTCCCGATGCCGGCCCTTTCCCTCCCGACCTTCCCTGGGGAAGTGAAGGTTTGAAGGGGGAGAGGGCCGGTGTCGGATATGCGGACTTGCACATGAACGGTTTGAAGAGACGGGGTGGAACAGATGGCTGCGATCGACAGGGCCTATAATGTTGCCGACATCGCAGCAATCGCCAGGCGGCGCCTTCCGCCGGGACTTTACGACTTCATCGATCGCGGCGCCGAAGACGAAGTCACCAGGCGAGAGAACAGCGAGTCCATCAAACGCATCCTGATCCGCCAACGGGTCGGGATCGATACTTCCATGCGCGACATAACAACCCAGATTGGCAGCGTCGTGCAATCCATGCCCATCGGCCTCGCGGTGACGGGCATGGTAGGGCTGCTGCACTACAAAGGGGAACAGGCGATGGCCAGTGCGGCCGCTTCAGCCGGCGTTCCCTATACTCTGGGCAGCGGGAACTTCGCAGGAATGGCGGAATGCAAGGAAATCTGCGGCGATCTCCTGTGGCGCCAGCTTTACCCTTGCCGCACCGAAGCCCTGCTCCAACACCACCTCGGGATCGCGCGCGATGCCGGTGTGAACAATCTGGTCATCACCCTCGATTCACCCCAGACCGGCAATCGCGAATACATGCTACGCAACGGCTTCATGCCAGGAATGCTCAACCGCAATGCCATCCGCGAAATGCTATCCAGACCCGGCTGGCTCATGCGGGCGATTGTCCCCTACTATCTACATGAAGGCGGTCTGCCCGAAATGGTGGATCTGCCTGACGACATTCGCGGTCGTTTCGGCGACCGCAAAGTACCGCCCAATCCTCCAGCTGACGATTATTCCTGGGACACGATCCGCCGCATTCGCCGTGACTGGAAAGGCCGGCTGGTCATCAAGGGCATTTCGGTACCCGAGGACGCAATCACCGCCGCCGATATCGGGTGCGACGGGGTGATCGTCTCCAACCATGGCGGGCGCAGCCTGGATGGCTGCATACCGTCCATGAGCGCCTTGCCGGGCGTGGTCGACGCCGCAGGCTCACGGCTCGACGTGATGGTGGATGGCGGCTTCACGCGGGGATCAGACGTTCTCAAGGCCATTGCCCTGGGCGCCAAATGCGTCTGGCTAGGCCGAGCCACAACGTTCGGACTGGTCGCAGCAGGACAAGCTGGCGTTGAGCGGGTCCTGGAGATCTTCCGCAGCGAGATCAGCCGGGCCATGGCCATGATGGGGGCGACCAGCGTTGCCGAACTCAACCGCGATTTCCTGCAGCTCTGATCCCGATCGATCTTTTTCGCTGCTAAGCGTTGCTCGACCGGCAAAGACTTTCCCGCAGCTTATCGAGCGAAGCTGGCGCGGCGGACCGCATCATGCATCGCCTTGCGCATCGATCTGGAAAGAAGGCCCAATGAAACCGGCAGATGAGGGCACGTCCTGCTCGGCGGGAGCCTTGTAATCCCAACATCCTGCCAGCAGTCCGCCATCGATGGTAATGATCTCACCGGTAATGAACCCCGCCTCTTTCGAGGCGAGATAGAGCACCGCATTGCCAATGTCTTCCGGACGACCCGCACGTGGGATCGGCTGACGTGTTGCCATGTCAGCTTCCAGCGCTGCAAGGTCGCTGTGGTCGCCTCCCGCCATGGGTGTGAGGATCTGTCCCGGACAAATGCAATTGACACGGATGTTGAACCGGCCGAGTTCGACGGCGGCCGACCGCGTAAGATTGAGCAATGCGGACTTGCACGCACTATAGGCGTGTCCGAAGGCATATCCTCGCAGCCCCCCGATCGACGACGTGCTTACGATCGCGCCGCCACCGCGCTGCTTCATATGTGGCACGCTGAATTTCATTCCGAGAAACACGGAGCGAACCAGGACGGAAAATGTCTTGTCCCAGTCCTCTACGGAAAGCGCTTCGATCGGTCCGACAGCCCCGGGGAAACCTGCATTGTTGAACAGCACATCGATGCCCCCGAGCCGTGACGCTGCGGATTCGACAAAATCCTGCATGGCCTGCTCGCACGAGACATCGGTCTCGATGAAAATCGCTTCCCCGCCTGCCGCTTCGCAAAGACCTGCCGTTTCGAGACCGCCGGCCGTGTTCAGATCGGCCAGAGCAATCTTTGCTCCCTCCTCAGCGAAACGGATCGCCGTCCCGCGGCCGATGCCACTGGCACCACCGGTAATCAATACAGTCTTTCCCGAAAACCGCTTCATCTTCGTTCTCTCCCGAATTGATCTTTCTCGGCTGATTCTGGTGCTCGGTGACAGCAGCAGTAGACACCGACATGTGAAATGTCTATTTTTTATCTGAAATAAGATTCGCGGAAAGGATGGAACACCTTGGACTGGTGCTGTAGGCTGCAAAGCCCGCCAACGGCGCCCAAGCAGGCACAACGCGTCGCAATGCAAGCACGAGCCGGAGCATCTCGCGCCGAGCATGCCGGGACGATGCGGATAGAACCGTCGAGAGGATCAACCAATGAAACATCAACCTGTTATTCAAGGCTTCGATGACGTGGATTTCGATCCATTCGCATTCTTCGCTGCATCGTTTGGAGAAATCCGGGACGTCTACAGTCTCTATGATCGACTTCGTCAGCAAGGCACTGTGGTCGAAGGCAGCGTGCTGGACCTGCTCTGCGGGGTCACGGAGCCCCAGCTTGAAGGCCTTCGGCAGTTCACGGTGCTGGGTTACGAGGAGGCAATGGCGGTCAATCGCGATCCGGCGCTGTTTTCCAACGCGACGCTGAACGATTACCTTTCCATCACCTTCGGCCCGACGCTCACTGCGCTTGATCCGCCGGTCCACACCGAGGTTAGGCGCGTGTTCCAGCGCATCTTCCTGCCCGCACAAGTTGCGAAGTGGAGCGAGACTTTCATCGATCCGGTGATCGATCGGCTGGTTACCGATCTTGCAACGGCGGGCAAGGCCGAACTGGTTGAGGACTTCGCCAAGAAGTACCCCTTCCAGATCATCTATCGCCAGCTCGCACTGCCAGAGCAGGACATAGAGACGTTTCACAAGCTGGCAGTGGCACAAGGCCTGATGGGAGAGTATCGCCATCACGCAGTGGAAGCGTCGCAAAAGCTCGGCGCTTTCCTGACGGACATCGTTGCCGAGCGGCGACGCAATCCGGGCGCGGACCTTATCAGCACACTGGCAACCAGCGAAGTGGATGGCGCTCGGCTGGAAGACCAGTTCATCATCGCTTTCCTGCGCCAACTGACGCTTGCCGCCGGCGATACGACATTTCGGGCGACCGGCACGCTGTTCGCCGGACTGCTCTCAACCCCTGGGCTTCTGGATGAAGTGCGAAACGATCGCTCGCTCGTCGCTCCGCTGATTGAAGAAACCCTGCGATGGGACGGCCCTTCGGGCTATACCCTGCGAACCGCCACGCGCGATACCGAACTGGGCGGTGTCGCGATCCCCGCCGGATCGGTGGTGAATGTCTCATTCTCGGCCGCGAACCGGGACCCCAATGCCTTTGCCAATCCGAATGCCTTCGACGTACACCGCCCGAAAAAGCCGCATATGGGCTTCAACACCGGCCCGCATATGTGCGTGGGGCAACACCTGGCACGCCTGGAAATGTCCCGCGCCGTAAACGCAATGCTCGACCGCTTTCCCAACATGCGCTTCGATCCGGCCCAGCCGCGACCGCATATCGAAGGCGTCGTGTTTCGCACTCCCTACAACGTTCACGTCCTGCTGGACTGAAGAACGCAAGGAAACCGGGCCATGCGCGAAGAAATCAGTTTCTGCCGGATCTGCTGCGTCAGCTGCGCCATGAAGATGCAGATCGACGACAACGACCGGATCGTCAGCATCCGCGGCGACAAGACCAATCCCATGTCCCGCGGCTACGCCTGCTACAAGGGCTTGCAGGCAGAGGATCTCCATCATGGGCCGGGCCGCATACTGCGCCCGCTCAAGCGCCTCGACGATGGCTCGTTCAAGGAAATTCCCTACGAGCAGGCATTCGACGAAATAGCGGCCAAGATGCAGTCGATCATCGATCGCGATGGCCCCGACGCGATAGCAACCTTCAAGGGCGTGGGCAGCTTTTCCTGTTCGACCGCCTATCCGATGCCGCAGGCGTTCACGCGGGCCATTGAGTCTTCCGCCTATTTCACCACAGCCACGGTGGACCAGTCGGCCAAGTTCATCACCCATGGACGCATGGGTGGATGGGCCGCAGGCAAACCGAATCTCGACCAATCCGATGTCGCAATTCTATTCGGAACGAACCCCCTCGTATCGCACGCCCTGATGGGCTTCTTGTCGGCCGATCCGACCAAGATTCTCAAAGAGGCCCGAAACCGGGGCTTGAAGCTGATCGTTGTCGATCCGCGGCGCAGCGAAACTGCCCAGTTCGCAGCGCTGCACCTGCAACCCTTGCCGGGCGAGGATGCGTCGATCGCCGCAGGCCTGATTCGCATCATCCTGGAAAACGGCTGGGAAGACTCAGACTTCTGCAACCGTCATGTCGCGCCAGGCGGATTGGCCCGCCTGCGCCAGGCCGTGGAACCGTACACGCCCGAGATGGTCGCAAAGCGCGCGGGCATCGAGGCGGAGCTTCTGTTAGAGGCAGCCACCCTGTTCGCAAAAGAATCGAAAAGGGGCGCGGCCTGGACGGCAACTGGCGTGACCATGTCTCCCCGCTCCAATCTGGCAGACCACATGGTATCGTTGCTCAACGTGATCTGCGGACGCTTCCGGCGCGAGGGCGACAAGGTAACCAACATCGTTCCCTGGCACCCGCCTTTCGACTTTCGCGCCGAGGTCATCCCTCCCGACCGCCATTGGGAGAAGGCGCCCCCCGGCAGAATTCGAGGCGCCGGGAATCTGCTGGGCGAACGAATGGCCTGCAATTTCGCCGATGAGATCCTCACCCCGGGTAAGGGGCAGATAAAAGCCGTGCTCAATGGCAGTTGCAACCTTGCCTCATCCCTGCCGGACCAGCGCAAGGTGGTCAGCGCGCTCCGTTCGCTCGAACTGCTGGTTTCGGTAGATCCCTTCATGTCGACGACGGCACGGCTGTCGCACTACATCTTGCCGGTCAAACTCGAATTCGAACGTTTCGACCTGCCGCTCGCCCATGTCGGAGTCAGCTTCTATCCCGTCGCCTTCGGCGCCTATGCCCGGCCGGTCATCGCCCCGCCGGCCGGCTCCGACGTCGTCGATGATTGGTATATATACTGGTCCCTGGCCAAGCGGCTGGGCAAGCAGATCTCGTTCGAGGGTACGCCGCTGGACATGCAAACTCCGCCCACAAGCGAAATGCTCATCGAACTGCTCGCCAAAGATGGTCAGGTCCCCCTTGCCGAAATCAAGAAATATCCGGGCGGGCACATATTCGATATTCACGGAACTGTCGGTGCCGCTCGGCCCGAGGCTTGTGCCCGTTTCGACGTCATGCCCGACGAAGTGTTTGCCGAACTGACCGAAGTCGCGGTCGAGAGCACGCTAACGTGCGAAAATCCAAAAGAAGGTCAGCCTTTCACCCATCGCCTTGCCGTGAGGCGCGATCGGAATGTCGTCAACTCGCAGACCGCACTTCCATATCAGCGCCGCCGTCGTTCCTACAATCCGGCATGGCTGAACCCGCAGGACATTGTGGAACTGGGCCTGGAAGAAGGTGATCGCATCTGGATGACCTCGGATCACGGACGGATTCCCGCGGCCGTCTCGGGAGATCCGTCGGTGCGTCCTGGCGTCGTCCAGATGTCGCACGGCTGGGGCCAATTGCCCGATGATCCCGGCGATTTCGAGAACTCAGGCGCGAACACGAATCTCCTGATCTCAAGCGAACGGGATATGGAGCCCATCAATTCGATGGCGCGACTATCGGCGATCCCGGTCGCGATCTGTCGAATGGATTGAGCGGCCGCAGCCACTGGCAGCGGTTGATCCCGGGAACAGACCTCGCCACATTCTGGGTCGGCCGAGTGTTCCGAAGTACAGCGATCTCGCCTTCTGGGAGCATCCGGCCCACTGTGCTTTGTGGTTTGATGAAAGCAATCTTTCACCAGCACTTGCCGGCACCAGACAGGTGGTCTCGACTTCATCGAACATGGTTTGTCGTGACTGCGCCCCCAGTCGCCCCAAGGCGTTCGCATGGGCGCCCCGAAGGACAATCTGGCAAATCCGCGCTTCCGCCTTATGATCGAGCGAGTGATAACCTGGCTGGCGGACCCGAATGGAAAGAGCTGATGCTGTCATCGTTGGGGCCGGAGTGGTGGGGCTGGCCATTGCCGAGGCGTTGGCCAGAAACGGCATGCCGCCCTTGGTCCTTGAAGGCGAAGCCCATTTCGGATCGTGGACGAGCAGCCGCAACAGTGAAGTCATTCACTCCGGACTCTACTATCCGGACGGCTCGCTCAAGGCGCGGCTTTGCGTCGAAGGGCGTGACAGGCTCTATGCGTTCTGCAAAGGCGCAGGGGTTGCGCACAAACGCCTGGGCAAGATCATCTTTGCCCAATCCCTCGAACAATCCGGCGAGCTCGATGTCATAGAATTGGCCGCAAGCATGGCTGGTGCGGGTAAGCTTACGCGGATGACGAGAGCGCAGGCACGAGGCCTCGAGCCCGAACTCGATCTCGCCGACGCCCTCCTTTCGCCTGATACCGGGATCATCGATGTACATGCCTACATGCAGGCGCTGATCGGTTCGGCAGAAGCTCGCGGCGCAAGCCTCGTGTGCTCGACCAAGGTCACTCGCGCCGTACAGCGGCAGGACGCCTGGCAAATCTGGATCGAGGGCATGGACGAACCGGTGCTTGAAACGCCGATCCTGATCAACTCCGGCGGACTTGCCGCGCAAGATCTTGCGCGGACAATCGAGGCCCTGCCTGCCGATCGCGTGCCGCCGCTTCATTTCGCGCGCGGCGTGTACTTTACCTATGGCGGCGCCGTACCTTTCAAGCACCTGATCTACCCGGTCCCCGAGCCCGGTGGGCTCGGCACCCACCTCACGCTCGATCTTGCCGGCCGGGCCCGTTTCGGACCTGACGTGGAATGGATCGATACGATCGACTATACGGTCGACGAAGGCCGCAAGGAGCATTTCGTGCAGGCAGCCAGAAGAATCTGGCCGAAGCTGGACCCCGAACGCCTTCAGCCCGGCTATGCAGGCATCCGGCCGAAACTTTCAGGTCCGGGCGAGCCCGTCGCCGACTTCAGGATCGAAGGACCTGCCGAACATGGATTGCCCGGTTTGATCAACCTCTTCGGCATCGAGTCGCCGGGACTGACGGCTTCGCTGGCCATCGGCGAACTCGTCGTTCGGAAACTGGGATGAGCCCTAGGCTTGTCGGCGCATAGCGCGGCGCAAACGACGCATGGCTGCGCATCAAGGCCCTGAACCTCACTGGACACAATATGGCATTATCCGATTCCCGGCAGATCGATCAGTTGTCCGCACTGGTTTGCCTCGCATCCACGCACTCCTTCACCGCCGCCGGCAGGATGCTGCAAAGGCATCCGACCGTCATCTCGAAGCGGATTGCGTCACTCGAGGCGCGCCTTGGCGTGCGTCTGGTCGAACGCTCGACCCGGCAGGTTCGGCTCACCGACGCCGGGGTCAAACTGGTCGAAAAGATCATCGCGGCGAACGAACTGCTCGACGAAGCCCAGCAGGAAGCGACTTCCCTGTCCAGCGAGGTCAGCGGGCGGCTTCGCATCGCCTTCCCGGCGACAATGGGACGGTTGTGGATCGCCCCTCGTCTCCCGGATTTTGCCGCCGCGCATCCCCATCTCGAGCTCGAAGCGGATTTCGACGACGGCTTCGTGGATCTGGTTGCCGGAGGTTACGATGCGGCCATCCGGATAGGGCATCTGGCCGACAGCAGCCTGGTCGCGCGCAAGCTCGCCGATCATCAACGCGTCCTCGCCGCTTCCCCCACTTATCTTGAGCGCAGCGGCGTACCGGTCAATCCAGCGGAACTCTCGTCACACCGCTGCCTGGGCAACCCGCGGCTTGCCTCGTTTCCGATATGGAAACTGTCCGACGGTGAGAATCTGGCTGCGGTCAGGACACAAGGGCCCTTTCGCACCAATGACAGCACGGCCATGCTCGAAGCGGCGCGAGCGGGGCTTGGCATCATCGGTGCAGGCGAATGGCTGGTGGCGAAAGACATCGCGAGCGGCCGTCTTGTACGCGTCATGCCGAAGTGGACCTTCGATGGCGATGGCGGCATCTACCTGGTGCGACCGTCCGGTCGATATGCATCGAGCAGGGTCGAGGCATTCGCAGAGTGGATCGAAGATCTCGTCACCTCACTGGACTGGACGACGACAGGACGCGGATAAGCACTTCATTGCTGCATTCAGTGCAGCAATGAAGTGCATCATAGCCCTATTCCACACTACAGGAACTATGCCTATCCTCGCGGCATGAAGAGTTCCCCCCACCTTCCGGCGTTTGCCGCGTTCGGATCCCTGCTCTCCCTGCAGGTGGGCGCGGCCTTTGCAAAGTCCGTTTTCCCGCTTGTCGGCCCCGAGGGAGTCGCCGCCTTGCGCATTGGTCTCGCGGCCTGTGTCCTTGGCCTGGTATTCCGTCCCTGGCAGCTGCGCATCGAGCGCCCGATCAAGCCCTATCTGCTGCTTTATGCAGCGATGATCGGATCGATGACCCTGCTGATTTATCGCGCCTTTTCCTACATGCCAGTCGGCATCGCCATTGCGATCGAGGTTATCGGGCCGCTTGGCGCCGCCCTCATTGCATCGCGGCGCCGGATCGACCTGGTCTGGATCGGCCTTGCCCTGGCCGGGCTTGGACTGCTGCCTTTCGGAACGGCGGGAAGCGTGATCGACCCCAGGGGCCTCGCCTTCGTACTGGCCGCTGCACTTTGCTGGGGCATTTATGTCAGCATCGGAGCAAAGGTGTCAGCGCTCGGCGCGAAAGGAACCGCGATCGGCATGGCGCTGGCGTCGCTTTTCGTCATCCCCATCGGCGTTGCCCATGCAGGTTCGGCGCTCTTTCATCCGAACATCCTGCTCTCCGGTCTCGTCGTGGCCGCAATGTCGAGCGCGCTTCCCTTCCTTCTGGACATCTATGCCTTGCGGCGATTGCCGGCCAGCGTCTTCGGCGTGTTGATGAGTGCTTCTCCGGCGGTCAGCGCCATTGCCGGCATGATGGTTCTCGGTGAGCACCTGAGCGCGGTGCAGTGGGCGGGGATCGGATTCATCACAGTCGCCTGCATCGGAACCACCCTCGTATCAGCGCGCCTGTCGAGCGCGAGCCGCGCCGTAGCCTCGCCCTCAAGCGATCCCTTGGCCAACCCAAGCTGACAACGCGGCGCCAATCCTGGAAACGATCATGACCATGCAGCATATCGCAGCCTTTTCCATCGGCAGTACTGGCGGCAATCCCGCTGGTGTCGTCATTGGCGACACCCTGCCTGAGCCCGACCGGATGCAAGCCCTGGCCGCACAAGTCGACTATTCGGAAAGCGTCTTTGCGGCTCCGACCGGCGATACGTGGAAAGTCCGCTACTTTGCTCCGGACATGGAAATCGATTTCTGCGGACACGCCACGATTGCGCTCGGCGCCGCGCTAGCCCGTCGGTATGGACCTGGGCGCTTCATGCTCGACCTCAATCGTGCACGCATCGAAGTCGAGGGGCATTGTTCAGACGCGAAATGGGGCGCGGCCTTCCGATCGCCAGGGACAAGAAGCGATCCGGTGACCCATGACGCGTTGCAGGAAGCGCTTTCCCTGTTCCGACTGTCGAGGGAGGACCTCGACGAGCGCCTTCCTCCCGCGGTAGCCAACGCAGGGGGAGACCATCTGGTTCTGTGCTTGCGCGATCGCGAAGCCTTGCGCGCAATGGCATACGACCTTGAAGCAGGCCGGTCGCTGGCGCAGCGCATGGGCTATGTCACGTTCACGCTGGTCCATGCGGAAAATGCCAGGCTCTTCCACGTCCGCAATCCATTTCCGGCCGGCGGGGTCTACGAAGACCCGGCGACTGGCGCGGCAGCGGCGGCCTTCGCGGGTTACCTGCGTGATCGCAATTGGCCGCACGGCGGTAGGATTACCATCCAGCAAGGCGATGACATGGGCATCCCCTGCAGGATCGATGCCGAGATACCCCCTGCACAAGGCGAAGGCATCCGCGTCGCAGGCGCAGTTCGCGAGTTGACCCCGCCGGAACCGGAGGATTGAAGCGGATGGACGTGACACCCGAAGAACGACTTGCGGCGCTCGGTCTGGACCTGCCTCCCCCGCCTCAACCGGCGGGCCAATATCGCCCGGCCCGGCTGGTGGGCGATACACTGTATCTATCGGGCCAGGGGCCACGACACCCCGACGGAAGCTTCGTAGCAGGCCGTCTCGGCGAGGACGTTTCGACGCAGGCCGGTCGCACGGCGGCCCGCGATGCCGGGCTGCGCCTGCTCTCGGCCGCCAGGCACGCATTGGGCAATCTGTCGCGTATCGCGGCAGTCGGACGGGTCTTCGGGATGGTCCACGCCGCTCCCGGCTTTACCGAGCATGCCGCCGTCATTGACGGATGTTCGGAGCTTTTCATCTCGGTGCTGGGCGAAGCCGGACATCATAGCCGCTCGGTCGCCGGGCTGGCGACACTACCCTATGGCATGATCGTCCAGATCGATGCCGTACTGCACATCTTGCCAAAGGAGAAACTACAATGACCATCCAGCGCATCGGCCAGGCCAAGCGTATGTCGCAGGCCGTCGCTCATGGAGACACCATCTACCTGTCGGGACAGGTCGCAACGAAATCGGCCGGTCAGGGCGTTGCGTCCCAGGCCAGGGAAATCCTCGAGGGTATAGACGCTCTGCTGACCCAGGCCGGCAGTGACAAGTCCCGCGTTCTGAGTGCGTCTATCTGGCTCGCCGATATCGCAACCTTCGCGGAAATGAATGAAGTCTGGGATGAATGGGTCGCGCCCGATGCCGCCCCGGCTCGTGCGACGGTGGAAGCGAAACTGGCGTCACCGGACTACAAGATCGAGATTGCCGTCATCGCGGCCAGATAACCGCACTTTCGCTGGCACCGGGAACGGCACAGATCACGACCGCGCGCCCGGGCCGAAGCCCTGAAGTCTGGCTTCGGCCCCGGGGACGAGGGCACTGCCGCGCCCCTTCCCTGTCGAACGATTGCCGCTTACCGCTTTTCTTCGCGCCAGAAACCGAGCTTTTCCTGCACCCCGCGGTCGGAAGTGCAGAACAGGAAGCAGTCCTCTTCGGCCTCGAACGAGCGCCATGTCCAGTTCGGCGTGACGAAAACGTCCTGATCTTCGAAGGCGATCCGCTTGTCGTCGACCACGACGGTCCCCTTGCCGTATGGCACCGCCACCATCAGGGCGTCGGTTGACCTGACAGGCTTGGTCTTCGTGCCGGCCGGAAGATACGTCATCCATGATGCAATGGTTGGCATCGGCCAACCGCCGTCGATCGGATTGGCATAGCGAAGGGTTGCGCCAAAATGGGGATCGAGCCCTGCCTGCGCGACGGCCAGCAGCGCCTCCCGCGTGCGCTCGAAGGGATAATTGAAGACGGGCGTCGTCTTGCCGAATGGACTTTGCGCATCGAGCGGCATCATCGCGTTGCCGAACCGGGCAAGCGCATCGCCTTCCGGCTTGGAGACGATCTGAGCTGACGAATTGTAATGCTCGAAGAAGCTGGCATCGAAGAAGTTCACGATGTGAACATCCAGCATGTCGACCCAGACGAGCGGACCATCGCCCGGGTTTCCGTGGTCGTGCCATGTCATCGAAGGAGTGATGACGAAGTCCCCCCGCGCCATCGTTGAACGCTCGCCGGCGACCGATGTATAGCCGCCCGAGCTTTCGAGGACGAAGCGCAAGGCTGAAGCGACATGGCGGTGGGCCGGCGCCGTCTCGCCCGGCAAGACAAGCTGAATGCCAGCGTACATCGTACCCGTCGCCCGGCCCTTACCCCGCAACGCAGGATTTTCCAGGACCAGCACCCGTCGCTCGGCCTGTTCTGCCGTCAGGAGATCGCCGGCTTCCAACAGATATGGACGCACGTCGTTATAATGCCAGACATGTGCCGCCGTTTCGCGCAAGGGGGCAGGAGGTGCCATCTTGCCGATCACTTCCCACAGCGGCGCCATGTCCTGGGAGTCGATGCGCGCGTAATAGGCTTCCTTGCGCTTGAGGAACTCCGGGTCGTTCGGAAGGTTCGCGCTGCCGGTTCCACTCATGGGTATTCGCCTTGTCGTTCGATATTGCCGTCGCCCCTTCAGGCGTCGCTCAGTTCCACTGCATTGACAATGTGCGCCTGGGTGTATTCATGCAGACCTTCCTGCCCGTACTCTCCGCCAATGCCGGACTGCTTCGCACCACGGAACGGTATGGCAAAATCGATGGCCATATGCTGGTTCACCCAGACCGTACCGGCATCGACGCGCATCGCGATTGCCGTTGCCGCTTCGACATCCTTGCCCCAGACCGTGCCGCTCAGGCCGAATTCGGAATCGTTGGCGCGGGCGATGACATCGTCGATATCGTCATACTTCAGCACCGGCAGGATCGGCCCGAACTGTTCTTCACGCACGACCTTCGCATCGTCCGCGATATCGCGCACGATGGTGGGCGCAATGAAGTACCCGGGACGATCGAGCGGCGCGCCGCCGGCAATCACCTTGCCGTTCTGCTTTGCATCGGCAAGGTAGCCCTTCACCTTCTCGAACTGCATGGCGTTTTGCAGCGGACCGACCTGCGTTCCCTGCTTGGCACCGTCATCGACGATCGCCTCACTCGCCAGGCGCGCCAGCTCGGCGCAGAAATCCTCGTAAAGCGAAGAAGGAACGTATGCGCGCTTGATGGCGAAGCAAATCTGGCCCGCATTGCCCATTGCGCCCTGGAAGACATGTCGGGCGACCGCCACCGGATCGACATCGTCGAGCACGATCGCGGCATCGTTGCCCCCCAGTTCCAGCGTCGTTCGCTTGAGGGTGCCGGCGGCCGCCTGCACGACCTTCTTGCCGGTCGGCGTCGAGCCGGTAAAGGACACCTTCGCGACATCCGGATGGGAAGTCAGCTCAGCTCCGAGATCGTTCTCGTCGCAGATCACGTTGAGAACGCCGGCGGGCAGATGATCGGCGCACAGTTCTACGAACTTGAGAGTGGCCAGCGGAGTAGTCGGCGCGGGCTTGGCGACGATCGAATTGCCGGCCATCAAGGCCGGAGCGACTTTTGCGCAATGCAGGATGAGCGGATAGTTCCACGGCGTGATCGCGGCCACCACGCCAAGCGGCGTACGATGCTCGATGACCTTGCGGCCGTTTGCATCGCTGATGACCTGCGGGTCGAGGCGCATCCCGGCGAAAGTCATGAGCACCGCAACCGAACCCATGACCTCGAACATCGCCTGATCGATCGGCTTGCCCTGTTCGCGGGTAATGAGACCGGCGAATTCCTGCGCGCGCGATTCCAGGGCCTTGCCAATCGCCACCAGTGCTTGTGCCCGCTCTTCGATCGGCGTTGCAGCCCAGCCCGGAAATGCGGCCTTTGCCGCCGCGATCGCCTGCTCCAGTTGCGCCTTGTCGGCCTTGGGGCATTGCGCGAAGGCCGTCTCGTCAGCCGGATTCAGCACCGGGAAACTGGATGCACCAGCAACCCTTTCGCCATTGATCACCATCGCATAAGCCGTCATTTCATCCACTCCGCTATCACTGTCGGGACAGGCCTGGCTTGCAGGCCTGATCGGCTCGCTTCAGTCGCCCACGTAGGCCGGGTTGAGCTTGCGTCCGTCGAAGGGCAGGAAATCCTCGACATTGCGGGCACGCACCAGCCAGTTCGGATCGTTGACCAGCGCGCGGCCAACGGCCAGCAGGTCGAACTCGCCGTTCTCGTACCGGCGCATGACCTCGTCCATGTTGTTCACGGTCTTGGGAGGCGTGGTGGCCAGATCGTATTTCTCGCGATGAACAGCCGTACCGCCGCACATCACCGTCGGCTTTCCGGTGATCTTGCGAGTCCAGTAAGGGAAATTGCCTTCCTCGTTCTCGAACGCCTGCTCGGTGAAGAAGCGCGTGCTGGCCTCGATGATGTCGCAGCCGGCATCGACGATCGGCGCGAGGATCTCTTCCAGTTCCTTCGGCGTCTTGGCGAGATGACCGTCATAGTCGCAAGGTCGCCATTGCGAGAAACGGAACGAGATCGGCATGCCCGGTCCCACTTCGCGCCGAATGGCCTTGAGCACCTCGACCACGAAGGCCGTACGGCCGACATGATCGCCGCCCCAGCGATCGGTGCGCAAATTGGTGTCTCCGCTCAGGAACCCGTCGAGCAGGTAACCGTGCGCACCATGAAGGGCGATGCCGTCAAAACCGATTTCCTTCGACCGGCGGGCGGCCGTGGCGAATGCCTCGACCACATCCATGACCTCGCTCTCGGAGAGTTCGTGGAAGGGCCGTTCGCTGAGCTTCTTGACCGATTCCGGCGAGTTGCCGGTAGCCCTGTCCGTAGGCCCCCAGGTCGGGCTGGGAACGTAAGCGACATTGTCCGGATGCGTGACGGCCTTCTGAGCGCCGATATGCAGGAGCTGCGGAAAAATGAGACCGCCGGCTTCGTGCACCGCGTCAACGACCTTCTTCCATCCCGCGCGCGCGGCCTCGTCATGCAGGTCGGGAGCGCTGCCACGGCCAGGACCGAAGGCATCCTCATTGCCGGGGTGATCGATCAGCATCGAACCCACGTAGCTCACCGCGACGCCACCTTCAGCGCGTTCCCGGAAGTAGCGGATGAGCTTTTCGCTAGGCACCCCATCGTCCTGCACCTGGCGGACCACCGGCGACATCAGGATGCGATTCTTGAGCTCGAGATCCCCAATCTTAATCGGTTGGAGCAAGGGGTCTATCGAAACGTTCGCCATCAAAAATCCCTTCGGGTCATGGTATTCGGCATCAAGACCGCGCGCGGCCTGGCGCGCGGAGAAAAATCAGAGGAAGAACAACAGGTTCTTACTACGGATCACCCGTTCGAACAGGTCGATCCGCCGCTTGAGAAGGATGAAGCCCTCATCCCCTCCCTGCCGAAGCAGATCGGTACGCTGGTAGACGACCTCGTCCTTGTCGTACTCACGCCGGAAACGGTATGCCTTGCCGTAGGAAGTCACCTCGAACTCTCCGGGCGTTTCCGTCTCGACCACGCGCACATTCGAAATGAAGCGCCGGATATGCTGGCGCGGATCCATCATGCGCTGCAATCCGGTATCGAATTGCCTGACCCTCAGCTTGAGAGCGGTGAGGTCGTCGTCGTAGATCATCAGTTCGCGTTGGCTGAGCGGAGCCTTGTCGCGCACGTGACGATCGGCCTGCACCACCATCTGGTAGCGGATGCCCGGATCGAGCACCGAGTTCACCCAGTAGCCCAGATCGTCGCGGTCGAGGATCGCTGCTTCCGCATAGAGGAACTGCTCGATGCTGTGATGGACTTCCATGGACACGGCCTTCCGGGCAGCCGCATCAGCATTTTCCGCCGGCGTTGCGTTGATCGTCGTCACAGGAGCTGCTCCTTCCACTTCTCGCTGCGCTTCTGAAGTTCCTCCCAATTCTCGGATGCAAGGCAGTCGGCGTAGAAGCGGTAGTATCCGCGGATGGAAAGCTCGCTGACCATCTCGTCGACCACGCCCGGAAACTTCGGATCAAGGCGTGCATTGCCCTTGCCCATCTGGGCATTGAGCTTGCCCTGGCGAGTGAAGTAGCCCTTGTTCGGCCGCACGCAGAATTCGAAGTTGTCCATATCGTCACCCTCGAGGGTGCCGGCCGTGCCGAAAGTGCGATGCACTGCAACAGTAAGGCGACGCTTCTCTTCGTCGGACATGCGCTTGTCAGCCAGTGCCCAGGTGACGATCTCGATCTTGTCCGGACCGATCGGATGCCAGACTTTGAACACGTTGAGACCGATCAGATAGGAGCAGTTGGGAAAAAAGCTTCCATCCCAGAACGACGTGTAGAGCTTGCGCTGATCGTCGGTCCGGTCCTCGGGCAGGTCCTCGGGCTTGCGAACCTGATGGACCTCGGCCAGCTCAGGCGAGACGGAATGCAGCAGAGAGTTCTGATGCATGAACTGGATGGCATGCCCGTGTCCGTAGCGCGAGGTCGACTGCAAGCCGGCGCCCGGCCCGAAATCGGCGGCAGGACGGGCAATCGCCTTCAGGATCGAACCATGGGTCATGCCCAGGTGATAGACGTCGCCCACGAAGCCTTCGGTAGGCAGTTTCCAGTTGGTCCGGATGATCGAACGCCCCGGAGGACCGAGCAGTTCGACGCCGCCCGGCACATCCGACCAGATGTCCATGTACCACTTGTCGTCGCCGAGGAATTCCTCGAGACTAGGAGCGTCGGGATCCATGCAGCCGAATACGAAACCGCGATAGCTTTCGACGCGCGGCACTTCGCGCAGGCCCAGCTTGCTCTTGTCGAGGCTGTCCCCGTAGAGCATGTTTTCGAGCGGGACCGTCTTCAGATTGCCGGCCGCGTCATATTGCCAGCCATGATAGATGCAGGAGAGCGCATTGGCGCTGCCCGCTTCGGCCATGCACAACTTGGTGCCGCGATGGAGGCACTGATTGAGGAAGGCCTTCGTCGAACCGTCAGCCTGGCGCCAGACGAGCACGTCGTCTTCCGCCATCCGGGTCGTGACATAATCGTTGGGATTGGGAATCTGGCTTTCATGAGCCAGGAAGAGCCAGCACCGGCCGAAGACGCGCTCCAGCTCCAGCTCGTAGATTTCCTTATCCCAGAATATCCGGCGGCTTTGCGTTCCCGCCTCGACATCGATCAATTCGTTGACGTCCAGCATTTTGTCCTCTCCAGCCTGTCAACAGGCAAGTCCTCACGCAATGACCAAGCGTACGCGCTCGCGCCGTTGCATCGCCGTGCAGGCATCGGGAGAGCGGGCCGGCCCTGCGCCGCCCCGCTCTTCCCCCTTACTTGGCGTACTTCGGCCGCAGCGCCTTCCAGCGACGACCGCATTCGCGTCCACCTTCCGCGATGTGCTCGGGAACCACGTGATAAGGCGGGCGGATCGGCCCGGCATTGCAATAGCCGGCTTCGTTCATGCGAATCTTTTCAAGCTGGATATTGTACTTGGCAAATTCGCCATGGCCTTCCTTCGGAATGAAGGTTTCCATGATGTAGTCGATGTCGCGCGTAATTGCCTTAGCCTTATCCATGTCGCCAGCATCGAGAGCATCGCGCAGGGCAAGGACCGGTTCCGGGCCCATCGCCGCTTCGGTCGACCAGAAAGCGATGTTCTCTTCCGGATTGAGCAGCCTGTGCTTGTGAGCCATCTGGCAATGCGGAATGAAGCGGATCTTGTTGCCGGTCATCTGCAGCAGCTCGTCGATCATGAAGAAGCCGAACAGCTTGGCAGCAATGACCGTCGGCGCGCGTTCGACAATCTGCTGCCAGAACGGCGGCGGGAACGGAAAGCGGAAAATGCCTTCATTCCAGTAGGTCATGAGCGGATAATCGGGCAGCGCCTCGCTCATGTCCGCAAACAGCTGCACCGCACCGCCCAGCGTGGCAGGCTGCCACATGGGCAAACCGATCATGGCGCCGGTAGCGCCGAGATCCTTGACGAAGCGGGTCCGCTTGACGGTGTCATAAGTGCCGAGCGTCGTAGTTCCAACGAAGACCGGCACACGGCCGCGAACGGTCTCAACCACGCAGGCGCAGGCCTGTTCCCACTCCTTCTCGGTCATCGTTGCGGATTCCGCAGTCGTGCCCATCGTGGCGAAACCATCGACACCCGACTGAATAAGCTCTTCCGTCAACCGGGACAGTTCATCAAGATCGACCGTATCGGTGGCGTCCCAGCGCTCCGACCCCGGTTTCGCGGGCGTCGGGATGAACGAAAACAGCCCCTTGATATCGTCCTTGGTTATCATCGAATCAATCTCCCAATAAATCCAAGCCAAAGCCTCGAAGCCAATCCTCCAGGAGAAACTGCCTCGATGCTTCATCCAAAACTGTTATACTAGGTTCCGCACTCAGAACCGCACGCGGCACCAGCCGCTGGCGCCGGAACCCAGAATACTGTCAACACGTCATTTCTAACGGCAAGAACGCCCGTCTTTCGATGCACTTTTTGTGCTGCCGACGCCGAGTTTTTCGCAAGCCATCCGCATCCCGCTCTCCTTGTGGTGAGCCGCTCCGGCGATACAACCAAGGGTTGCGGTCCACACTTGATTTTCCTATACCATGTGGCAGAAGGTTTGCAACAACATATTATAACAGGAAGCCGGGTTTGGCACAGAAAAGTGGAAAGCAAACAACCCTGTACCAGCAGGTTCAGGCCGCCATTGCAGACATGATCGAGAGCCACCGCCTCAAACCAGGCGAGGCGCTCCCGAGCGAGAAGGAGCTGGAGAACAAGTATGGTGTGAGTCGCATCACCGTTCGCCGCGCCCTCGAAGAACTCGAACGGAGCGGACGCGTCGTACGCTCAAAAGGCAAATCGGCTCGGGTGGCGCAACCCTTCCAGGCCCATGCCCGCACGCGTCTGGACGACGACTTCATGATGATGCTGGACCTGGTACGCGGGACCCAGGCGCAAATTCTCCTGTTCGAATGGCAATTGCCCGACGAAGAGTTGCAGAACTTGCTCGAACTCGAAACCCGCGAACCCGTCCTGCGGGTCGACCGACTGCGCAAGGCCAACGGCAGGCCGACTCTGCACACGACAGCCTACGTTCCAGCCTCGATTGGCGTGAAGTTCGATCGAGCCGAACTGGCAAACAGCACAATGATAGAGCAATTGGCGCAGACCGGCATCATTCCGATCCAGGTGGAT
This sequence comes from Novosphingobium pentaromativorans US6-1, assembly GCF_000767465.1. Taxonomy (NCBI): domain Bacteria; kingdom Pseudomonadati; phylum Pseudomonadota; class Alphaproteobacteria; order Sphingomonadales; family Sphingomonadaceae; genus Novosphingobium; species Novosphingobium pentaromativorans. The sequence continues at coordinate 501,642 of NZ_CP009292.1, forward strand.
CAGTACATGTCGGCCGTCCCGTGCAAGGAGGAGATTGCCGCCCATCTGGAAGTAGAGGTCAATTCGCCGATCTTTCAGATCCAGCGCCTGGTTCGCAGCGACACCGACCAGATCATCCAGAGCCTTGTCATATCGTTCCGAGGTGATAGCTTCACCTATCACCTCTCGGCCATGTTCAAGCAGGATTCCGAGGAAGTGGAGTTCGCCAGCAAGCCGGTTTTCGATCAAATTGGCAGCATGCATTCCTCACTGGCCAAGGATTGAGGGAGGCGCCGGGGGCCAGCAAGATTGGGGGTTCTTTCCGATATGGCGGAGAGACCGATACGCGCACTCGATGAGGCCTCACCCGCTTGGCGCCAAATCGCCCGTCGTCCAAGGCAAGAACAGGCCCACACTTCAAGCCGCCAATGAAGTGGGAACCTTACAGGGCGCCGAAGCGATAGCTCGACATGGCGGCATTCCCGAGAAACGCCTCTTCGTGATAGACACGCGCGCCAAGCTCGTCCTGCGCTGCGCCAACCGCGACGAACAAGGGAACCAGGTGGTCTTCCCTCGGATGCGCCGCTCTCGCGGCAGGCGCCTCGGTCCAGTTTTTCAGCAACGCGGCCCGATCCTCGCCGCACTCGTCAACGAGCGCATGGGTCAACCATCGGTCGAATTCCAGCGAATCCGCTTGCCCACCGCCGCCCATCAGGGCCCGCATGTTGTGAAAGCTCGAACCGCTGCCGATGATAAGGACACCCTCATCCCTTAGCCTGCCCAGCAGTCGTCCTGCTCGCAGGTGTACTTCGGGATCATATCCGGCATGGATCGAGAGCTGAACGATCGGCATTTCCGCTTCAGGATAGATCGGCTTCATCAGGCTGAAGGTGCCGTGATCGAGCCCGCGCACGGAATCGGGCGATGCGGCAATACCCCCCTCGTTCAGGATTTCCGCTACCCGCACTGCCAGGGCAGGTGAGCCGGGGGCATCGTACCGAATACGATAGGCCCAGTCCGGAAAGCCGTAATAATCGAATTCCATTTTCGGCTCTGCAGCCGAGGAAACCCTGAACTCTGGAGTTTCCCAATGACCCGAAACGACGAGGACCGCCTTCGGGCGCGTGCCGATTTCCTTGCGCATTTCACGCAAGGAGGCTTCCAGCTCTCCGAAACGGGTCTCGCCACGCTCTGCCATCCATGGCCATGGCCCACCCCCATGCGAGATGTAATAAGTCGGCAAGCGTGCCGTCATTGCCCATCCGCTCGACATGTCGCATCGTTTGCGGAGCGGCCCGACAGATGCTCCTCGAGCATTTGGAGCCGGTCGTTGCCCCACCACATCTGCCCGTCGCACATCATTGTCGGCACTCCGAACACGCCGCGCGAACAGGCCTCTTCAGTTGACGCCGCAAATTCCGCCGCGGCCCTTTCGGAGCCAACGTAGTCAAAGAAAGCCTGCTCGGGCAATCCAACTTCTTCGACAGCGCCGCGCAGGACCTCGGGATCGCCCACGAAGCGCCCCTCCCCCCAACTCCTTCGCCAGAACGCGGCAACGAATGACCGGGCCATGCCGTGTTCCTCGGCGAAAGCTACACCATGGTGCGCGAGTACAGCATCACGTGGACGCGCAGGCGCCTTCGCGGGATCCGGGAATGCGAAAGGCACCCCATAACGCTGCGCCCACCGTGTCAAATCCTGTCTGAGGTAGGCAAATTTCGGCGGAATTTCACGGTTCGAAGGCCCGGTATTGCCTGCAGCCTTCTTGGCCGTCGCAAGATCGATGGCCCGATAGCGCACGCCCCTATCGTGCCTTGCGGCCAGCACGCCGATCTCCTGGAACGCCATATAGGCGAACGGACTGGACAGATCGAAAAAGAACTCGATCTCGCGTGGGGCGTGAGCTTGGGACAAGATCAACCTGCCGCCGTGATTTCTTCGGCGATCTGTGCCCAGATTCGGCCTGAAGTACGCGCGCCTTCGAGGTATTCCTCGGGCGTCAGGTGATGGGGAGGACGAGCCGGCCCGACGTTCATCCAGCCTCCCGCGTTAATGCGCTCCTTCTCGAGGCCAACGTTGTACTTGGCGAACTCGGTATGTTGCCCACGCGGGAACAAGGTCGCCATCGATGGTGCGATCCGGTCGGAAAATTCCTTGGCCTTGCTCCAGTCGCCGGACGCTTTCGCGCCTTCGACCAGATCGCGCAGATGCGTCGCGACCTCGGGCCCACAAGCTGCACCGCTCGACCAGAAGGCCTTCATCGCATCGGGATCGATCCGCGCGCTCATGTAATATTCCATGTCCATCACCAGGAAACGGATATTGCCTCGCGACGCATTGAGATCGTTGACCAGCCGATTGTTCGCCCCGGCGGCATACTTCACGCCCCTGACCTGCGGAATATCGGCCATCTGCGCCCAGAATGCAGGGGGCCACGTGTAGCGGAACGCCGCGAAATTGGCATAGATGAAGATCGTCGTATCGGGACAGGCCTCTGCGACATCCCGAAAATAGCTGACTGCCATGGAGGTGTCGGCAGGGCACCACATCGGCAGGCCCAACAGGACGCCGTTCGCCCCCATGTCGCTCGCCTCGCGCGCCATTTCAATGGTATCGCGCGTGCCGAGGCTGGTGGCGCCGGCAATGAACGGCACCCTGCCCGCCGCCGTATCGATAGCGGTGGACATGAACTTTCGCCGCTCCTCGCGGGTCATGGTGCAGCATTCTCCAAGCGTACCCATGCCCATGAGGCCATCGATGCCTGATGAGATCATCGCCTCGGTCGCGCGTGCGACCTCGTCGACATCGACGGTGTCCGTTTCGCGCCAGTCCCAGCCATTGGGCGTGGCCGGCGAAGGCAGCATCGCCCAAGCGCCGGTAATTTCGTCGATCGTCAGCAGTCCAGGAGATTTTGTCATCAGACTATACCACTCTGTAAGGAAGGTACCCCGAGGCACGAGTGGCCTCGGGGTCGAATTTGGGCAGGCTTATTGCGGACCGAAGTGCCACCGCGCCTCGAAACCGAAGATACGCGGCTCGTTGTACGTACCGGACGTGAAAGCGAAGGCACCGGGCGACCCGAGGTTGGGCGCCGCGACGTAGAGCTTGTCCGTCACGTTCGTCACGAATGCGGACAGATCGACGTCCGAACCCAGGACACTGTTCCAGTCGAGACGCAGATCGAGCACGGCCCGAGCCGGAACGGTGATGGCATCGTAGTTGATCTTGCCCGAGCCATTGACCTTGGCCCGCATCACGACGTCTCCGACTTCGCTCGGCAGCGGCAGCGTGTAGGCAACCGAAGCATTGTAGGAGAACTTGGGCGCCCCGTAGAACACCGTCGCCTCGAAGCTCTTGATGCCAGGGGTCAGGAACGCCGGGAAGTTCACAGGCGGAACGAAGGTGTTCTTGTTGACCGCGAAATCGAGGACCGACATGCCACCGGACAGCTGCAGCGAAGGCACCGGCCGTACCGAAAGCGCCGCCTCAAGTCCCTTGACCCGTCCATCGCCCACGTTGGCGAAATACAGTGCCGTAGGATTGTTGCCGGGATTGAAGTCGCCATCGACACCGCCGGTGGCGGCCAGAACCTGGTTGATGCCATTGGTGTTAACGGCGTACTGCAGATCCTTGTAGTCCGCCTGGAACAAGGCCAGGTTGAACGTGACCGGCACGGTGCCGAGCGCGAAGCGGCTCTTCAGGCCGACTTCATAGTCGGTGACCGTCTCCGGGCTGAAGGACTGGGCGCCGGCAGCAGCGAGCGTGCCGCCCAGGATCGGCGCATTCAGGCCGCCCGAACGATAGCCACGCCGCGTCACCCCGTAGAACAGGATCTCGGGAGTAACTTGATAGTTTACGCCAAGGGTGTAGCTCCAGAAATCCTCCGATGACGAAGCCTTCCGGGCAGGATCCTGCAGACAGGTGTCCTCGCTCGCCGCGGTCTGCGGCAGTTGGCCACCGATCGAGCAGAGCGAATGATCGTCCTTGGAATAGCGCAGGCCTGCATCGATGCTCAGACCTTCAAGCGCAGGCGTGATGGCGCCGAATGCCAGGTTGATCTGGCTGTAGGCCGACTTGCTCTTGTCGCGGTAGTAATTGCCCGACCCCAGGGGCGCGAAGACCGGCGGCGGTCCGGGCGACGCAAGCGAAGGAACCGTGAAGTCGTAAGTGCCCGGAGGCGCCACGAGTTCGTAGGCCGTCCCGGACGGGCGGAAATCGAGATAGAAGCCGCCCACGATATACGTCAGCGCATCGTTGAAGGCCTTGCCGCTCAGCTGAAGTTCTTCGGTAACCTGCCGGTAATCGACAAACCGATAACCCGGGATCAGCGGGAATGCGTAGCCTGCCTGGTTAACGTAGGCTTCAACGTAGTTCTTCTGATAACCGAAGATGTTCTTGATCGTTACCGAGCCGATATCGAGGCTGGTCGTGTTGCTGATCGTTTCCCGCTTGTCCCGCGTCGAAAGCGGGAACGGTGCCGTACCCGTACGCGGCCCATTGGCCAACTGATCCTCATAGGCCTGCTGGGTCAGAGGAATGACGAATGCGAACGGCGTGCCGGCGAAATTGTTGGGAAGTCCCATCGAATTGGGATCGTAAGTCAGCAGTTGGGCCGCAATGCCATTGGTCGCCGCACTGAAGTTTTCATAAACGAAGACGTTCTTCAGCCCTTCAAAGGGCTCTGCAAGGACCGAAACACGGAATGCATTGGAATCGAGGTTGGCAAAGTCGCGTCCGGGGAAGCTCAGGTTCTTCTGATAGCCGTCGCGCCGGTTGACCACGCCTGCAACCCTGATCGCAAGCTTGTCCTCGATCACCGGAATATTCAGCGCGCCTTCGGCCTTCATCCAGCTGTAGTCGCCTACCTGCAGGTCGGCATAGCCATTGTAGTCGTAAGTCGGCTGACGGGTGTTGGTGAGGATCGCGCCAGCTTCCGAATTGCGTCCGAAAAGCGTACCCTGCGGTCCCTTGAGGACCTGCAAGTTGCCAAGATCGTATGTCGGAAGCGCAGCACCGAAGATGGTCGTCGGAACGTCGTTGACGTAAGTGGTGACCGCAGGCTGCTGGAACCCGAGAGAACCACGCGACATCGCGCGAATGCTGTAGACTGCGTTGGTTTCGCTACCAACGAAGAACAGGTTCAGGCCAGGGACGACCGCTGCGATTTCGCTGACCTTGGTAATACCGGCAGCGCGCAGCTGATCGGAGCCAAGTGCCGTTACCGAGATAGGCACCTTCTGGATGTCTTCAGCCTTGCGACGCGCGGTCACAATGATTTCAGGCTGAAGTATCGAGGCGGCAGCCTGCTCTGCGGAATCGTCCTGCGCTTCTTGCGCGTACGCGGCCTGCGATGAAAGCGCCAGCGCCGCCACTGAAGCCAGGAACAGCGAACTTCTTTTATTCATTTCAACCTCCCCTTATTAACATTCTCGAATATATCGAATACATTAATGTCAAGTGGCCGGACGGACAATATCAATCCGGCCATTTATTCATCAAACCACCAACTCCGCGAAGCCCAGTCCGGTAATGAGCTCGGGCATCGCCTCGTATCCGATGACCCTGCCCTTGGCCGCGGGTGTCATGGCCATGGCGCAAATGAAATTCTTCATTTCCAGCGCGCCATTCCCGGCTGCGTCCTCGACTTCGTCATCGCTTAGCGCAATCAGGGCTTCCACGTCGTTGGCTTCGATCAAAGCCATGAGATCTTCGTCAAATTCTGCGTTCACCCGCCCCATCTGCTCGTCTCCGACCCAGTGGCTCATGCCACCAGTCCCCAGGACGACGACTTTCTCATCCCCGGGCCAGGCCTCGATCGCGCGGCGCACGCTATCGCCGAGCGCGAATGCACGGCGGCTCGACAACAGGGGTGAAATCCCCGAATTGAGGTAGATCGGGATGACCTTCAGGTCCTGATTGTCGGCGAGCGACAAGCGGTACGGAATGGCGATCGCGTGATCCACCGTTATGGCCTTGGCGAATGCCCAGTCCACACCGCCGCGCAGTCCGAAATCGAGGATATGGCGCGCCAGCGGCTCGTTGTTGGCGATTGCCACGCGATCGAAGCCGAGCCAATCCTCGAAAGGCATCTCGACATCGCCGATCGCGATCAAGCACGACGGAATGCAGTGCGGCCCGAAGCACGTGTAATGGTCCGACCCTATGACAATCGCCGTATCTGCACCCAAAGCCTTAACCCGAGCGCCAACTTCGGCGAAATGCCCATAGATGGCCTCATGCTTTCCCGGGCTCCAGCGCTGTTTCGGGACCATCGTTATTCCGGGATTGTGCGGCAGCACGAACCCGCCCACGATCTGTGCCATGTCGCTAAACTCCCTTCGTGCGCATGTGCGCAGCACCGGCCCGGAGCGGCTGAACGATATTACCCATCGGGTCCATCGGTTGGCGCCTATTCATTTTCAGCCATCACCTGCAGATATTCGGTCCGCTTGCCGCGACCATGTATTGCCGAGAATGCCCCGAGCAGAAGTCCGGGATTCACGCCGTGCGCGATGAGCGCCTTGAGCTTCCAGGAGAGCAGCAGTTCGCGCTCTTCCGCTGTGATGCGGAACCTGTTCAAGTACTCACCCATGTCGGCGAGATAGGCGGCGCGCGCGTCATCGCTGGTCGTCGCCAGCCAGATCGCGCGTTCGATACCGTTCACGCTCATGGCCGCTGCCTCATCCGCTCACAAGCGGCTGACCCGCCTGCACCTTCGCTTCCAGATCGGCCCAATTGCGTCCAGCCTTCGCGGCGCCATCGAGGAAATCCTGCGGGGTATTATGGTACGGCGGGCGGCAAGGACCTGCCTTGATCCAACCGGCCGCATCCATCCGCGCCTTTTCAAGGGCAATGTTGTGCTTGGCAAACTCGTGCGGATCGCCGCGCGGGAACAGCGGCCGGGTCGACTGCACCATCGCGTCGCTGATTTCCTTTGCCTTGTGCCAGTCACCTGTCTGCTTGGCCTTGACCACTTCGTCGCGGAAGGTCGTGACGACCTTGGGTCCGCACACTGCACCGGTAGTCCAGAACGCGGTCATGAATTCCGGGTCGATGCGCGCCGCGGCATAGTATTCCAGATCGATAGGCATCAGGCGGATGCGGTTCTTCGAGGCACGGACAAACGACGGCCAGCGCATCCGCGACGACAGCTTGGCGGTCACCACCTGCGGTATTTCGCTCAGCTGAGCCCAGAACGGCGCCGGAAAATCGTATTGGAAGATGCCCGGATTGGCATAGATCGAAATGGCCATTTCCGGGCAGGCTTCGGCCACGCTGCGCACGTAACCCACGGCCGAAGCCGTATCCGCCGGACACCACATCGGAAGTCCGATCATCGTCCCGTCGGCACCGAGGTCCGATGCTTCGCGCGTCAACTCGATCGTGTCGCGGGTGCTCAAAGTCGTGGTGCCGGTGAAGAAGGGCACTCTTCCACGCACCGTCTCAACGGCGGTGGCGACGAAATCATGCCTTTCCTGTCTCGTGAGGGTAGCGCATTCACCCAGAGTCCCGAACGAGAGAATCCCGTCAACGCCCGCTTCGATCAAAGCCTCGATGGCACGCGCGGTCTCATCCAGATCGACGGTGTTGGCCTCACGCCAGTCCGACGCATTCGGCTTCGACGGAGTGGGTATGATCGCCCAGGCTCCGCGAATCGAGTCGACCGTCAACAGTTCCTTGCGCCTTGCCACATCCATTCTCCAAATCTCGATCTGCTTGCCTGCAGATGCTCGCTCAGCCATCCCAAAGGAGTTGCAACAGCCAGACCCCTTGTAAGCGATTTTTCAGACACGAACGAGCAAATTGTTATAACAGGATGAATAGACCTGTACGGTGCTGAAACAGAACCGAGAAATGCGCGCTGCAGCGTTGAGCGCAGGGCAACGATCGGAAATTGACTCACTTGCGCTGCTGGCAACACCGGCAGGACGTTTCCTCAAGAGACGCCTTCTGCCTGCGGCAATATATGTAGTGGGGGCAAGAAGGTTGTCGACAATTGAGGGCTGAATCGCCTTCCCGGTTCGACCCATAATCAAAGCACGGAGGATGCAGTCCATGCCTTTTATCAAGAATTGCTGGTACGTAGCGTCGTGGTCCCACGACCTCGAGCCGGAGAAGTTGACGTCGCTCATGATAATCGGCGAGCCGCTGGTAGTATATCGCCGCGCGGACGGCGGTGTAACAGTGATGGAAGATCGCTGCTGCCATCGCTTCGCTCCCCTCTCGAAGGGGCGCATCGAGGATGGTTGCAACCTGCGCTGCATGTACCACGGCATGAAGTTCGACCAGGACGGTGCGTGCATCGAAATCCCGTGCCAGGACACCATTCCGGAAAGCGCACGCGTCCGGGTATACCCAAGCGTCGAGCGCGGCGGCTGGCTTTGGGTATGGATGGGTGATGCCGCGGCCGCCGATCCCGACCTGATCCCGCCGGTCGTCGGGCTCGACGACCCTGATTGGGTCCTCAAGCCGGGTCAGCTCGATTACGAGGCCAACTACGAACTGATCAACGACAATCTCACGGACCTCACCCACCTGGGCTACGTCCACAACAATTCCTTCGGCGCGACCGAGGAATGGGCGCGCATCCTGCCGACCGTGCGCCGTACCGAACGGGGCATCCGCGTCACACGCTGGATCCCGGCGGGACGCGGCTTGAGCATGAAGGAAGACGGCGAGAAGGGCCTTGCTGACTATGTCGGCCTCGACTGGGCCCAGTGGAACAACAGCGACTACTACGCCGCGGGCGTGCTGCTGCTGACATCGGCGATGTATCGCCCCGAAGACATGCCGGCGGATGGGAAGTCCCAGCCCACCGCGCAACCCGTCAATGCCTCGTTCTCAAACCATATCCTTACCCCGATCGACGAGCGCCATACGCGTTACTTCTTCTCGTTCGGTCCGCGCGCCGTGGATGGTGACGAACAAATGGCCCTCGGCCTTGTGGAAGTGGCAAAGATGGCTTTCAACGAGGATCGGGTAATGATCGAGGCCCAGCAGAAGATCATCGACAAGGGCGCCCCGAACGAAGTGATCATCAAGGCCGACGTTGGACCCGTGCAGATGCGTTCGGTGATCCGCAAGCTGATCAAGGCCGAAGGCGGAGAGACCCGTGCCGCCGATGCTTTCACAACCGAGCCCGGCGCCGAGACCATGCCGGCCTGACCGCCGCCCGCCAGCGGCCCTGCAACACCCGAGGTGCCAGGGGCCGATATGGCGGGCATCACCGCAAGCGGCGGTCTTGGAAACGCAGTTCCATTCCAGCAGTGACAGGCGCGCACCAAGCACCTGACACTGCCGGAACGAATTGCCGTCCGCCAGTTACAGGCCGAACAACCGGCGCGAATTGTCGCGGCAGATCTTCATCAGGTCAGCATGGCTGATCGGCGCGGTTTCGACGAGATGATTGAAATGGTCAGCATCGGCGAGCGGATAGTCGGTAGCATAGAGAATGCGGTCGGCGCCCATTTCCAGGATCGCGCCAATCATCGTCGCCGGGGACAGGTTCCCGCTGGTGGTAATCATGATATTGTTGTGGATGTAATGGGTGATCGCATGCTTGGGCGCCCCTTTCTGCGCCTGTGTTGCAGGCTCGATCTGATCGAAGCGGGCGCAGTGGAAGGGCAGCAGTTCCCCCATATGCCCAAGCACCAGCTGCATGTCGGGAAAGCGATCGAACACGCCCCCCAGGATGATCCGCAGCGCATGCAGCCCGGTTTCAACGCTCCAGCCCCAGGCCGGCTTTTCCAGCGCAGGATAGGCAGCGTAACTGCGCACCGGATCCGGTGTGGTGATGCCGGGGTGCAGATAGATCGGCACGTTCAGTTCGGCAGCCTTTTCCCAGATCGGCAGGAACCTGGGTTCGTCGAGGTACTCGCCTTGGGTGTGGCCGTTGATCATCGCGCCGACGAAGCCAAGCTCGTTGACACAGCGAACCAGTTCACGCGCGGCGGCCTGAGGATCCTGTACAGGCAAGGCCGCCCAGCCCTTGAAACGATCCGGATGTGCGGCGATGCGCGCCGCCAGGAAGTCGTTCATGGCCTGGGCCGTCGATTCCGCTCGGTCATGATCGGGATCGAGCTGCACGGAGCTGCCGTTGTAATAGGAAAGGACCGCGATCTCGATCCCGATCCGATCCATATCGGCAATCCGGGCCGCGTCGGTATCCCGCAGTTTCTTCATGACCTCAACCGCGTGCGGGCCCGTAAACGGGTCCTTGCCGTGCGACACCATGTCAAAATAAGCGTCCTGAGCCGGATCGAGGAAATGTTCCTCAAGCGCAATCTTGCCTTCGATGGTCATACCGGTCCTCTCACTGTTTTCATCAGACTACGCCCTGCGCAGGTCCGTGCGAGTCCGAAGTCATGCAAACTTTCGCGGGGTCGCGTTGCCAATAACTCACGCTTCCTGGCCTGCCGGAAGGCGCAAACGCGCACTTTGCGCCAACCTCGCCGAATTCATGCGCAGCGGTTTTGCCCGGCTCTGCCAGGGGCGACCCCCGGGTCGCTCAATACACGCTTGGCGCAAAGACCAGGCGGGACCTATCGTTCGCCAAATCTAGGGAGAAATGGATAATGGCCCGACAAGGCACGAAGCCGATCGGCGAAACCTTTGACTACATCGTCGTTGGCGCCGGATCGTCCGGAAGCGTGATCGCCGCCCGGCTGAGCCAGAACGGGGCGAGCGTTCTGGTGATCGAGGCTGGCCCGGCCAAGGTCAACGCCGTCAGTCGCATCCCGGGTTTCCACAAGGTCGCCTGGAATTTTCGTCCCTTCAACTGGAGCTTCGTCAGCGAGCCGGAGGCAAACCTTGGCGGGCGCCGCATCCAGGTCCCGCGCGGCAAAGTCATCGGTGGCAGTTCCGCCATCAATGGAATGGCATTCCTGCGCGGTTCACCGCTGGACTTTGATGCTTGGGCGCAATCCGGTGCGCACGGTTGGTCCTATGACGACGTGCTGCCTTACTTCCGCAAGTCCGAAACCAGCTGGAACGACGACGTCCATCGTCACGGACACGATGGTCCAGTCCGGGTCGTCGTGCGCAAGGGATCCCATCAGTTCCTCGACGAAATAGCACAAGCCGCCCAGCAGGCAGGATACCCGACAACGCAGGATCCCGACGGCGACTTTCATGAAGGCGTCTCCCCGATGCCCCAGAACAGTGGCGGGGGCGTGCGCAATGGCACGAATTCAGTCTATCTCGAACCGGCCTTGCGCTCGGGAAACTGCCGGCTCATCGCCAACGCCCTTGCCAAGCGAGTCCTGTTCGAGGGCAAACGCGCCGTCGGCATCGAATATGAAGCCGAAGGCGCATTGCACAATGCGCTTGCAGCAAAAGAAGTCATCCTGTGCGGAGGAGCCTATAACTCTCCCCAATTGCTGATGCTTTCGGGCATCGGCAATGCCGGAGATCTGAGGGCCATGGGTATCGAGCCATTGGTCGATCTCCCCGGCGTCGGCGCCAACCTCCAGGAACATCCCATGGTCTATATCGACTTCGGCGCGCGTGAGAGCCTTCTCAGCACGCTGCGGATGGACCGGATGGCGCTTGCCCTCGGTCGCTGGATGATCGGGCACGGCGGCGCTCTGGCTGGCAACGGCGTGAGCGGCAATGTCCTGCTGCGAACTCTGCCCGAACTCGATCGACCCGATATCCAGATCATGCTCACTACGATCCGCTCGGATGCACAGCCCTGGCTGCTGCGTCGCCAGAGCCACAAGTGGACCTGGCCAATCTGCCTGCTGCACCCCTTCAGCCGAGGCTCGGTGACCTTGAAGTCGCCAGACTTTCGCGACCATCCGGCCATCCGCTTCAACATGTTCGACGACCCGCGGGACATGGAGACGATGATACGGGGCATTCGCAGCGCGCAGCGAATCGCCGGCCAGCCGGGATTGTCTCACTTGCTCACCGGCCCAATGGCTCCCGGTCCCGAAGTCGCGACAGATGGCGAGCTGGAAGCCTTCATCAGGCAGCACGCGGAGATTACCCACCACCCGGTGGGAACCTGCCGCATGGGACAGGACGAACTCGCCGTGGTCGATCCGACTTTGCAGGTCAGCACTGTGTCGGGCCTTCGCGTGGCCGATGCCTCTGTCATTCCGCTCGTTCCGGGGGCGAACACCAATCCCGCTGCCATCATGATCGGGGAACGCGCGAGCGATCTGATTCTCGGTCGATCGGCTTAGCAACTGCCTTGCCGAGAGCAGCCGATTGAAGTGGACGCAACGCAGGCCAACGCAATCGTCGCTTGAAGCCCGTTCGCCAAACGCGTCTGGTCTGCCCCGGATTGAAATTGCGGTGTCTCACCGCGTGAGTACGGAAAATGAATGCGGGTGGAACCAGCCAAGGCTCGGTACTACCAAGAGAGAAGTTTGAGCCTGAACATCGGCAATATCAGGGAAGAATCTGAAATGGCATTGACAACGAACGACATCGTCTATGGCGGCACGGCAGAGCGAGAGCTCAAGCTCGACACCTATGCCCCTCAAGAGGGCGGCAGTGCAGCGCGCACGGCCATCGTCCTGATCCATGGCGGCGGCTGGATGACCGGCGCACGCGGCATGATGGCACCGCTGGCAAGTGCCCTGACGGAAAAGGGCTTCGTCGTCGTTGCCCCGGAATATCGCCTGGTTCCTGAATCGCCCTGGCCGGCGCAGATCGACGATATCGTTTCCGCCGTCCGCTGGGTTTCGGAGAACGCCGACAAGCTTGGCGTTGCAAAGGATCGCATCGTTCTGGCCGGCGGTTCGGCAGGCGGCCACCTTGCCCTGCTCGCCACCGCCAGGCTGCGCGGTGAAGTTCCCGTTGCTGCGGTCCTCTCGCTGTTCGCCGCCAGCGCCCTCTCGACCGACGAGCGCCCCGCCAAGGGCCTGTTCAACGGTACGATGCTGGTGGGCCCGGCGCCTGCCGCCGAAGCCTTGAGCGCGGCCAATCCGATCGATCAGATCTCAGCCGACTTCCCTCCGGTATTCCTGCTTCACGGCACCGCTGACTGGCTCATCGATCCGCTGGCCAGCGTCAACCTCTACAACAAGCTGGTCGAACTGGGTGTGACGGCAGAGCTTCACCTCGTCGCCAAGGCCAATCACGAATTCATCGGCGAGCCCAGCATGATGAAGCCGATGGTCGCAGAAATCGCGCTCTTCCTGGATCGGATCGTGCTCGATCCGCAGCGCTATGTCGATGAAGCGATGGAAACCAACCTCTTTGCCAAGGGCCCAGAGGCGTTCCGCGCAATGATGGCGCAGATGGCGAAAGGCGGCGGCAAGCCGGGCTGACCGGGACAACTGCCAGTCAAGAGCTGTTGCGGCGTGGTTCCTAAGTAGCAGCCACGCCGCATTCATTGCTCTTGTCTGCGGCCCGCAAGGTGCCTTCCCGGCACAAGCGATAGGGCGAGCCCCTGCGCAGAAGACGGCTTTGCCGTTACTCATGCAGGGCGACCATTTCCTCAGCAATGCATGAGCACTCGATGCGCCGCCAGTAGTGCGATTGAGGACGGCACAGCCGCGCGACCGCTTCGCAGCGTGATTGCATTTGAAGGAGGAGAGGACCGACCATGAAGATTCTGCTGACCGCAGCGGCAGGCCATCAAGGCAAGCTGCTCCTCCCGAAGCTGAGCGCGCTAGGCCATACCGTGCGCGCAGCACGCGCCACGCCCGGCAAGGACGACGAACTCCTGGCACTGGGCGCCAGCGAAGTCTTCGTCGGCGACCTGACCGAAGTGGATACCTATACCCGGGCGCTTGAGGACTGCGACGCAGTCTATCACGTGGGTCCGGCAGGCATTGCCCGCGAAACGGACTACGGGTTGGCCATGATCGAGGCGGCGCGGCGGAACGGCACCCGGCACGTGGTGATGAGTTCCGTATATCACACGATCATCGACATCGTTCAGCATCGCTGGAAACGGGACATTGAGGAGAAGCTCTTTGAGTCAGGCCTCAATTGCACGGTCCTGAGGCCTTGCGACTTCATGGTGGTCGAGCATTACATCGACATTCCGCTGCGCACGGGTGTCCTCCCGATGTTCTGGAACATCGCGGGCGAGCGGCGCGGATCCATGATCGCGATCGACGACCTTACCGATGTTGCAGCGAAAGTTCTGACCGAGGGGTCGCGGCACTATTTCGCGAATTATGAGCTAGCCGGACCCGACAAGCTGAATGCTCACGAAATCGCGCGAATTCTCTCACGCGTAATGGCCAAGCCAATCGCGGTCGAGGAACAGTCACCCGAGCAGTTCATGAAGAGGAACTTCGGGCTGGAGGAAATTTCCGGTGTCTGGCGCGAGTATCTGGATGTCATTTCATCCATCAGCGCCTGGTACTCCAAGCATGACTTCGTCGGGAATCCCAACGTGCTTGAATGGTTGCTTGGCCGCCCTGCGACAAATTTCGAAACCTTCGCGCGCAAGCAAGTGCCCTCGACCGCCTCGTAATCCGGCGCCGCGTCATAACTGGGCCATAACTGGGCCATAACTGGTTGGTCTGTCCCAACCTGACGAAACGACCCTCGCCAATCACGTGATTGGCGAGGGTCGCAACGCGTGACTTCTAACTCAAATCCCGAACATCAGAACTCGGTTTCAAGCGAGATCCCGATGTTGCGCACGGACTTGAAGTTCCACTGCTGGATCGACGAGGCGATCCCGGCGTTCGCATCCCCGGCGTCGGGGTTGAGGAAAGCGGGAACACGCTTGTCGGTGCAGTTCTTGCAGAAAATGCGGAACGTCGTCGAACCGGCTTTCAGGCCGATGCTTGCGCCCAGTACATCGATCGGACCGACACGGGTGATTGCGGGTTCGCCAACTCGATAATTGAGCGCGGAGCGATGATAGAGGTTGCTCTCGATGAAATAGTCGAGGCTGTCTGTCAGCGCCCCTTCGTACATTGCCTGAATTGTACCGGCGAAACGAGGCGCGGTAGGCAGTTCGGTTCCCTTGGCATTGTAGGTGCCGTCGGCTCCGCAGGGAACCGATTGCCCCGGGTTGCACTGCGCCCCAAGGAAATCACCGAAGACGGCCTTCTGCAGGGTCGCCGAGCCATTGATCGACAGGCCCGGGAAAGGCTTGGCCAGGACCGTGAATTCCGCGCCCTTGGTCGTCAACGTCGCCGCATTCTGGATGATGAAGGTCTGGGCCACCGTGTCCAGAGACTGCACCTGGTAGTTGCTGAACTTGGTGTGGTACAGCCCGACGTTGAAGATGAGCTTCTTGTCGAACCAGCTCGTCTTGATGCCGGCCTCGAGGCTCTTTGCGTCTTCCGGCTCCACCAGCAGCTTCTGCCCCAACTGGGTAGCACGGTCATTGAAACCGGCGCCCTTACGTCCCTTGCCATAGGTCGTATAGACCATGATGTCCGGCGTAATGTTGTACTGTCCACCGAACTTCCAGCTGAAACTGGTGTGGTCGTAGCTTTCCTTGAACGAATCGGTGACGCCAAGGTTCACGAAATAGAGCGCCATCTGGTTCTGCACTGTATCGATCGACAGATGCTCATCAGTCACGCGCGCGCCTGCCAGAAGCTGCAGGGAGTCGGTGACTTTGTAGAACAATTGACCGAATCCGGCGAGGTTGCGCTCCTTGAGCGTATATGTTGAATCGCCACCGATGAAGTAATCGCGCGCCACGGGACAGTTCGCGGCCACTGTAGCGGCGGATCCGACGCAGAACGGGAAGCGCGAGATGAAGCCGGCCGGAAGGCCTGTGAACCCGGCAAGCTGCCCGGTGCTGTCAAGCTTCGAGGTCAGATAGTAGATGCCGAACTGACCGTTGAGGCGGCTCGTATCCGGAATGGCCACGCGAAGTTCATTGGAGAACTGGTCGTACTTGGACTTGCGCCAGTTGATGCTCAGCTGCTGAACGTCAGTGAGGTCGGTGTCGAGGGACTGGTCGCGCTTGGAGAAGCGCACTGCGGCAATGTTGCTGATTTCCCAGCCATTCGCCAGCTCATAGGCCACCTTTGCCTGCGCGCCGCCGCTCTTCTCGTCGCGATGGAAATCACCTTCGCCGGCATAATAGAAGTTCGTCTTGCTTGGCGTAATTCCCTCATCCTCGAGGATAGGCGCGACTCCGCTGCCCTCGCCCAGTTCGCGGAACGTCCTGTCGAAGGATCCGGCGATGCCGTGTCTTTCGTTGTAGTCGCCGATGACATAGATCGACCAGCCCTCACCGAATTCGGTAAGAAACTTGCCGCGGATCCCATAGGCGCGAAGATTCTCGTCGGCCGTTCCGCTACCGACGAAGACGCCGACCGGCTCCTGATAGGAATAGAACCCATCGAAGCGCAGGGCCGTCGTCTGCCCGACAGGAACATTGAGCACGCCCTTCATGTTCACGCCCATGCCATTGCCCGGTGTGGTATCGCGGGTTACGGCTTCGAAATCGACATTCCCGCCAAAATAGCCGAACTCCGGCTTCTTCGTGACGATGTTAAGCAGACCGGCCGAGGCGTTCTTGCCGAACAGCAAGCCCTGCGGGCCGGAAAGGACCTCGACACGGGCGACGTCATTGAACAGCGAACCGGCGCCGAAGCTGCGGCCGATGTTCACATCGTCGATCGAAGTCGCGACACTCGATTCCAGCGTATCGGAGAATGCAACGGTACCCACGCCGCGAATGGCGAACTGGTTGTCCGACCCGGACTGGAGGCTGGGGGCGGCAAGGGTAAGGTCACCCGCCTCGTTGATGTTGCGGGAATTCAGGGCGTCTTCGCCGACCACGGTCAGTGATACGGGGACGTCCTGCAGGCTTTCCGCACGGCGCTGGGCCGTCACGATGATTTCAGCACCGGCCGAAGCGCCTTCGGCGCCTTGCGCAAGAGCCGGAGCGGCACCGCATGCGTAAGCCATCGCTATGGCTGTACTGCAAGCGGACATAAGGATTCGGCGTTGACGGGTCATCTGGTTCACTCTCCCTGTTGCGACTTGCCTACGAGCGTCAGGCGCACGCGGCTTAGGTATTCAAGTACAGTGACGGCTGCTTAAGCGTAACTTTGAAATAAGAAAAATTATTTGTTTGTATCAGATAGTATAAATAATTTGGATTGCCCAGGCAGCCTGATTGGATCGCCCGGAAGCCCTTGAAACCTCGACTTTATTGCCGCCAGACACGGGTCTGCCCCGCTCCAGCCCAGGCAAAGGGTGGCGTCATGACCTCGTCGCCTCGGCTACCATGAGGTGCAAGGCAGTCTTCAGGGTTGGCCTTGCTTCCGAAACTGACTGAGCATGTACTGCAAATCGAATGTCGGCTTTCCGGGCTCGAAGCGACCCTCCAGAACTGCCGCAAGATAACGCGCAGCATTGCGGACGAACTCGTTGTCGTACTCGGCCGCGGCACTGACTTGCGGCAAGGCTACCTTTGCAACGTCGCCGATGTAGGTGAGGGCATTGACGGCATGAAGCCGAATCGCATCGTCTTCGCCGTGCGAAAGCAGCTTGCCAAGGATCGCTGCAGCCTCTTCGCCTTGCCCGACATGCGCGGCAGCCTCGGCAGCAATGCAGCGAACCTGCGCAGAGCTATCGCCGCGCATTGCCGCCAGGATTGCATCGGTCGCAGGAGCTGCGTTCTCGGCCAGAATCGAAAGCCCCATGGCGCCCCAGTAGCGGACCGCGTCATTGCTGTCCTCCAGCGCCAAAACGAAGTCCGGCAGATTCGCCGCGTCGCGCTGTGCTCCTCGAGCCGCCAGCGCCATCAACCGCTTGAGTGGATTTGCACCGGCCTTCCTGCTGGCAAGATAGCCCTCGTGCTGGCTGCCTTCCGGAATGAAGCCATTGTCGTTGATGGCAACCATGTGCGCGTCGAGAGCCTTCGACATTTGGGCAATCCGGTCGCGCAGCCCGGGCTCGTCGATACGATTGTCGACTTCGTCGGGATCCGCCTCCAGATCGTAGAATTCCTCGAACACGCGCGGCTCGAAAAAGCGGCTCTGCACTTTCGACAGATTACCTTCGAGCCAGGCCGCCTGCCATGCCTGATAGCCTTTCGCCATCCAGGCAAAGGCCTGATACTGCCCGTTTGGCCGATGTGGCATGTAGTTGCGAATGTAACGAAACCGACCGTCGGTGACAGTGCGAACCATGTCGTAGCGCTCATCCATGCGGTTGCGCATTCCGAAGGCCAGCGGCTTGGGCACCCCCATGTAATGACCCAGGAAAGCTCGCCCCTGCATGCTGGCGGGAGTTGGAATGCCTGCAAGCGAGAGCAGGGTCGGTGCAAGGTCGACGAAGCTGACGGGCGCGTCCACGCGCGATCCGGGACCCGCCGGGGCGAGGTGTCGCCACTTCTCCGGTACGTGCACGACAAGCGCGCAGCGAAGCCCTTCATCGAAGCAATAGCGCTTGGAGCGCGGCAGAACGCCGCCATTGTCCGAATAATAGAACACGATGGTGTCTTCGGAAAGGCCGGCAGCCTCCAGATCGGCAAGATGGGCGCCGACCTCAGCGTCCATCTTCTCCATCAGCCCGTAGTACTTTGCATAGTCCTCTCGGATTTCAGGCAAATCCGGCAGATAGGCGGGCAATCGTACAGCCCCGGGATCGACCCCCAGATCCTTGGCGCGGAAAAGCGAGGATTCGTGGGTCGTCATGGAATTGAACACGGCCAGGAAGGGCTGGCCTTCCGGCCGGTTCTTCCAATGCGCCTGCGGGCTGCTCTCGTCCCAGATGCGCGCAGGCTCGACGTCGCAGTTGTAGTCGGTCTTGACGTTGTTGGTGCAATAGTAGCCAGCCTGCCGCATGTATTCCGGATACGTGCGCAGTTCCGGCGGAAGATGCGCGTCGGCGCGCATGTGGTTTGCAGGCGCGCAGCTTTCCGCGTTCACACCGGTCAGAATGGTAAAGCGTGTGGGCGCGCAGACCGGAGCATTGGAATAGGCGTTGCGGTAGAGGATACCGTTGCGGGCTAGCCGGTCGATGTTGGGCGTCCTGGCAAGGTCGTCACCGTAGGCGCCAATGAAGGGATTGTTGTCCTCACTGACGATCCAGACGATGTTGGGCAGCTTCGTCTTTGCCGAAGCCGTGCCAGGTGTCGCGCAGGCCGATAGCGCCGCAGCCGTCCCCCCGGCAAGCATCTGTCGGCGGGTAGCCCTTGCCGCCATCAGTGTGCTCCCTTGGGGAAATAGGGCC
Source organism: Novosphingobium pentaromativorans US6-1 (assembly GCF_000767465.1). Taxonomy (NCBI): domain Bacteria; kingdom Pseudomonadati; phylum Pseudomonadota; class Alphaproteobacteria; order Sphingomonadales; family Sphingomonadaceae; genus Novosphingobium; species Novosphingobium pentaromativorans. The sequence continues at coordinate 520,746 of NZ_CP009292.1, forward strand.
GCCCTGCCTTGTCGGCCTCGAGCTTTTCCTCGGTGTCGGGGAACAGGCCGTTCATCCTGCTCGGCAGGTTCGGCTTGACGTACCAATCGGGCGGGAAGTCAGCCGCGCGCGTGCCATTGATGTCGCGATTGACGATGCCCGCGCTGGTCTTGCGCGTGTAGGGAACGACATGATCGCCCTTCCCGTTCGCAAGCTCATCGAACAGGGCATTGCGCAGCGCGACCTTCTCATCGAGATAGTCGGGATCGTTGATCAGATTGACTTTTTCCTCAGGATCCTTGCCGAGATCGTAGAGCTCCTCGATATCCCAGACGCCGTGGTACTGGATGTACTTGATCCGGTTGCGTTCGATCGCAAACGTCGTGGGCGTCTGCGGGAAACTCCACTCCCAGTAATACTCGTAAACGAAATCCCCCGGCTTCCACTCTGACGGCGCGGTCTTGCCCTCGGCCAGGGAGAGGAAGCTGCTGCCCTCCATCTGGCCCGGCTTGTCGACCCCCGCGAGATCGAGGAACGTGGGAGCAAGGTCCAGGTTGCGCACGAGCGCCGGGTTGGTAACATCCTGGGGAACAAGGCCCGGAGCCCAGACCACCATCGGCACACGCACCGAAGGTTCATAGGCATTGCGCTTGTCGATCAACCCGTGATCGCCGAAAAGAAAGCCGTTGTCCGAATAGAAGACGATCATCGTCTTCTTGTCGAGCTTGTTGGAGCGCAGATACTTGAGGATACGGCCAAGGCTGTCGTCGACGGATGAGAGCGTCTCATAGTAGCTGCGCACGACCTCCGTCAGGTCCACATTGGTGTGGTATGGAAAATCGGCGCCGTGCCAGCTGTTGCGCTGGTTCTGGACCCAGACCGGCTTGCCCTTCCGGTTCTCGGGCGTATCGGCCATGGTATCGGGCAGCTCGATCGGCAGATCGTCGTACTGGTGTTCGTGGCGCTTGGCCGGGACCGTATCGGAGTGGACTGCCTTGTGGCTAAGGTAAAGGAAGAAGGGCTTCGACTTGTCACGCCCGTTTTCCAGCCAATCCATGGCATAGTCAGTCAGCTCGTCGGTGATGTAGCCCTTGCGCTTGACCTCTGTGCCATCGACGTTGAGCATCTGGCGTTGGCCTGCGGCGATCTGCGCTGGGGATAGCTGATCGGTCGGCAGGTAGGTTCCTTGCCCCTTGAAGCTGACCCATCGGTTAAATCCGGGGCGCGGAGCGTCCGTGTCATTCCCCATGTGCCACTTGCCGAAGAAGCTGGTCTGGTAGCCCGCCTTCTGCAGGTAGCTGGGAAAGAAGATCAGGCCCTCTTCCGAGGAATTGTTATTGTCGATGACACGATGATTGCGCGCCGTCTGCCCGGTCAGGATCGTTGCGCGGCTGGGACTGCACAGCGACGAGGTGACAACCGCGTTCGGGAAATAGGTGCCATGTTTGGCAAGGTAGTCGATATTGGGCGTCTTCAGCCCGGGCGTGAGAAAGCCCATGGCATCGAAGCGCAGATCGTCGACAAGGACGAAGATCATGTTGGGATGCGTCGCTTCGTGTGTCGCTGTCGATGCAACCGGCGCTTCCCGGGCGGTAAGAGCGGTCGAGGCAAGCGGCAGGGTGGCGAAGGCCGCGCAGCCCGCCAGGGCAATACGCTTCAGCAGGTTGCCGGAACGGTTCATTGCTTGGTTTCCTTGTTGTTCGTCTCGCGCCCTGTGTCGAACTCGTCAGCGTAGACATCGTACTGGCGCATGTAGTCTGGCCCCTCGGTCAAGGTGACGCCGTAGCGCCGTGCCTCACTTTCCCACAGGGCCTTCAATTCGGCGAGCTTTTCCGGGTTGGTCGCGGACAAGTCCCTGGATTCGTTCGGGTCATTGTCCATATCGAACAGCCGCCATTCGTCGGTCTCGAACGGAGTGCCGAGGCGATGAACGGCAACTGCACGCCAGTGGCCGGCACGGATCGCGCGGTTGCCGCGCAGTTCGAAGTACTGGACCGGACGGGGCGACGGCGCCGAGGCCGAAGCCATTGTCGCGGTGATCGTGCGGCCCGCCAGGGGAATCTGGACCGCCTCCCCGTCAGGCACGGCAAAGCTCGCCCCGGCCAGCTGCGCAAGGGTGGGAGCGATGTCGATGTCGTCGACGGCCTGGTGCCGAATTGCGCCGGCCTCCAGATTACCGGCAGCCCAGCTGACGATAAGGGGCGCACGAACGCCGCCAAGATAGGGCCACGACTTGTATCGGCGATAGGGCGTTGCGCTGGCGATCGTCCATGGCACCTGCATGGCGATCTGTTCCCGTCCGATTGCGGGCATGCGATCGATCAGGGCATCAGGGTCTGCCGGCTCAGGCGGATAGAGGCGGCCGAAGGAACCGGTCTCGCCGCCTTCGGACGAAGGGCCATTGTCAGACAGGACGACGAAAAGTGTATTCTCGTATTCCCCGCGCTGCTTGAGGTCTTCCACCAGCCTGCCGAGTTGCGCATCGGCGTGCTCAAGGAAACCCGCATAAGTCGCCATGAAGCGGGCGTAGACCTGCCGTTCGTTGTCCGACAGTGAAGACCATTGTCGATCACGGGGATCATGTGGCGGCAGCTCGGTTTCCGGCGGCACCAGTCCCATGCGCTTCTGACGCGCAAGGCGTTCTTCCCGGATCGCATCCCAGCCACGCTCATAGACGCCTGCGTAACGATCGATCCACTCCTCGCGAACCTGGACAGGCGAATGCGTCGCGCCGAAGGCGAGATAGAGGAAGAACGGATCCTTTGCATCCAGCTTGTCTATCCGCGCAATCGCTTCATCCACGATCGCGGACGAGAAGTGATATCCGGGATCGTCCGGCTTGCCGATGTTGCGGTTGCCATCGATCAATTCGGGACGATACTGGTCCTGCCAGCCCCCGATGAAACCATAAAACTGATCGAACCCGCGTTGCAGCGGCCAGTTGGCGTTGTTTCCGGGTGCCCCGTCTTCCCAAGCAGGGCTCAGGTGCCACTTGCCTACACCCAGCGTGACATAGCCGGCATCCTTGAGGACCGCGGGCAGCAGCCGCGCGTTCTGTCGCAGGACGCCCGGCACATTCGCGCGCGGTGTTTTGCCGCCTGCAGTAAGGTCCAGCATGTTCATGGTATGGCTGTTGCGGCCAGAAAGCAGCGCTGCACGCGTCGGCGAGCAGATCGCCCGGGTATCGAAGTGCGAATAGCGCAGGCCAGAGGCTGCCAGCGCATCGATTGCCGGAGTGCGGATTTCGGCGCCAAAGCAGCCGAAATCGGAGAAACCGGTATCGTCGAGCACGACCAGAACGATGTTGGGCCGCTTGGCCCCCGCTGCAAGCGGAAGCGATGCACAGGCGGAGCTCAACGTGGAAGCGCCAAGCAGGAGGCCAAGCCTGGCGACGGCCTCGCGTCGATTCAGACGGTCCATCATGGTCAGTTCTTCTTGTAGTAGTGGAGAGGATAGAGTGGCCGTTCGCTGTCAGCGGGTGTGCCGGGGCGCTGTGCCTCGACCGCGTCCATTGAGGAGGGAAGCTCGAAGGGCAACGTGCCTTCGGCCTTTGTTCGCCCGGCGAGAACGTCAAACAGTGCGGCATCGCCAGCGCCAAAATCGGCGAGAAGCAGATTGGCCCTGCGCTTGAGCGGCGTCACGATGGCCGGCCGGTCCAGATAAATCGAAACGGCCAGCGGCAAGCCGGGCGGAAGCGCCTCGATCGCGGCAATGTCCGGATCGCCAGGCGCGAAGGCAAGACTGCCTTCATGCTGGATCGAGCCGAAGAAATATCCGGGATGAAGCATTTCGTGCGGCGCTGCCGTGCGCAACACCGCAAAGTCTGCCTTTGCAGGGTCTTCGACGACCTCGTACCCGGCAGCCCTGGCAGCGGCCGGATCGACATTATGCAGCCAGACCCGCCCGGAAGTTGTGCCCGCGATGCTGCCGTCATCCTCCAGTCGCACCATCACACGGCCCTGGGCCAGGCGCGCAGCCTGTCTGTCTTGCGAAGTTCCTGCGGTTCGTTCGGCCTCCGCCGGATCGACGAAAGGTGCCTCGAACAGACCCAGCCGGAAGCTCTGTCGCAGAATGCGGCCTACGGCTTCGTCGACCTGAGACGGAGTGACAAGGCCGGCGCGAATGGCTTCCAGCAGTGCCGCGGTATCCATTACGCCGCCGAACTGGTCCACCCCTGCCGAAACCGCCCGCGCAAAGCGCTCGGGACGGCTCAGGTCTTCCACGCCCCAGGCCGTCGACATGCCTTCGAAGCTGGGCCGCTCGCCCTTGGGAAAACCGTTGCGGCAGATCTCGCCGCAGTCCTCGGTCACGCCCCAGTCCGTCAGCACGACGCCGTCGAAACCGAAACGGGTGCGCAGCAGGTCATGGACCAGCACCTTGCTGTACGCGGCGCCGACCGGCTCTACAGCCTGCCCGTCGACCGTCAGTCCTTGCGCGATCGTATAGGCAGGCATCACTGCAGAGGGATGCACCGCAAATGCCGCCTCGAAGGGCCGGAGGTGATCGTTGAGTTCTGTTTCATCGATCGCAGCGAAACGTCCGTAGCGGTTATGCGCGTCCCAACCGTCCTTGGCCGCCCCATAGCCGACGAAGTGCTTGGCCACGGTTGCCAAGCCATCGCGGGTGGGACCGTCCGCGCTGCCCTGCAGGCCCTCTACCAGCGCTGCCGCAAGCGGCGCGGCGCTGGTCGCGCTTTCTCCCAGCGATCCGCTGATCCGCGCCCAGCGAGGCTCAGTGGCCAGGTCAAGCTGCGGGCCCAGGAGCATTGAAAAACCTGTCGCGCGCAGATCCCGGCGAACGGTTGAAGCGAACTGGCTGACAAGGGCCATATCGCCCAAACCGGCAAATCCGGTCGTATCGGGCCAGGCGCTGAAGCCGCCGCTTTGCACGCCGGCGCCAATGGTGCTGGCAATGTGATGTCGCGGATCGGTGGCGATGACGGCGGGAATGCCGAGCCGTCCCTTTTCCGCTGCGTCCTGTAACGTGTTGTTCGCTTCGGCCAGCTGCCCCAGCGGCAAGACCAGCATCGAATTGAAATGCGTGATGCCCTGGCCAACAACCAGGTGCGATACGGCGCCCATGGCATACCCGCTGGCCGGCTGCCCGAAAGGTGCGTTCGAAAAGGCATTGGCGAATACCATCTGCCCGGCCTTCTCCTCGATCGTCATGCGGGAGAGAAGATCGGCAGCGCGCTCATCCGGTGAAAGACGCCAGTCTTCATAAGCCGTGAGCGTCCCATTCCGATCGAGATCGCGGAATTGCAGGCCGTCCACCTCGATGACTGGAATCGACCGAGAGACGATGCGAGGCTGCGCTATCCGTTCCGCGCCAGCGAGTGGATGCCCGGCCACCGCCGCACAAGCTGAAAGGCTAACTGCCACGCTGCAGGAAATGGCCAAACTGGTAACGAAACGACGCAAGACTGTCCTCTCCCGATCCTACGGGAGACTGGATCTCCCATTTTTATCGCGCATTATCCCAGGCGGCGGGCCGACCGCGCAAGATGGATCAGGAATTCATACCGGCCATATCCAATTTTCCAAACGCATAGTTGTGATGAGTTTGGATCAAGAATGGTTATAGTTAGGCAACCGGACCGGATGGCCTCTCGCCCGTTGCCTGGAATTGCAATTCGGCCAGAAGCCAACGAATCCCGGCATCGTCGACGCGCGTGGCATGAATCTGCGCCACTTCCTCCATTGGCGGCAGTGCAATCGGCAATGGCTGGATCACGAGCGGATGCGATTCCACGAAGACTTCCGCCAGTCGGCGCTGGACAACCGCAATCCGGTCCGTGCCTGCAAGGACCTGTCCCAGAGCACTGAAGCTTGTGATGAACACCTCCAGGCGTCTCTTCTGGCGGTAGGGCTGGAGATGCCTTTCGGCAAATGTCAGCTCCTGGTGCGGGCCCACGCTCACCGTTACCTGCTTGGCGCTGCAGAACCGGTCGATGTCCGGGGGCGTAGCCATGACGGGATTCTCAGCCGCGCCCAGGATGACATGAGTATCGTGAAACAGCAGCGTCACCGGATGCCGCTCATCGAGGAACTGCGCGGGGCTGATGATCACATCGATGTCACCGCTATCGAGCCTCTCGCCAATGCCGACACCGGGCGGGATGATTTCAAACTCAAGGCCGGGAGCCTCAACCAGCAAGCGACGCAACATCGGCGCGATAACGACCATCAACACATAGTCGGACGCCCCGATCCTGAACCGCCGCCGCGATGTGGCAGGTTCGAACTGGTGCGTGGCCGACGTCAACTGCTCTGCCTTGCCAAGCATTTCCCTGACCGTCGGACGTAAGCTGGCCGAAAAGGCAGTGGGAACCATTTGTCGTCCGACCGGAATGAGAAGCTCGTCATGGAAATATTCGCGCAGCCGGGACAGCGCAGCGCTGACCGCAGGCTGGCTGAGGTTGAGCTTGCGGGCGGCACGTGACACGCTGCGCTCGTCCAGCAGGATATCGAGAACGTGGATGAGATTCAGGTCGAGTCCGCGAAAACGCATACTGAAAGGCCTCGAAAGCGAGTGGAACGGCCGACCATATCTATCCAGATACGTTATGACTCACAATTGCCAATGTAAATTTTTGTTTATCCAAATTCCCGTCTAGGCATTACTCTCCGGGAGAAGGAACAGCAAAACGGATGACACCGCATCGCAATGCGCAGGCCGCTGCGCGGCTCTTCAAGACACCAATCCAGCGTTGGACCAGCAAGATCCGCCTCTTCGCCTGCAGCGGCGCGGTCGGCATGATGGCCCTTTCCGCGGCCGACGTTGGCAACGCCGCCACACTCACCGCTGCCGCGCGCGGCTGGCACGGCACTGCCGGCTCCGCGGTTGATGCCCCGACAGTCCATACCACTTCTGACCAACCCCAGCAGCACAAGCGCCAGAACGTCCTGCTGATCATCTCGGACGATCTGGCAGCGCGCATCGGCCCCTACCAAGCCGATGTCCGCACGCCCAATCTCGACCGCCTGGCCTCTCAAGGGGTAACCTTCGATCGGGCCTATTCACAGTTTCCATGGTGCGCGCCAAGCCGAGCCTCGTTCCTGACCGGAACCCGGCCCGATACGACTGGCGTCTATAACCTGTGGACGCCCTTCCGCAGAAAGCTGCCGGACATCGCGACCCTGCCCCAGTATTTCCGCCAGAACGGCTACTTCTCCGGCAGGGTTGGCAAGGTATTTCACCAGGGCGTGCCGGGCGACATCGGGACGAGCGGTCCTGACGACCCACAATCGTGGGACATGGTCGTCAATCCCAGCGGCCGAGACCGCGATGCGGAAAACGGCAGACTGAACGATCTCACTCCCGGCATTCCATATGGCTCTGCACTGACCTATCTCGCCGATGACGGCGAGGACGAAGAGCAGACCGATGGCAAGGTCGCCAGCGAAGCGATCCGGATGATCGAACAGCACAAGGACGATCCCTTCTTCATTGCCGTGGGCTTCTATCGACCGCACGTGCCCGAAGTGGTGCCCAAGAAGTATTTCGACCTCTACCCGCTCGACAGGATCAAGCTGGCATACGAAACTCCGGAAACGCTCGCGCAGGTATTACCAGCCAGCAAGGCCTGGACCCCCGACAATTTCGGCATGACCGAAACCGAGCAGCGGGAGATCATCCGCGCCTATCTTGCCGCAACCAGCTTCGTCGATGCCCAGGTCGGCCGCGTACTCGACGCGGTAGACCGGATGGGGCTTGCCGACGACACGATCGTTGTCTTCATGAGCGATCATGGCTTCCTGCTCGGCGAGCATGGGCAATGGATGAAGAACATCCTCTTCGAGGAATCTGCTCAGGTACCGCTCATCATCCGGGTCCCCGGCACGAAGAACGCAGGCGAGCATTCACCGCGCACCGTCGAACTGCTCGACATCTATCCGACGCTCACCCAGATGGCTGGCTTGCCGCATTACAACCGCAATCAGGGAACCAGCCTGGCCGAGCTACTCGCGGATCCCGACAGCCCCTCCTGGGCCAAGCCGGCGCTGTCACAGGTCAACGGCGGGCGCAGTGTCCGGACCGAACGCTGGCGCTATACGGAATGGGAGCAAGGCAAGGACGGCAGGGAACTCTACGACCACGCGGCGGATCCGCTTGAACATCGCAACCTTGCGGACGATCCGCGCTACGCGCAAGTCGTGTCGCTCCTGCGCGCAATGCTGCCTCCCGGCCCGGTTGAAAAGCGCATGGGCAGCATCGGCTACGATGCCGCTCGCGACTGCTTGCTCAAGCCGTTGGGACCACGCCCGGACAAGGCGGACATCGACAAACCCGGCGTCCAACGCCCGTGCGACATGATCGATCCGTGATCCCCTGACGCGAAGCTGCATAGCCCGGGACAAAGCATGGGGGGCACTTCAACGACCATCGCGGCCGGCCGACAAGCCAGATAAAAAAACAGTGCCGGCACAAGGCCGGCACTGACAACAGATACGGTAGCGTGGCTTACCGGATCAGGCGGCGTTGAGCTTCGGAATGACGTAGTGACCGAAGAGTTCCCAGTTGCCGGCGAGTTCCTGCAGCGTGTTGTCGCCCGAGAACACCACCTGGAAGTGGCCAGCGCCCGATTCCTTGCACTGCTCGATGATCTCATCGGCCGCCTGGTTCGGGGTACCGCCGATGAACTCTTCCTTGCCAATCGTGTAGCCGTGCTTGCCCGGGCTATCGAGCGCCTTGCGATCCGAGGTCGCCATGCGATCGTCCGCCTTGGCGATCATGCTCTTGAACATTTCGCCGAACGCCTCGGACTTGCCCGCGGTTTCCTCGTCGATCTCGAAAATGACCTGCCGGCGAAGTCCGCACATGTCCGGACCGGTCGGATTGCCGCACTTGTCGGCTTCCTCGTTATATGCGTCGAACACTTCCTTGACCTTCTCGGTCGGGATGAAGCCGGTCACGATCTTCGATCCACGCCGCGCTGCCTTGCGCGCCGATTCAACGCTGATGACCGTGGTCCAGACCGGCGGATTGGCCTGAACCGGGCGCGGCACCAGGGTCAGCTCGTCGAAATTCCAATACTTGCCGTGATGGGTCAGCACGGGGTTCTTGATGCCCGCATCGAGGATTTCCAGCGCTTCGTCGTAGCGGGCCCGGGCTTCGACCGGATCCAGACCGATACGCTTGAATTCGCCAGGGATACCGGCCGAAGTACCGATTTCAAGGCGCCCGCCGCACAGAATATCAAGCATGCCGATTTCTTCGACGATGCGCCATGCGTTGTGATAGGGCAGGACCATGCCCATCACGCCGATGCGGATGTTCTTGGTGCGCTCGGCGATCAGGGGCAGCAGCAGGTTCGGCGAGGGGCTGTAACCGCCGCCGAAGTGGTGCTCACTCATCAGAATGCCGTGGAAACCCAGCTTTTCTGCGCTGGCCCACAGGTCAACGTAATCCTGAAAATAAGGGATGATCTTGCTTGCATATTCGTTGCAGACTTCTTCACTGGGATTGGCGCCTGCACCCTGAATGATGGGTTCGATCTCGCGCGACGCAAAGAAGAATTCAAATGCCCATGACTTAATCATAAAACCTCCTATACTCCTGGTGGTTGCCAGGGTGTCCTTCAACTCTGGATCAATTCGGCCGCTCTCCACGCCATCGCCATGACCGGCCCGTTGGTGAAGCCGGAGACCAGCGTCGGCATGACCGAGCCGTCCACGACGCGCAGGCCCGAAACGCCCCGCACTTTCAGGTTACTGTCCACGACTGAGAGCGGATCAGTGCCCATCTTGCAGGTGCCGATGGCATGATAGAGGCACGTTCCGGTCCGGCGAACCGAATCCAGAATATCGGCATCGCTCTGCGCCTCGCTCCCGGGCAGCGTTTCATCGGAAACGTATTGCTGCAATGCCGGTTGCCGGAACAGCTCACGCACATATCGCACCATCGAGACCGCCGTCGACTGATCTAGGTCCGTGCCCAGATAGCGGGGGCGGATGACCGGTTGCACTGCTGCATCGGTCGATTCGATTTCGATCGATCCCTGGGTTTCAGGCCGCATCTGGTAGGCGCAGACCTGCATCCCATCGAGCTTGTCGAAATCGAACTTTCCGGCCTCGTCCGCACGGGTCAGGGAAAACGGCCCGGCAAAAAGCTGGACGTCGGGTCGATCCAGTTCCGGTCGCGAGCGAACGTAGGCAGTAACTTCATGCGGCGATTCAGCCATGACGCCGCGCTTGAACATCAGGTATTGCAGGGCATTGCGGATAAGCCGCAGACCCGAATACTCACGGTTGTCGCTGTATCGACCATCGACCCGGTACTGGATCATCGCCGCCCAGTGATCGCGCAGGTTCTGGCCAACTCCCGGGCTCTCGACCAGGACATCGATACCGAGCGCCTTGAGCGTATTGACAGGTCCGATGCCGGAAAGCTGCAGCAATTGCGGCGATTGGACGGCCCCGGCCGAAAGGATTACTTCGCTCACGGCGCGGTATTCGACCCGCCTGCCCTTTTTCCGGCAAGCCACACCTACAGCGCGGGTTCCTTCGAACAGGATCCGTTCAACCAATGTCTCGGTTACCACCGTCAGGTTCGGCCGGTTCCGCACCGGATCGAGGAAGGCCGTCGCGGAACTCTCGCGCTTGCCGTCCCTGATCGTGCGCATCATGTAACCGATGCCTTCCTGATCCGGCTGATTGACGTCCTCGCGCCGTTTCAGGCCTACCGTCACGCCAGACTCGATCAGGGCCTCATCCAGCGGATTGCGTCCCGGGTGCTGACTGATCCGCAAGGGGTGGGCACTGCCGCCCCCGGCGACCGTGTTGTCCTCCATCTCGCGATAGCAACGGCTGATTTCATCCCAGCCCCAGCCTTCGCAGCCCTGCGCAACCCAGGCATCGAAGTCTTCAGGCTGACCATGCGAATAGTGCATGCCATTGAGCGAGCTGGACCCCCCGATCATCACCCCGCGCGGCCAGGTTTCGGGCCGGACCCAGCTGTCCGCCGCCGGAGTGGTCTTGAACTGGCGAACGTACTTGGTGGTCTCGACGAGCTTCGCGAAGCCTTTGGGCATCGAGATCATCAGGGAATTGTCCGGCAGCCCCGCCTCGATCAGGAGAACGCGCGCGGAAGGCCTGGCGGAAAGCCGATTGGCCAGAACGCAACCGGCTGACCCTGCCCCCACGATAATATAGTCGAATGTCTGCATATGTTTCGATTTTCAGCTCTTTGTGCCGGGCCAGAAATTCCGCCTCTTCGCGCCTGAAACTCCTAGCCGCCCATGACCTTGATCGCCGGCGGCAGGAATTCATGGCCCCAGACGTCGGATACGTAATATTCGGTCTGATGCTGCGCTGTGCGCGCACCGGCGCCATACTCGATCATCCAGCCCGATGGATTGACCATGTAGAATGACAGCATGCGATCGTTCGAATGCTTGCCCAGCGAGATCGCCAGGGGAACGTCGCGCTCGTGAACGATCTGGTGGGTCATCCCCACGTCGTCGATATCGGTTGCCTCAACCATCAGGTGGTTGATCCGCTTCTTCATCGGCCCCAGACCGAATGCGATCGAGTGATCGCGGTCGTTGCAATGCATGAAGTACGGCTTGCGAACGCCAGCCGGGGAAGGCTGGTGGTATTCAACCGTGCCGCGGAAGCCGAACAGCTCATTATAGAACTTTTCCGACACGTCGGCATCTTCCGAACGGATGATGACGTGCCCGATACCGCCGGTCCCGGTCGCGAACTTTCCATGCATCCTGCGACCCGGATAGAACGGCTTGTGCGCATCGACCTGCGGTCCGTGGAAAACCTCGATCGGGTTGCCGTAGGGATCCTCCAGCTTGAGCAAGCCCAGAACGAAGCGTTCCGCGCATTCCTCAGCCGATCCAACCGAGTAAGCGACACCCATTTCGGTCAACTGCTGCTGCATAGCGGCAAGCTCACCCCCGCCGGCAACGCGCAGACCCAGATAGGCCATGTCGTCTTCGTCGGTCACATGAAGCGTGATGCGATGATGCCAGTCATCCATCCGCAGATAGAAGCGGTCGCCATCCCCTTCGTCGAGCCATTCCATGCCGAGGACCTGGGTGGCAAATTCCTTCCAGGCTTCCACGTCGGTTATGTTCAGACCAAGGTAGCCCAACTCGGTTATCTGGACCATTTTTCCGTACATCCTCTCTGCAGAACCACCGGCAATCCCGGCGACTTCCCTGTTGATCGGACCGTTCCCCCCTGAACCCGGCCCGGTGCGTATTCTCAGGCCGCCTGCTTCAGTTCGGCGAAGCCCATGCCCGTCAGCCATTCGTGCATCGCCTCATAGGCAATGAATTCGGCCTTGGCGCCCGGCATCGCTCCCATGGCGCAATACCAGTTCTTGACCTCGATCGCTCCGTTGCCGCCTTCCCTCAGGATTTCCTCGTCGCTCAGCGACAACAAGGTCTCGATGTCGCCAGCAGCGCACAGATCGAGAAGCTTGCGGTCGAAGGCTTCGTTGACATTGCCCATGCCCGGGCTTCCGACCCAGTGGCTCAGACCCCCGGTGCCGTAGATGACAACCCGTTCGTTGCCGCCCCAGCTCTCCACGGCACGCTTGATGCTCCGGCCGATGTCGTAGGCGCGGCGGCTGTCGATGAACGGCTCCATCACGCAATTGAGATAGATCGGAATGATGTTGACGGCCGGATTGAACTTGACCGCCATCTCGTAGGGAATGGCCGTGGCGTGATCGAGCGTGATCGACTTGGCGTAGGACCAGTCCACACCCTCGGCCAGGCCGCTTTCGAGAATATGCCTGGCAAGACCTTCATTGTTCGGGATCACGCCTTTTTCGATGGGCAGCCATTCCTCGATCGGGCCGTCCAGATCGCCGATCGCGATGAGGCAGGTCGGAATGCAATGCGGTCCGAAATTGGTATAGTGATCATCGCCGATGATGATGACCGTATCGGCCTTCATTTCAGCTACGCGCTCGGAAATATGCTCGAACGAACGGTTGATGGTGTCTTCCTGCTCCGGCTTGGCCATGCCTGCCAGAACGCCCGAAAGAGCTGGATTATGCGGCATCAGAAAACCGCCTACAACTTCAGCCATTCAGTCTACTCCTCAAATCTCGGTCGCGCTCTTCAAGCCGCATTTCGCGGCGGCGTATTGATCTTCTGCAGGTACTCGGGAAGGTCGCGCGGACTTTTCACGGCGCTGAAGAATGAAAGCAGCAACAGCGGGTTGACGCCACGCGCCGCGATCTCGGCGACATCCCAGGCCTCGATCTCCGCGCGCTCGCCTGAATCGATATTGAAGCTCTCGAGATACGCCTTGGAATCGGAACGATACCGTTCCAGCTGACCGGGGTCGGATAGGGCCGTCCAGAAAGCCTTCTCAATTGCATTAGCACTCATCATCACTCTCCTTGCGGCTTGCGCCTGGGCTTGCCGCATAGTGTCAACGGAGTCCGCCGGGCTCCAGCGCCGCCGCTTAGACGGCCTCCTTCGCCATTTCGGCCCAGCGCACGCCGGCAGTCTCTGCCCCGGCCCGGATATGGTCGGGCATCATGTCATAGGGCGGCCGCGCGGGTCCGACCTGCATCCACCCGGCCGCCTGCATGCGCGCCTTGTCGATGGCGATGTTATACATCGAAAACTCGCGGAATCCGCCAGCCGGGAACATCGGCGTCACGGCCCACCACATCTTGTCGGTCAGGGCCTTGGCCTTCGTCCAGTCTCCCGTTTCCCGAGCCCGGGCGACTTCATCGCGCAGCGCAATGGTCGGCTTGGGGCCGCAGACGGCGCCACTGCTCCAGAAGGCGCTGATATCGTCGTCGATGCGCGCGCCTGCATAGTAATCCAGCTCGATCGGCATGGCACGAACCTTGCCGCGCGTCAGTTCGAGATTCTGGATCAACTGGCCGATGGCGGTGTACTTGGCAGAAACCACCTGCGGAATATCGGCCACCTGCGCCCAGAACGGAGGCGGAAAGTCGAATCGGAACGCTTCCGGATTGGCATAGATGCACTGCGCCATGTCGGGGCAGGCTTCCGCCACGTCCTTGTAGAACCGCACGGCCGCAGGGAGAGTGGGAGTGCACCACATGGGCAGCCCCAGCATCGTACCGTCTGCGCCCAGATCCGCCGCATAGCGAGTCAGTTCGATCGTATCCCTGGTGTTCAACGTGGTCGTACCGACAAAGCAGGGAACGCGTCCTGCCACGGTCTCCACAAGACACGCCATGAAGCGCTTCTTCTCGTCGAGCGTCAGGGTCGCCGCTTCACCATAGGTTCCCATCGTCAGGATACCGTCAATACCGGAATCGATCAGTCCGTTGATGGCATCGACACTTGCATCGAGATCCAGCGAATCCGTCATGCGCCAGCTTTCCGCGCCTTCCTTGGCACTGGTTGGCATGATCGCCCATGCGCCCTGCACATCCTGCGGCGTCATGAGCTTACGCTTGGTGGGCATGGTCCGTGTCCTCTCCTTGTAAACCATCAGACTTCAGTCGCGAAACGGCAGGCAAACTGGCAGTTCGCTCTATGTGATTGGATAACCGCTTCGATGCGCTTGCATAAGCGAGGATTTCGCTGGCGATGGATGATCTTGTTGCAATGGTCATCACACCAGCTCCCGCGATGTCTCGCCAGACCTGGGAAAAGCGCTTACTTCCTTCACCAGCGAAGGCAGCTTTCGCCCCAACTGCTCCTGCAGCCAGAGCGATGCTTCACGCAGCCCTTCGAGCGAAGCTCCTGTCGCCACCTTGCTGCGGTCCAGCATGTAGACCAGATCCTCGGTCGCGATATTGCCCACCGATCCCGGGGCGAAGGGACAACCGCCGATGCCGCCGAGACTGGAATCGAGCGTCTGTACGCCGCTGCGGATGGCCGCATCGGCATTGGCATAGCCGGTGTTGCGCGTATTATGGAAATGCGCGCGCAAGCGGATGCCGGGAACCGCTTGCGCGACTGCCGCGAAGCGCTCTTCCACATCGTGTGGAGCGGCCACTCCGATAGTGTCGGCAAGCGAAATCTCGTCCGCTCCAGCCTCTGCTATCGCGCCGGCCAGTTCCACGACCTGCGAAACCGGTACCTCACCCTCGAAAGGGCAACCGAAGGCCGCCGCGATCGTGGCCGAGCGGAACAACCCGCCGCCTTTCGCGAGGTCGGAAATCTTGCGCCAGTTGGCGACATTCTGGGCGATCGTCGACCCCTGATTGCGCTGGCTGAATGTCTCGGTAGCGACGATGGCATATGTCACCTCGTCCAGTACCCCGGTGGCAGCGGCCCGATCGAATCCGCGCTCATTGAGGACGAGGCCCGATAGCTGGACATCGGACAGATCCCGCAAGGCCGCCAGCAAATCCTCGGCATCGGCCATTTGCGGCACTCGCTTGGGATTGACGAAGCTCGTCACCTCTATGCGGCGGATCCCTGCTGCGGCAATCCTGCGGATCAAGGATACCTTGGTCTCGGTCGGCAGGATCTTGTCGTCATTCTGCAGACCGTCCCGCGGCCCGACATCGACAAGTTCGACGTGAGAAGGTCGCTGTCCCATCAGGCTGCGCCGATCACTTTGCGCTGCGCAAGATCGGCGACCGATTCGACGCTGTAGCCGAGCAGATCTTCGAAGACCTCGCGGTTGTGCTGGCCAAGTGCCGGGCCCGCCCAGTTAACTTGTCCGGGCGTCTGGGAAAGTTTGGGGAACACGTTCTGCATCTTGAACGAACCAAACGCAGGGTGCGGCACGTCGATGATCGCCTGGCGCGCCTTGAAATGCGCATCCTCCAGCATCTCCGGCGCGCGATAGATGTCGCCGCGCGGCACGCTGTGCTCGTCAAGCAGCTTGCCCAGTTCCTCGCGGTCCATCGTTGCCGTCCACTCGCCGATCAGCGCGTCAAGTTCGGCCTGGCGCTCACCGCGGGCAGTATGCGTGGCATATCGCGGATCACTTGCCAGTTCGGGCCGTCCCATCGCTTCGGCCAGGCGGGAAAAGACGGTATCCTGGTTCGCCGCAATCAACACGAACAAGCCGCCTTTGACAGGGTAGATATTGGAGGGCGCAATGTTCGGAAGGATTGCCCCGGTTCGCTCACGAATATAGCCTGCCTTGTCGTATTCGGTGACGAGGTTTTCCATCACGGCCAGAACCGATTCGTAGATCGCACTGTCGACAACCTGCCCGCGGCCGGTCTGTTCGCGCGCATGCAGCGCCATCAGTCCACCGATACAGCCGAAGGTTCCAGCCAGAGTATCGCCCAGAGAAATGCCGGTTCGCGACGGCGGATTCGCCGGGTCGCCCACGACATAGCGCAATCCGCCCATCGCCTCGCCGATCGCGGCATAGCCAGCCTTGTGGGAATAGGGCCCGGTCTGGCCATAGCCAGACACCCGGATCATGATGAGGCCGGGATTGATCTTGGCCAGTTCCTCATAGCCCAGACCCCACTTTTCCATCGTGCCGGCGCGGAAGTTCTCTATGAGGATGTCCGACTTGGCCACCAGATCGCGAATGATCTGCTGCCCCTCGGCTTCGCGCAAATTGACCTCGATCGATTTCTTGTTGCGGGCGACCACCGGCCACCACAGGCCTTGCCCGTCTTCCAGCTTGCCGCGCCCCCAAACCCGCATCGGATCGCCCATCACAGGCGGCTCCACCTTGATCACTTCGGCACCGAAGTCGGCCAGAAGCTGGCCGCAGAAAGGGCCTGCGAGCAGCTGCCCCATTTCGATCACACGCAGATCGGTCAACGGGCCTTTCGCAAAGGCCTGACCCGAATCCGTCCTGTCACTTATCGTCATATCTTGCCCACCATCAGATTTTTGGATGTATTCGAGAGGTCTGCCGCGCCTTGCGGCGACGACCCGCTGTTAGCCCAGACCCACGGCCGCAAGCGCTTGTCGCGGGCCTGCCAAGCCACAATGCTGTCAAACATCTGCAAGGTCCGGTCGATCTCGTCGGCACCTTCAAGCAAGGCCTTACGCTGGCTGGCGTCGACCTTGAACGCGATCGGATGTAGCCCGATCCCAGAGATTACCAGTTCGTGCAGGTCAACGGTCATGGCCGCCCCGCTGACCGCAAATTCCGCCAAGCTCTCGACCTGTGCGGGCGGCAGCGTGATCGGCAGGATGCCGTTCTGGAAACAATTGGCGGCAAAGATATCGCCGAAGCTGTCCGCTATCACGACCCTGAGACCAAGACCCTTGAGTGCCCATACCGCTGCCTCGCGGGACGAGCCGCAGCCGAAATTGGTGCCGGCGATCAGTATCGGAGCGCCGCGGAAAGGCTCCCGGTTGAACACGAAATCGGGGTTGGGCGATCCATCGTCTCGATAACGCAGGACCTCGAAGGCATAGTCGCCCATTTCCTCCGCCTTCAGCGCAGCCAGCCGTTCGATCCGGATGATCACATCGGTATCGATATTGGGCATCATCAGCGGTGCAGCCGGGCCGGTAACGATCGTGAAGGGTTCCATCACAGGGCCCTCACATCGGTGATGACGCCCGTTACGGCAGCAGCAGCGGCCATTGCCGGACTTGCAAGGTGGGTGCGCGCGCCCGGTCCCTGCCGGCCCACGAAATTGCGATTTGAAGTAGAGACGGCCCGCATGCCAGGCGGGACGCGTTCGCCGTTGGCGGCCACGCACATCGCGCAGCCCGGTTCGCGCCAATCGAAGCCGGCATCGCGAAAAACCGTGTCCAGACCTTCGGCCTCGGCCTCACGCTTAACCTGTTCCGATCCAGGCACGATCCATGCGTTCACATGTTCGGCAACGCGCCGACCGCCGACAATGCGCGCCGCATCGCGCAAATCCGACAGGCGCGAGTTCGCGCACGAACCGATGAACACCCAGTCAACGGGAGTTCCGACGAGAGTCCGCCCGGCTTCCAGACCCATGTAATCGAGCGCCGCTCGCCAGGCCTTGCCCTGGTCGTCATTCTCAGCCTCGACGGGATCCGGGATCACCGCATCGATGGCTATGGCATGTTCGGGGCTTGTGCCCCAAGTGATCGTCGGCACGACTTCGCTCATGTCGATCTGCACGATGCGGTCGAAGGTCGCGTCCGCGTCGCTGGCGAGCGTTCGCCAGTGCCGGATGGCCTCTTCCATGGCCGCGCCGCTTGGCGCGTAAGGCCGACCCGCCAGATAAGCGAAGGTCACTTCATCAGGAGCCACCATTCCGAACTTTGCGCCAAGTTCAATCGAGAGGTTGCACAATGTCAGACGCGCTTCCACGTCCATCGCACTGACGGCCGATCCGGCGAATTCGATCGCATAGCCTGTACCCGCTGCGGCACCGATTCTGGCGATCAGATGCAGAATCATGTCCTTCGCGGTGACGCCGGACGCCATGCTCCCCTCGAAGGAGACGCGCATGGTCTGCGGCCTGCGCTGCCGCAGCGTCTGGGTCGCAAGGACATGCGCCAGCTCAGACGAGCCGATACCGAAAGCAAGCGCGCCAAGCCCGCCGTGGGTACAGCTATGACTGTCGCCGCAGACCAGCGTCAGCCCCGGCAAGGTGATCCCAAGCTCCGGCCCCGCAACATGCAGGATGCCATGCCCGATTTCGCCAATGTCGAAGAAGCGAATGCCGGCATCGCCGGAAGCACGCTTCAGATCCGCCCACAGCTTGTGGCCGACCGGAAAGGTCGCCGCGGTTCGACCCGGCGCGCTCGACACCGCATGGTCGGCAGTCGCGTAGGTCAACTCGGGATTGCTTACGGCCAGACCGCGAGCGCTCACTGCATCCAGACCGCCTGCCCCGGTCAATTCGTGCAGCAGATGCCGGTCCACGTGGAGAAGCGACCAGCCCTCGCCGAGGTCGGCGATCACATGCTGATCCCAGATCTTGTCGAACATGGTATATCCGGTCATCGCGCGCGCTCGAAAATGTTCCTCTGCCATCCGCCCCGTTGTCCGGTCGGCTTCCATCTCGTATAATGCCTGCTTCAGCATGATATGTCACGTAGTATATTTTTCGTCCCTTCATATTATATTATGTTGTGACTCACTCATCATGGCGGACGAAGCGCAAGCCGGTTTGCCTGCACGCACTTCGCCATCTCGAATTCCCGGAGGAAATCTCTTGCTCAGACCCGGCACGCAAACACCGCCGATCGAATTCAATCTGATAGACGGATCCCTGTGGTCGCTTCACAAGCGCGACCCGGCAGCCCTGACCTTGCTGTCCTTCCGACGCGGTAATTTCTGCCGTTATTGCCGGGGGCACCTGGCACAGCTTGATTCCCTCGTGCCTGCGTTCGAAGAGCGCGGCATCGAGGTGGTGACGGTGAGCACCGATGGAATCGAGGAAGCGCAGCGCCTGCGCCTCGAACACGGCCTCAACCGACTGGCCATCGGCCATGGCCTGCGACAAGACGACATCGAGGCTTGCGGACTGTTCGCTTCGGAACGCGTAATGAATGGCGTGCGGCAACGCTTCGCCGAGCCGGCGTTATGGTTGGTGCGCCCAGGCGGGCAGCTTTACGCCAATTTTCAGAGCTCGATGTCCTGCGCCCCGAATGACCTTAACCTGTTACTCGAAGGGATCGACACCCTGGCCGCGCATGGCTTCCCCGACCGGGGCAATGCCTAGGATCATTCGAATCAGGCGTCCCGCACCGCAACCCGCATGGTGCCGACGCCTTCGATGGTCGCCTCCATCATGTCGCCGCCGACGACCGGCCCAACCCCATCGGGCGTACCGGTCATGATGATATCGCCAGGATAGAGCGTGTAGAAACTCGAGGCATATTCGATGAGCCGCGGAACGTCACAGATCAACATGCGGGTGCGCGATTGCTGGCGCAAATCTCCGTTCACTCCGATACGCAGTTCCAGATCGGACGGGTCGGTCAGTTCATCGGCCGTGACGAGCCATGGTCCCAGAACCGAATAGGTGTCGATTGACTTCCGGAAGCTCTGGAATTGCGGACCGCGCAAGGTCATGTCGAGGCCGATGGCGTAGCCGGCTATATAGGACATCGCGTCCGCATAAGGGATCCGGTCTCCCTGCCTGCCGATCACGACGGCCAGTTCGACTTCATGATCGTTGCGTTGATCCGGGAAACGCCGTTCGACACCCTGCGATGCACCGACCAGCGAGGTGTTGGACTTCAGGAACAGCCCCCACTCCGAAATCGGCTTGATCGCGTGGCCATGGGCGATGTTCTCGTCAATCTCGTCCTTGTGCGCGGCATAATTGACCGGGGCGCCAATGATCTTCGACGGATTGGCAACCGGGCTGAGCAGACGGACGGATTCCAGGGGATGCGTCTTAGCCTCGTCCACGAGAGCATCCGCGCGCTCGCGAACCGCGTCGAGGTGCGCGATGAAAGCGTCTCCGTGCGGCAGCGGCCAACGCATCGTCGGCAAGACGTCCAATGCAGCGGTGACATCGTGGACCATGCCTCCACGCACGACACCCAGTCGATCATCGTTGAACCTGCACAGCTTCATCGCGCTCATCCTCTCCGTCAGTTCAGCCCGAGGCCGGCTCAGATGCGACCGCGCAGGTAATCCTCGACCCAGACGATACGATCGTTGCCCCAGAAGATTTCGTCATCGACGACGAAAGTGGGGGCCCCGAACACGCCACGGGCCTGCGCGTCCTGATTTTCCTTCTCGTAGCGGGCAAGGTTCTCTTCCGAATCGACGGCCTTGGCGAAAGCCTCGGGATCCAGCCCGATCTTGCTCACGCATTCGTCCATGAAAGCGGGATTGGCGATGTCGCCTCCGCTGCCCCAGGCGCCATTGTTGACGGTTGTCACGTACTCGATTTCCTTGCCCATATCGCGGGCGACATAGACGCCCCGGTTCAGACGCTGGGCATCGAAACTGACGGTCTGCTTGAGCGGCACCCCGTACCGTTTGGCATAGCGGTTGGCATCGGCCATCAATACCTTGAGACGACGCGGCATTTCCCGATTGGAGGGACCGGTATTGCCTGCCGCCAGGCGCGCTTCCCACATGTTGAAGGCGTGGCCGCGAAACTCGGCGACATCGGCGTACTCCTTCATCAGGCGCGGAATCTGCGTCAGCGCAAGATAGGCGAAAGGGCTCACGAAGTCGTAATAGTAGTCAACTGTTTTCATGTGATTTTCCTGTCTTGCACTTGATGCGGCCATGCGGCGCGATGCCCGCCTTCGCACGGCCCCGCGGACTTCGAAACGAGGGTGCCTAGCCGGCCATCCCCAGGGGATAGGGCGGCGGGGAATCCTTGATCGTGTACCATTGCCAGCGAGAGAACTCGTCCCAGTTCGCCGGACCACCGACGCCCGATCCGTTGCCCGAAGCACCCCACCCGGCGATCGGGTTGACGGCCTCATCGCCGATCGTCTGGTCATTGACGTGGACGATCCCCACGCGCAGCCGTTCGCCGATCGCCAGCGCCCTGCCGATCGATCGCGAAATCACCGCTCCGGACAAACCATATTCGGTATCGTTGGCCAGCGCGATCGCTTCTTCATCGGTGTCGAAGGTAGTGATCGTGGCGACCGGGGCGAATATCTCGTCATGGTAGGCCTGCATCTGCGAGGTCACGCCCGACATCACGGTGGGCTGGAAGAACAAGCCGTCAGCCGTTCCTCCATGATGGATCGTGGCCCCCGCTGCCCGGGCCGCGTCAACGATAGCGACGGCGCGCCGGCACTGTACGTCGGAAATCAGCGGGCCGAGCATCGTGCCTTCCTCGGTGGGATTGCCCACCCGGATTGCACGCGCCTTTGCCACCAGTTTCTCGATGAATTCATCCGCGATGGAGCGCTGGACCAGCGTTCTGCCGGCAGCGAAGCAGATCTGCCCCTGGTGGAGGAACGAGGCCCATGCAGCATTGGCTGCGGCCAGATCGAGGTCGGCATCGTCAAGAATGACCAGGGAGTTCTTGCCTCCCATTTCGAGCGAGACCTTCTTGAGGTGGCGAGAGGCCGCTTCGCCCACCTTGCGGCCCACTGCGGTCGATCCCACGAACTGTATCATCGCGACATCGGGGTCCGCGCACATCGCTTCCCCGACATCCGCATCACCGGGGACGACGTGGAAAACGCCATCAGGCAGTCCCGCCTTCTTCAGTAGATCGGCGAAGAGCATACCGCCCGAAACCGTGGCCAGAGGATTGGGCTTGATGATGACTGCATTGCCAACTGCAAGCGCAGGCGCGACCGACCGGATCCCCAGGAAGAAGGGGAAGTTGAACGGCGAAATGATTCCAACCACGCCCAGTGCACGGCGCTTGGCGTAGCTGAGCCTTGCGGTTTCGCTGGGCAGCATCAACCCATTGGGCTGGGCGGGCATGGCCGCGGCGTCATAGACTGCGCGGATCGACAGACCCACTTCGAATTCGGCCTTGAGTCGGCTCGATCCGGTCTCCCGCATGATCCATTCGGCAAACTCACCGAAGCGGGTTTCGATTTGCCGTGCTGCCGCGCGCAAGATCGCGCCGCGCTGCTCAAAGGACGTCGCCTCCCATTCCGGCTGCGCCTGGGCCGCAATAGCGGCCGCAGCGCGAACGTCTGCAGCCCCGGCCACACCAACGGTGCCGAGAATGCTACCGGTTGCCGGTTCGACGATCTGCGACACCGCATCCCGCCTGCTCCAGCCGTTACTGAAGATTGCACCTTCCCATGGCGTTGCTGATCCGGCCATCTGCGCGGCGACGCTCATTTCCTGATCCTTCCCACAATTGAGCCATGTCGCCACGGCCCTTCGATGGTCTGATAACAACTGAAAGGTGTTATGACAAGAAAGGCCGGAGATAGATTTCAGGTTTGATGGTTATTATATCGGCAGCATGCCGAGAGGCATGGGCTATTGCTCTGCCTCGATCAGTTCCGCGATGACCCGCCGCATCTGTACCGGTCCGCTATCATGCCCGAACAGGCGCTCCTTTCGGGTTGGGTCCGCATTGATGATGCGTTGCTGACCTTCGATCATGGCCTTGTCCTCTGCAAAGGCCGCGAATGTCATTGCCATGAGCCCTGCCAGGGCATGTTCGTTACCCGGCGCCTCATTGACACTGTTGGAAAAGTAGTAGCGCGTCTTCTGAGCCCCGATCGGCGTCAAGGCCTGCGAACTGAAGACTTCTATCAGCTTGGGCAGATCTTCCGCTGGTTCGTCGTGCCCGCTCGCCTGCGCGGCCCCTGCCGGATAACTGGTCGTGCGCATCAACAGGATGCCCGGAACGAGATAGTCGTACGTCTGGAAGCGGTCGTGCGTCTCCGCGGTTTCCATGACCTTGGACGTATCCGATGTCATCCACCGCTGAATCCTGATGCCACGGTCCAGACGCGTGACCTTC
The DNA here is from genome assembly GCF_000767465.1 of Novosphingobium pentaromativorans US6-1. Taxonomy (NCBI): domain Bacteria; kingdom Pseudomonadati; phylum Pseudomonadota; class Alphaproteobacteria; order Sphingomonadales; family Sphingomonadaceae; genus Novosphingobium; species Novosphingobium pentaromativorans. The sequence goes on from NZ_CP009292.1 coordinate 543,966, forward strand.
GGCCGCGTATCGGCAAAGAATTCGGTCGCCCCGAACGAGTTACGATGCACGTAACTGAGGTGGGAGAAGTCCGTGAGATTGTCGTTGATCAGCTGGTAGTCGGCATCATAGTCGAGATGGCTTTGGTCGGTCAGCCAGCCTTCGTCACCGGGACCGATTGCAGGTGGGACCAGGTCAAGGTTCGCCCTGGCGGGGTCTCCCATCCACACCCAGATCCAACCGCCCTTTTCGGTTGCCGGATAAGTCTGCACGCATGCGGAGCGGGGGATGGTTTTCTGACCGGGGATCTCGACACACGCCCCGTCCCTGGCGAACTTGAACCCATGGTAGAGACAGCGCACCGCATCGCCATCCCGTTCGCCGAGCGAGAGCGGGGCCAGTCGATGACAACAGCGATCCTCCATGCACACGATACTGCCGTCGGCGGCACGATACAGTACGATCGGTTCACCCAGAACCTCGCGGGGCATCATCGCCTCGCCAACGAGCTCGCTGCTCCAAGCGGCCACATACCAGCAGTTTCGAACGACTTGCATAACCGACCCTCATTTCCATATTCACTCGAATGAATGAATATTCTTGTTGGGCGTGTCAAGGCGGTTTTGGCGAACGAAAGCCATGTGCTACTGGCGAGGGCCGTGAAAGTGGGCAGAACGCGAGTGACAGTGAAGATCGCAAGGACAAAGAAGACGAAGAAGGGAAGCGTCACGACCACCCAAGACGCTGGTTCTTCGCCGAATCGCCTTCTGGCGGCGGCCGAACGCATCATAATCGACGAAGGTATCTCTTCGCTCTCCATTCGCGGCATCGCCGCAAGGTCTGGACTCAATTCCCAACTGGTCGGCTACTACTTCGGCGGCATCGCCGAATTGCTTGAAGCGCTCTTGTGGGCAAATCTGGAACCTATCAATGTACAGCGCCGTCAAATGTTGAGCGCGCTTGCACAAGTCTCGCCATCTCGCGCTATCGACGAAGCCATCGACGCCTTCCTGAAGCCAATGTGGCGCGAAGCTGCCTTCTGCAAGGAAGTGCATGCCAATGTCGTCATCACCGAGATCCTAACCAATGGCCCGGCCGATCTGCGCAGCCGTGCGACCCAGAGGATCAGGGACGCCTATCACGAACTTGCCGAGGCATTCGCGCCGCTGTTCCCGCAATTGACCCATGCCGCGCTGCTTTGGCGGATCTGCTGCATAAGCGGGTCGATCATCGCCGTCGCGACCCCGCGCCTGTACAGCCCGCGCTTCTTCGAACCAGTGGGTGAAGAACTCCCCGATCCCAATGACGAACAGTGGTACCGGGAATTGTTCGCTCTGGCCAAAGGTGCGCTTCTCGCTCCGTCCGCCGTGGACCGATCAGCGATGCAGTGACCTGACACTCCGCCTGAACCTTACCGGCCAGCCAAGGCTGCAAATGGACCTGTTTCAAGGAATACGGCGGCCAGTCCACCTTGCACTTCAATCATTGACGGTGCTTGCAAGCCGCACCGCTCATTCGATCGGCACGTGCGCCCTAATCTTCCAGATGCGCCATGACCCGGTCCAACCAGGCCTGATCGTCGCTCACGGTTCGCAGCTCTTTCAGCATCCCTTCGCGCGACTGCCGGAAGTGGTCGACATTGCGCTGCTCATCGCCCTGTTCAGGTTGATAGCTGACCTCAAGCCTTACGCCGTGGGGATCGTAGAAATAGATTGACCAGCATCCCGGCGCAGCTTCAAGCGGGCCGGCACGTTGAATTTTGGCGGCATCCAGACGCTTCAGCAGCTTTTCCGCCTCCTGCGGCGTCGTACTGAAGGAAACGTGCTGCATGGCCGCCACGCCGTCTCGATCGGCCTGATCCTTCTCACCCTTCGGCAATTCGAAGAAGGCAAGCATGTTGTCATTGCCCATGTCGAAGAAGTAATGCCTGAGGCGTTCGAACGGCGGATTTCCGCGAGAGATACCGGGCGGCACGCGCAAGGCATGTATCAGCGGCATGTGCAGGATGCCCGAATAGAAATCGATCGTCGTCTTGATATCGTCGGTGTTCAATACAAGGTGGTGAACGCCCTTGAACGGAGACCCCTGCCGCTCGTGCGCCTTCCGGTGCCCTTCTACGGCCTGCGAGGCCCTGTTGTCTGCCTGTCCCATCGTGAATTCTCGCACCTCTCCTGCGGGATTGACTTAACGCCACACCCGACATCCACACAATCTAATTATACTACGTTTAAGGTCAACACTAAAGGGATATGGCCGGATTACTGAGGATTTCGAGCCTTTTCCGGCTCTGGCGTCGCAATTTTCGCGAGCTGGATTGTGCCATTCAATTATAACAGCTATGCGAAGCATCGAACCGAGACGGCGTACTGACAGCCGAATCAAGACAAACAGACACTGATACCGGAGGATGCCTTGGCAAAGAACCGACCCTTGATGACCGCTGCGGACGTGGACGGATTTTGGGCAATCATTCCCACCCCGGCCAAGGAAGGCGCAGATCGCTGGGACGCGACCGACACGGTCGATGTCGACGAGACAGCCCGGGCGATCGAAGACCTGATCGCGAAAGGCGTCAACGGCATCCTGACGATGGGCACGCTGGGCGAGGCATCGACGCTGACCTGGCCGGAAAAGCAGGCCTTCATGACCGCCGCCGTGGAAACCGCCCGCGGGCGCGTGCCGATTTTCGTAGGCACCTCGACGCTCAATACCCGCGACACCATAGAGCAGACCCGCTGGGCCAGCGATCTCGGGGCGGACGGGACGATGCTTGGCCCGCCGTTCTGGTGCCAGGCCAGCATGGACATGGCCGTGCAGTACTTCAAGGACGTCGCGCAAGCCTGCCCCGACATGGCCATCGCCATCTATGCCAACATGCAGGCCTTCAAGTTCGCTTTCTCGATTCCATTCTGGGCACGGGTGAGCCAGATCCCCCAGGTAATCACCGCAAAGCTGCCGCCCACGCCGCAGATGTCGGCGATGAAGCTTGTCAGCGGCGGACGCATCCGGTTCATGCCGATCGACAATGAATATGCCTCGGTGGCCCGATCCGATCCGGAATTCTTCTCCGCATTCTGGAGCAGCAGCGCTTCTTGCGGCCCGGACGTCTGCATTGCCCTGCGCGACCGGGTGATCGAAGCCAAGAAGACTGGGGACTGGAGCGCCGTCACCCGGCTCTCCGATGCGATGGAATTGGCGGTCGCCCCCTTGTTCCCGGCTGGAGGGCCTCCCGAATTTGCAACCTACAACATCATCCTGGAAAAGCACCGGATGAATGTCGCCGGCTGGATCAAGGCCGGGCCGACCCGCGCGCCCTACAACCATGCTCCCCCGCATATCCTTGAAGGCGCCGAAAAATCCGGCGCCGCATGGGCCAAGCTCAACAAGGACGTGTTGGCGGGCAATATCTGACCGTCGGGATCACGCGGTTCAAGATGACAGTTTCCCGGCTTACAGCAAAGCCGGGAACGACCTGCAGGCGATTACGCGGCAAGAAATGATCGCGATCGCCTGCAGCATGTATGACGGATGAGGAGTGCCGATGAGCGGAAACCCCCAATTGGCCGAGGATAGTGGGGCGAGCGCTGGCCGCAATCTCGGCCTCGGGCTTTGCGCCTTCACCCTCATGCTGGACGGCCTGGACAATCAGATCCTTGGCCTGGTGATGCCATCGCTCATGGCTGACTGGGGCCTGGAACGCAGCACCTTCACACCCTTCATTATCGCTACCGTCGTCCTGATGTCGGCGGGGACAAGTCTGGGCGGCTGGCTGGGAGACAGGTTCGGACGCAAGCCCATCCTGTTCGCATCCCTTGCGTTGCTGGGGGCGCTCACGATCGCTTCGGGACTGGCCAACAACCCATCGCAGCTGCTCGTGCTGCGCGGGCTCTCCGCTCTCGGCATGGGCGGCGTCATGCCCAATGCCACGGCATTGCTGGCTGAATACGTCTCGCTGCGCCACCGCAGCCTTTCCGTTTCCTTGGGCGTCGCGGCTATTCCGCTCGGCGGCGTCATGGGCGGTGTGCTGGGCTCGATTATCCTGCCCGCCTTCGGTTGGCGCACGATGTTCTTCATGGCTGGCGGGATAACCCTGCTCGCTGCATTCGTCATATCCTCGCTTCTGCCGGAATCGCCGGCGTTGAAGACCGCCCGCTCGCGGCCTGCATCGCCGGGCCGGAATGAGCCTGGCGAGGCCGGCTATGCACCGCAGGAAGGGCCTGCGGATCATGGCGGCAAGCAAACAATCTTCAGCAAGGCCTTGCGGCGTGACACGCTGGCCCTGTGGTGCGCCCTGTTCTTCAGCATGCTCGGCGTATATTCAATGATCAACTGGGTCCCCACCCTGCTGTCCCAGCAGGGATATGGACTGTCCACTGCCAGCCTGGGCCTCGCCTTGTTCAACGCCGGCGGCATTCTGGCTTCGGTAGTCGTAGCCGCCGCGATGGACCGCTATGGGTCGCGCAAGCCCCTGCTCCTGACCGGTCTTGTGGGCGGCCTCGTCGCGATGGCTGCCATACCGGCCCTCGCGCCCGGCAACGCGCCTATCCTCGCCATTGTGCCGCTGGGCGCAATGGGCTTCTTCATCGCCGGGATGCAGGCCGCGCTGATTGCCTTTTCGGCGCAAGTCTATCCCACAGCCATGCGTTCGACCGGCATGGGGGCCATGATGGCCTTCGGCCGCCTGGGCGCCCTCGCAAGCTCGGTAACAGGCACCGTCATTCTCGGGCTTGGCAGCGCCCACTTCCTGGCTGCCATGGGCGCAACGATCGTGATCGCCGGATTCACCAGCCTGCTCGCCCGCAGCCGAGCGGCGAGCCCGCGACCGCTTCGGCAGCCGGTTGCCGCAGCGACCTGACCCCTTTCTTTGCACAAGTCCAGATCTGCGCTCCCGGGCGGCTAGTGCCCCCGGCACCGCAGCCCATTCCGCTTTACTCGGCACCCCAAGTTGTTATACTAGGTTGAGCCATGAGGGCCGCCTCGCTAGCGAATCTGCAGCGCCAAAGTTGACGCTCAAGGATCGCGCGCCACGCCCGCCTGCATTTCTGCCGCCCTCAAGCGGCGTCGTTTCGCCTTACGCGGCTCCCTGCCGAGCTTGCGTTCGAATAGTTAATCTATTGCTTACCGGTGACCAACTCCATGACCAAAGTGATGCATTTCGGCGATTCCGTGTCCAGCGACCTGCGCGCAAGGGACAAGACCATCGTCGGCGGGAAAGGCGCGAACCTTGCGGAAATGGCCGGGATCGGACTGCCCGTTCCGCCCGGCTTCACCATCACCACCGAGGTCTGCACTGAGTATAACACCTCTGGCAAAGTCTTTGGCGACGACTTGCGCGAAGCCGTGGCGAAAGGCGTTGCCCATATCGAGGCGGCGACCGGGCGCAGCTTCGGGGTTTCTTCCAATCCCCTGCTGGTCTCGGTGCGCTCCGGCGCACGCGTTTCCATGCCTGGCATGATGGACACCGTTCTCAATCTGGGGCTCAATGACGACACCGTCCAAGGCCTTGTCGCGCAGTCGAACGATGAAAGGTTCGCCTGGGACAGCTACCGGCGGTTCATCCAGATGTATTCGGATGTCGTCCTGGGACTGAACCACGGTCGGTTCGAGGAAGTGCTCGATGAAATCAAGGACGTTCGCGGCTTCGCCAGCGATGTCGAACTCAGTGCCGAGCATTGGCGGGAAGCGGTGACCAGGTTCAAGGCCATCGTCGAGGAAGATCTCGGGCGGCCATTCCCACAGGACGTACAGGAACAGCTCTGGGGCGCGATCGCAGCCGTGTTCGAAAGCTGGGAAAGCGACCGGGCGAAAGTCTATCGCCGGCTTCACGACATTCCCGGCGACTGGGGCACCGCCGTCAATGTCCAGGCCATGGTCTTTGGCAACATGGGGGAAACCAGTGCGACCGGAGTCGCGTTCACCCGTGATCCGGCTACTGGTACCAAAGCCTATTATGGTGAGTGGCTGGTCAATGCCCAGGGTGAAGACGTCGTCGCCGGCATCCGCACGCCGCAATACCTGACAAGGGCTGCGCGCGAAGCCGCAGGCGCGCAAGCCGCCAGCATGGAGGAGGCCATGCCGAAAGCCTTTGCGCAGCTCGCCGAGGTCTTCGAGCTGCTCGAACGGCACTATTGCGACATGCAGGATATCGAGTTCACAGTAGAACGCGGCAAGTTGTGGCTGCTGCAGACGCGCACCGGCAAGCGCACCGCGAGGGCGGCACTCAAGATGGCCGTGGACATGGTCGGCGAAGGGCTGATCGACAAGACTACGGCCATTCGCCGCATCGATCCGATGGCCCTGGACCAGCTCATGCATCCGACACTGGACGGCGACGCACCGCGCGACGTGTTGACCAGGGGACTGCCCGCTTCGCCAGGAGCGGCAGCTGGCGTGATCGCACTCGATGCGGATACCGCCGAGCGGCTCGCGGCGGGCGGCCAGGATGTCATCCTGGTTCGTGTCGATACTTCGCCTGAGGACATTCACGGGATGCATGCAGCGCGCGGAATCCTGACCGCCCGCGGCGGCATGACGTCGCATGCCGCGGTGGTCGCCCGCGGGATGGGGCGGCCCTGCGTATCGGGAGCGCCGCAGCTGACGATCGATCTGACCAGGCGTACCGCACAGATTGGCGCTCTGGAATTCAAGGAAGGCGAGACGATCACGCTCGATGGCTCGAGCGGCGAGGTCATGGCGGGTCAAGTCCCCATGATCGCCCCGGACTTGTCCGGCGACTTTGCCACCATGATGGAGTGGGCAGATGGGTACCGCCGGATGAAGGTGCGGACCAATGCCGAGACGCCCCACGACTGCGAAGTGGCACGCCAATTCGGCGCGGAAGGCATCGGCCTGTGCCGCACCGAGCACATGTTCTTCGATGCCGCGCGCATTTCAGCCGTGCGAGAGATGATCCTGGCGGAGAGCCAGAGCGGGCGCGAGGCGGCGCTGGCCAAGCTGCTGCCCGAGCAACGCGATGACTTCAAGGCCATCTTCACCACAATGGCCGGCCTGCCTTGTACTATCCGCTTGCTGGACCCTCCGCTCCACGAATTCCTGCCTCACTCGGACGAAGAATTCGGCGAAGTGGCACAAGCTGCAGGCATCGGCATCGACACGCTCAAGCGGCGGGCCGCCGAACTGCACGAGTTCAATCCGATGCTCGGTCATCGGGGATGTCGTCTGGGCGTGACATATCCGGAGATCTACGAAATGCAGGCGCGCGCCATCTTCGAAGCCGCCTGCGAAGTCACCGCGCAAGGCGGCGCGTCAGTCGTGCCCGAGATCATGATTCCGCTGGTCGGAACACGCAAGGAACTCGCCATTCTCAAGACGCTCGTTGATGAAACGGCGCAAAAGGTATTCAGTGAGCGGGGCATAACAGTCGAATATCTTGTCGGCACGATGATCGAATTGCCACGCGCCGCGCTCCTCGCCGACGAAATTGCCAAAGAGGCGCGATTCTTCTCCTTCGGCACCAATGATCTGACCCAGACCACACTCGGCGTCAGTCGCGACGATGCCGCACGCTTTCTCGGCACCTATGTTGAGAAGGACATATATGCACGAGACCCCTTCGTAACCCTCGATATCGACGGCGTCGGCAAGCTCCTGGAGATGGCCACGACTTCAGGACGCGAGGTTCGTCCGGACCTCAAGCTGGGAATTTGCGGCGAACACGGCGGCGACCCTGCCTCGATCCACTACTGCGAGAAGATCGGCCTGGACTACGTGTCGGCAAGCCCGTTTCGCATACCCATTGCCCGCCTGGCGGCCGCGCAAGCCTCGCTGAATTGACGCGCCATGCCAGCACTCAACATCACCTTCGGGACCGGGCATGCAGGCAGCAGAAGTCCAGCCAATGAAAACGGCACTGCCAGCCAGGGCAACTGGCGCCGATTTCCCGTCCAGGTCGGCCCATGCCTTCGAAGCTATCCGGATCAGGAACAATTCGAAGCCATCTGTGCAAGGGAATTGAGCGCAGAACGCGATCATACTTAGGCAGTCCGGGGCAGTCGTGCCCCGGACCAGCTTGCGCATTGACTCAAGGGCAGCGTCAGAAAGCCAGGATAACGGCCGATATAGCCGGGCCTGCCACACGGCGGCTCGGCGTTACCCCGGAGCTTCTCAATACTGCAATTCCTACCGCAAGGTCCGGATGGCGGGGCACAAGAAGGGGTACGTGGATGCGGCCATGATTCCGAAATTGACGTCCCCACATCGTCCATTTTCAGGGAGAAGGGCGCACGGGACAAGCCCGAGGCCCTCCCCACTTCCTTTTGCGAAACCGAAAGACCTGCCTCAGACGGACATTTCCTCTAGTTTCTGAAGATTACGCTGACATCTGCGTTGTTCTCCCCCATATTCTGGAGGCTGCGTTCTGCAAGATCGTTATCCTTCAAGTATGCGTCGAAAAAATAATGGGCCGCGGTTCGTGCAAGAAGGTTTTCGCGCTTTGGATCGATAAGCGGCGTCTCAGCCTCACATCCCGGAACCTTTGCATTCGGGAACCAGTTTTCGAAGAACGCACAGTCCGGGCTCTTGTTGCCAGGCGGTACGTTATCGGCATCCCGCAGCCAGCTATGCACCCCATTCTTGATCATGATCTGATATTTTGGGCCTTCCACACGAGCAAAGGCAGCATAGGGTCGCCCGGTCATCCGGGTGAAGACATCCTTTTCAGCCGTGAGGAACAGAACCGGCACGGACACCTCCAGATGCGGAGTGCCCAAAACTCCCATGTCATGGGTCAGAGCTGTCTGCACCGGATCGCCCGAGCCTGCGAGAACCACTGCCTTCAAACGCGGTTCGTTGATACCGCCGCCGTAGGTAGCGAAGTAGCCGGTCACTCCGCCCAAAGAATGTCCAATGAATCCAATCTCCTGGGGATTGACGATCTTGCTCAACATCGGATCGGCCAGCGTCTTGTCAATCAGGAAACTGACATCACCCACTTGTTGCCTGAGGTCCGAAACATCGGCAAATTTGATATGGGTAAAGGCTGCTCGTGATGACAAGGGGAAGGTCGGCGCAACAACGACATAGCCGTTGCTGACCAACTCATTCACGGTATTCATGTTGTTAGAGGGGTAACCCATCGTTCCATGGGCGTAGATTACAAGCGGCCAGGGACCATCGCCCGCGGCGGGGGCATCGTTTTCAGGCGCGCCACGCTTGGCTGACGTAGGATACCAAATCGTCACGTCAATCCGCCGGGTATCGGATCCCTCAAAGCCCATCGACTTCTTGATGCCGCGACTTGTGTCGATCCAGGTCACAGAGCGCATGCCAACCCCATAAGGGGCGGAAGAGGCGGGCGCGGGAGCAACGGCGACGACAGCCGCATCCTTGGCTATGGCCAGGGCAGGCACCATGGAAACGGCCAGACCCAGGACCGGGCTGAGCATCATCGTGCGCAAATTCTTCATCAAAGCGATCTCCGTATATCCGGCTCCACACACGGGAGCGGGCAAGTGAGGTTAATAATGCAGGGGAAAGACAGGAAAGATGCGGCGGCCCGGCGTCGACCGCCGATCCAGCTGTCAATCACCAAAGCGATAGCGCATTGTTACTCCGTAAGTGCGCGGCTCTCCGTACATGAGCGTATCGATACCGGTGGTCGGGTACGGGTTGAAATTGTAAGTCCCATTTGCGACACCTGCCACATAGGTCTTGTTGAACAGGTTCTTGGCGAAGAAACTTAAATCAAGCGGTTGGCCTGCAACCCCTTTCCAAGACAACCGCATGTTCACGAGACGGTAGGCCGGCTGGAAAAGTTCCAACTGATAGATGTCCGGTGAAAAGGAAGTGCCGCTACGGAACGATGCATCGACATTGAAATCAACTGTTCCGAGTTCCTGACGCACTGGCAAGGTAATCGTGGCTGAAACCGAACCGGTGTTGGTCGGTGCCAGCGCAAATGGCGTTCCGGAAATGTCCGCGTTCGTCAGAGGATTGACGTACTTCTTGTATCCGGCGTCCAGATAGGAATAGTTTCCGGACAACATCAGCCAGTCCGTCAACTTGAGGCCGAAGTCGAGCTCAATTCCCTGAATGAGCGCCTTCTCGGCGTTGATAACGATGTTGGAAGCAGGTCCGGTTTGCAGACTGCGCTGCGAATTCTTGTAGTCGTTGCGGTAGGCAGCAAGATTGAAGCGACCGATCACGGTCCCGATTTCGAATGTCGTCTTTGCCCCGATTTCGAAATCGCTGACCGTCTCCGGTTCATATACGGCGAGCCCCGAGGTCCCGAACCGATTGGTGCCACCCGGTAGATATCCAGTACGGTGCGCTGCATAAAGCAGGATCGAACGGTTGAGCTGATAATCGAGCGAGAACGTGTAGGTCGTACGCTCTGACTTGGCTTTTGACGGGACTACCCCGACATTCACATCCGGAGTGAAATTGGTCGATCCAAAAATGGCGCACAATGGTGCATCCGGCAGGGCCAGACACAAATTGGCCCCGCTCAGGGCGGAGTCATCGTTCCAGGTGTGTCGCATCCCGGCAGTCGCACTGAGCCCATTGACGACACTGTCGAGATGAACCGTTGCTTGGGCGAAGAGTGCCCTCTGCTTGGTCTCAGATTTTGAAGCGACATTGTACAGCGTACCGGCAGGGATCTGCGCAAGTGACGCCATCAGATGGTTGAACTCGGGCTCCCAACGCCGAGCGAAGAAGCCGCCGACGATCCATTCGAGCGACTGGTTGAACGATCTTCCTTCTACGTGGAACTCGTCAGTCAATTGATTGGTAGTGTTGAGCAGATATTGGGGGTAGGGATTGGCAACCTGGCCGGCCGGACGAGGAGTACCATCGCTGTCGTTGCGGTTTCCAGTCCGGGTCCTGATATAGCCGAAAATGTTCTTGAGCTGAATATCGTCAGTGAGGTCTAGTGTCGTTGTATTCGCGAGAAAATCTTCACGAAGATAGTTGAGCCCGGTGAGATCGTTGTTGACCACGCGCGGCCCCAGTTTGGTCGCTGCCTCGCACAGTGCAAACCACTGGGGATCGGAGAGTGCTATCGTTCCGTTTGGATTGCAAAGGAAGGCAACAGAATTGCCGCCTCGCTCGTTTCGCCACGTGTGTTCGTAGATTGTGCTGTTGGTCAGCCCATCTGTCGGACGTAGCGTCATGGACACCCGAAAGGCAGTACCGTTGACGTTATCGAGATCAGCTCCGTCATAGATGTTGTGCGTATAGCCCTTGCGGCGTGTCACCTTCCCTGCAATGCGAAGCAGCAGGCGGTCGCTGACGATCGGAAGGTTCAGCGCACCCTCCAAATCCACAAAGTCCAGATTTCCTACGCTGGAGCTAGCGTAACCCTCAAAGTCGTTTTTCGGCATTTGGGGTGTAAGCAGCACGGCGCCGCCGGTGGAGGTACCGCCGAACAGCGTCCCTTGAGGCCCCTTCAACACCTGAATTGATTCCAGGTCGTAATAGGGAGTTTGCGGCGCACGGCCGACGGCAGCTGCGGGCACTTCGGCCCGATACAAAATCGTTCCGCTGGAATTGACGCCCGAGCTTCCTGCGGGTTGGCCTCGAATTGAATAAGCGGCATTGCGCAGGAATCCGCCTCCCTGAACCGTAAGGCCGGGCGTCTGGCCCATCAAGTCCGAAGGCTCGGAAATCTGCTTTTCCCTCAGGGTATCGGCGGTTAGGGCAGTGATTGCGATCGGGACTTTTTGCAGGTTTTCGTCCCGCCGGCGAGCCGTCACGACAATCTCGTCAAATCCCCTTTCATCCGAATATCCTGCTTCAGGCCCTCCCTGAGCCCAAGCAACTTGCGGCAGGCATGAAGCCAAGGCCGCCGCCGAACACGTTGCAGCGATCGTATTTCCCACCCTCTTCACATTCATTATTGTTGCCCTTCAAAGTGCGGTGATAGCCAATCTTCCCAAAAAGCTGTCCGGCTCGCGGAGGGTGAGCGCGTCGACTGGCCTCCTCCACGGGCATCCTTTCTCCCTTGTCCAATGCTGCAGCACGAAGGCCGATCAAGGCTGCTGCAACACAATCAGACTTCGCATGTTTTATTTCACCGTTTAAAATGTTGCGATCTTTTTATATGGCAAAATAAAAGATGGCAATGGGCAGAATATCACGCCCATGTATCGCATTTTATGTTTGTAAATCAGTTACTTAACAGAGGAAATTTGGTCGCAGCGCTAGTCGCGCCGCGGATCGGCAGCTGACTGCAGAACTTGCGCATTGCCGCGATTCGCCTGTAAGCAGCCCGTCGAGCGGTAGAGGCGCTTTGCCTCCAGATGTCCTTGATACGCTGGAGGAAGCCTCTTGAACCGGGGGAGTTTCGATGTTGCAGGTGGATGTGCAAAGAGATCGCCGAACGGCCTCACAGTGCCGTCAGCAAGGTCTCAAGACATGACATCCAGGACGTCAAAGCCCACCAAGCTTTCGATCGACACCCCGAGGAAAGGCCGCCGCCGCCCCACCATTTCCGAGGGAAGCGCAACCACAGCCGACGAGATCCTCGACGTCACGATCCGTTTGATAGCCGCCAAAGGCCTGTCAAATGTTCGAATCATAGATGTCGCGGAGAAACTCGGTGTTTGGCCGCGGACAATCTACCATTATATCGAATCCAAGGATCGCCTGATTGCACTTGCGGTTGAACGGATTTTCGAAACCACCTCACCGCCCCAAGACCTCAACACCCCGTGGAAGGCCGCGCTCAAAGAACGCATCCTGAATGGAAAAAGGACATTTCTCAAATATCCGGGGCTTCTGGAATATTTTACCAAACGCAACACTCTATTTTTTTCGAGAGGCGTCGCATCAAACTTTGAATATATGAAGGATCTCTTTTCCAAGGGCGGGATTGATGGCGAGGACTTCCGCTTCGCATTCTCCCTGGTCAACTCCTTCATTCAAGGCCAGGTTTATATCGCGGAATCGAGAATGAGCATCGAAAGAGACGCTCCTCCCAACGTCTCGGTTGATCCCGCCGATTTCCCGGTGGCCAGCTCCTGGCGACCGCCTTCTGAAGAAGAGAGCGACCTGCATCTCGACCGGCTGCTGGACATGATTGAAAACCTACCCCACCATGGCACGCACAAGCTTCGTGACGAAGCCGGGGGCGAGCTGGACAGAGTTTTGGCTGAATACGATTCCAGATTGATTGATCCGGCGCAACTGTCGCAGCTCATCCGCGCATCGCTTGCAATCGGCATGGAGGAGGCTCTTGAACGGCTCGCGCCGGCCTGAGCGAGCCATGGCGCGCCTCGAGACCCCGCCCGCCAGGACATGCAACACCCCCCTGATCGCGGTTACCCGACGCAGCCACTCCCATACATCGATCGCTTCGCCACCCAGTGCGTCATCGCGCCGCAGTTGCTGCCTAAATCCGCGAAGAGAACCAGAACCCTATCTCAGGCCCCGGGCATCAACGAATTGAAGGAGGCTACGAATGCATGACGACATCAACCGTTGGGCCGGGCCGTTGGTGCCGCCAAGCGTAGAAGAATTGGCCGACCGCTATGCGCTGGGGCAACTGGTCAAGGTCTATGCACTGGGCGCGGACATGCGCGACTACGACCTGATGCGGAGCGTCTTTGCCGACGATGCATTCGGTCAAGGCAGCACGAAGAGCGCGCCCATCGATGAGTACTTACCCTTCGTATTCAAGGGCGCCTCAGCCTACCAGGCGACGCAGCACAACATCACCAACCAGCACATCAGCATTGTCGGCGACGAGGCAGTGGTGTGGAGTTACGCGATCGCGATACACAAGGCCGAAATCGGCGGCGACAAACCGCACCTCAACATCGGGGTCCAATATCGCGACAAATGCCGGCGGACCTCGAAGGGTTGGCTGATCACCCATCGCCAGGTTGTCGTTCAGTGGAGCGAACGGTTCGAAGCGAAGGCAGATAGTTAGACGAACAGGAGAAACCCGTTCTTCATCGGGCGCCGGCTACGTGCGCGAAGCTAGGCGCTGATCGCCAAAGCAACCCCCGTGCCCCTGCCGCATGCCGCTCCGGCAATTCCCCTTTTCGGGGGCGTCTGCGATTGCAATCAGTCGAAGCGGACCCGGAGGTGATTTACCCCGCGCGCGACCAGGCCGCCGATAATCTTCGGAGGTTCCCCCGAAGAGTCCAACCGCAATTTCGGAAAACGATCGAGAAGCGCGTTGATCGCCGCGGTCATCTCGGCTTCGGCCACGAACCGGCCGAGACAGGTGTGCGCCCCGCTGGCGAAACCGATATGGCGCTTCTCCGGCCGATGGAGGTCATAGACATCCGGATTGTCCCAGCGTTCGGGATCGCGGTTGCCTGCAGCGAGGTAAATGTCCACCAGCGCACCTTCAGGCACTTCGACTCCGCCAAGCACGCTCGGTTTTGTACTGATCCGATGGAAAACCGGATCTGTGCAATTCCAGCGCAAAGATTCCTGGATCGCTGGGCGCATCAGCTCGCGGTCCGCACGCAGGTCCTCCATCTGGTCACGATTTGAAAGGAGCGCGAAAAGGGTAATGCCCATCTGCCGATAAGTCGTCCCGCCACCTGCCAGCAGCAGCAGGCGCGAGAACGAGAGGATATCCTCGTCGGAGAGCTGCGAATGATTGCCTTGCGCGTCCTTGAACGGCGCGCCGATGAGGCGCGAAATAAGATCGTCGCGCGGATTCCGCCGACTCTCGGTGATCGCACCGATCAATATCTCCCTCACCTTGGCCCGCGCTTCGGCGCGCGGCTGAGGCGCCAGCGTCGGCACCATGCTCGCCATCAGGCTTTCACGGAAGGCCAACGCCTCTTCCGACCCCAATCCATAAGCCGCGGTGACGGTATGCATGGGAAGGCGGGCACATAACTGCTGCGAAAGGTCGGCTTGGCCGTCGTTCTGAAAATCGTCGATCAGGATCGAGACGAACGGCTCGATCCACTTCTCGCGCCACCAGCCCATCGCCTGCTCGCGCGTCATCATCGGCTGGATAGACGACCGATAGCGGGCATGCTCCTTGCCGATCATGCCGAGAATAGTGTGTCCCAGCCCTTCTCGGATGAAGTCCTGTTCGCGATAATAACTGGACGAATAAGTGATATTGTCGCCCAGAACCTTGTTGCACGTTTCGAAGGTCAGCGTTGCGTAGCGTGGGCGGTCGAGCATACTATGCTCGGCCTTACCGGTGAGTTCCCTGGCAAGGCTGCCCACGAAAACCGGGCTTTTGCTGCGTAGCGCGGCGATTGGCGCGTAGATGTCGTCAACAAGCGCGTAGCCGAAATCGGCAACCTCCTTCTCGACACTGAACATCTCTTTGTAGCGTTCATCCTTGCGCGTGAGTGCAGACGTCGCTGTCACTGGAAATCCTCTCGCTCTATCTTGTTCGGTGCAAGGTTGTTCCTCATTCGGCGCCCCTGTCAAATATGGCTTTGCCGTGCACTTATATCTTTTACATTATCACAGAATTGGTCCTGCGACGAAGTGCAGGACGATGGATCCGCGCCAGATGCTGCTGAACCTTGCGTTCATGCAGAAATAGGTTGCAGACAGCCTTATTCTGTTCAAACCAGTAACTGTATTGGCCCATGCCCAATCGAAGCACGAATGGAGCGGGACTAGCAAATGAGCTACGTTAACGAAGCCGAAGGCAAGCGATCTGACGAATCCGCGATTCAGAAACTTGCAAACCACTATAGCCACGCGGTTTTTCTGCTGGACGCGAAAATGGCGGCTGCAGCCTATATGACCGACGGAATACTCTCGGCCTTCTACGGCCCGGATATCGTCGGCCGCGACGCAATAGAAACCGCGCTTGCGACCGGCTTTGCCAAGTACGACTTTATCATGCAGACTTCGGGCGCAGTGGTCATCGAAGTCCAGGGGGATGCGGCATTCATGCGCTCGTCCGTATCGGAGTGGATGCGGCGATCCGATACGTCACAGCTCGAATGCTGTTTCGGATGCTACGAAGACAAATTGGTGCGCACAGGTGCCGACTGGCGGTTCGAGAGGCGGCGCTTCATGCCGGTACACCGAGGACGCTTTCCCGGCGAAGCGAGGACCTATCGAGAGCCCCGTTTCGAAATCGGTATCTCTGGCTTCGAACTCCCTGGCCTCTCCCGCTCTTAGACTACGCATCGCCGACAGGAGGTAAAGTTCACTGGAAAGGCTTCTGGGATTGGCGAGGAAAGCGCCCACCTTTTTGGCGGAGGTCGTCATCGGCCGCCTCACCACGGTCGATGCCAAGCCGCCTTCCGTCGCAATGGCTCAGGACCGGACTGCCAGTGAATTGTCACGCCAGGCAGTTTGCGGAAACACGATCAACAAATGGAAAAATCCTTATGACAGATTCGCACAAGGTCGCCTTCATGGGCCAGGAATGGTTTGAGAACGCCAGCCGGATACTCAAGGAACTCGCAGCGCAGCATGGGAAGCCCGGCGATTCATTCAGTCTATGCGAACGCTTCACCGGCGCGCCAGCCGAGATATCGCCAAGTGGCCTAGCGGCGTGGCATTTTCGCGTCGAGGGAATGCACGCCGAAGCGAACCGGGGAGAGACTGACGACGCCGACCTGAGGATCACCGGCGATTACGGGTCTACACTGCCAATGGCTCGCCTGGTCTATACGCCGGACAATGCCGAGCAGCGCAAGGCGCACGCCGCGAAGTTTCCAACCTTGATCGAGGGCGACGTGTCCAAAGTGCCCGGATATCTATCGGAACTTCACAATAGACTCGCGGTGATCACCGCCTGACCGGCGCGCGCCAGGCATAGCCAGGGAACGGCCTGGCAGTTGGAAAACGAATAGTCGCATAGTCGCTGGGCCTTCGGCTGCGCCTGTCAGGTCGCGGTCGGGCTTCGCGTCCTCATTCAACGGATCTGCAATCATGCGCGGATGGACTGTGACGCACGCAGCGTTCCATCAACCATGACTTGCGCAAGCGAGACTTGTCTTCCCTTGGTACCCGCACATTGCCGAAGACCAATTTGTACGGTATATTAAACGTATGGTTCGATATTTCGAACTTTATAGTGATAAAGGGAAGTGTGAGGATGCACGAAACACCCGTTCGGCCCGAACTGATCGAGGCCACCGATGCGCAGATCGAAGATGCCGTTCAATATGCCGAGCTCATGGCACTGCGCGGTCTTCTGTACCTTCTGACGGGGGATGAAGCCTTCGCCCGCACCAAGCTGGAACAGGTGCGCCACGGTGCGTTCAAGATGCCGACGGTGGTCGACGAAGCCGATGTCGCGTTGCTGCGAAACGGTGCGGCCGAATTCCTCAAGTCTTACCGGGACTCCGGCGCCGGCGAGGTGATCCCGGTTCTAGACCGGCTCGCAGACAGCGTCCGGCTTACCGCGGGCCTGACTCTCAGCGACGACGACGTTGAACTGTACATGGAGGAACTGGGTCTCCCAGAGACGGAGCGTCGCATGGAATGGCAGGCGCCGCCACCCGCCGACACACTGCAGGGCTTCAAGGTCCTCGTGATCGGCGCCGGCATGGGTGGGCTCACCGCGGCGCGCGAACTCAAACGCGCAGGCATTCCTTACGAGATGGTCGAAAAGAACGCCGGTGTTGGCGGCACCTGGCACGAAAATCGCTATCCCGGTGCCCGGGTAGACACTCCCAGCCGCGGTTATACCAACACATTCGGCGTGGCCTTCGCGCCAAGTTACGCATTCTGCCCCTGGCCCGAGAACCAGCGCTACTTCGATTGGGTTGCCGACTCGTACGACCTACGAGAAAATATCCAGTTCAACACCGAGATCCGCACGCTCACATGGGACCAGCAGTCAGCGCGTTGGATCGCCATTGCCCATGGCCCCGACGGCGAGAAGATGATTGAAGCCAATGCAGTGATCACTGCGGTCGGCTTCCTGAACCGGCCGAATGTGCCGGAAATTCCCGGGATCGAGCAGTTTGACGGAGAGTGCTTCCACACCGCGCGCTGGCCCGACGAACTCGATCTGAAAGGAAAGCGCTTCGCCGTCGTCGGGACAGGCTGCACCGGCTATCAGGTGATCCCCGAACTGGCACTCGAAGCCGAGCACGTCACCGTGTTCCAGCGCACCGCGCAATGGTTGACGCCGACCAAGGGATACCTCGAGCCCTCCCCACCGCAAGTCAACTGGCTTGACCGCAACCTCCCGTTCTATTCGAACTTTCTGAGGTGCCGGTCTTCTCTCCCGGCTTTCTCGCTTGGCGATCTGACCGAGATCGATCCGGACTTCGACGATCCCCATGCCTGCAACCCCAAGAACAAGGAGATGCGCGATGCATGCATCGACTATCTTGTGCAGCGGCTAGGGGACGCAGACCTGGTTCGGAAAATGACGCCGCCGCACCCCGTCAGATCGGCACGCCCGGTGACGTGCGATGCAGACTACAACGTCCTCGATGCCATCCTGGCCGACAACACCACGCTGGTCGACTGCGGCATCCGCCGGATCAACAAAAACGGAGTAGAGGCGAACGACGGCACCCAGCATGACGTGGATGTTATCGTTTTCGCTACCGGATTCCGGGCACATGACTATCTCTACCCGATGACGGTTACGGGTCGGGATGGAAAAACCCTCGACGAGGTTTGGGCAGACAAGGGGCCGCGCGCCTATTGCGGTTCGATGGTTCCGGACTTTCCCAACTTATGGATGGTCTATGGCCCCAACACCAATGGTGCGTTGGGACCTGCAACTTTCCATGAGCTCGTAACCCGGTATGCGCTGATGTGCATGCAGCGCCTGATCCTTGACGAGCGGCAAGAGGTTTCGGTCCGGGAGGCTCCCTACATCCAGTACAACGAATATGTCGATTCACGAAATGCCACGAAGGTCTGGAGCGACCCGCGTGCGCAAAACTACTATTGGTCGAGCCATGGCCGCTCCGTGACCCAGAATCCCTTTTCACCGACCGAGATGTTCCGGTTCGTGCGAAGCCCCCGTTTCGAGGATCTGGATATCCGATGAATCGGATTTGTCACAGCGACAGGCAGCGCGTAGATCCGGCCGCTACAGCGAACGGTGCAGGGATAGGCGGCTGATGGCCGGGTCGAACAGTGCAGCACGAGCCATCAGGCTCCTCGAGTTCATGGCCGCCAGGCCGGCGCAGACGTTTACCTTGACGGAGCTGGCCCGGAGCCTTGGCCTGAACAAGTCGAGTGTGCATGGGATCGTTCACACGCTTCACGATGCCGGTTGGCTCTTCCGCTCCTCCCAGACTTCCCGGTACGGGCTCGGCCCGGCAGCGGCACACGTCGGCGCCGCGGCCACGGAGGCGCTACCCGAACTCGCTCTGGCGCTTCCCACCATGGATGCGCTGGCCGCACAATGCCAATGCGAGTGCATCTTCAGCGAATTGGTCGACGATGAAATCGTGCTGCTCGGCTCGACCGGTCCCGCGTTGATCAACAGTCCCATCCGCCGACCCGGCAACCGCATACGGTTCGCACCGCCTATCGGAACCGTCTTCGTCGCCTGGCAAACGAAGATGCAGCGAATGGAATGGATTGCCCGCGCAGGCCCGAGCGACGAAGCCTCGATAATGAAATTCGACGCCGACATGGAATCGATCCGCAGCCGTGGCTACGTGGTAATGCTTCAATCGCAGCCCGGCGCGTGGACGCACACCTTTGCCGCTGACGAGAATTCTCCTTCCAACGATGATGATGCGCCCCGCAAAATGGCAGCGCGGCGGCTCACAGAAATCCAGACGGTCGAGTATCTCAACAGCAACGATGACCTGCTGGACGATGACCCGAGATTGGTTCAATCGATCCAGGCACCGGTTTTCGCAGGAGGAGTGGTCCGCTTTGCGATCACGTTGTCCCAGATAGAACGCAGGATGAATGTAAAGATGCTGGCAAAGCTCGGTGACATGGTTCGACATGCCGCCGACAGGATTTCCGCCGAGATCGACGAGATGGGAAAGCCACGTTTCGCACCCTCAGTTTCCAGCCCCGGCCAACCAGCGGCTAGCAAACCCTGAAGCGTCGCTTGCACTTCACGGGAGGTGTCCCGAAAGTCCGCTCGCGGTAAGAACCGGCAGATGGATCTGGCATCAGTGATCGAACACGATGATCGACCGCGCGACTTCGCCACTGCGCAGATCATCAAAACCCTTGTTGATCTCGGCTAGCGAAAGGCGCTGCGATATCAGCTCATCAAGTGGCAGGCGTCCCTGCAGGTACAATTCGACGAAGCTCGGAATATCGACTGAAGGCCGAATGCTACCCAACAGCGAGCCTTGGATCTTCTTTTCGCGAATGAAGGAAAGCGAGGGAATCGAGATGTGTTCACCAGGCGACCCTGCTCCGCAGATCGTCGCGGTGCCGCCACGGGCAAGCATGGCGAATGCCTGCTCCATCGTCGAAGGCCGGCCAATGCACTCGATCGCATGATCCACGCCGCGCCCGCCAGTCAGCGCCATGACCTGCTCGATGACGTCTCCGCTCGACGCGTCGACCGTGTCGGTCGCACCGAAGCGGCGGGCGAGATCGAGCTTTCCGGCAATCCGGTCGACCGCAATGACGCGCCCTGCTCCGCATGAAAAGGCCCCGCTGATCGCCGGCAGACCGACGCCGCCGCAACCGATCACCGCCACGGTTTCGCCTGGCCGCACTCCCGCGGTATTGGCCGCAGCGCCGAAACCGGTCGAGACACCGCAGGCAAGAAGGCACGCACGATCGAGCGGCATATCCCGATTGATCGGAATGCAGCCACTCTCGTGAACAAGGACCTGCTCGGCAAAACCGCCGATACTGCAGAATTGTCCCAAGCCCGCAGCACCATCGGAAAGGCGCGGCGGCTCCTGCGCGCCCCGCAGCTGCTCGGGCGGAGCGCAGCGGTAGGCATGGCCGGTGTGGCATTCCGCGCAGTGCCCGCAATGGAAAGTGAAGCTGACGACGACGTGATCGCCGGGCTTCACGGTCCTCACCTCAGTGCCTACCTGCTCGACGATGCCGGAAACCTCGTGCCCAAGGATGGTCGGCAAGGGAAAGGGAATATCGCCGCCCAAAATGTGGAGATCCGAATGGCACAACCCGGAGGCCGCAACGCGCACAAGAACTTCATGGGCCTTGGGCTTGTCGACCGAGAGATTCTCAATCTCAAGTCCGCGCGAAAAATCGCGCAATACAGCTGCCTTCATCCGCCTATCTCCCTATTGGCTCCTTATGCAGCTTCGATTGCAGCAATTCAATAGACTCAATGGCTGCTCCGCTATATCCAGATGCACACGCCAATAAGCCGGTCTTGCTGGTCGGACGTCTCCCGCGTTCCATAACTGGCAGCCGGGGACAAAAAAGCGGTGGGAGGAAGCGGAGCAGGATGAACTGGGATGGAAATGTCGTCACCGGCACAGGATCGGGTATCGGCGCCGCTACGAGCAGATTGCTTACCGCTTGCGGCGCCCGCCGCTTGACAGGAAATGCGCCAAGGGAAAGGAAAAAGTCATGCAACTTGCTGGCAAGATCGCGCTGGTAACCGGCGCGGGTAGCAATCTCGGCAAGGTCTATGCCGCAGCCCTCGCAGATGAAGGCGCCGCAGTCGTGATTGGCGACATCGACGGCGAACTTGCCCAGGCGGCTGCTGGCGAGATCGCCGCGAGCGGCGCCCGAACCCTCGGCATCGAGATGGACATGGGAAACGAAAGCCATATCACGCGTGCGGTCGACGCAGCCATCGCCGAGTTTGGTGGCATCGACATCCTCGTCAACAACGCAGGCCTGGCGCGAGGGCGATGGAACCTTTGCTCCGAGCTCACGAATGACGAATGGCGGCACATTCTATGGGTAAACATCGCCGCTCCCCTGGCACTGGCCCGCGCCTGCCGCCCATCCATGATTGCACGCGGCGGCGGAGTGATCATCAACCAGTCTTCAAAAGCTGCCTATTCGGTCATGGAAAGCGCTTATGCCGTGTCCAAACTCGGCCTCAGCGGGCTTACCGTCGCGCTGGCTCAGGAATTCGGCCCCGACAATATCCGGGTAAACGGCATCGCGCCTGGCATGATGAACGGACGCGTCCCGCCTGAAATCATCGAACGGGCGCTGTCTCGCCAGTCGCTCAAGCGACGCGGCAAACCGGACGATCTCGTTGGAACCCTGCTCTACCTTGCAACGGATGCATCGTCCTTCATGTCCGGGCAAACGCTGATCGTCGACGGAGGTTCGACCCAGAGACCATGACCTCATACCGAGCTGCTCCGAAACCATCCGGGCCCTCTTCGGCGCCGGCTTGTGAGCACCGACGAAGGAGCGCTACGTGTATTGGCAAATCGGCGCAGAAACGCTCGCTCCAGCGTTGGACTGACAAAACTGCGCCTTATAGATTGAAGTAAAGAAATATACAAAATCACAGGAGGGCGATGTGTTGGAAAGCAACGCAGAAAAAGCACGAGAGCGAAGCGCCAACTTCGCTACAAGCGACCGTACCGCCGATGCTACAGATAGTCCGAACAACCCAGAAAACCTCGCGTCCCTCGCGGATGTTCGCTCGCTTCCCGACGATGCATTGCGGGTCTGGCAAAACATCGAGAGACTAGGTCTGACCAGGGAAGTCGCCCAGCTTGAAGTTCTGGGCTATGCAGTAATTCCGCCGGAGAAAGTCGCGCCGGCCGAATTCATCGACACCTTGCGGGAAAAGCTGTTCGACGTCGTCGAAAGGCGGATCGGGACACGTCCCGATCTTCAGGCCGACACGCCGCCATCGGCGGCATTTATGCAGAAGGATACCTCGGGGTCTTTCGCCAACTACACCTATCTGTTGCTGGAAGATCCGGTCTTTCAAAAGGCCGCAATGAACGAAGCCGTTCTCGCGATGATCGACCTGATCCTCGGGAAGAACGCGGTTCTCGCAACCTGTCTGTCACTCATGAAGGGGCCGGGAGATGCGGACCTCACCCTCCATGCCGATAACTTGATGACTCCCGCCCCCTACAGCCGCATCGAACATTTCTGCAATGTAACCTGGTGCCTGACGGATTATTCGCGGGAAAGCGGATCGATCTGCTTCGTACCCGGCAGCCACAAGTACGCCCGCCCCCCTGGCTTCGGCGAAAGCTCGGACGATCGGGTTGCAATCGAGGCGCCTGCCGGCTCGGTAATCATCTGGCCGGGCAGTACCTGGCATGGTGCATTCGCCAAGAAGACACCCGGACTACGCGTAAACCTGATCAACCAGTTCATCCGACCGGTCTTCACCGGCGAACCCTATCGAGAAAACGTGACGCCTGAAATTCTGGCCGCAAACCCGAGGCGGTTTTCCACCCTCATGGGGCAGGATCTCAATAGCGGGTGGAAGGAAGAAGGCCCCCAGAACGAGCGCGTCGCCTATAATCGCGGTCGCCACCCATACGATTGAACGTCGCATGGGCCACGGCCCGGCGAAACGCGCTCGGGCAGGAACAGGCATATCGACATGGTGAGTTTGCCACCGAGAGGTGACCGACAACCGCAGGCATTGCTAAAGGGAGAACAGGTTTGGGAAGGTTCGACGGGAAAACTGCAATTGTGACGGGAGCGGCGACTGGCATCGGTGCCGCAATCGTCACGCTTCTTGCACGGGAAGGCGCACACGTTCTGGCGGTCGACATCGACGGCGATGCGCTGCGTCACGATTTGCCAGGCATCACGAATTGCGTGTGCGACGTCACCTCGGCAGCGCAAGTGGAGGCGATGGTGCAGGCCGTGATCGACACGCATGGTCGGCTCGACATGCTGTTCAACAATGCAGGCGTCGGCGCCTTGTGCGACGTTGCCGAAACCGATGACGACACGTGGGACAAAGTCTTCCGTGTCAACATAACGGCGGTCATGTACGGCTGCAGGGCCGCTGTGCCTCATATGCGCCAGGCAGGCGGCGGCGCCATCGTCAACACCGCTTCGATTTCGGGGATGCGCGGCGATTATGGTTATGGTCCCTACAACGCGGCCAAGGGTGCCGTAATCAACTACACCCGGTCGCTAGCCCTCGATCTGGGGCGCGACAAGATCCGCGTGAATGCCCTGTGCCCGGGATTCATCGCCAACACACGCCTCACGGCAACGCTCGAAAAACTGCCCCAGCGGCGCGAATGGGACGAATCGATCCCGCTGGGCAGAGCCGGAACGGCAGACGAGATGGCGAAAGTTGCGGCTTTTCTTGCATCCGACGACGCCTCCTACGTTACAGGTGCAATCCTTGCAGCCGACGGCGGAGTGACCGCCCATACCGGCCAGGTGAACATCCATTCCGTGATCCGCAAGATGACGGCAGAAGGCACTTACCCGGCTTCCCGCGATAGCTAAGCCACGGCTGGGCACACCAGAGCGCGACGAGCGCGCCATCGTGATCGGCAGCAGGTGACAATGTGGCAGCGCCGGCTCGATCAAAGGTGCAGGGCGCTGACCGGGCTTTAAGCGCGGTCAGCGAAACGAAGCATAGATCGCTCGCTGCCATTCCTGCATCGCTGCCCGGACAGGCGAGACCGCGGCCCCGCCATCTTCCTGTGCTGGCGGCACGACCGGCTCGGAATTTTGCACCAGGTAGATCAGGATCGCGTTTTCCTGCGGGTCGGCCTGCCACCAGGTTCCGAAAGCCCCAGGCCAACCGAACGCACCGACCGATCCGGCGCCGTGTGCTGCATGTGCCTGCACATCGGTAATCATCGAAAGCCCCAGGCCAAAGCCCTGTCCCGACCAGAAACCGGGCCGACCGAGGAAATCGACCCGGCGTTGCTCGTCCGACAGCCGATTGCCGCGCATCAGCGCAACCGTCTCAGGCTGCAACAGGCGCTGTCCCGCCAGTTCACCGTCATTGAGCAGCATGCGTGCAAAGCGGAGATAGTCATCAGCAGTCGAGAACATCCCCCCTCCTCCGCCACATAGCGCGGGTGCCGCTGCCGGTGCCTTGATCGGCACCGGCGCGAGCTCACCGATCGTCTTGTCATGCCTGTAGATCGTGGCCAAGCGACCAAGCTTTTCTGCGGGAACATAAAAATCCGTATCGACCATCCCCATCGGATCGAGCAGGCGTTCGCGAAGGAAATCACGGAACGACATTCCTGCAACGCGACCCACCAGGCAACCGAGCACATCGGTGGCGTAGCTGTAACGG
Organism: Novosphingobium pentaromativorans US6-1; assembly: GCF_000767465.1. Lineage (NCBI taxonomy): Bacteria > Pseudomonadati > Pseudomonadota > Alphaproteobacteria > Sphingomonadales > Sphingomonadaceae > Novosphingobium > Novosphingobium pentaromativorans. Next base: position 568,996 of record NZ_CP009292.1, read on the forward strand.
AACTGCTCCCCGGGCTGGAAAGCCAGCGGAAGGCTGCCAAGCGCGGTCAACCATTCGTCAGGCGTGGCAAGGGTTTCCAGAATGTTGCCTAGCGCGTCTTCATACGCGCCAACGATCGGTCCGCTTGCCGAGAAGCCATAGATGAAACCCGCCCGGTGGGTAAGAAGGTCCTCGACCATGAGATCTCGCTGCGCCGGAACCGTATCGTCCAGCGGACCGTCGCCATTTCGCAGAACCCGCAGATCCGCGAGCTCGGGAAGCCATCGCGCAATCGGCGAATCCAGAGCAAGCAATCCATCCTCGACCAGCATCATCGCCGCAACCGAAGTGATGGGCTTGGACATCGATGCGACCCGGAACAACGTATCGCGGGTCATCGGATCGCGTCGCTCGATGTTCCGCTCTCCCAACACAGTGACATCCCGGATATCGCCGTCTTTCCAGACCAGCGTCACGGCACCCGAGAGAATGCCTTGTTGAATCAATGCCTCCGGGATCAGCGATGCCCGGGCGAGCCCAACCGTATCGAATTCCGATGCCACGCTTCTTCCTTCGTCTTCCCGCCATGCGCCCCTTCGGCACCCGGCAACTTTCGTTACAAATTCAGTAATCGCAATCCACTTTGAAGGGAAAAGTGTCCCCAGAACAAGGTTCATCTTCGCGCACCAGGTGATCGCCGAGCCGAACGACTTTGAAAGTCTGCCAATTTCTGGGGTCTGGAGGGCCAGATCGATTGCCGGAAAATGGACGGACGAGGAAATGGCCGCAGATATTCGCAAGCGAGGCAAGGATGGCCTACCCATCAGGTCCGGACTTTTGCTAGGGTTAGGACCCATCGATATGAGAGGCGCGATATGATTCAGGCTCTTTGAAGAGACTTGATTTGAATGATTTGTTCTGGCTGACGGACGAACAAATGGCGCGGCTTGAGCCGCATTTTTCCCAGGAGCCACGGTAAGCCCCGGGTTGATGATCGACGGGTTTTGAGCGGGATCGTCTTCGTGAACCGCAAGGGGCTGCGCTGGCGCCGCGATGCACCAAAGGACTATGGACCGCACCAGACGCTCTACAATCGGTGGAAGCGGTGGGGTGACAAGGGCATCTTTCTGGGGATGATGGATGGTCTGACCACGCCCCAGGCTTGCGAACGCAAGATGATAATGATCGACGCGACCTATTTGAAGGCGCACAGCACGGCATCGAGCATGGCGGTAAAAAGGGGGATGCGGGACGCCTGATCGGGCGCACGAAAGGCGGCATGAACACCAAGCTTCATGCCGTGACGGATGCGAACGGCCGCCCGCTCAGCTTTTTCATGACCGCAGGCCAGGTCAGCGATTATATCGGTGCCGCCGCCCTGCTCGACGAGCTTCCAAAAGCCCAATGGCTGCTCGGTGATCGTGGCTATGATGCTGACTGATTCCGCGATGCCTTGCAGGAGAAGGGGATCACGCCCTGCATCCCGGGCCGAAAATCCCGGAACAAGGCCGTCAAATACGACAAACGCCGCTACAAACGCCGAAACCGCATCGAGATCATGTTCGGCCGCCTCAAGGACTGGCGCCGGGTGGCGACACGCTATGACAGGTGCCCAACAGCCTTCCTCTCCGCAGTAGCTCTCGCCGCGACCGTCATCTTCTGGCTCTGATCAGTGAGTCCTGACCCTAGCTTATGAACCCAACGAGCGGCTACTCAACCGGCTGCGTAGTGAAATCGCTGAGACCGGGGTCGATGTACGCTTGAACACCGCGGCAACACCCGAGTTGCTGCGCGAGTTGGGGGCAGATGAAGTGATTGTCGCCATCTGCGCGATCCGTGGTATGCCGGCCATTCCTGGCAACGTAGGCGCGGCGACCGGGGCCACCGCTGACCTTGATCTCGTCCGCAGAGCGACCCATGCTTGGATGCCTATCGGCGACAAGGTTGTGATCATCGGCGGCGAACTGGTTGGCGTCGAATTGGCGGAATTCCTTATGGAGCGCGGAAGGCAAGTGACCGTGGTCGACGTGCCCTGACGCTTCGGCAAGGGGCTGACGTTAGTCCGAAGGATGAGACTGCTATCAGAACTCAAGGCACATGGCGACACTCTGGCAACCGGTGCACAGGACATAACGATCTCTGCCGCGGCAGTCAGTTGGACCGACAGCAAGGGCCAGTCGCAATCCGCTGCCGCGAATACGGTCATCGTTGCCAAGGGGGCAGAAAGCGACTTGAGTTTGGCCGAGGATCTCAAGGCTGCTGGCTTCAAGGTTTATTCGGTCGGTGACGCCAACGGCGTCGGATATATCGAAGGTGCAATGCGTGGCGCAGCGAAGGCGGTGAAAGAGATCGCGGGAGGCTAAGACCTCCTCACCAGTTACCGAGTGAATATGCCACCTAATTTGAACGCAATGGAACAATTGCTCTCAAGACACGAGAACTCTTGATCCTTCGATTTCGCCGGCCGAGTTTGCTTCCTCGACCAGGGTTAAACCCGGTCAAGGAAGCGCAGGATTTCTCTTTCTGACCGGAAGCAAATTCGGGACAGGGTCACTATCAGGCGGGACACGCAAAGGGCAATTCCCAGCCAAATTCGTAGCAATAGAAAAGTCGGCAATTGGTGTTGAACGACTCAATTGCCGACAGGTACGCCTTGGGTGGCAGGCGAGTTTCATTCTAGAATTTATGCTCCAGATCAAGGGTGGCCAAATATGTACCGTCCGTCCTTGATTGTCGCGACAACCTTCAATGTCAGAAGGCTTTCTGGCTGAATGCCGAGTGGATCACCATCGAGGATGACGAAATCAGCGACCTTCCCGGGCTCGAGTGTTCCTTTGGCACCCTCTTCGCGTAACTCGTAAGCAGCGTTGCGCGTCACTTCCATCAATGCCTCGTAAGGTGTCACCCGTTGCTCGGGGCCGAGAATGTCATCCGAGCGCGTGCGGCGCGTTACTGCCGACCAGATAAGCCGGATCATGTCGGGTGGAACGATCGGGGCGTCGTTGTGGATTGAAGGCCGCAAGCCGACATCGAAAGCGTCGCGTTGGGGTGAAATGTGATCGGCACGCGTCGGTCCCAACGTCACTTCACGATGCCAATCGCCCCAATAGTACGTATGGGACGCGAAGAAAGTCGGCTCAATGTCAAGCGCCTTCATCTCCTTAAGTTCTTCCAGTGTCGCGGTCTGCGAGTGAATGGCAATTGTGCGGCGCATCGGTTTGCCGGTCTGCACACCGACCGCACGGACCGCATCTATCAACTGCTGGATCGCGGCATCTCCGTTGACATGGATGTACGCTTGCCAATCGTGTTCATCAGCCCTGGCTAACATCGTACGTAGTGCTTCATCGGTGAGTTGTGGATAACCGGCATAGTCCGCGCTCTTGCCTTCCAGCGGCAGGTGATAGGGGTGGCTCAGCCATGCCGTTCGGCCCTGAGGTGACCCGTCCGCGATGATTTTGACACCCGCTGCGCGCAAGTGATTGGCGTAAGGCGCGTTGAAGGGGATGGCGTCAAAACCGTCCCACTGCTGGTTAAGCAACGGCAGGGCATGAACATCGAGGAACAGCGCCTTGCGCTCAGCCGCGACCTTGAGCAGGTTCCATCCCGCTTGCATAGTTGCTCCGTCCTGCGCTGTAGTGAGGCCATAACTTGCATATACCTGCTGGGCCTTGGCCAGTAGTTCCAGCTGTCGCTCCAATGTAGGCTGCGGAATCAGCGCGTAGAGCTGGAACAATGCGCCCTCTTCGATCACGCCAGAGGCGATCTTGCCATCGGCCTCGCGCCGAATGACACCGGCCGGCGGGTCCTTATCCGGATGCAGCAGCCCGGCCATTTCGAGTGCTTTCGTATTGGCCGCTGCCAGATGCCCGGAAATATGCATGATAAGGATCGGCCGGTCCGTTGATACCGCGTCCAGTTCGTGCCGGGTCGGGTGCCGCTTCTCAGCCAGCTCGGCATCATCATACCCCATGCCAACGATCCAGCCTTCAGGATGCGTTGCCATATACTTGCGCAAGGCATCTTCGAGACTAGCAATGCTTGTGACGCCCCCTACTGGAGGCGGCGCCAGTGCGGCTAGGTCGGCCTGCTGCGCAACCATAGCTATATGACCATGCGCATCGATGAACCCGGGCAGCATCGTGCGTCCGGCCAGGTCGACCACTTGGGTAGACTTGCTTTTCAGTTTTTCAATCTCGGTATCGCTACCTATGGCGAGTATCTTCCCGTCCTTGACCGCCACTGCGGCGGCCTTTGCCTCGGGCCCGGTCATTGGAATGACATTGCCATGAACGAAGACCATGTCTGCCGCTTGGCGCGGGGAGGCAAGGGCCGTGGTACTGGCCAGCAGTACCAATGAAAGCGCCGCGACCGGAGATTTCAGTTTCATACCATTCATCCTTTTTCCGCCTTTTAGAACGCATAGTGGAAAGTGGCGCCGATGGTGCGTGGTTCGCCGTACACGACAACACGATTGCCGAGCAATGCAGTCAAATTGGCGAATTTGACATAATTCTTGTTGAGAAGATTCTTTGACCAGACCGAAAGCGACCAGTCGCCGCTCTGACTGGCTAGCGTAAGGTTCGCGTCAGCAACATTGTAGCCTGCCATCAGATAGGCACTGCGATACAGCGGGTTCACAACCTTGGGGTCAAAGTTCTGCGAGGACACTTTGCTGTAGCCCAGATGTCCGGTCAGCTTCAAATCGCCCACACCCAGCGCAGTGGTATAGCTGGCCGAGAGATAGGCCTTGTGTCTGGGAGCATAGGGTGCCTGAACACCGTCTGCATCGAGCAGTGTTCCGTTGAAAAAGCCGCCTCCGCCCGGATAACTGACGAATTCGCTGAGGTTGTATGTGTAGTTGCCCGAGAGCGTAAGGCCAGGAACGGGAACCAGCGTAGCATCCACTTCGACACCTTTCGAAACCAGTTCACCGGCATTGGTCAAGCTAGATGTCAGGCGCTTTGTCCCTCCGAAGTCGACCTCAACGAATGTGAAGACCTGGTATCGGTCGAACTTCTGATAGAAACCGGTGATGTTTAGCCTGGCGCGGCGGTCAAGGAACTGGCTTTTCACACCAAGTTCGTAGCTGACCACGGTTTCAGGCTTGAAGTCGATTCCGGCCGCAAACGTGGCGGCCGATGTGCCCTCGGTATTGAAACCTCCACTCTTGAAACCCTTGCCGACCGCACCAAAAACTAGAACATCGTTCGACAAATGCAGGTTGACGCCGCCTTTGGGCGTGAAAAAGGTGTCACCGAACTTCTGAGAATAGCCGTCAAGTGGCAAAGCGAATATGCCATAGGGATCGCTGGTCGTAAGGTTATCGAGCGTCTTCTTCTCATGTGTCAGGCGTCCACCGACAAAGAGTTCGATTACGTCATTAAAACGGTAATTTGCATTAACGAATCCTGCGTAGGATTTCGTCGATACCGAGGTATAGGAAGGCAAGTCCGTCCCAGCATAGAGTGTGTAAGGATAACCAAAATAGGCCAGCCCCGATCCGAATGCAGCGATGTTGCGATCAACGTTGCGGCCCCAAAAGTAATAAAGGCCAGCAACGTAGTCGAAGTGCTCGCCCACCGGCGAAGCGATCCGCAGTTCCTGTGTGAATTGATCCGTACTGGGCTTGAAGTGAACTGTCAGATACGGCACCGTACCCGTCTCGTTGCTGAAGTCGATATCCTGCTTCCCTGAGCGAAAGGCGCTGATCGAGGTCAGATTGTATCCGTCGCCAAGTTCCACTTCGCCAGTTATCGAAACGCCGCCCATCTTCCGGTCGGCGCGGTCATCGTAGTACGAATTGAAGTGATGTGGATTTGTCCCCGGGGTGGGGACATAAGTATAATGCAGGGTGGAATTATGATCGTCCACATAATCTCCCGCAATGTTGATGCGTACGCCTGTTGCCGGCTCAATCAGCAATTGCGCTCGCACAGCCTCTGAATTCACACCTTGATTGCGCGTGCCGAGATAGTCGTTGTGGTAATAGCCCTTGCCCTCAAGGTGCGTCGCCGAAAGCTGCAAGGCCGCATCGCCACCGAGCGGAACGTTGACGCGACCGACAACCTTCCAGTGACCGAACCTGCCGTACTCCGCTTCGAACTCGCCATTGGTTTCATAGGAAGGCTGGCGAGTGGTAATGCTGATTGCGCCGGCGTCCGTATTCTTACCGAAAAGAGTGCCCTGCGGTCCGCGCAGCACGTCCATCTGTTTGATGCCCAGTAGTGTCTGGTTCATCATCCATGAACGGCTGAAATAGACCCCGTCGATGTAAAGGCCCACACGGGAATCGTAGCCTGCATTTCGCGAGTAGTCGATTACGCCGCGAATCCCTGCACGTCCCTGCTCGCTGCCGTCGCCGAACGAGAGAGAAGGCGCAGCAACCTCGATGTCCTGGAGCTTCGAGGCACTGATCTCGGCAAGCTTGGCCACTCCGAAGCTCTGGATCGAGATCGGCACTTTCTGCGCACTTTCGATGCGCTTTTGCGCCGTCACGGTAATTTCGTTAATGCCGTCCTGAGCAGCTTCGTCTGCTGCGAGGGAAACCTCTTGGGCTAGTACCGGAAATGCGAGAAGCGATGCACTCAGAAAGGCTGTTGCTCGAATTGAAATACACGCCGACTTTTTCGTGAAACAATTCATTGTCATGTACCCCCGTGTAAATGTTCCAGGAGGCATCCTCACCCGGCGTGCCGGCATCTCTGCCGGCCCGTTCGTTATGACTTGATAATGCCGCACCACAGCATGAAGTCTTGGTCCAGTCGGCCGCGAACGATGGTGCCAGAATTCAGTGACTTATAATAAAAACAAAGGCACCCGCATTGCGAACGCCTTTGATATTTGCTGCAAAGCAGAATGGATTGATTCGCTAAGCGGCGAGTGGTTGCCGCTTGCGGATCAATCCGTAACCAAGCGAAATGAGCGCAAGGCTTCCCACGCCCATAAGCAGCGGAAACTGTTGGTCGGGAATGAAGGCCATCGCCACAAGGATTGCGAGCATGCCCGCAATCGCCACGTACGTAAGCCAAGGGAACAGCCACATGCGCACAACGAGCCGTTCAGGATCCTGCGCCTCCAACTGGCGGCGCAAGCGAAGCTGGGAAAAGGCAATGAGCAGATAGACGAAGAGCGCAACCGTTCCATAGGAATTTACCAGGAACGCGAAGACAGTATCCGGTGAAACATAGGACATGAAAACCGCGACAAATCCGAAGCCGGTTCCTGCCAGTGTCGCTGCCACGGGTACGCCGCTTTTGCTCACCCGCGCCAGAAACGTGGGCGCATGTCCGTTTCGGGTAAGCGCGAACAGCATCCGCGAAGAGGCATATAGGCCAGAATTGAGCGCCGAAAGCACAGCGGTCAGGATGATTGCGTTCATGATTTGCGCGGCAGCCGGTATCTTCATAGCCGAAAGGGCGCTGACGTAAGGCGTGGCGATCGTTACCGAATTCCATGGAATGATGGCTACGACCAACACGATTGAGCCTACATAGAAGAGTAACACTCGACTGATGACGGAATTGGTCGCCTTCGCAACCGCACGGCTGGGCTCGTCCGCCTCGGCAGCGGCAATGGTGACGATTTCGGCGCCGAAGTAAAATCCTGTCGCCGCAACCGCCCCGGTTAGCACTGGCAGCACGCCATTGGGCGCAAAGCCACCATGCCCGGCAAGATTAGCCAGTCCCGGCCCTGGCGTGAACCATATGCCAGCAACGAACAGTGTGCCCAGCACCAGAAAGACGCCAATCGCGGCGACCTTGATCGAAGCGAACCAGAACTCGAACTCGCCGTATGAGCGGACCGAGAACAGATTGCTGGCGGTCAAAGCCATCATTAGCGTCAGCGCCAGAAACCATTGCGGTACTTCGGGTAGCCAGAAGCGGATGAGGTCGGCCCCGGCAATCGCTTCCAGCGCAACAACGATGACCCAAAAGTACCAATACATCCAGCCGGTCAGGAAGCCGGCCATGTCGCCCAGTGCAAGTCGCGCGTACTCGTAGAAGGAGCCAACGGTTGGCATCGCAGTGGCCATCTCGCCCAGCATGCGCATGACCAGGATGACCAGTATTCCTGTCAGCAGGAAAGAAATGCTGGCCGCTGGTCCGGCCGACTGGATGACAACGCGACTCCCGACGAACAGGCCCGCGCCAATTACGCCCCCGAGCGCAATCATCGTCATGTGTCTTTGCTTGAGCGTGTGGCGCAGATTAGGCTCCGCCTGCGAAACTGGAACATCGTGTATCAAGGCAACCCCCATTCGTGCGATCCGCGCCTGAACGTTGATCAATCGGCGAGTTCGACGAGCACTCCGCGCAAAGTGTCAATCAGAGTGTCGATCTGCTCGGTCTCCATAATGAAGGCCGGAGCGATGATGGCGGCGTCACCCGTTGTTTTCAGATGCAGCCCGGCATCGAACATCCGCTTTTGGGCGATATGGCCGCGAAGGCCAGGACGTTCCAATGGTGCCAGATCTACCCCTGCAAGCAGGCCGTAACCGCGCACGTCGGTTACGAGTTCAAGGTCCTGCAAGGATGCAATCCGTTCAAGGAAATGGGCAGACATCTGTCGTGCACGATCGAACAGGCTCTCGTTGCGATAGATGTTGAGCGTGGCAAGGGCTGCCGCACAGCTCGCCGGGTGGGCCGAGAAAGTGTAGCCGTGGAAGAACTCCACTTGCCCTTCCGGTGCCGCATCGACGATGGTGTCGTGAATCTCGCGAGAAACCGCCACCGCCGCCATCGGCTGGGCACCGTTGGTGATTGCTTTTGCCATGGTTATGATGTCCGGCGTAACGCCAAAGGCCTGTGCTGCATAATTGTGGCCGAGGCGGCCAAAGCCCGTGATAACTTCGTCGAAGATCAGCAGGATGCCGTAGCGTGTGCAAAGTTCGCGCAACCGTTCGAGGTAGCCCTGCGGCGGCACCAGTACCCCAGTCGAGCCGGCAATCGGCTCAACTACACAAGCCGCAATGTTCTCGGCTCCATGAAGTGCAACCAGGCGTTCCAGATCATCGGCCAGTTCGGAGCCGTGGACAGGTTGGCCCATCGTGCCGCGATTCTGTTCCAGCCAGGTGTGCCGCATGTGCACGACACGCGGCCCGGCTGGTCCAAAAGCGCGGCGGTTCGGTACCATACCTGATAGCGCGATGCCGCCAAAGTTCACGCCGTGATAGGCACGCTCACGAGAGACGAACAGGTCACGCCCACCTTCTCCGCGTGCCCGATGATAGGCCAGTGCCACTTTGAGTGCGGTTTCCACCGCTTCCGAGCCGGAATTGCCGAAGAAAATGCGGTCCATGCCCTCCGGCGTCAAATCGGCGATGCTCGATGCCAGCCTGAACGACTGCGGATGGCCGCGTGTGAAACTGGGGGCATAGTCAAGCGTCAGCAGCTGGTCGCGCACGGCATCGGCTATCTCGGCCCGCGCGTGCCCGGCTGGCGTGGTGAAAAGGCCTGAGCACCCATCGAGAATCTGCTGACCCCGCTCACCATAGTAATGGCAACCCTGCGCTCGGCAGAGCATCTTGGGTTCCCTATGAAAGTCCCTGTTCGCCGTGAACGGCATCCAGTGGTTCGAAAAGTCCGGCCGGTCTCCGGAAATCGTTGCTTGCGTATCCATGGCAAGCATGATTGGTTGTGCAGCGCAGCATTTGTAGTTCCAGTTTGCAACAAAACGATGGGTACAGATGTGAAAGAGGACGCATCGACATGCCCGATCAATCTGCCAAAAGGCGACGCCAACGATCCGATCCGCTAATGTGGGCGCCTTTAATCGGCATTGAGGATGACAGCGCTCGGACGCTGCAATTCCAGATCCGTAGCAGGATCGTAGATTCCATTCTCGATGGAACGCTGCTGCCAGGCACGCCGCTTCCGTCAAGCCGGAAGCTGGCCACAGAGCTGAAGGTTTCGCGCAACACTGTCATTCTCTCTTATCAGCAACTGGTCGACGATGGTTTCCTTGTCGCACGCGAACGCAGCGGTTTTGTGGTTTCGGCGCAAGGGCAAGAACGGCGCGTGGCACCGAATGTCGATGTGCGCGAGAAAGCAGCGACCGTTGCGGCAATGGACTGGGATGCGCGTTTGCGTTCACAATCCTCTCGCTATCGCAGCATTGAGAAGCCGACAAATTGGCAGTCCTATAAATACCCGTTCTTGTACGGACAGTTTGATTCCTCAGTTTTCCCTATCAACGCCTGGCGCCAATGCTGTCGTCAGGCGCTGGGCGTGCTGGAACTGAGTGACTGGGGACGGGACACGATAGACGAGGACGATCCGTTACTGATTGAACAGATCAGGACCCGCATTCTTCCCCGACGCGGCATCTGGGCAGACAAGTCGGAGATCATGGTCACGCTGGGCGCGCAGCACGCACTGTTCCTGCTTTCTGAAGCGCTGTTTTGCGACACAACGGTCCTTGGCCTCGAAGATCCCGGCTATCCAGACATGCGCAACATTGCCCGCATAAAGGGCGCCCGCGTCCAGCCGCTGCCGGTCGATGAACACGGCTTGATGCTGCAGCCAAACCTTGCTGGCTGCGACTACGTCCACGTCACCCCAAGCCACCAATGCCCGACAACCGTAACAATGCCGCAGGCGCGGCGACACCAATTGCTCGACTATGCGCGAGAGTCCGGCACAGTACTGATCGAAGATGACTACGATAGCGAGACGAGCTTCGACCTTGCGCCGCAGCCTGCTCTCAAGAGCTTTGATGAAAGTGGGCAGGTGATTTATGTTAGCAGTCTGTCCAAGATCCTGGCACCTGGGTTGCGTTTAGGCTTCGTCGTAGCCGATGCGCGCCTGATCCGCGAATTGCGGGCCCTGCGCCGATTAATGGTGCGCCACCCTCCACTCAACAATCAACGCGCCATCGCGCTGTTCCTCTCTCTTGGCCACTATGAACCGCTTATCCGCCGCCTGACAGGACTTTACCGTCAACGCGCGCAGATTCTGGGCGATGCCCTCAACCATTATGTCCCCTCTGCCAAGTTCCGCTACGCTACCGGCGGTTCGTGTATTTGGCTTCAAGCACCGGAAGCGTTTGACGCAGCTGCCGCGGTGCGGCAATGGCGCAGCGAAGGTCTGTTATACGAACCTGGTGATGTCTTCTTCGCCGACCGCAGCACAGGACGCTCGCATATCCGCCTCGGCTATTCGGTCATCCCCGAAGCCCGGATCGAACCTGGTGTGCGACTGCTTGCGCAAGCGATCGCAAGTTGATCACCAAACCCGTCGAGTGGCCCACGGGAATGCGCTAACTGGCCCTACGCCAATGGTTCCAATACGAGGCAGTGAGGCGTAACCAATAGGAGGTTACGCCGATGATGATCGCCGACAATGCAGACCTGATTCAACCCGCCGGGCCTGAGGAAACGCAGACTTTCGCTGGCGGCCACCTCATCGAGGGGCAAATTGTTTCGGCAATCAGTGGTAGGACGTTTGCCGTCATCAATCCTGCCACGGGCGTCGAAGTCGGCAGCGCCGCTCTCGGTGATGTGCATGATGTAGAAAGGGCAGTGGCTGCCGCTGCCAAGGCCCGTCAGGCATGGGCTGCCGTGCCTGCGCGCGAGCGCGGCGCCAAACTGGCGCGAGGCGCTTCACGCATGATTGAGAAGGTCGAGGTGATCGCACGATTGCTGGCTTTGGAAACCGGCAAGGCGATCCGCACCGAATGCCGTCCGGAAGTGATGACTGCTGCCGACATCGGATCATTCTACGGCGGGCTTGGCTCGGAACTGAAGGGCGAAACGCTACCATTTCGGCCCGACTTGCTCTCGATCACCGTGCGCGAGCCACTCGGCGTGGTCGCAGCGATCCTGCCGTGGAATGTTCCACTGGTACTAATGATGCTCAAGATCGCGCCTGCTCTTGTCGCAGGTAACACGGTCGTCGTGAAGACCGCCGAGGAAGCACCGCTTGCCACCTTGATGGCAGCCCGCGTACTTGCCGAAGAACTTCCGGCTGGAGTGCTCAACGTAGTGCATGGTTTTGGCCCCGATTGCGGGCAGCCATTGGTTGAGCACCCCCTTGTCGCCAAGGTGACCTTCACTGGTTCTCAGCCGGTCGGCGAGACGATCTACGCGAGCGCGGCACAAAAGCTGATCCCGGTATCGCTGGAACTGGGCGGCAAAAGTCCGATGATCGTGATGTCCGACGCAGATCTTGCCAAAGCGGTAGCCGGTGCCATTGCAGGCATGCGCTTCACCCGCCAGGGCCAGAGCTGCACCGCTGCCAGTCGCATTTACGTCCACGAGACGATCTACGAAGCATTTCTCGAAAGCCTTGCCGCAGCAGTGCGTAAGCTGAAGATCGGTAATCCATTGGACGAGGCGACTGATATTGGCACCATCATTTCGCGCGACCAAATGGACCGCATCGAACATTTTGTCAGGCTTGGTCAGGAGACGCCGAACGTACGCATGATCGTTTGCGGCACAGTTCCGGATGATAAGAACCTCGATCCCGCCCTCTTTGCCCTGCCGATGCTTGTCGCCGACGTTCCCGAGGATAGCCCACTGATGCGTGAGGAAATCTTCGGCCCGATCGCCTGCGTGGTCCCGTGGAATGATTACGAGGATGTCCTGAAGGCTGCCAACGACAGCGAGTTTGGCCTTGCCGCCAGCGTATGGACCAACGACCTTACAAAAGCGCTCGATGCCACACGGAGGCTCAATGCCGGCTATGTGCAGGTCAACCAGAACCTGACTATCCAACCCAACCTCAGCTATGGAGGTTTTGGAAAATCTGGCCTTGGCAAGGAAGCCTCGCTTGAAGCGATGCTGGAGCACTTCAGTCGCAAGAAGACCATCGTATTTGCCGGTTGAGGCAGGACCATGGCGATAGGCGGCATCGAACTGCTCACTCTGGTTTCTACCAGCACAATGGTCTTCTTGGCCGCCGTGTTGCGCGGATTCACTGGCTTTGGCTTTGCCTTGGCAGCAACCCCGTTGCTGGCGCTGCTACTGCCACCTGCACAAGTAGTCCCAACCGTACTGCTATTGCAGGTCGGCTCAAGTCTTGTTGGCCTGCAGACCACATTGGAAGAGCATGATCGCAGCGCCACTTGGTGGATTGGTCTTGCTGCTGCCGTCGCTACGCCATTTGGCGTCTGGTTACTCGCAATCATCCCCGCCGACGTCGCCCGCGTAGTGATCGCGCTCGTGTCACTTGGCGGGCTAGCCTCGTTTCGAACTGGGTTTCAGTTGGGCGGCCGGCCCAATCACTGGCTCTCGCTAGGGACTGGACTGTTGGCGGGACTCTTGGGTGGTCTTTGCGCCATGTCGGGACCGCCAGTCATCGCCTATTTTCTCTCCCGCCCCACACCACCCAAACAGGCCAGGGCCTCAATGATCCTGATCTTCCTCATGACGGGGCTCATCGGATTGACGTCGGGCGCGATCGCCGGACTGTTCACAACGACAATTGCCATACAGGCAGCCTTGCTTGTGCCCTCGATGGTTTTGGGCACATGGCTAGGAAGCACATTATTCAATAGGTCTGCAGAGGCTGTGTTCCGCAAAGCTGCATTCGTAGCGTTGGGGTTGATTGCAATGACGAGCCTTGTGGCAGCATTTTATTAATAACAGCGTAAATATTTTTACAACATAATCATAAAGATCAATGAAAGACAATTTGATTATATTGATTTATAATATTTCATTTAAAATGACATTTAACACACCGCATTATATTCTAAAGTTACATCTTTATTAAAACATGGTCGCCGTGCGTTCGAGAAGCGGGCGAGCGGCCGCAGCTGAAATATAGGCATGAGATTTCAAAGGAATAGTTCCCCGTGGATTGTGACGTGGCCTTCGACAGAGAACGCAAGCCAAAAGAAACTCTAAATCAATCACTTGCCACTTGATATCGATTCCGCCCGCCTCTCCATCTCCTCCATTGCTTTGCCGGCTTTCACCGGCCTCCTCGCTACTATGGGGAGATCCGACTTCTGCATTTGCGTCATCCCGTCGTCATCGCCTCCTTCAGGTCTACCGCTTACGCGGACCCATGCAGACCTCCCCTGGTAAGGTGCACTGGATGTCCCGCCGCGCCCGCCCCCATTACTGCCCCGGCCTCGGTTGGATTTTGGGCGTCGCGGTCGAAGGTACGCTCACCCTACCGAAACAGCCTGCTCAGGGGTTCACTTTCGTTTGATGCTGCGGTTCTTCCCCACACGGCCTCGCGGCTACACACCAACATCTTGCGATCCCGGTCTCATACAGTTGCCTCCGACTCGCCCCGAAAAGAACTCTCACCTCCAATCCAGTGCCCATGCCAGGCACACCTCCCGTGGGTCTTACTGGCGCACAAGGGAGGCCGGCTTTTACTCCGCTCCGTGGCAGGTCTTTGCTCCGCCGTTGACATACTAGATGTTTGATCCCAGATTCTTGATGATTCAGGCTGATGACTGGACCTCGATGCAGGCGAATGCGTCATGGTGATCCCAAGGCCGCCCAGTCGCGTAAGCGGCTCGTCCACTCGAAAGATCCCGAGTGATCCATCGCGCCCTCGTTGCTCAATCAGCAGAACGTCCGAATCAAGAGCTTGAATCACATCGCGCCTCTCATATCAATGGGTCCTGACCCTAGTCTCGGCGGCGGGCCGCCTTGGGATGGTGAAGGAGGAGCCGGAAGAACGCGATGGGTGAACGGAGCCGCGCAGCTTCGGGACCGATGCCGAGAGACACGACATTGCCCCGCCTCACCAGGCCGCAATTATCTTAGCATGCCACCAAACCGTCTGGATCGACGTCACGGAAATGACGGCTGACAAGGGGAGAGAAGATGGAACTTTACCAGAAAGAGCTAACCGATGCCCGCGGGCGCATTACCCATGCGGGCCGCAAGCCGGAGGACTTCGTCTTCGAGATGGAATATTTGCCGCCCGAATCGGAAGGCGATGGCATGTTCACCGTCCGATACGAAGTGCGCGCGACTTATGAGCCAACCGGCAAGCGGCTTGAAACAATCGGCGGCATCGGAATGCGCTGGGTCGATCATTTCGAAGACGCGCTCAAGGACGGCCTTTTCGACTGAGCATCGCCGGACATGATGCTATTGCCCACGGCAACCAGCGAAGGGGACCGAACTACCCATCCCCTTCGCAGGCGAAAGCGACAGAGCCGATTGCGCGGTTTTACCCCACAATTCGAAGCGGCACCTCCAGGAGTTCGCGAAAGGCCGCCATGAACTGGGCTGCGACTGCTCCGTCGATGGCGCGATGATCGAAGCTGCCGGTTGCCGCCATAATGGTGGCAAGGCCTATTGCGCCATCGACCTGCCACGGTTGTTCAATGCCCGCCCCGATGCCCAGGATCAGGGCCTGGGGCGGATTGATGACGGGGAACATCTCGTCGATGCCAAACATCCCGAGATTGGAGATCGAGGCGGTGCCGCCCTGATAGTCCTCTGGCGTCAGCTTGCCTTCGCGCGCCTTGCTTGCGAGCGCCTTTGCGGTGGTGGCGATGCCGGACAGCGATAGCGTATCAGCGCCCTTGATCACCGGCGTGACGAGCCCGCCATCTATTGCGACCGCCATGGCGATGTCAGCCCGGCCGAAGCGATGCAATTCATCGCCCGCAAACTGGACATTGGCATCGGGCACTTCGATGAGCGCAAGCGCCATTGCCTTGATCAGCATGTCATTGACGCTGAGCTTGATGCCACGATGTTCGAGACCGGCGTTGAGCTCGCCGCGCAGCTTGAACAGCGGGTCGAGGTTGCAGCGGGCGGTCAGGTAGAAATGCGGAACCGTCTGCTTGCTCTCGCTCAGCCGCCGCGCGATTGTCTTGCGCATGCCGGTCAGCCTGACCGTCTCAACCGGTACGCCTGCAGGTGGCGGCGCAATGGCGGAAGCTGCAGGGACTGTGATGGGTGCTGCCGCAGGTGGCGCAGCGATTGGCCGAATTAGAGATGGAATGCCGAGATCGGACTTGACGATCTTACCACGCGGACCGCTCGCCGTAATGCCGGCTAGCGAGATACCTTTAGCCGCAGCGATGCGCCGAGCCAGCGGAGTTGCCTTGGCATTGGCGTCAAGCTCGAGCGGTGCACCAGCTTGGATCGGCGCCGAAGTTTGTGGAACCGAGGCTGGCGTTTTCACTACCACCTCCGGTTCGCGCACTGCCGGGGCTGCGACTGCGGTCTCGGTGACGAGCTCTGCCTTCGCGGCGACGGGCACAGCAATCCCTTCATCCTCGCTTGCAAGACGCGCGATGACGGTGCCGACCGCGACATCCTCGGTGCCTGCCGGGATGACCAGTTCGGCGATGCGGCCGTCGTCGGCGGCCTCGAACTCCATCGTGGCCTTGTCGGTCTCGATCTCGGCGATCATGTCGCCGGCCTTGATGCTGTCGCCTACCGACACCAGCCACCTGGCAAGATTGCCCTTCTCCATCGTCGGCGAGAGCGCCGGCATCTTGAGTTCAGTGGCCATGGTCAGTCCCCCAGGAAGAGTTCGGCGGCGGCTTCGACGATGGCGTCGGCGTCCAGCCGGTAAGTGCGATAGAGGTCAGGCAGGTTGCCGGTCTGCCCGAAGCGGTCGATGCCCAGCGGACTGACCTGCATGCCCGAAACGCCGCCCAGCCAGGAGAGCGCTGCTGGCGCGCCATCGAGCACAGTGATGAGCCCTGCCCCGGGCGACAACTCCGCCAGCAAGCTGGCGGCATGGCACGGTTTTGCCTCCTGCCCTGTCCACCGCGCCGCGCGCTGGGCCGACCAGCCGCGATGCAGCAGATCGGGCGAAGTCACGTTGAGCAGGCCGAGCCCCGGAATGTCGTCGGCCAGCTGCTCCCACGCGGCCAGTGCCTCTGGCGCGACAACGCCCGAGAACACGATGGCCGCCTCGGCCCCTGGTGCAGGCTTGCGCAGCCAGTAGCCGCCCTTGAGCGCATCGGCCTCCCAGGTATCGTCCTCGCGCACGACCTGCGGGATCGAACGGGTAGACAGGCGCAAGTACACCGAGCTGCCTTCAGGCTGCTGCATGTGCTCGAAGGACCAGCGCATCATCGCGGTCAGTTCATCGGCAAAGGCCGGCTCGAAGCAGGTCAGGTTGGGCTGGCCCATGCCGATCAGCGGCGTGTTGATCGACTGGTGGGCGCCCCCTTCCGCCGCGAGCGTGATGCCCGAGGGCGTTCCGACGAGCAGGAAACGCGAATCCTGATAGCAACCGTAGTTCAGTGCATCGAGCCCGCGGGCGATGAAGGGATCATAGACCGTCCCGACCGGCATCAGCCGCGTACCGAAGTGTGGTGCGGACAGGCCAAGCGCGGCCAGCATGATGAAGAAGTTGTTCTCGGCAATGCCCAGCTCGATGTGCTGGCCCGCGGCATGCTGCGCCCACTTCTGCGCCGAAGGGATCTTCGCCTTGTGGAACACGTCGGCCAGCTCCTGCCTGCGAAACAGACCACGCTGGTTAACGAAGGCGCCCAGGTTGGTCGTCTGGGTCACGTCGGGCGCGGTAGTCACAATCCGGTCGGCCAGTTCCTCGCCCGACTTGGCCAGGTCGAGCAGAATCTTGCCAAAGGCCGCCTGGGTCGATTGCTCGGCGCCGTCAGGCACGGGAAGCCTCGCCGGGATCGGGACGGCAGGGGCCGTGGCTTCCGCCGCCTTGCGGGCCAGCGGGCTCGCCTCGACGAAAGCCTTGAGCTGCGCAGCGACATTGTCGCCAAGCCCGCCCCAGGCTTCCCATTCCTGCCCTTCCTCTATGCCGAGGCCGGTGCGCAGCTGCTCCATCTGCGCCGGGTTCATCATGCCTGAATGGTTGTCCTTGTGCCCGGCGAGCGGCAGGCCGAAACCCTTGACGGTATAGGCGATGAACAGCGTCGGCTTGTCGTCGTCCGCGGCATCGAAAGCTTCGATCAGCGTCTCGATGCAATGCCCACCCAGGTTGGTCATGAGCCGGGCAAGGGCATCGTCGTCGAAACTGTCGAGCAGCTTGCGGACATGGGCCTTCCTGCCGATGTCGGTCAGCAGCCGTTCGCGCCAGGCCGCCCCGCCCTGGTAGGTCAAGGCCGAGAACTCGGCATTGGGGCAGCTGTCGATCCACTCTTCCAGCGCCTTGCCGCCGGGCCTGCGGAAGGCCTCCTGCTGCAGCTTGCCGTACTTGAGGGTAACGACCCGCCAGCCGCAGGTCTCGAAGATGTCATCGAAGCGGCGGAACATGCGGTCGGCCGTCGTCGCATCGAGCGACTGGCGGTTGTAGTCGACGATCCACCAGCAGTTGCGCAAGTCGTGCTTGTATCCCTCGATAAGGCATTCGTAGATATTGCCTTCGTCGAGTTCGGCATCGCCCATGAGAGCGATCATCCGGCCCGCGTCCTCTTCCTTCACCTGCCCGTGCGCGATCAGGTAATCCTGCACCAGCGAGGAGAAGGCGGTGATGGCAACGCCCAGGCCAACCGAGCCAGTCGAGAAATCGACGGGGACCGTATCCTTGGTGCGGCTCGGATAGCTCTGAACGCCGCCCAGCCCGCGAAACCGCTCCATCAGCTCTCGAGACTGATTACCCAACAGGTAATGAATGGCGTGGAGGACCGGCCCGGCATGCGGCTTGACCGCTACCTTGTCCTGCGGACGCAGGGCATGGAAGTAGAGGGCCGACATGATCGCAGTCATCGAAGCGCAGCTGGCCTGATGGCCGCCGACCTTCAGACCATCGACCTTCTCGCGGATATGATTGGCATTGTGGATCATCCACGAGGACAACCAGCGCAGGCGCGTATCCAGAAGCTGGAGAGAACTGACCAGGGTTTCCTCGTCCCGGGCAATCGTCGCTGTCATCAAATAGACTCCCACTCAAGATCGCGGAAGCATTTATCGTGAATCGCCGGGGCATGTCCCGCCAATTTCATGCTTGAAGTAGCGATAAATTGGCATCTATTTGTATTTATATCTACAACACAGGCAGAATCATCCAATGGAAAAACTCGACGACATCGACCGGCGCATTCTGATGGAATTGCAAGCCAATGGCCGGATGACCAACCAGGATCTGTCGGAGCGCGTCGGCCTTTCTCCCAGCCCATGCCTTCGCCGCCTCAAGCAGCTGGAAACCGATGAGGTCATCACGCAATATGTGGCGCTCGTGAATCCGGAACGCGTCGGACTGGGCGTAACCGCTTTCGTCCGGGTACGCCTGGATCAACAGGATGATCGCCACCTTTCGATATTCGAAGAAGCCGTGGCGGACATTCCGGAAGTGATGGAATGCTACCTGATGACAGGCGATGCCGACTATCAATTACGCGTCATCGTCGACGATTTGCGCGCTTTCGAGGATTTTCTGCGCCACAAGCTGACCCGGATTGCCGGCGTGTCCCAACTGACGACCAGCTTCGCGCTTAGGCCAGTCGTCTACAAGACGGCCCTGCCCATCCACACGGCCCGCGAATAAGCCACGCACAGCCGTGCTTCACACCGGAATCAGCACGGGGCTGCATCTTCGCAGCGCAAGTGCTGTCCCGGCTGCGAAACGCCTCTTATTGCTGATGGATCGCCTTGGTGACGAGGCAGGCGTCCAGACCTTCGGGGCCATCCTCGGCGCCATGACCGCTTTCCTTTACCCCGCCGAAGGGCGCGTCGGCAGCGGCAGTAGTTGCGACATTTATGCCGACCATTCCCACTTCCAGCGCATCGCCGATCAGCATTGCTCGCTTCGCCGATTGCGTGAAGGCGTAACCAGCCAGCCCCATCGGCAGACTGTTGGCGCGCTCGACAACTTCATCGAGCGTCGCAAATGGGGTGAGCGAAGCAATGGGTCCGAAAGGCTCCTCGTTCATGATCCGGGCAGTTCCCGGAACGTCAGCCAGAACCGTCGGCTGCCAGAAGAACCCCTCATCGCCAATTGCTTCACCGCCGGTGATCAAACGGGCGCCGTTCGATACGGCGTCTTCGATCAGCCGTGCCATCGCCGCAGGACGACGAGGGTTCGCCATCGGTCCCATCTGAACGCCGTCATGCAGGCCGTTGCCGATCTTCAAGGCGCCGAACCGCTCGGCGAACGCGTCACGGAAGCGATCGTAGATCCCTTCCTGCACGAAGAAGCGCGTAGGCGAAACGCAAACCTGACCGCAATTGCGGCTCTTTGCCATCGCCAGCATCTGCACCGCCTGGTCCAGATCGGCATCGTCGAAGACGATCACCGGGGCGTGACCGCCTAGTTCCATCGTCGTGCGCTTGACGGTGTCTGCCGCAAGCTTGAGAAGATGCTTGCCGACCGGGATCGAGCCGGTGAAGCTGAGCTTGCGCACGATGGGGCTCGCCAGCAGGTGCCGCGATACCTGGTCCGGCTCACCGAATACGAGCTGGGCGACTCCTGTGGGCAGCCCGGCATCGAGAAGGGCCTTGAGGATTTCGATGGCTGCGCCGGGAGATTCTTCTGCTGGCTTGAGTATGACCGAACAGCCTGCGGCAATTGGGGCGCCGAACTTGCGGGCCGGATTGCCGATCGGGAAATTCCACGGGGCGAAGGCGGCCACTACGCCCACCGGTTCCTTGACGACGATCGAGCGACTGCCGGTCGGACGGACCAGTACGCGGCCATAAGTGCGCTTGCACTCTTCCGCGTAGAATTCGAACAGATTGGCCGCGACCTGGGCCTCTATCCGGGCCTCGCCGAAGGTCTTGCCTTCCTCGAGCGTGGCGATCCGGGCAATGTGGTCGGCGCGCTCGCGGATCAGCCCCGCAGCCGTCTTCAGTACCTGGGCACGCGTGGCAGCGTCAGTCCTGCGCCAAACGGCAAACCCGCGTTCGGCTGCATCCAATGCGCGGTCGAGATCATCCGCGGATACCAGCGGCAGCTCCGCGAGCGTGCCGCCGGTCGCCGGATTGACGACATTGTGGATCGCGCGGTTGCCCTGCCCGATCCACTCCCCGTCGATATGGAGCGCCAGGGATGGATATGTTGCGTCCGATGTCATTTCGTCCGACCTTTATTGTTGCTGCAGCCTTGGACTGCGACTTTGTATGATAGGCCTCGCCCGCAGAAGGGCCAATGCCGGTTCTATCGCTTAATTGGCTTCAGGCCATTGCGCGATGCCATTGTGTTCGCCGAGGAGCGGCGGGGTAAGCCGCACAGGCGGAGACGCCCCGCCGATCGCAAAGCCGATCATGGAAAGCGCTCCGGCCTTGGCATGGTCGCAAGTAACAATTGCGCGCAATTCGTCCAGTTGCTCAAGCTGCGAAACCATCTCGTAATCGGCGATGGGCGCGCAGATCAGGCCGGCGTCATCGAATTGTTCGAGCCAATATGCTGTCGGATGCTTCATCAGCGCTGCATTGATCTGCGCGGTAAGTTGCTCCCGATTTTCCAGTCGGGTTGCCAGATCGGCATATTCGGGAGCATCGAAAAGCTCGGGCCGTTCGATGATCCTGCAGAACGATGGCCAGTGGGCTTTCTGATAGGCCGCCACGAGAATGTACCCATCGGCTGTGCGATATGCCTCGTTCGGCGTGGCATAAGGCGCTCCGCTACCTGTTCGCAGCGGCAATTCCGATGACATCAGATAGGACGTCAACGTGATCTGCTGCATTATCAGGGCGCTGGAGAAAAGATTGATGTCGATGTGACCGACGCCTTCCCCCTTGTCGCGCTTGGCAAGAGCCGCAAGGATGGCAACGGTGGCCTGCAGGCCGGCAGACATGTCGACGATCGGCGTCTGGACCTTGCTCGGCGGGGAATCGGCATCCCCTGTAATGCTCATGAGACCGGATACGGCCTGAATGACCCCGTCCACGCCCGCCTTGCGCGACCAGGGACCGTGCTGACCGAAAGCCGAGATTGAGCAATACACCGCATCAGGATTGATCTTGCGCACGTCGTCAAAGCTCAGGCCGAGACGCTGCGCCACCCCGGGACGGTAGCCTTCGATGACAACATCGGCATCTGCGACCAGGCGCATGACCCGTTCGCGATCCTCGGCATCCTTGAGATCGGCCGTGATGCTGTACTTGTTGCGATTGAGCGAGAGATGCAGAACACTCTCCCCATTCGCAAATGGCGGTCCCAATCCGCGAGCGATGTCTCCGCTGGGCGGCTCGACCTTGATGACCACGGCCCCCAAGTCCGCAAGCAGCATCGAGCAGAGTGGGCCTGCAGCGATCTGCGAGAAGTCTATGACGCGGATGCCGGCCATGGCACCGACTAGCGGGTTCTCCTGGGGCGGCCCGGGCTTGTTATCACTGGACATGCTTACCGTCCCTTGAATTTCGCGGGGCGCTTTTCGGCAAAGGCCTTGCGCCCCTCTATCCGGTCCTCGCTATGCTTGAGCATGCCGAAGACCTCCTCGGTCTGATCGAATACGGCAGCGCGATCGACAACTTCGGTCTTGCGGGCGAGCCGCTTGGTCGCGGTGACCGACAGGGGGGCGTTGCCGGCAATCTGAAGCGCCAGCTCATGGGCCTTGCCTGCCAGATCGGCGTCTGCCCAGACGTCGCTCACCAATCCGATCCGCGCGGCCTCCACCGCGTCGATGCGGCCACCGGTCAGGAGCATCTTCATGGCGTGAGCCTGCGGTACCAGCCGCAACAGCAAGGGACCGCAAATGCCGGCGACGCTGCCTACTTTCACCTCGGGCAGCGCGAACGATGCGCTTTGCGCAGCGACACGCAGATCGCATTGCATCGCGATTTCAAGCCCGCCGCCCATGCAATAACCGTTGATCGCGGCGATCATCGGCTTCCAGATCCGCAACGTGTCGAAATTGAGCAGGCGCACGTAGGCGCCAAGCTCGGTCGCCTGCCGATCCGCGGCCGTCCACGCGCGCGCATAAAGCGCATCGCTCGCTGGCGTGTTCTTGAGATCCGAACCCACGCAAAAGGCCCTGTCGCCGACCCCGGTAAGGACGATGACGCGAACCTCGTCGTTGTCGCGCAACTCGACGAGCAGATCTCTCAGCGCAGATTGCGTGGCGATGTCCAGCGCGTTGAGCGCCTCGGGACGATTGAAGGAAATCGTGGCAACGCCATCGGCAATGGTGTGATCCAGAGCCATCTCAGACACTCGGGCTCGACAGGCTGCGTCCACCGCAGACGTAGAGGAGTTGTCCGGTCACGTAGGAACTGGCCGGAGCCGCGAAGAACAGGACGGCCTGAGCAACATCTTCCGGCAGCCCGATGCGCTTCATCGGAACGCTCGCCTTCAGCCGATCCTGGACTTCATCCTTGAAGTTCTTGAACAAAGGCGTCTCGATGATGCCGGGAGCGATGGCGTTCACGGTTACGCCTTTAGCCGCATATTCAATGGCCAGACTGCGCGTAAGACTGACTACTGCGCCTTTTGCAGCGGAGTAATTCGCCTGGCCGAATCCGCCCAGCCATGCCCGCGAAGAGATATTGATGACCCGTCCGAAGCCCCGCTGGGCCATGCCCGGCAGCACGGCGCGACAGGTAAGGAACTGGGAGCGCAGATTGGTTGCGATGACGAGATCCCAGTCCTCGTCTTCCATTTTTTCCAGCCGCTTGTCACGAACGACGCCGGCATTGTTGACCAGCACATTCACCGGACCGAGTTGCGCCGTCACCTGTCCGATGGCGGCTTCGACGTCTTCACGGCGCGTGACATCGCCGATGGCCGCGACGGCGCGCACGCCGGGGGCCACCTCTGCGAGCCTCGCGACAGCAACTTCAGCCGCCTCCCGATTGAGATCGAGAATTGCAATGTCATGACCGTTGCGTGCCAGCGTTTCGGCGATTCCGTAGCCAATACCCTGCGCGCCGCCGGTTACCAGCGCCACCGATGAGTCAGTCATAAGTCAGAGCCCCAGGAGATGGACGGCGGATGCGGCATGATCGACCCCGGCGATCCCGCCCCCGGTGCATTGCGTCAGCCCGATGCGCGCGTTCTCAACCTGTCTGCCGTGCGCGCGGCCTTCGAGCTGCCAGGCAACCTCGACCATTTGCGCCACGCCGGTAGCGCCCAACGGGTGTCCTTTCGCCAGCAGGCCGCCGCTGGGATTGACAGGCACGCGCCCCCCTAGGGCCGTAGCGCCCGAACGCAAGAAAGCGCCGCTTTCACCTGGTGCGCACAGCCCCAGCGCTTCGTAGTAAAGCAGTTCGGCGATGGTGAAGGCATCGTGCAGTTCGACGACGTTCACCGCTTCGGGCCCGAGCCCGGCCTGCTCATAGGCAAGCCGCGCCGTGCGCGCCGTGATCTCTGCGTCAAGAATGTCGTCGCAGCCTTCCTCGATATGGCCCGACTGCACTGCCGAAGCCAGGATACGCGTCGCCGGTCGTCCATGGGTGGGCCGCTTGGTTGTCAGCACCAGGGCGGCCGCACCGTCGACCATCGAGGGGCAGCACTGCAGGAGGGTCAAGGGTTCGGCTACCGGCCGCGATGCCATGACCTCTTCGAGGGTGACCTCCTTCTGCTGCTGTGCAAGGGGATTTCGCGCGCCGTGTGCCCGGTTCTTCACAGCAATCATGCCGAGCGTATCCGCCGGTTCGCCGCGTTCATGCAGATAGCGGGTGCCGCGCATCGCATAGACCGTGGGCAGGGTCATGCCTGCCTTGGCGTAAAGGTCGGTCTTGTAATCGTTGCGTTGCAGCGGAATCGTGCCGCCGCCCAGAGCCGTGAGCATCTCCACGCCCCAGACCAGCACCGTCTCGTAAAGGCCGAGCTGCAGCGCCTGACGGGCCAGATGCACCGCGGTTGCGCCGCTCGCGCAAGCGTTCTCGACGTTATAGAGTGGCGGCCCGGTAATCCCGAGATCGCGGACGAGTACTTGTCCCAGGACCATGCCGCCATAGACGTTGGCGTTGTACATCGCTTCGATCTCGCCAGCCGTCACTTCCGCGTCGGCCAAGGCATCGAGGACAGCGTTCTGCACCAGATCCTGCATCGAGCGCGTCGTGTGCCGCGCGAATGGCGTCATAGCCGCCCCGGCTATGTAGATTTCTTTCGTCATCTCAGACTTTCGTGGGAACTAGAAGGTATTCGGGACCGGACTGCGTGTCCGCCTGCGGCTCCAGGCGCAGCGCCATGCCCACTTCAGGCCGCTCGTCGGGCCCGAGATCGAGCTTGCCGAAAACCCTCAGCTCACCCTGGAAGTCGGCATAGCCGAGCGAGAACGGCGACTCGCCTGTCTTGGGATTGGGGTGGATCGTGGTGTAGCTGTAGAGCACCGCTTCGTTCGGCACTTGCGCCGGCTCAAACAGACCTTCGACTGCACTTCCTTCAGGAATGCGGGGAAATACAAGTTTCCCACTCGATCTGGACCGCGAACAGCTGACGATGTCAGGCAAACCATCCTCCCGTATTTTCCGCCCCACTCTGATCGACGGAATTGGATTTGATGGTACGATGATAAAGTGAAGCAAACCGCCGGATAAAGCGGTATATCGGCTGGGGATAGTTGACTAAACCTCAACTGCAACTTAAGCGCCGAGCCATGAAAAGATTGCCTCCTCTGAATGCTTTGCGGGCCTTTGAGGCTGCCGGCAGATTGCGGTCCATCAGACGCGCGGCCGAAGAACTGAATGTCACGCCCGGCGCCGTCAGCAGACAGGTGCAGAGCCTTGAAATATTCCTGGGCCAGCAGATGTTCCGCCGCGACCCCCGCGAGATCGTGCTGACCGCAGAAGGTGAGCAGTATCTTGCCACGATCAGCCGTTGTCTGGATGAAATCCGCGATGCGACGGAGTATCTTTGCGGACCGCAGGTCGGGCAGGTCCTGAGAATCAGAAGCTACATGACTTTCGCGATGCGCTGGCTGATTCCGCGCATCGGCAATTTCCAGGAAATGAACCCGGATGTCGAGATCCGGATCACGACCTCGAACGATCCTGTCGACTTCGAGCGCGAGAGCGTCGATGCCGCCGTCCGTCTCGGCGACGGTGACTGGCCCGACCTGGCGGTCGAACGCCTGATGGACAATTGCCTGACGCCGGTTTGCAGCCCCGCGTACCTCGAAGAACACCCGATTTCGTGTGTTGCGGATCTTGCCGGCAAGACCTTGCTGCACTCCACCGTGCGAGCGCACGATTGGCAGCAGTGGAACGAGAAGCACGGCAACCCCTCGATCGATCCTTTCTCCGGCTTCAAATATGCGAGCTCGGCCCTCGCCTACCAGGCGTCCATGGAAGGCCACGGGATCGCCATCGCGCAATTGGGGTTGATCCAGTCGGATCTTGCAGCCGGGCGGCTGGTCAGGCCTTTGCCCGAGGTCCTCAACATGGGCGATTTCACCTATTACCTGGTCTATCCCAAGAACCGGACGCGCAATCCCTCGTTTCGCAAGTTTCGGGAATGGCTCGAGGCTGAAATCGCGTCGACGCACGCGACCGACGAGAAATAATCGGTTTGCCGCACCGCTGCGATGATAGCGGTGCGGCAAGCCTTTCCTAAATTCAGTACTTGTCCAGGTCTTCGGAAAAGACGACCGGTCCATCGTAATATTGCGAAATCAGCTTGCGATAGGCGATCTCATCGTCCGGCGTCACGGTTCCGGGCACGATGTGCGTCAGAGCTACGGCCTTCACGCCAGCAGCCTTCGCGAGTTTGCCGACTTCCTCATAAGGCATGTGCTGCGTTTCCTGATGTTCGATGAGGTGCTGCATCGTCTGCGGATCGATGTCGGGACGCAGCTGCTTCATCATCGCGACAATCTTCGGCACGTCGATGACCTCTGAAACAAGCAGGTCTGCGCCTTTTGCAAGCCGTTCGACATTGGTGCTAGGGCCGGTATCACCGGTATAGACGATCGACCGGTCAGGTAGGTCGAAGCGCAAGGCCAGCGACTTGTACTTGCGATCCTGCTCGCTACCGGGAGCGAAAGTGTAGTGGGTATTCTGCGCCGCAGTGACCTTCGCATCACCGATCGTAACGACTGAACCATCGGTGATCTCGACGACCTTGATCGTGTCGCGCGGATCTGCAACCTTTTCACCGGGAACGCCGAAGCCGGCGGCGGCAAAGGGCTTCATGGCTTCGAGCAGGCCATTGACGAAATCAACCGTGCCGGGAGGTCCATAGACCGTTATCACTTCCGGAAAATTGCTCTGATAATGCAGGGATAATATGCCCATCGCGCCTGCGGTGTGATCGAAATGCATGTGGCTGAGAAATACAGCACGGACCTTGTCCAGCGGCAGGCCCGCCTTGGCCATCTGCTGGGCCGCCCCGTCGCCGGTATCGACAAGGATGATGGAGCCATCGTCGAGGACCAGGGCATTGGCGGGCTGCGATCTGTCCGGCCTGGAAAGTGGGCCACCTTGCGTACCCAGTGTCACGAAAGTGCTGCACCAGCCATTTGACGAAAGTGTCATGGCGCTAACTGCAAGCAATGAAAGCAAGGCCTTGCGCATTATATTCCTCTCCTTTGGGGACTCTTGTTTTCGAGCCGTTCTGTCACGGGGTGATATCGCAATGAAGTTCGATCACTCCTGCTCGGGGAATTCCGTTCCATCCTTTCGGCGCCAGCCTTTGCCGTGGAACAGATGCATATCGATATCCGGATAGTGGCAATCGCCTCTACCATGTGCACCCACAGCCACCAGCGTACAGGGCTGATCGCCTTCATTGACCAGCATGTGACCGTTACCGTCGTTCTTGGGGAAGACGGCCATGTCACCGGGAACCATGAGAGTGCGCCCCGTATCGTCAACCAGCGTCGCAGTGCCGGACAGCACGACCACGAATTCGTCTTCCTGCTCGTGCCAGTGCCGCTGCGATGACTGCGCGCCCGGTTCGAGCGTCACATGACTTACTCCGAAATCCTCGAACTTCGCAGCGCTTCCGACACGGCGCGTCCAGCGACCCGCAAACGGTCCGGCGAACTCGGCCGGATACGGCGTACCGTTGCTCGCCGGTATGGTCTCGAGCGCGATCTTAGGCATTGGCAACCCTCTGCTTCACGGCGCCGGTCTCAAGCTCGACGTCTGGACGTAATGATATCGGCGGCGCGCCAGGCCATGGCCATGACACTGGCGTTGGTACCGGCCGAAACCATGGTCGGCATGACCGAGCAATCGACGACCCGCAAACCGGCAACGCCGCGCACCTTGAGATCGTTGTCGACCACCGAATTCTGGTCGGCGCCCATCCGGCACGTTCCTGTCGCGTGATAGACCGGATTCCCGCTGCGAAGCGTGGCATCGACGATCGCCTCGTCACTGTCGATCGCGCGGCCCGGCGTGGTCTCTTCCGCAAGGTAAGGGGCCAGGGCTGGCTGATCGAACATCCGGCGCATGAACCGAACCATGTCGACGGCGGTACGGCGGTCGTGCTCGGTGGCGAGGAAGTTCGTGGTAATGTGCGGCTGGACAGCCGGATCCGAAGACGTGATGCCGATCGAGCCGAGGCTTTCGGGCTGCAACTGGTAGACCCCGAAATTGATGCCATGATCGGTCTCGAACCGGATAACCCCCGGAGGCGCGCTGCGATCGCGGGAAAACAACCCGCCCACGAAGTGCGCGTCTGCGCGCTCAAGCCCCTCACGGGTCCGGAAGTTGCCGTGCACTTCGTGCGCGCTTGTCCCCATGACGCCGCCATGGGTAAGCATGTATTGCACCATGTTCTTCACGAGGCGCCAGCCCGAGAACTGGAGATTGTGGCTCAATGGTTGCTTCAGGCGATACTGCAGCGCACAAAGCCAGTGATCGCGCAGGTTCTGACCGACTTCGCTTCTTTCAAGCAACAGTTCGACGCCGGCCTCCTTGAGGACCTGGCTATCGCCGATGCCCGACAATTGCAGAAGCTGCGGCGACTGTATCGTGCCGGCACAGAGGATAACGTCCCCCGTCGTCTCGAAAGTTGCCGGGCCCGAGGGCGTGCGGCACTGGATCCCGCAAGCCGTCGCCCCCTTGAACAGCACTTTCTCGACGAGAGTCTCCACGACGATATGCAGGTTGGGCCGATGGCGCACGGGGTCGAGGAAGGCCGAAGCTGCGGTGACGCGCCTGCCGTTCTTGATCGTGCGATTGACGTATCCCACGCCCTCGATATCCAACCGGTTGATGTCGTCCCGGCGTTCGAGCCCCATGGAAACGCCGGCATCGATCAGCGCATCGCTGAGCCTGCTGTGATAGGGGTGGGGCGAGATATGCATCGGCCCACCGGCACCGCGCAGTTCGTCAGCGCCCAGGGCATGGTCCTCCAGCGCGCGAAAGCAGGGCGCCATGGCCTCCCAGCTCCAGTTCGTCAGACCGCTGGCGGCCCAGCCGTCGAAGTCTTCCGGCTGCGGGCGAAGGTAGAGCGATCCATTCACCGCGCTGCTTCCGCCAACCACACGTCCGCGCGGCCATGGCGGCGAATTGTGGCGGGCAGGATCGGCGCTCTCGGTCATGAACCGGCGCACATAAGTGTCCTCGCCCAGCACCTTGCCGATGCCTTTCGGCATCGAGATCATCAGCGACTTGGGTTCCGGTCCAGCTTCGACGAGAAGGACACTGACCGCCGGGTCTGCACTCAACCGGTTGGCCAGCACACACCCGGCAGATCCGGCACCGACTATGATATAGTCATAAGCTGGCATTTCCACCTCCGGCCCGGTTTACTTGACCGGAACATCGAAGCGGCCAACGCGCTCGATCGCCACCTGCATGACGTCCCCGGGCACTACCGGACCGACACCGTCGGGCGTTCCCGTCATAATGACGTCTCCCGGTTCGAGCGTATAGAAGCGCGATGCGAAGGCGATCAGGCCGGGAACCGTCATGAGCAATTCGCTGGTCCGCGAATCCTGGCGGGCTTCTCCATTGACCTCCAGAGACAGGGCGACATTGGAAGGATCGCCGAATTCGTCGGCCGTCACCATCCAGGGGCCCAGCACCGTATAGCAATCGACCGACTTGCGCAGCGAGCGCTCTTCCGGCCCGCGCACCGTCATGTCGAGGCCGATCGTGTAACCGGCCACGTGATCCAGGGCATCGGCTTCAGCAATGTGCCGGCCTTGCTTGCCGATGACCACGGCAAGCTCGACCTCGTGGTCGGTACGGCGCTCGGGAAAGCTGACTGTAACGCCTTCGCTTACGCCGACCACCGAACTGGTCGCCTTGAGAAACAGGCCGATTTCCGCGACGCGCCTGACCTGCGCCTCGGCGAAAGTCGAAGGGTCGGCTTCCGCTTCCTGCTGGTGGGCCAGGTAATTGACCGGGGCGCCGAGGACCTTTCCGGGATTGCCGACGGGCGGATCGAAACGCACGTCAGACACGGCAAACCGAGGTGCGTCCGCCGCAGCGTCACGCATTTTCGGCAGGAGCGTGGCAAGATTGGCGATGACCACGTCATGCCTGGGGAATGGCGGACGATGCTGCGGCAGGTTCTCGAGCACGTCCGTAACGTCGTAAACCGTTTCGCCTTCGACGACGCCAAGACGCCCATCATTGAAATAACAGATCTTCACCGCTTCGGCTCCTCTAATTCATTGTATCGGTGAGGGAAACTTTCACTCGATTTCTGCGGCTTCGCGCACCGAGTTTATCATTGAAGTTTCCATGAGATAGGCCCTGGCGCGAACCGGATCTTCGGCAATGGCCCGTTGCTCGTCCAGATTCTGGCGTCGCACGACAGGATCGCGCTCCTCCAGCATGCGCTTGTTGCGAATGCTCATGGCCTGAATATGCTTGTGATGAATTGGCCGCCGCTGCCGGTCGTAGCGATCGAACAATTCGACGGAATCGGCACCGTTATGCCAGATCTCGATAAGTTTCGCCGAAATGTTCACCGCATCGTGGATCCCGCTGTTGAGACCCAGGCCACCAAGGGGGTTGTTGGCATGCGCAGCATCGCCCGCCACGATCAGGCGATCCCGCGCAAAGCATGTGGCAACCCTCTGATGCACGCGGTAGATCGAATTGTAATGCAGGGGGAATACACCGCCGGGGGGTTCGGGGTTTGCGCTGCCAAGGATGTGGAACAGCTTCTTCTGCAGGTTTTCCGGCTGCAATTCCTGCTTTTCATCGACCTCCGGGCCGATGGGGTAGACGATCCGCCAGATACCGGGCGGGCCCGTATCAGGTACGTGGAATACTGCCGCCCATGCCTCCGGGTCGGAGATATATCCGGCGCCCGCGAAGCCCAGGTC